>CP073749.1:637879-1275758 GCA_024398055.1 bacterium SCSIO 12741 | reverse complement strand
GGAATTGTATCGGGAGCAAAAAAAGTATGATCAGGCATTGGCTTTTTTGGACAGTACCGCCACGGCTTATAAAGGGGGTATAGACAGAATAGTTAATCTGAGCATTCTTGAAATGGCCATTAATGTGGATGCCGGGTATCTGAAGCAGGCGGAGGAAGTTAGGGATAGGGTCATTTCGTTAAATCAGGAAGGCTACGGCAAAGTCTATCCTTCTGATTTTTACTTTCAAACCGGAAGGCTACGGGCTCAACAGAGTAGATGGACCGAAGCGATTGAGGCTCTCGAGCACTACTTGGAAGAAACCGAGGATGTGGCAACCAGTAAAACCCTCCAGGAAGCCTACGATTTATTAGCCAAATCCTACGAGCAAAAAGGAAACTTCAAAAAAGCCCTGGTTTATCATAAGGCCTTTAAAACCTCCACAGATAGTATTCACCGGGCACAGTCTCTGGAAAACCTGACCCATTTACAGCGAGAAATGGAGTTGGCAGAAAGTGAGACTAAGCTCGAACAGGCTATCCACCAAAAAGAGGTACAGGAGCTACTACTTAGTCAAAAGCAAAAAGAGTTACAATTAACCCGTTTATACATTATCATCCTGGTGATTCTTCTGGTCTTCTGGGGAATTTGGTTTTACCAACGTTTCCAGATGAAAAAGAAACGCCTTCAATTGCGGGCCCAAGCCGAGAAACTGGAAGTAGATAAAAAGGCATCCTTGGCCAAAAATCAACTCGATTTGGCTGAGGCCAAGGAAGAACTCTTTGCCAATATTTCCCATGAATTCAGGACACCTTTAACCCTTATTCAAGCACCGGCCAAGCAACTAATGCGTAAGGCCGAACAAAACGATTTGGGCCTGTTTCGTTCCATTCTCCGAAATACGGATTACCTATTGACCATGGTGGACGAAATCCTTGAATTGAGCCGATCGAGTTCAAGTAAGAAGAAGCCAACTTTAGTCTCCTTTTCCCTGGATGACTTTATGGCTTATTTGAAGGCGGACTTTTCTCTCTTGTTTAACCAAAAGGGAATTCATTTTGATCTGGTTCTATCGGATAGGCATGTTTATGTGGAAACGGATCGAAACCACTTGAATATTGCCTTAAATAACCTGCTCAAAAATGCCTGGCATCACTGCCCTGAGCAGGGTGAGGTGTATTGCCGGGTTCGGGTTGATGATGCTGAGCAGAAGTTGTTGATCGAGGTAGAAAACATCGGGAAAGGATTGGATGAAAATATTCAGAGAGATATTTTCAAAAGGCACTTTAGAGAGGATTCCGATTTGTACACGGGAAGTGGATTAGGCCTAAGCATTTGCAAGGAAATTGTAGACATTCACGGAGGACGCATTCAAGTAGATAATCAGGCCGAAAACCGAGTGCGGTTTTCTATTCAATGGCCCATGCAAATTTCCAGAAACAAGGTTGCCGACAAAGTAGTGCCCATTGAAAAGAGTTCAGGGCCATCAACTATTCGGATCCTTCCCGAAAAGTCTGGTAAAAAGATTCTTATTGTAGAAGACAATTTCGAATTGCAGATGCTCCTAAAGGAATTGTTGGCTGGTCATTTCGATCTCAGTTTTGCCCGGGATGGAGAGGAGGGCGAAGGAATAGCCATTCAGGAACAACCGGACCTGATTGTGAGTGATATCATGATGCCCGTGAAGGATGGATTTGAGTTGCTGAAATCGCTTAAGGGTAAAAGAGAAACCAGTCATATTCCCGTGGTTTTGCTCACCGCTCGGGCTGACAAAACGAGTAGGTTGGCCGGATTGAATCAGGATGCGGATGACTATATCTCCAAACCCTTTGATCCGGATGAATTACTGGCGAGTATCCATAATTTGCTCCGAAACCGGGAGCGACTTCATCAGCTATTTAAGGAGAATCCCTTCAGGCCCGTTAAGTCGGAGCATTGGTCGCAACTGGATCAGGAGTTTTTAGATCAAGCTAAATCCATTGTTGAGCGATACCACATCAATAAAGACTTTGGCGTTGAAGCTTTTTGTCGGGAATTGGCCTTGAGTCGAAGCAATGTTCATGGGAAAATGAAATCTCTTCTTGGATTGACCGCCTCCGAATTTATCAGAGAAGTGAGGTTAACCCGAGCGGCCGATGCCCTTCTTTCCACCAGCGATACCATTGATCAGGTGGTAATCGGTTCAGGTTTTGGAAACCGACAAAAATTTTACCGATCATTTAAGCAAAAGTTTGGAGTAACTCCGGTTGAGTTTAGGAGGCGGAGAAGAGCTTGATTGGGAATTGAAAATTCATGACCGATGTTCGATGAAACTGGAAAAGTTTAGATGATGGAATAAGAGTTTCACTCGAAGAATGTTTGGTATGCTTTAATTTTAAGCCTTGTTTAATCCAGCCATGTCTATAAGCCAAATTTTGAAATCCATTCTGGGTGTGTTGTTTGTTACTCTCTGCTTTGTTCGATGCGATGAAGATTCTATCAATGATCCCGAAAAAAGGAATGAAAACTGGTGCTGGTTTATTGATATGAATACGGGCAAGGGAAGTTGGGTTCCATTCGGAGATAAACAGACTGTGGAATCTGGACGCTATGTCTATTTCTACTCGAATGGTTTTATTCGCTGCAAAGGACGAACTGAGAATTACCTGGATGTAGATACAATCTATCATTTTGATCTCAAGGGAAATTACACCCACTTTGACGTACTATATGGTGATTCCACAGATCGGCATTATGTTGAGGATGGTCCGTTTCAGTCTTATTATTCAACCACCGAGGTGGAGTATTCAGGCACTATTAAAGATCGAGAGAGAATTGGAACTTGGAAAAGATACGATCGTTCTGGTCACTGCCATCGGATCATTCGAATCTCAGGTGATACACTCCAATTTACCGAATTGTATGTTAATGGGAACATAGATAGAGTGTGGTCTGAGTTAAATAATATTCCTCATGGCCCTTTTAAGATGTGGTATGAGGATGGAACTCTCAAAACCCATTATTCCTACGTAAATGGAGTGCCACATAGTGAATACAATTCCTGGTATCCTAATGGTAATAAAAAGAAACACGGAATTTATAGAAACGGGAAGGCTGAAGGAGTCTGGTATTTCTACTATGAAGATGGAACTCTCAAATCAGAAGATATGTTTCAAAACGATCTAAGAGAGGGCCCTGCAATAGGTTACTATTCAGAAGGTGGATATGTAAAGTATCACCATGTAGATGATAGAATAGAAGGTAAGGTCGAGTTCTTTGATGCTCAGGATAAATTAGAGAGAGTTGCTCATTATCGAAATGGAAAAGAGATATAACCCTAATCCAACTCTCAGCTTATTCAGAGAGCCAGATTAGGGTATTTCATTAACCTTTCAACACAGCCAGTGGGGTCAATTCCACCACCACCTCGGCCAAATCGGTCTGATTGCTCATCACTTCCTGAATGTCCTTGTAGGCACTGGTGGCTTCGTCCAAATCCTTCGGATGACGAATTCCATGTACCACACCCATTTCATTCAAGTGATTGATTTCCTCTTGAAGGTCCAGTTCACGAATGGCTTGTTTTCTACCCAGTTTTCGTCCTGCACCATGAGAACAGGAGGCAAAACTTTGTGGGTTGCCCAGTCCCCTTACAATGTAGGAGTGCGAGCCCTGAGATCCTGGAATCATTCCCAATTCACCTTTAAAGGCCCGGGTTGCTCCTTTTCGATGGACGAGTACATTTTGTTCAAAATGGTTTTCCCAGGCCGCAAAGTTGTGCGACTTATTAATGATTTCATCGGTTTCAAAGTCACCTTTCACTTCGGTCAATGCTTCCACCATTCGGGTCATCATAAGCTTTCGGTTGTTCAGGGCAAATTCAACGCAATACTTCATTTCCTTGAGGTAAAGCTTGGCTTCGGGAGTGCCAAGAGGAAGAAAGGCCAGGTCCTGATCCGTGGTTACTTGCGAATGGTATTGGGCATTGAGCTGCTTCGCTAATTTGTTGTAATGCTTAGCAACCTTCAAACCCAGGTTTCGGCTTCCCGAGTGAATCATGATCCAGATGTATCCATCACTTCCTTTTTGAATCTCGATAAAGTGATTTCCACCTCCCAGGCTACCCACTTGATAACGGGCTTTTTCAAAACCTTCCGATACCAATGGTAATTCTTCTGGCAGCTCAGGCATCCAATGATCTTCCTGAGGCTCATCATGCCAATTGAATCCCAATGGAATGAGTTTTCGGGCAATGCCAAGGGTAGATTTTAATTCCTTTTGACTGATTTCCTGTAAGTCAGTTCGTAGAGCGCACATTCCGCAACCAATGTCAACTCCTACGGCATTTGGAACAACCACAGATTGGGTGGCCAAAATGGAGCCGATCGGCATTCCATACCCGGTATGACTGTCCGGCATAAGCGGGATGTGTTTGAATGCAAAGGGTAAATTAGCCAGGTTTTTGGCTTGGTTCAAGGCGCTATCCTCTAAGTTTTCCAACCACATTTTGATTGGAAGTCTTTCTGTGCTGATTACTTGTTTCATAGTTATAGTGCTTGTGTTTAAAGGAGAGTTGAGGTCAGGCAGGAGAAGCAGGATTAAAAATTAATCCAAACCTCGCTTCTCGCCACCCGAGCCTCGCCTCTCAATTAGTTGGTTTATTAAGAGAACAACTCTCGCAGTTGGTCTACTACTTGGTTTCCTCCAGAAACAGATATGCTGTTGATCTTTTCCGCGATCTTTTCAACGTATTCCATTTCCTTCAGTTTGTACAGCATTTTGTTGTCCTCCATCAATTTGGCGGTGTTCAACAAACTTCGTGTAGAGGCTGTTTCTTCCCTTCGGGTGATGGTATTGGCTTGGGCCTTTTTTTGGGCCACCAGCACCTGATTCAGGATATCTTTAACCTCTCCGGGAAGGATGATGTCTCGGATTCCGCAGTCGGTTACTTCCACTCCCAACCGGTTGGGTTTGTCGGTCAGTTTGTTGAGGATGAAAGTAGAAGCAGAATCACGGTCGGCCAGCAATTCGTCGAGACTCAAGGTTCCGATGAATTCCCGAAGGGCCAATTGCATCAAGATGTAGAGTTGTTTCTCGTAATCTTTGTTGTCCATCAACGCCTTCACAGTGTCGATAACCCGGTATCGGGTGTAGAAGTTGATTCGAAGCGCAGCCTTGTCCCGAGTCAGAATTTCCTGACCGGAGATTTCGAGTTGTTGCTGTCGTTTATCCACTTTCAAAACCTCTACGGAAGTTTGATTTTTCCAGAAGTAGTGTGTCCCTTTTGCCAAGGTTCGCACCAATTTTCCATCTACAAACAGGAGGCCTTCCTCATGAGCAGACAGGGTGAAGCTTCGTACATAAGGGGTCATTGCTCCCAGAGAAAATAGATTTTGATCCACCTCGGCATCAATTTCTACTTCGCTCAAGTCAACCCGTACAAAATCCAATTTCAAAAGGCCTTTGAAGTAGAAATAGCGACCGGGTTTAAGGACACTATCGAAGTTTCCGTTCAGGTATTTCAATAGAATCTCCTGGTCCCTTACTTCCAGTACTTCTACCAAGCTGGCGAAATGCTCATCTCGAAGCATGATGCTAAGGTCCTTTTCAGACTTGTAGATTACCGCTTGATCATACAATCGCACCTTATCGGAAAATCCAACCCAGTGTACACCGGCTGTTAGGGTTTTGCGGTAATCTCCTTTTCGGGTGACTATACCCACCTTTCCTACATTTATTCGTACTTGTATCATGACGTATAGTTTTATAAAGCCTCGTGTTTTACGTCAACACACCAGGCTTTTGGTTAATAAAAATGGTTTCTTTTTTTAAAGAAATCAGCCGTGGGCAAAACCACCTTCATCGAGTGGGATCGTCATTGAGTTGGAGTTGAATTCAACAGTGACTTTATGCTGGAGATGACCTTGATGGAGCTCAAAGTCACCCGGAGAAAAAGTCAGTCCTAAAAACGCCTCCGACGGTATCCTGATTTTCCGGACTCCAATCGGGCTGTTCTTCATTCATTAGGCCAAGCAACCTCCTAAAAGGTCAGCTCAAACCCATGGACTTTAAACCGGTTTTACCTCGTACTGATTTCGGAGATCCGTTTTACAAGAGATCAGCTTTTACGTGGGGATGATTTTCAGTCATCGCTGGATTAAGAGTCCAGTGCTCTACCATTGAGCTAACACGCCATAACGTGCACGGGAATCGAACCCGCAACCCCTGAGTCTGTTGTTCTAACCTAACTGAACTAATTCCGGTTATCCGGAATAAGGGATTCGAACCCTTGACCTACAGAGTGGTAGTAAATATCCTAACCTGGAAACGGCATATAAATAGGTAGTCCTAATTACACCCCCGGGCTATACAGAAACCCTGGTCAGGTTTTCCAAGAGAGAATGATTTACTGTCTTCCGTGCCTCAGCACAATATTTTAAAAGAACGTTTTTTAATTTGATGAGACAAAGGTGAAATGGCAATACGCAGCCTAATTGCGTATCGATATTTTTTTTGAAAAATAGTTTGAGAGTTGCTGATAATCAGTGAAAAGCGGCCATGCTGATTGCCGCGAATCAATCTTTAGGCTCCATAAATGTAAACGCAGACATGATACGTATTATCGGTTTTTGTAGTCATTATTTATAATTATTGAAGTGGCTTTAGTTTTATGTGTGTTTGATTTAAATTGCTGGTTTATATGGTTTTGTAAGGTTTTTAACACCTCATGTTTAATTGTTTTGCTTAACAGTGCATTAACATTGCGTAAATGCTAAATTAACTTTGTTGGCGTGTCAGAAAATTGGCATTAGTCAAATTAATATGAATCCTTCCGCTTCACCTTGATCAAGTGAATTTGCGGTTCTAAAATCAAATACCATGAGTAGTTCTAAAAAGAAGACAAATTCAAAGAAGAAAAAGGAAGAAGCTAAAAAAGAGGAATTGAAAAAGAAGGCTCTGTTGAAGAAGAAAAAAGCCTTGGCCAAGAAGAAGGAAGAGAAGAAAGCGGAGCTCAAAAAGAAAAAGGCCTTGGCTAAAAAGAAAGCAGAAGCCAAAAAGAAGGCCGAGTTGAAAAAGAAAAAGGCACTTGCCAAGAAGAAGGCAGAAGCAAAAAGAAAAGCAGAGTTGAAAAAAGCGAAGGCCTTAGCGAAAAAGAAAGCTGAGCTAAAGAGGAAAAAGGCTTTGACGAAGAAAAAAGCAGAGGCGAAAAGAAAGGCCGAGTTAAAAGCGAAAAAAGCGCTGGCCAGGAAAGAGGCAGAAGCGAAGAAGAAAGCCAAATTGAAAAAGAAAAAAGCCGAAGCAAAAAAGAAGAAGGCTGAACTCAAGAAGAAAAAATCGGTCGCCAAAAAGAAGGCAGAGGCTAAGAAGAAAACGCTATCCAAGAAAAAGTCGGAAGCCAAAAAGCAAAAGCCTACTTCCAGGAAGAAAATCAAGAGCAGTAAATCCACAAAGGCCAAAAAGGTGGCATCAAGCAAGAAAAAGCCAGTCAAGAACCAAACTCCTTCCAAAAAGAAGATGAAGGTGGTGGCCAGAAAGAAAAAAAACACCCCAAGGAAAGCAGCCTAAAACGAACGAGAGGCGAGTTCGAAAAAAAGATCGTCCTCGCCTCTCAAACTCGTCCCTGAAATTGCGGTCCTTACGGGAATTGAACCCGTATCGCCTGATAGACAGTCAGGAAGGATAGCCATTACCCCAAAGGACCAGATCAAGAGAAAGCCTGTCCTCGACTCTCGTCCGACAGCAATCGGAGCTCGAGTCTGGAATCTCGACTCTCAAATTCAGATAAGATTGGTTTCAGCAGTCATCAGGACTTTTCCAAACTGTGGCTCCCGCTTGGTGTAAGAGCCGTGGACTTTAACCACTTCCTGATGCAAACTACCAACCACCAGCGCCAGTAGTGCTTCCACCGATCTTTCTCCGAATGTTGGAATTCCTTATCCGTTACATCTTGGGCGTCCCTTCGATATTCAGCAGATAAGAATTCCGTGGCCATTGCTTTACATTCCGAAGAATGGTTAGAATGGTCAGTTGTGGAGCGGAGAGGAATTGCACCCCTGACTCCCGGGCTTCAACCGGGCGCTTGACTAACTAAGCTACCGCTCCAAAATCAGATTTTGGTTGCACCTGAGGAGGTTGATTTGGATGGTTATGGTCGGCTTCCTCAAGCTGAAATCTGATTCTTATTGGTTGGGATTTATCCTCCCATGTGTTGGTTGTTTTTCAATTTCACGAAGCAAACGTATAGGGCTATTGCGCAATCTTTTTGCGTGGCAAAATCTTTTTTTTAATTTTCTCGAAAATTCCCAGAAATGCCCGTCAATAGAAATGCACTGATCCGATACAAAACCCTTGATAAGTGCCTACAAAACCGCTACCGAAAATGGACTCTTGATGATCTTATTGAGGCTTGTTCAGAAGCCTTATACGATTACGAGGGTATCGATAAAGGGGTGAGTAAAAGATCCGTTCAGGCTGATATCCAGATGATGAGGAGCGACAAGCTGGGTTACAATGCTCCCATTATAGTGGTGGATCGGAAGTATTATACCTACGAAGATCCCAATTACAGTATCACCAATATTCCGCTTACCGATCAGGATTTAAGTCACCTGAGTGAAGCGGTGGAGTTCATGAAGCAATTTCAGGGCTTCTCGCATTTCAGAGAATTGGACGGGATGGTCCAAAAGCTGGAGGATCATATTTATTCCCAAAAGACGAATACCCGACCGGTGATCGATTTTGAAAAGAATGAAGATCTAAAAGGACTTGAGCATCTCGACTTTCTTTACCAATCCATTATAAACAAGAAAGCCTTGCGGATAACCTACCAATCCTTCAAGGCCAGGCAGGCTAATTCTTTTGACTTTCATCCCTTTTTGCTCAAAGAGTACCGCAACCGATGGTTTTTGATGGGACGGAAAAAGAAGCAGGAGGACATCATGATCCTGGCCATTGACCGGATCGTAAAAATTGAGCATTCCGAAAAAAGGTACCGCGATTACCCGGGCTTTGATGCGCTCAGTTATTTTAAACATGCAATTGGAGTAACGGTTGCTGCCGGTAAAGATCCGGTGAAAGTGACCCTACTGGTTTCGCCGAAACACGCCCCTTACGTATTAACAAAGCCTTTGCATCCCTCCCAAAAAATGGTTAGTCGGGATTCGAACGGAGCGGTAATTTCCATGAAGGTGCAGCACAACTTTGAGTTGGAAAAAGAGATTTTGGCCTTTGGTGACGGAATGAAAGTAATCGCACCTGATAGTTTGAAGCAAAGCATTCGATATCGGTTGAAAGGAGCGGTGGATATGTACGATACCGAACTTTCGGAGAAGGGCTTGGTGAAGGCCAGAAAAAAATTGAAAAAGCAGGGTTATGCCAAGCTGAATCAATTGTACACCAGTCGGGAAATTCGGAAAATATTGGCGCTATTGGATCCCGTGATTGATCCGAACGGAAAAACATTCGCTTGTAGAAGGTTGTTGCAGGAGGTTCCTGATCTGTCCTCTGCTCTTCTTAATCAAAATATGCTACGCGTTATTCGTACCATTGATCCCAAGGCCTTTTTAACCAAGGCGATCTATTTTGACAAACCACCAAAAGCCAATTGGTATGTTACCTGGCATCAGGATGTTCCCATTAACGTCAACAAGAAAAAAGAGGTAAAAGACTTTACTTCCTGGACCGAAAAATCCGGTGTGATTAGCGTTTGCCCACCTTTAGAAATTAACCAACGTGGATTTACTATCCGAATTCACCTGGATGATACAGACGATAAAAATGGAGCCTTGAAAGTGGTTCCCGGATCTCACCAAAAAAGACTGACCGACGAGGAAATTCGATTGATCACTACCTTGTCCAATCCCTATACTGCCGAAGTTCCGGCTGGAGGGGTTATGTTGATGAAGCCTCTGCTGCTACATGCTTCCGCTGAATCCAAAACCGAGAAGAGAAGAAGGGTTATTCATCTGGAGTTTAATTCCCGCGAACTGCCTAAGAAATTGGACTGGGCGGAAAGACTAAACCTCGAATTTCCTATAGAATAGAACAAAAAATTGCACTAAACTTGCAAAATCTTTTCCGGCCTCATAGTACAATGGATAGTATGTGGGTTTCCGGAGCCCAAGATTCAGGTTCGATTCCTGATGAGGCTACTAAATCAGGTTCGAGTGCGAGAAGCGAGAAGCGAGGAGTACTTGAATCTGATTTTCTTCGTTTTCGTGCTCACACTCATTCTTAGTCTTTGCGGCTACATCTCTTCTCTTGATCCCACAATTTTTACCGCTTACTTTTTATAAAGCTTTTACCGTTTTATAAATCTCATGGTGGCGATATTGTTATCCGTCTTGATCGTAATGAAATATATTCCAGCAGGTTCCATAACGCTTCCATGGATTTGTTCAACGGATTTAAACCTTGCTTCGCTTACTTGCTTGCCTGCTATGTCAGTAATGATTAGGTGAACGTTGGATGTTGTTTCTCCAAGATCGATGGTAAATTTAGCCTGTGAGGGGTTGGGGAATAAGCGAATTTTTTGACCAAATTCATATTCAGTAACCGATGTTTCCAAGCTTTCAGATAACAGAGAGACGTTGTCGATGGCCACACCTCCGGTTTGAAAAGAGGGCATGGTTCCTTCAAATTCAAGGTAGCAACCGGGTTCGCTTTCCGAAACAATCAGGCTGTCTTCAAAGGTGAACCAGGTGTTGATGCTTGGTGATTGAACCGTCCAGCTTCTAAGCGTGTTGCCTGCGGCCGTTTTTATAGAAACCTTAGCGTCTACCTGGGCTAGTTCCGATCCATATTGAAAACTTAGTTTGATGCTGTGGTGGGCCTTAAGGTCAAAGGAATTGCTTTTGAGCACTCCGAGGCTTGAGTTGCCAGAGCAGGAGCCTACCAGATCGACATACCATCCCGTGCCGTCAGGCCAATTGTTGTTGGCCGACCAGGAATCATTTATTCCATCAATTTCATGGCTGGTTACTGTCCAGTCTGAAAGACCTGAATTGGTACAGAGTTTAAGGTTTCCGGTAAAAGTGTTGTTTTCAAAATCGCCATTACTCACCAATTGGATTTGGGAGTAGGAATTAATGCTGAAAAGTGCTAAAAAAAACACACATGAAAATGTTAGCTTGATGTTCATCTTGTTTGGTTTTGTAGATAAATGATTGGATTCTAATTCTATTGGTTTGGTGTAGAATCATGTTGATCCATTGGTTTACTGACAACGAAAATAGAAAAATTGACTTTACCCCTTTGATCTTGAGTCTAAAACTGAAATTACAATCTTGCCGGAGTGGAGCCCTTCTCCAAAGTATTGAATGGCCCAAGGAGTCTTTTCCAGGGGGTAAGGCCCGTCAACGATCGGTTTGATTTTACCGTCTTCAAACAATCGATTTATTTCATATAGGCCCTTATTGGGTTTTAGGGAGAGGATACTCAGCTTTTTGGATGATGTGCGATTTACGAGTGGTGAGGCAATGGCAAATTGCATCAGTCGATTAAGATGGCCTCCTACGGTTACATAATGCCCATTGGAGCTCAGGCTCCTCAAATAGGAGCGCGGAGGTCTACTGGTTTTGCAGTCCAGAATAAGGTCGTATTGTTTTCCACTTCGGGTAAAATCTTCTTTTTTGTAGTCGATCACGTTATCGAACCCGAGTGATTTCATCATCTCTAATTTGCCCCCAGTATCCACGCCGGTCACTTCCACATTTAAGGCTTTGGCCAGTTGCAATCCAAGGGTGCCAACTCCGCCGCCGCCTCCATTGATCAAAAGTTTTTGTCCTTTTTGCAGATTCCCAATTTCAAATAATCCTTGGTAGGCGAGCAGACCGGCATGAGGTAGGGTAGTGGCTTCCTCAAAAGACATCGCTGAAGGTTTGATTATCAGCGATTTTTCCGATAAGCAAATATATTCGGCCAGGGTGCCAAATCCATGATCAGACGTGTCTCCATACACCTCATCGCCTGGCTTAAATTGGGTGGTGCCCGGGCCCAGTTTTTCTACCGTTCCTGCAACCTCCATTCCAGGGATAGGATTTTTAGGCTTTGTGAGTCCAAATAGAAGCCGGTAGAGATGGGGTTTTCCTCTCGACATGCTCCAATCATAATCGTTGATGGCTGAGGCATGAACTCGGATCAAAACTTCTCCTTCCTTGGGTTCTGGAGTGGGGACATCTTGTAGACTGAGAACCTTTTCAGGTTCGCCATAAGCGGATTGGATTATAGCTTTCATGCTAACTCTGTGTGGGAGGAAATAGGGCGATTTCCGCATCCTGATCTACTACCCAATCTTCGGATACGAACTCATGGTTTACGGCTATTTGAAAGGCGGTTTCACCCAGCTGAGGGTAAAACGAAATCAGGGCATCTCGAATTCCTTGAACGGTGGTCGCTGCCGGAAGAGGGCGGATTTCTTCCTTCTTTTTCATGAGGTCCACAAAGGGGCCGTAGTACTTTATGGTCAGGGTCATTGCACCAGGTTTTCCTGCCAGTCGCTAAAGGCTTCCGGCGTGTTGAGGTTTATCAGGTGGCTTAGGGTTTCTGTGTTGGGTGTTATTTTTTCAGGATCGTTCTTTTCCACGAATGAAATCATTCGCCGCTGACCTGTATCAAGCAGGGTTTTTAGATGCGGAAGAAGGGAACGGTGATACCAACCTGGGAAAGGAAAAAGTCGATCTTCATTGGCGTAGCAAATAATCGATTTTCCACAAGGTCTATTCTCTAATAAGAGCTCTATATCGGTACCGGTAATGGCTGGCATGTCACAGGTCATAACCAGGTTCCAATCCGTTTGCGAATGAAGCAGACAAGAGTAGAGCCCCATTAACGGACCTTCGTTTTGATCTTGATCAGGAATTCTTGAGGTACCGCTGAGTTCATGTCGAGTATGGCTACTAGATACATACACCTCTTCGCAAAAAGGCTTGGCTAGGTTCAGTTGTCTTTCGAGAAGGGATTGACCTCCGTGGGTTAACGAAGCTTTGTCCTTTCCCATTCTTGAGCTTTTTCCCCCAGCAAGAATGATTCCGGTGTTCCACTCGTTGTGGCTCATACCCACAAATTTAACGAACGAAATCCGGAAAAACTACAAGGGAATCACCAAAACCTCATCTCCTGTATGGTATTGCTTTTCTTCAGTCGGAAGTTGCACCAGTGCATTGGCCTCTGCGAAGGAGTAGAGCATGGCCGAACTTTGCCCATCCAATAGGCTAACGGAACCATTTTGAATAGATGCTTTGAGCATTACGGCGCGGTCTCCTTTTTTGAAAAAATCTTGTTGCAGTGGAAGTTTTAGAAAAGATGGGTCGAAGTTTTTAGAGCCTCCGTGTTTTTCCAGTGAAGGTTTGAGGTAGCGGTAAAAACAGGTAAGAGCTGCTGCCGGATTTCCAGGTAAGGCAAATACCAGACAGCTTTCTTTCTTTCCAAAAAATAGAGGCTTGCCCGGCTTTTGACGCACTTTGTAAAATAAAGATTCTACGCCTAATTGCTCATTGGCTGTTTTTACGAAATCGTATTTCCCAACGGATATTCCTCCGGAGATGATCACATAGTCTGATTGATTGAGGGCAGCCTTCAAGGTCTTTAGCGTTTGTTCGAGGTCATCGCCTAATTTTTGTGCCTCGATTCGCCTAATTCCAAGTTGATTCAAGGCACCAATGAGCATACGGCAATTGGATTCGTAGATCTCTCCATGTTTAACCTCCTTTCCGGGCTCCACCAGTTCGTTTCCGGTAGAAAGTATGGTTATCTGAGGTTCGGTGTAGCAGGGAACCTGATCAATGCCGAGAGAAGATAGAAATCCAATGGTGGCTGGATTAATGTGCCATCCCCGGTCAAAAAGCTCTTTGCCCATTTCTACTTCTTTTCCCTTTCGCCTGATGTGGTTACCTTCTTTAAAGGGAGTGTTTTCCGCAAAGCTTACCGTATTTCCATCATTTTGGGTAAACTCTTGCATGACCACCGATGCGGTGTTTTCGGGTATTGGAGCTCCGGTGAAGATTCGAGCCACTTCACCCGGATTTAAGGTTCTTTTTTGAGTGTCACCTGCAGGTACTTCATACGCTATTTCAAAGGTAGCTCCAGCAGGATTTACATTCGGACCGAGGGCATAGCCGTCCACCGCTGAGTTGTCGAAAAGGGGTAGGTGTATGGGAGCCTCCAAAGTTCGGGTCAACCGTCGATGGAGCGATTCGGAAACCGAAATCAATTCTTCAGATGCCAGTTCGGTGTTGTTGATCACCCGCTGATAGGCTTCTTCAATGGAAATCATGTAGGAAAGAATTACTTTAATTCAAAGGTAATAGTCTGGTCTTCGGAAAGGTCAAATAAAACATCCTGGTAGTCGGGTTTGCCTAAAGTTCCGCGGGCATCATTGGAGAAGCCATAGGGTTCGGTAGGAACTCCCAAGAAATTGGTGTCCAGCTCTTCATTGCCATTAACATCATGGTAAGCAGTGACTCCATATTTTCCGGGTTTTAAGAAAAGGGTTACGGAGGCTTCGTTGTTGTACACGGGTAAAACCATTTTGGAAACATCCTTTTCCGACTCATTTTGAATCAAAACCATGATTTTTCCATCCGAAGTAGATAGGTTCGAATAAGAAATCGTCAATTTTTTTACCGGTGTTTGCGCATGGCCTTTAAGTGTTAAAATTGACAGGCACAGAATGATCAGAAGCTTCAGTGTTTTCATAGACTCCGCTAAAATCTGAATAAAATAATTGTTGAACTAAGATTTTGTGGAATCAAATTGATTTTCATCGAAATACGCGGCAAATTGAGCTGAATTAAAACCTTTATTCAATCTCGTCGTATAGTTTTGATATATACGTCTGAATTTAGGATTAGGGAAAATGACGAAATTCAAAATGGCGAGCCTACTATGGCTTGCAACTTTATTTATTGGGGTAACAACTGCGTACTCGCAGGTGAGTCCGCTGAAGCTGGAAAACCCCACTTTGACAAACCAGAATATTAACTGGAATTACAATATGGGTTATCGATTCACTGCAAATGTGAATGGACAGATAACCCAACTCGGTGGTCGATGGACCGATGGAGTGGTTCACACCGTACGATTGTATTCCTATCCGTCGGGTACGCTGCTGGCATCCACGAATGTGACCGGTTCTATTAATTGGGCCTACAACACATTAGGAACAGCGGTAAACGTGACTGCCGGTTCGGAGTACGTGGTAGCGGTTCGATTAAACTCCCAGTCAAGCGGGTGTTACTCATCCGGAACCAACATCGCTCTTCCGATTAATCAAGGTGGAATTACCATTTCAAATACCTCCTACGCTTTCGGATCCAATAACATGCCAACCAATAATGTGACCACGGCCATGTATGGTCAGGCAGACATTACTTTCGTTCCCTGTATTTTCGCCGGTACCATTACTGCCGGTTCAGAAAAAGTTATTGAAGGAGATAGTACGACCCTAACCGTACAAAACAACATTGGAAGTATTCAATGGCAATCTTCATCAGACGGAGTGAACTTTACAGACATGCCTGGTGCAACTGGAATTCAAGTCAGTTCTGGAGCCATCACTTCTCAAATGTACTTTAGAACACGTACCACTTCTGGAGGTTGCGGTTCCGATACTTCAAACATGTTAGTTGTTTCCCGGGAGGATCCATTTTATCCTTTGCGGGTGCAAAATCCTGCTGTGACCGGACAAAACCTAAACTGGAATTACAACATGGGTTATCGTTTTGAGGCCACTCAAAACGGACAGGTAACTGAATTGGGTGGACGCTGGAGAGACGGCGTTCAGCATACCGTTCGTCTTTATGCTTACCCATCGGGAACCGTTTTAGCTACGGCTAATGTGACTGGATCTATGGATTGGGCATACACCTCTATTACTCCAGTTAATTTGACCAGCGGACAGCAATATGTAGTGGCGGTGAGGTTAAATGCGCAGTCGAGCGGAACCTATTCTAACCTATCCACTCCACAAAATTCGGCCGGGGTTGAGATTTTGAATGGAACTTATGTTTCTTCAAGCAATGTGATGCCAACAAATTCCACTACTAGCTATGTCTATGGATTAGCTGATATGCGTTTCGAGCCATGTGCTTATGCCGGATTGTTGAGTGCGAGCCAAACTTCTCTGAATAAATGGGATAGTGTGACCATCAATTTGGTCAACAATATTGGTTCCGTTCAATGGCAACAATCTACGGATGGAAGCAACTTTACTAACATCAGTGGTGCAACAGGATCTTCCTACAATACCGGACCTCTGGGTCAAACCATGCACTATAGAACTTACGTTTCGGGAGGAGGTTGTTCTGGTGATACCTCTACCGTTTTGACGATTACTGTAACCGACCCGGATTACCCACTTCAGGCTTTGAATCCTCCAATCACGGCTCAAAACCTGAACTGGAATTACAATATGGGCTATCGGTTCACGGCCAACGCCAATGGAAATGTTACTGAATTAGGTGGCCGTTGGAGAGACGGAGTTACTCATACTGTTCGCTTGTACTCCTATCCTTCTGGATCTGTTTTGGCTACTACCAATGTTACGGGCAACGGAGATTGGTCTTACGCAAGTATTTCTCCAGTGAGCCTAACCAGTGGACAGCAGTACGTTGTAGCCGTTCGCTTGAATAGCCAGAGCTCTGGATTATACGGTTCGGTTTCTATGCCGACCACCAGCGGGCAGATTACCATTAATGGATCTTGCTACGCCAGTTCTACGAACAATATGCCTACCAATATTATTACCTCCACGGTTTATGGTCAGGCCGATATCAAATTTGAGCCTTGTGTATTTGCCGGTGTAGTTTCTGCTACCGATACATTGATTTGTCCTTCAAGTGGAACCACTTTAGAAGTAGTTGATTCTGAAGGATCGATTCAATGGCAGAGCTCTTCTGATGGAACTAATTTTTCGAATATTTCTGGAGCTACCGATACTGTTTACAACGCCTCTAATTTGGCGGCACGAACATACTACCGGGTTCAAACTTCTGCTGCTTGTGGAACGCACATTTCCAACGTGGTTTCAATCGGAATCATTGGAGGTGGCCTTCACGGTGAATGGACGGGTGAAAACAGCACCGATTGGTTTGATGCTTGTAACTGGGCTGATGGTCAGGTGCCCTTGGCTGAGGATAGTGTGATTGTTCCATCAGGAACTACGCCTCCATCCAACATGCCCAACATCATTTTGAAATACCTGGAGCTCAATATAATCGGAGACTTTACGCTGGCCAATGATTTGACACTTACCGAAGGTTTAGTGCTTAACTCTGGTAGATTGAGATTGGCAAACAGCAATTTGATATTGAACGCCAGTGCCACTATTACAGGGGGGCAATCCACGGCTTACATTCAGGCCAGTGGAAACGGTGAGATTCGTAAAATTTATTCCAGTGCAGGTTCTACGATTACCATTCCTGTAGGTGATAACTCTCAGTTCACACCGATTACCTTCTCGTTAAACTCGGCTACCTTGGGTTCAGGAGCTTATTTCTCCTTCCGTTCTGTAGACCAGAATCACCCAAGTTTAGGTACGCCTACCAATAGAATTACCCGTTACTGGGTTGTTGGCGGAAACAACGTGAGCAACTTCAACTACAATGTGACCCTGTCTTATGCAGACATTGATATTGTGGGAACGGAATCCTTAATAGTTGCCCGTTTTCTGGATCCTACAAACCAGTGGAGCAGCTTTGGTTCTGCCCAAACAGCCTCTAACCAGCTTTCGGCTACAGGTGTAACCCAGTTGGGAACATTTACCGGAGGCGATGATCTGCCCTTCCAGTCCAATCAGGATGGAGACTGGAATACGGCCAGCACTTGGTCGGGAGGAACAGTCCCAGGGCCTACTGACGACGTGACCATTTTACCTGGTCACCGGGTTACCGTAATGTCCGCCACTACCGTTCGTTCCGTCTCTGTGAACAATGGCGGAGTGATTGATCTTGCTGGAAATGACCTGAACGTGGAAGGCGATTGGTCCGGTTACGGTCAAATCGATGGAAACGGATCCATTGTGATGAATGGAACTTCGGCTCAGCAAATCAGCGGAACGACAGAATTTGGGGTCTTGGAAATTGACAACTCAGCTGGAGTGGCTGTGGTAGCCGGTTCTACATCGATCCGCACCCGTTTGGAGATTACTACCGGTAATTTTAACGCGGGGGGAAGAATAACCTTAATCTCTGATGCGTCCGGAACAGCAAGCATTGGTGAGATTACAGGTAGCTTATCAGGAACCATTACTTCTCAGCGACATATTTCTGCTGTAAACTCAGTGGATTACCGCCACATCTCAACACCGATCGCCAACTCTACTTTGAATGATATTAAGTATGATGCGACCAACAATCCAAATGGAATGTATTTCTACGGCTTCTCTGGGTCTAATAATCCGAGTGCTGGAATATCTTCCTGCTTCTATTTCAATGAAGCGGCAGCTGGTTCATCAGGAAGCTTTAATGACGGCTGGCAAGCTCCATCGTCCATTGGAAATTCCAACAACTACTTGAATGTACTCTCTTATTATTCTGGTGGTCCTAATTTCTCTTCCTATGACTTTAGCTTAAGTGGAGCTCCTAATCAAGGAAACATTACTTTGTCCAACTTGAGCTTTACTGGCGGAATGGGATGGCACTTGATTGGTAATCCTTATCCATCATCCATCGATTGGAATCAAGTGAGCTTGGTTGGAGTTGATGCAGTTGGTTATGTATTTACCGGTGGTGGTTATGTAGCTACTAATTTGCTTTCTCCTTCCAACTACATTGCACAGTATCAGGGATTCTTTGTACACGTTAATAGTGCCACCAATTCCATATCCTTCCAGGAGAATGACAAAGTGGATACCGATGCAGCTTTCCGCAAAGCGGCGCCATTGAGTAACCGCTTCAAGTTGTCATTGAAAAACTTGGGAGAAGACATTGTTACTTATTGTGCTTTGGATTTCAAGCAAGATGCAACGCTTGATTTCGATGGCAAGCACGATGCTTATATCATAGGTAATCCTGGAGCTATTCCTGACTTAGGATTTGCTATGGGCGGAGATGAATTACAGGTAAGCGCTGTTCCAGCTGGAATAAAAAAGCTGGAAGTTCCATTAATTACCCGTTGCCATGAATCCGGACAATTTGAATTGCATGTAGATCAGGTGCCAGAGGGTAATTTCTGTATGGTGCTTTATGACAAAAAGGAAAATACTTACCGTTCCTTGTCACAAGGAGATACTATCCGATTCTCTTTAACAGCAAATGAAAATGTTCACCGCTACGTCCTTCAGGTGTCTCAACCTTATGAAGAGTTGTATTACTCCACCGAGACTTGCCAGGGAAAAGAAGATGGTGACATTCTATTAAGTAATGTAGATCCTGCAAATTGGTCCCTTAGTGTGTTTGATCTTCAGGGAAACAGTCAGCTAATAGAAGTAGACGGACATTATCAAAAGGCCAAAGATTTGGCGCCAGGAATTTACAAGACCGTAGTGTCCGATGTACAGGGACAGTGCGAATCTCAAACTGAATTTATAACCATCACTGAGGCTCCAGGTAATTTTGCTGCATTTGAAGTGGTGAATTTGGGAGCTGATTTGGCTGGTGAAACCGAGGTGTCCTTTTATAATCAAAGTGAAGGAATGCGAACCATCGCCTGGATGTTTGGTGATGGTGAATCATCGAATGAAACGAATCCTACACATATATTTAAAGAGGAGGGAGTGTATACCGTATCTCAATTGGCTTTAGTAAATGCCGAATGTTATCAGGTACTAACCCAGGAAGTTGTGGTATCTGGAAACACCTTGTCTGCCGACATGACTTCTGCTTCTTCTATCCGCATTTATGATACAGGATTAGAATGGGTGTTGGAATTACCACGTGGAGAAGAGGACGTTCGTTTGGATGTGATGGATGTTAACGGTAAGGTTTTGGAAAGCTATCAGTGGGAAAGACTCGAAGCCGGAGAGCACCGGGTAGCACACGAATCCTGGTCTCAGGGATTGTACCTCTATCAATACCATTCTTCCGAAAGCGATTTGGCTGGAAAAATAATCCAGGGAAAATAAACCGCTTGCTGGCTGATTTGTACCAAATTTGTTAGCAAATCTCTCAATTGGAAATCATGAAGTACTGGACAGGTCTATTTATGGTGGCCTCAATTATGCTGACCGCCTGTGGTGGTGAGTCGGGGTCGAATGAAACCGAAACAAAAAAAGAAAACCTAAAACTCGACAGCGAAAGCTGCAGCTACACCATCGACCCAGCGTCGGTTAGTGTGGATTGGACGGCGTTTAAGTTTACCGAAAGGACTGGCGTTGGCGGAACCTTTGATTCTGTGAGCGTAGTAGCCAATGGTACAAAGGAAAACCCTGCTCAGCTGCTCAACGACGCTCAATTGAGTATTTACACCTCGAGCGTGAATAGTAACAATGCTGATCGCGATAAGAAAATTGGCAACCGCTTCTTCGGTAACCTAACCGATGGTGAGATGATGCAGGGTGAGGTTGTGGCCATGAATGAGGAGGAAAATTTGGTGGAAGTACGTTTGACGATGAACGGAAAACAGCAAATTGTAACTATGGATTATGAAATCGACGGTCTTTCCCTCACTTTGAAAGGTTCAGTTGATTTGGCTGAGTGGGAAGCTACTGCTGCAGTTGATTCACTCAACGCTGTATGTTACGAATTGCACAAAGGAGAAGACGGCGTATCCAAGCTTTGGAATGATGTGGATATTACCGTAAAGGCCCTTCTGGAGAAGAAGTGCAACTAATTGGTATACTGTATTTACAGGTGCAAAATTATCCTCAAAAGATTTTGTGAGTTATCTGTGTAGGAAAGTTTTGTACATTCAAAATATAAATTCTAAATTTGCACCCCCGATTTTGGGGGTGTTTGTTTTTAGTAACAATTAAAAGAGAAGAGTTTTGGATACTTTGAGTTATAAAACAGTTTCAGCAAACAAGGAAACAGCTGACAAGAATTGGCTGCTTGTAGATGCTGAAGGACAAACTCTGGGAAGATTGGCTGCACGGGTGGCGTTTTTGTTGAGAGGAAAGCACAAGCCTAGCTTTACACCTCACGCGGACTGCGGAGACAACGTAGTTGTTGTGAATGCCGAGAAGATTACCCTGAGCGGAGCCAAGATGGATACTAAAGAATACGTTCGTCACACTGGATACCCAGGTGGACAGCGCATTACTTCAGTAAGAGAGATGTTGGAAAAACATCCTGAGCGTGTGCTTGAAAAAGCGATTAAAGGTATGTTGCCTAAAAATCGTTTGGGAAGCCAGCTTTACCGCAACCTTCACGTTGTGGTTGGAAGCGAGCACAGCCACGAGGCTCAGAAGCCTGTTTCATTTGATATTAATACCATTAAATAAGAATTTATGGCAGTCATTAATACAGTAGGTAGAAGAAAAACAGCCATTACCCGTGTTTACATGACCGAGGGAAAAGGATCCATCACGGTTAATAAGAAAGCGGTTAATGAATATTTTACCTCTGCAGAGCACCTGCAAATCATCAATAAGCCATTTCAGGTAACAGAGAATGCTGGAAAGTTTGACGTAAAAGTTAACGCCAGTGGTGGTGGAATGAGCGGACAGGCAGAAGCTTTGAGTCTGGCTATCGCAAGAGCTTTGGTTAAAGTAGACGAAGAGTATCGTCCTGCTTTGCGTGCTGAAGGCCTTTTGACACGTGACCCTCGTATGGTTGAGCGTAAGAAGCCGGGTCAGAAGAAAGCTCGTAAGCAATTCCAGTTCTCTAAACGTTAAGAATTTTTTCAGAGGTTCTGTATCCAATCCTGTGGCATCGTGCTACAGGATGCTCCTTTTTGGTGGAGTCGCTGGAATGAGAACCTGACGCTGGCCTGGCAGATTCCAGGAGTATTTTTTAAATAGTTAATCATGGCGAGAACCAATTATCAAGAACTTCTGGAAGCAGGAGTTCACTTTGGACACCTCAAAAGAAAGTGGAATCCCAACATGGCTCCTTACATCTTCATGGAGCGCAACGGAATCCACGTAATCGATCTTCACAAGACCGTAGCAAAACTGGAAGAGTCCTGCAACGCATTGAAACAAATTGCTGCTGCTGGAAAGAAAGTTTTGTTTGTTGCTACTAAAAAACAAGCACGTGATGTTATCTCAGAAGCTGCTTCTTCTGTAGATATGCCTTACGTAACTGAGCGCTGGACAGGTGGTATGTTGACCAACTTTGTGACTATTCGCAAGGCGATTCGCAAAATGGGTCAAATCGAAAAAGTACTGAACGATCCAGAAGCTACCGGTGTAAACAAAAAAGAGCGTTTGTTGCTTAAGCGTCAAAAAGACAAGTTGGATAAAAACTTAGGTTCTATCTCCGATTTGAACCGTTTGCCCGCTGCTCTTTTCATCGTTGACGTGAAAAAAGAGCACATTGCAGTAAAAGAAGCTCGTCGCTTGAACATCCCAACATTCGCTATCGTGGATACGAACTCTGATCCAAGTTTGATCGACTTCCCAATTCCTGCGAACGATGATGCGGCCAAGTCTATCGACAAGATCTTGAGCATTGTTGCCGGAGCGATTGGCGAAGGTTTGGCTGAGCGCAAAGCGATCAAAGAAAAGCGCCAAGCTGAAGCTGCTAAGGAAAAAGAACAAGCATAATTACACTAACATTTCAATAAAAGAGAAAAATGGCTGTAACAGCTGCAGAAGTTAATAAGCTCAGAAAGCAAACCGGATTGGGCTTGATGGACTGTAAAAACGCCTTGGTTGAAGCTGAGGGTGATTTTGAAAAAGCCATCGAGATTCTGAGAAAGAAAGGACAAAAGATCGCCGCTAAACGTGGTGAGAATGATGCTGCCGAAGGTTATGTAGTGGCTAAAACTGCTACCGACGGAAAAAGCGGAATCAGCTTGGTATTGAACTGCGAAACTGACTTCGTTGCTAAAAACCAGGATTTTGTTGACTTTGCAAACGCTATTGCTGACCTGGCTTTGAACAACCTTCCTTCTTCGAAAGAAGAGTTGGCTGGTTTGGACATGGGTGGTGAAACCGTTGCTCAAGCAATCGAAAACCAAATGGGTAAGATCGGTGAGAAGTTGGAAGTTTCTGACTACGGAATGATCTCCGCTGAGTGTGTTGTAGCTTACAACCACCCAGGTAACCGTACGGCTTCTTTGGTTGGAATCAACAAAGAAAATGCTGAAATCGGAAGAGACGTTGCTATGCAAGTAGCAGCTATGGCTCCTGTTGCTTTGGACGAGTCTGGTGTTTCTGAAGAAATTAAGCAGAAGGAAATGGAAATCGGTAAAGAGCAAGCTATCGCAGAAGGTAAGCCTGAGCAAATTGCCGAGAAAATTGCTGTTGGTAAATTGAACAAGTTCTTCAAAGAGAAAACTTTGATGAACCAGGAGTTTATCAAAGAAAGCAAGAAGACTGTAAAGCAATACTTGAAAGAAGTTGACGGCGATTTAGTCGTTGAAGGATTTAAGTTGATTACCCTGTCGTAATCATCTTTAATAAACTGTTAGAAAAAGAGAGATTGGCTCAGCCATCTCTCTTTTTTTTGTCCTAATTTTCCGATTCAAAAGGATGATATGAAGTACAAGAGGATATTGTTGAAACTCAGTGGAGAAGCCTTAATGGGCAATAAGGATTTTGGAATCGATCACGATCGTTTGCAGACTTATGCCGAAGATATCATCCAGGTTATGGAAACGGGAGTGGAGCTGGCCATTGTAATCGGCGGAGGAAATATTTTCCGTGGCGTGCAATCGGACAACAGTGCCATCGATCGCGTTCAAGGCGACTACATGGGTATGTTGGCTACGATGATTAATTCTATGGCACTTCAATCTGCTCTGGAAGGGGTGGGTCTGAAAACCCGCTTGCTTTCCGCTATTAAAATGGAACAAATCGCTGAACCTTTCATCCGAAGAAGAGCGGTACGTCACTTGGAAAAAGGCCGTATTGTGATCTTTGGCGCAGGTACAGGAAACCCTTATTTTACAACAGATACGGCTGCTTCTTTGAGAGCTATCGAAATTGATGCGGATATTATCCTAAAAGGAACCCGCGTGGATGGAGTATACACAGCCGATCCCGAAAAGGATCCTTCAGCGAAACGTTTCGACAAGATTTCATTTGAAGAAGTACTGCTTAAGGGGCTTAACGTAATGGATAAGACGGCCTTTACTCTTTGCCAGGAGAACAAATTGCCCATCATTGTGTTTGATATGAATAAGCCCGGTAACCTGAGAAAGGTTGTAGTAGGCGACGAAGTGGGTACCCTGGTTGATGTGTAAGGGAAATTTCTATTTTTACGGCACCTAAAACTGATTGAGATATGGAAGAAGAGTTAGGAATGGTATACGATATGGCCAAGGATTCAATGAATAGTTCCCTGGACCACCTGAAGAAAGAATTGCTAAAAATTCGAGCTGGAAAAGCTACACCAGGAATGCTCGATGGAATCATGGTAGAATACTATGGATCCAATACTCCTCTGAGTCAAGTATCCAATGTGAATACGCCAGATGCCAGAATGATCTCGATTCAGCCTTGGGAAAAGCAGATGCTGGATCCTATCGAAAAGGCGATTATCAACTCCAATTTAGGTTTCAATCCTCAGAACAATGGGGAGATGATCATCATTAATATTCCACCTCTTACTGAAGAGCGTCGCCGTGATTTGGTAAAGCAGGCAAAAGCCGAAGGCGAAAAGACCAAAGTTTCTGTTCGCTCTTTCCGTAAGGAAGCCAATGATGAGCTTAAGAAGCTTAAGAATGACGGATTGCCAGAAGATATGGCGAAGGATGGAGAAGAAGAAATTCAGTCCATTACCAATGCTCATATTAATAAGGTGGACAAGCTGATCGAAGAGAAAGAAGCCGACATCATGTCGATCTAAGCCTCACCCGATCCCTCACTTTTACGTATTAGAATTTAAATCCGGCAACAAGCCGGTAGGAAGTAAACCCGATTCCTGAGCCACTTTGCTGGCTGGGGTGTCCTAATCTTCCAATGCTTCCTTCCACGCCTGCCATAAATATTTTGTAGTGGTAGTATACCGCTGGAATGGTGCGTAGGTTTAGCGCAGCTGTTTCACCTAATCGGCCCCCATTGCCGGGAATAGCCCATCCCAGGACCAATTGCGGACCAAAGCGAACAACCGCATCAATGGCCATATCAGATCTGGGAGAATAACTAATAAAAGGACCCACTTCGGTGGTAATGTAATAACTGAAGCCCTCAGCATCTTCCTCATTGGGATCGAGCGGTGTGTATCGGCTTCGAACAAAAGTGTTTTTTAAATAGGCGGCATCAATACCGAGTCGCCAGCGTTCTCCTAATGGGATGCCGTTTAAATAGAACATGTTGCCAATCTGAAATCCAAAACCGTTGGCTTGTCGCCGGTACAAATCCAGCTCGTAGTTTTCAGCATCTAAGTCGGCCTCCTCAAAGTGCTCACCTGGCAAATAGTAGTGAAGCCTTAAAGAAAATCCATTTTTAAACGCCTTTTTTTGGGCATAGGTAGATTGACAAAGAATCGCTAAGAGTAGAGTAAAAAGAATACGGTACATAAGTCTGATTAGTTTGCATGGGTTGTAGAATTAATCCATTTAGATCAATTATCGTGCCCATTGATTTCTTTCCACCGTAGAGGAGTCCGTTAAGGATCGTGAAGCAGGGTTGGATTATTTAACTTCACCTAAGTAAGGAAGTGATGGATTGAAGGAAAGTGATTTAGTAAGGAGCTGTTTTAAAACTTGATTCCCAAAGATAATCTCCAAGCGGTAAACCCGGTGGCGGTTGATGTATTTCCTAACTCTCCAAAGCTGGCGTCAACTCCGGTAAAGAACATTTTGTATTGGTAGCGGAACGCTGGAACAGCACGAAACCGCAGACCAATTTGTTCCGTTAGCAACCCGCCAAAGGGAGAGTTGATCCCGATGGCAATTTGAGGCCCGAAACGACAGCCCAAACTCAATCCCATATCTTCTGCCACCTGAAAGGCAACTAACGGCCCAATTTCGGTCCCTAAGAAGAGGAATTGAGCTCTTTCCCGATAAGGACTTCCATCGAAGTCATAAACGGACTCAAATTCATAATCAGCGCTGAGAAAGCTCAAACGGAAATAAGCAATGTCAAGGCCTATTCTGAATTTCTCTCCCAGGTTGATATCGTTAAAATACACCCAATGACCAAATTGGCTACCAAAACCTATGGTTTGACGAGAAAACTTTTCTTCCAAATACTGCTTGGCTTCCATATCAGAAAACTCAAAATATTCTCCCGGATGATAATAGTGGAATCCTACGTTAAGGCCGCTATCGAATAAATCCTTTTGACCCCACAACAAGCTCGTGGGAAGGATAAGTACCAGAAGAGTAAGAAGTGTTCTCATTTTTGATGGCATTTGAGATTATACAATCCAATCGAAAGAAAGTTTTCGATTCGCTGCAATCAAGAAAATTTTGGAAGCTTTGCTCAAAGCGCCGAAAACTATTCTTCGAGATTCAGGCTCAGGTTCAATTCATCCAATTGAGCTACATCAATTTTGGATGGTGCATCAATCATCACGTCTTTTCCGGAGTTATTTTTCGGGAAGGCGATGTAGTCGCGAATGGAATCTGTTCCTCCGAAGATGGCACACAAACGGTCAAATCCGAAGGCGATACCGCCGTGAGGAGGCGCACCATATTCGAAGGCATTCATCAAGAAGCCAAATTGCTCCTGAGCCTCTTCCGGGGTAAATCCAAGCACGTTGAACATTTCCTGCTGAAGATCCTTATCGTGGATACGAATAGAACCACCACCTAATTCCACACCGTTGATCACCATATCGTAGGCATTGGCTTTTACCTTGCCAGGCTCGGTCGCCATCAAATC
The DNA here is from genome assembly GCA_024398055.1 of bacterium SCSIO 12741. Lineage (NCBI taxonomy): Bacteria > bacterium SCSIO 12741. Next base: position 1,248,928 of record CP073749.1, on the reverse strand, counting down.
GCGGTCTTCTGGTCTTGGAGAAGTAAATGGATGGTGCATGGCGTGCCAGCGTTTGCTGTCCTCATCCCATTCAACCAATGGAAAGTCCACTACCCACAGAGGAGCGTAAGTATTAGGATCGCGCAATTCTGTACGGTTACCCATTTCCAATCGGAGTTCGCCCAATTGCTTGCGGGTTCCAGCTTCCTGACCTGACAAAACCAATAGAAGATCACCAGGCTTGGCTTCCAATCGGGCGGCCCATTCTGCCAGGTCTTCCTGCGTGTAGAATTTATCCACAGAAGATTTGAATGATCCGTCTTCGTTGCATTTTACGTAAACCAATCCCTTCGCACCAATTTGAGGTCTTTTTACCCAATCCGTGAGTTTGTCCAATTGCTTACGGGTGTAATCGGCCACGCCAGGAACACAAATTCCAGCTACCAATTCGGCTTGATCAAAAACGTTGAAGCCCTTGTTTTGTGTCAGGTCATTTAAATCAGTGATGCGCATGCCAAAACGAACATCGGGCTTATCCGAGCCGTAGTATTTCATGGCATCGTCATAGCTCATTCTGGGGAAGTCACCCAAGTCGATTCCTTTTACTTCCTGGAAAAGGTAGCGCGCCAACCCTTCAAAAGTTTGCAGAATGTCTTCTCGTTCTACAAAGGCCATTTCGCAGTCTATTTGAGTAAACTCAGGCTGACGATCAGCACGAAGGTCTTCATCTCTAAAACAACGAACAATTTGGAAGTAACGGTCATAGCCACCAACCATCAATAGCTGCTTAAAGGTTTGTGGAGATTGAGGCAAAGCGTAAAACTCACCACTGTTCATACGAGATGGAACGATGAAATCACGAGCCCCTTCTGGGTAGATTTAATCAAAACCGGAGTTTCGATTTCCATAAATCCCTGGCGGTCCAAAAACTTGCGAACCGATAGAGACAATTCATGTCTTAATCGAAGGTTCTTTTGCAAAGGATTTCTTCTCAAATCGAGGTATCGGTATTGCATGCGAAGCTCTTCACCGCCATCCGACTCGTCTTCGATGGTAAAGGGAGGTGTTTGAGCGGCATTCAAAACACGAAGTTCTGTTACCTGGATCTCAATATCTCCTGTATCCATGTTCGGGTTTTTATTTTCCCGTTCCACCACGGTGCCTTTTGCCTGAACTACGAATTCACGTCCTAGGGATCGAGCTTGTTTGCACAATTCCTCATTCAAATCGAGGTTGAAGGCAAGCTGAGTGATGCCATAACGATCTCTGAGATCCACGAAAGTTAGTCCCCCTAAATCACGGGCTCTTTGTACCCAACCGGATACAGTTACTTCCTTTCCTGAATCGCTTAAACGGAGTTCTCCACAGTGGTGTGTACGATACATAATGCTTCCAATTTGTTCGCGCGAAATTACGGATATAAGCTAAGGAAACGGGCATGGAATCGAGGGAATATTTTGCACTACTTTTGAAGCAAATTTCAAGCGGTATGATCACGGTTCAGTCAGACGAGCATTTCATGAAACAGGCTTTGCAAGAAGCTGAAAAAGCCCGAGACCTGGAAGAGGTTCCGGTAGGAGCTGTTATCGTCTGTAAAGGAACCATTATTGCTCGTGCCCATAACCTTACCGAAAGGCTAACCGACGTGACCGCACATGCTGAAATGCAGGCTATTACATCAGCTGCCGAATTCCTGGGAGGAAAATATTTGAATGAGTGTACTTTGTACGTTACGCTCGAACCCTGCGTGATGTGTGGAGGAGCAACCCACCTGGCTCACATGGGTAAAATCGTATACGGGGCCGGGGACTCCAAACGTGGATTTTCTCGATTAGGGGCGGGCGTACTTCACCCAAAAACCGAAGTGGTTTCAGGCATTATGGAACAAGAATGTGCTGATATTCTTACGACCTTCTTTCGGGCCCGTCGTTAAATAAAATTGACCCGGTCGGTAATGCGTTCCATTACCTCGCTGCGAATTTTCCGTCCAATGGTTATTTCGGTACCATTCTCCATGGTTACCAATCCACCATCTTTTTTGCAAATGCTGCGGATGAACGCCATGTTGACCACAAAGGATCGACTCACTCGCAGAAAATTGTTTTCTGGAAGTGTATCAGTTAAATGTTTGAGGTTTTTGGAAATCAGAAACTCGTTTTCGGTAGTTACGATTTTACAATAGCTTCCTTCAGCTTTGAGGTAAAGCACATTCTTTAAATCAACAATTCGAAAGGAACCGTTGTAAGGGATGGCAAACTTTCCGGGTTCTTCTGCGGCCCCCGATTGAATGACTTGATTGAGCTGCTTACTTCGGGCGATTCGATCCAAAGCACGGGATACAGTTTTGATAAAATCGTCGCGATCCACGGGCTTGAGAATGTAGCCGAGCGCTTGTTTTTTGAAGGCTTCTACCGCGTATTTCTCATAGGCCGTTACTACGATGGTTTCGAAACTCGGGTTAATGAGGGTTTCTAACATTTCGAGCCCGTTTCGATCAGGCATTTCAATGTCAGTAAAAAGTAAATCGGGTTTATAGGTTTGAGTAAGGTGCTGGAATTCCTCCGAGTTTTGGCTGGTGGCTATTACTTCAACTTGAGGGAAATACTTCTGGAGTCGTTTTACAATTACCTGGATTGCATTCGGCTCGTCATCAATGATCAAGGCTTTGATCTTATCCATTTTGGTTTCGAGGCTAAGATTGACAATTTTAGTTAACTAGGTAGGCTGACCAGGTAAGCAACCGTACTAACAAAGTTAACGAAAAGAATTTTCCAAAAAGGATACGAGGTCTTGACGGACCGAAAAAACCGTTAAATGAAGTTCAGGCGTTCGTTGAGTTTTTCCATGATAGCCGGGCGGTTCGAGGCTCCAATTTCCACTCTTTCACCATTGTTTAGAATGAGATATCCACCATCATTTTTGTGGTATTCCTTCACCATTTCCAAATTCACAATGTGCGATCGGTGCACCCGTAGGAAATAGTCTTGTTTCAAGGCAGACTCGATGCTCTTAAGATTTTTGGAGACCATGATTTCGCCTTCATTATCGGTAAAAATCGTAGAATAACTTCCATCCGCTTTGATGTGAACAATGTGCTCAGGATCCAAAAACTTATGCCCATACAAGGTAGGAATCGCCAACTTGGCTTTTTCTTCCAAGGCTACACGTTTTAGAACTTCCTTCACATTCTGAGGCTGGCTCAATTTTGCTTTAACCTTGTCTACTGCCGTTTTCAAGTCATCAATGTCGATAGGCTTAAGGACGTAATCAATGGCTTCGTTTTTAATGGCCTGAATCGCGTAATGATCGTAAGCCGTGATAAACACCACGTGAAACTTGCGATCGCCTACTTTTTCCAACAGGTCAAAGCCGCTTCCCAGAGGCATCTCTATATCCAGAAAAACCAACTTCGGTTGATTGGCTTCAATGGCTGCAATTCCATCTTCCACATTGTGGGCCGTAGCCAGTACATCAATTTCCGGACAATACATTTCCAGAAACTTTGAGAGTACGTTTACAGCATTGACTTCATCATCAATAATTACAGTAGAAATAGATTGCGACATAGATGTGTTTTTGGGAACTCTTTCAAAAATACGAATAAGTAGGCGGTTAATGCCAGTATCGCTTAACGGCAGGGCACTAAGAGTTCAACTCTCGTACCTCTCGGTTCACCGGACTCATTTTTGAGATCGATGATTTCGTAGTGAAACTGGTCGTCGAATATGGCCTGGAAGGCTTCGAGCCTCTCCCGGGTGATACGCAGACCTTGGGATTTAAACTTTTTGGATTGTCTGCCTGCGTGAAAATCCCGACCTACTCCGTTGTCTTCTATGGTGCAGTTCAAAACATGTTCTCCGGCCCGTGAAATGGAAACGGTGATTTGTCCTTGTTTCTGACCAGGAAGAATGCCGTGGAGGATAGCATTTTCTACAAAGGGTTGCATGAGCATGGCTGGTATTTTTAGACTATCGGCATCCACATTGGGTTGAATCTGAATGGCGAAATCAAACTGCTCGTTAAATCGAATTCTTTCAAGCTCCATGTACAGTTCCAGAGAATGAATTACCTCCCGAAATGGGGAGAAGGTTTTGTCTGAGTTGTTCAGCACCAATCGCATTAACCGAGCAAATTTGGTGAGGTACTTATTGGAGCGTTTGAGGTCATTTTCGATAAGGAAGTTTTGGATGGAGTTGAGTGAATTGAAAATGAAGTGCGGATTCATCTGAGCACTCAGGGCTTTAATTTTTAAGGAGTTCAATTGGTTTTGGAGGAAGTTTTCCTTCCGTACTTTATTCACCTGCCGCCTAATGATTAAACGTACAATGGCTGCTAAAGCCAAGAGCATCAAGGCGATAAACCACCATTGTCTCCAAAATTGTTGCTCCACTACAAATGGAATTCTCACCGGTTCCTGAGACCATTCACCGGCTTCATTTTGAGCCGAGGCTACAAAGGTGTAGCTGCCGGAAGACAGGGCCGAGTAGCTAATTTCTTGTTGCGTGCTGTAGTTCCAGGAAGTGTCGGGCTCCAATCGATAACGGTAGAGAATCGCATCTTCAATTCGGAAATCACGAGTAAGCAAGCGGAAAGTGATGCTGTTTTCGGAAGGGGGTAGCCGAAGACTTCCTGCTTGACCTTTCCATTGTTCTCCCGTATTGATTTTGGCCTCAATAGTAAGGTTGTCCGGTTGAAGGTCGAGGTAGTCCAGATCCAGAACGGTTAATCCTTTTCTCGTACCAATGAATAGGTTATTTCCTGATCGAGCCAAACCATTTATCTCGTTGCTCATGAGGCCATCGGAAAGGTCCAGAATGCGTTCCACAGAATCCCTCCAAATGACCAAGCCTTTATTGGTAGCTACAACCAGTCGATCCTCGAAGGCCAACAAGTCGCGAACAAATGAGGTGGGCAGACCTTCGGACTTACCGACAAACTCAAGATTATCCTCTTTGACGATTCCTATTCCCTTGCCTTGGGTAGCCAGAAGAAGGCGGCCGTTGGACCAAAGCAATTCATCAATTCGTATGTCTTGAGTGCCCGGGAATAGTTTTACCGAATCCCCATCGAATGTGTACAAACCACTCAAGGTTCCCAACCACAACTTTTGCGTGTTTGGATCATGGTGAAGGCAGTTGACCCGTTCCTGAAAACCGATTTCCGCAGAATTGAAAGTCTCCTTGTCTCCCTCGAAGTAGGCAAAACTGTAGATTTTACCCACCCAATACTCTCCTTGCTTCTTACCTGGGGCAATACAGAGTCCACTGATAGGAGAAGAAAAAGGTTCCTTTTGGCTCACCGTGTTGCAAAGCAGGTAGTCTTTGCCTTGAGCTTTGTAGATAGCATTGATAGGTGACTCCGATTGCAAAAAGAGTTTTGCTTGCCCCGATATCCAGTGATCATACTGCAATTCGTAGAGCACGTTTCTGGTATCTGAAAAGTAAATCCCCTTCTCAGTGGTTTGAATTCGCTTAACGTCGGGATCTTCAATACCTGAAATGGATCGGTAATGAACCATATAAAGGTTTTTCAGGTGATAAACCCCATCCGAATAGGTCCCGATCCAGATGCCTTTTCGCTGATCCTGGCAAAGGGCCGAAACAGCATGCTGAGGCAAAATTCGATTAACTTCCCCCATCGATCCGGATGAGTAACCAAGAGACCATGATAGGAGCCAATCCATAGATTGCCAAATTCATCCTGAATCAACGCACCAGTGGTTCTGCTTTTGAGATCCAAGGTTCGTAGATCACCGTTTATTCCCAATTGCCAAAGCTCATGTCGGGTTAAGATGTACCAGCATTTTCGAGTCGAATCGAATTCCACTTTTCGGATCATCTCCCGACCGGAAGAAGGTAGAGCAATGGTTGGTGATTTCTGCAAGGGTTCAAACAGAGAATCTTTTAAAGACCCGCCAAAAACGCCCGATTCGGAATCCCAGGAGATGCCTGGTGCAGCCGGCGTAGGTTTCCAGTTGCCCTCTTGATCGGCCAAAACAAAATAGCCCTCTCTTCGGCTGCCGGACTGAACTCCGAGCAACAACTTGTTAGATGCATTAAACCCAAGGGAGGTGATTTGATCCGTTCCCAGCTTTTCGAGTAGTGATTCGTTTCCTTGGTAGGCTCGGGCAGAATCGCCGACCCACGAAAGTTTCCGGTTAAATCCAAGCATCCAAACCACTCCAGAATCTTGGATGGCAAGCTTTACGATGGAGTTATCGGCTAAGCCATCTTCGGCTGTGTAAGTCTTAAACAAGTAGCCGTTGTATTGACAAGCTCCAAGATCTGTTGCGATCCAAATATCACCGGTAGGGGACTGTTGAATGTCGTATACCTGAGATCCGGGCAGTCCCTCGTTTACACCATAGTGCCTCATTTGAAATTCCTGGGCACTAAGCGATAGACTGAGGAACAGAATTCCGAATATGATCCACCCGTTTTTCATTAGGAATCTAAGGTTTTACTGTACCACATCCGAAGGACTACTTTTTGAAGTTCACGTTCCAGAATGAGATGAGTGATTAATTCGTGTTCCGGCATGTCGGAGAATTCGATGCGAGCCCTGGCCAGCTTTTTTTCCGAAACATCAATTCGATATAAGGTATGCATCAGCCAGGAATAGTCTTGTTGCAGCCAGTTTTTGACCAAGGGTTGAACCTGTTGCTCCAATTCAGGGTAGGCTTTATCCGGATCCCCGCTAAGCGGAATTGACTGGTTTAACTGCAAGTCCTTTTCCAATTGCTCCGCCACTTTTTGGATGACCATTAGCCGGTTTTTGTAACCATTGATGTCGGGGATGGCATCATTCATAAACCCGATTGCAATCTTGATTGTTCAACAAAATATTTAATGCGATGTTAATTTCCTTTTAGAAAGGGCGCATTGTCTCATACCTTTAAAAAGTAGTTCAACGAAAATAGTAAATATACGATGGCTAAGATTTTGATTTCAGGCGGAACGGGTATGGTGGGACGGCGTTTGACGGCTCTTCTTCTCAAAGCTGGTTACGAGGTAAATAACCTGAGTCGATCGGGGAGTGCTCCACAGGGAGCTACTGGATTCCGATGGAATTACCCGACCGGAGAAATTGATGAAAAAGCATTTGAGGGCGTTTCTAAAGTTATTCATCTGGCTGGGGCACCCGTGGCTGATGGCTTGTGGACGGCGTCCCGAAAAAAAATTCTGACTGAATCGCGTTTGAAAACAGGGGAGCTTTTGGTTAAGACCAGTCTTAAGTTGGGTATCTCCTTGGATCAGTTTATTACTGCTTCGGGAATCGCCTACTACGGATTTGAACCCGATAATCATTCCTATACTGAAGAGGATCCGGTTGGTCCTGGTTATTTGGGTGAGTTGGCCCGTCAATGGGAGGGTGTTTCAAAGCCCTTGGAAGATCAAGGTATACCCGTTACCCGAATTCGAATTGGAGTAGTTCTGGGGCCGGAAGGTGCTTTGCCCAAGTTAGCACTTCCCGTGAAATGGGGTGTTGGTTCAGCGATGGGCAACGGACGTCAAGTGATGTCCTGGATTCATTTAGAAGACCTCTGTCAGCTGTTTTTGTTTTGTGTTCAGAATGACCAAACAGGAATCTTTAATGCCGTATCCCCGGAACCTCGTACTCAAAAGGATTTTATCCGGACCATTGCCAAAGTGGTGAATCGTCCTATGTGGGCTCCTGCTATTCCTGGTGGTCTTTTGAAAATGGCTGCTGGAGATATGGCCCGCGAAATGCTCCTGGGAGGAATTACCGTATCCAGCGAAAAAATCAGGAATCTGGGCTTTGAATTTCAATATCCAGATCTCCATTCGGCCTTGCGAGATTTACTTTAAGAAACGGCGCAAAACTTCTTACTTTCGATTTCGCAATGAATCGAAAACACTGGATTGCCCTTGCTTTATTGGTAGCGACCGTTTTGGCTTTACTATGGCCGGCCTTGTACAATGGTTACCCCTTGGTTTATTCCGATTCCGGAACCTACATCAATTCAGGGTTTAAGCATGTTTTGCCGGTTGATCGCCCGGTGACCTATTCCTATTTGGTGCGGCACATTAGTATGGAGCATTCCCTCTGGTTTGTCATCATTGTTCAGGCCGTTATGGTTTGGTTTTATTCGGGTTACTTTCTTTCAACCTGGTTCAAACGCCCCTATCTGCTGTCTTCGGTATTGCTGATCCCATTGGCTTTGCTCACAGGTTTGTCCAATTTTACCTCGCAAATCATGGCCGATCTTTTAGAAGGTTTGGCTTTGCTTGGATTTGTTGCCCTGGTTTTGAAGAAGGAGTTTAAATGGTACGACTACCTGGTTTTCCTTTTTACGGCATACTTGTTTAGCACACACATGGCTTTTGCGGCTTTGGCCATAGGGCTAACTCTTGTAGTCGCCCTTTTGGTTGTTTTTCGTCAGCTACCGCTGAAGTCTCTGCTCAAGTCTTCCACATTAGCGATCCTTCCCCTAGTCTTGCTCATGTTTATTCAATGGAGTTATTCGGGGCATTGGAGGTTGTCTCCAGCCGGTAACGTATTCATTTTTGGAAGAACGCTCGACAGTGGAATTATGCAGGATTACCTCAAGGAAAACTGCGATGAGAAGGGCTATTTTCTATGCGAACGGGTAAATGATGTGCCTAATCATTGCCATGAAATGCTCTGGGTATTGGAAAGCCCTTTGTATGATTCTACTTGCATAAGTAATGGGGGGTGGAGCAATTGCTGGAAGGTGCGCAACGATGAGCTTGGAGTCATAGTGGGGGATCTTTTCACCGATGAGAGATACCGAGCCAGGCTCATTTCTTATTATGGTCTGGAGTTTTTCCGCCAATTGGGTGATTTTGAAATCGGACACTTGAATTCGGAGCGGGAAGGTAGCTCGGTGGTTTATGCCATTGAAAACCGAATCAATCGGGAATTGCCTGCCTATCAAGCGGCACGACAGTATGAAGCTGCGCTCACCTTCGATGCCGTAAGCACCATTCAATGGATAGTGGTTATGCTGTCTTTAGCTGCCCTGCTTTTCTTCTCGATTCGATCCTGGAAAACCTGGCCAGTCTATTTCAGATTAGCCTTGCTACTCATCATCCTGGGAATTCTGGGGAATGCCTTAATTGTGGACCTCTTTGGAACCACCGTAAATCGATACATGGCGCGAATCGTTTGGTTGTTGCCTTACCTCGCTTTGCTCATGATCCTTTTTCAACCTGGCATTCGCAAGAAGTGGGAAGATCTTTAAATCTCTCTTACCATCAAGCTCTCAGCGTACTCTTTCAGGATTTTCTTTCGGTCGTCTTCCACCGTAATGGAGTGAAGGGCCATTCCTGATTTCAAGTAGAAGCGATTCATCTCAGCAGTAGTAAGACCTTTGACGTCCAGTTTGTCAAACAAGGCTTTGACCGCCTCAATCTTTTCATCCGCTGAAGATTGCTCGTTGTAATACCAGTGCTTCAATTGATCGGCCTCTTCTTTACTGGCTACTTCCAGCGCTTTTAGGTACAGGAAAGTCTTCTTTCCAGCTAGAATGTCTCCGCCAATTTGCTTGCCGAATTTTTCGGGATCACCATACAAATCCAAAAGGTCATCCTGAAGCTGAAAAGCGATACCGAAGTTCTTTCCAAATTCATAGATCAGCTGGCAATTGGTTTCATCAGCTCCCGCCATTTTTGCACCCAGTCGCAAAGACTCGCCTAACAATACTGCGGTTTTCTTCGCAATCATGTCCAGGTATTGTTCCAGGCCTACTTCCGCATTTGGATCTTCAAAATTCATATCCATTTGCTGCCCTTCACATACTTCGATAGCCGTTTTGTTGAAGAAGGAAAGCAATTCGTAAGCCTTGTCCTCAGCGTTTTTCTTCAAATACTGATACGCGATAATCATCATGGCATCGCCTGAAAGAATACCCACATTGGTGTTGTACTTGATGTGCACCGTTTCGCGTCCTCTGCGTAAGGGGCCTCATCCATAATGTCATCGTGGAGCAAGGTGAAGTTGTGGAATATTTCCACTGCCAATGCCTGGTTTACGGCATCAAAGGCTTGTCCCCCAAACATTTCGCAAGCCGCCAGTAAGCATACCGGCCTTACTCGCTTTCCTCCGCCCTGTAGAGCGTATTGAATGGGTTCATAGAGTTCGCTTGGCTTGTTGCGGAATTCGGTTAATTCCAAAGCTGCTTCAAACCGCGAACGGAGTTCTTCTATGGTGTGCATGTAGAATTTACTTATTCATCAATTCCAACAAATACTGACCGTAACCACTCTTGATGAGCGGTTGCGCCACTTCGCGGAATTGATCGTCATCGATGTAGCCCATTCGCCAGGCAATTTCTTCGATACAGGAGATTTTCATGCCCTGTCTCTTTTCTATAACCTGAACAAATTGACTGGCTTCATGAAGGGAGTCAATAGTACCGGTATCCAACCAGGCAGTACCTCTCTTGAGGATAGAAACCTGAAGTTTTTCTCTTCTCAGGTATTCCAAATTGATATCGGTAATTTCCAATTCGCCGCGATCTGAAGGTTTCAGGTTGCGAGCAATTTCTACTACGTCGTTGTCGTAGAAGTAGAGCCCTGGAATTGCGTAATTGGAGCGAGGATCTTTAGGCTTTTCTTCCAAAGAAATGGCCTTTTGATTTTCATCAAATTCAACCACACCATAGCGTTCCGGATCGGAAACATGATAGGCGAAGATGATACCACCCTCTGGATCGGAACAAGCGCGCAGCTGACGGCCCAATCCACCACCGTAGAAAATATTGTCTCCCAAAATCAGGGAAACTTTGTCATCGCCAATGAAGTTTTCGCCAATGGTAAAAGCCTGAGCAATTCCTTTAGGTTCGGCCTGTACAGCATAGGTAAAGCGGCAGCCAATTCTGCTTCCATCGCCCAATAGTTTTTGAAACAAGGGCATATCGTGTGGAGTAGAAATGATCAAAATTTCCCGAATTCCAGCCAGCATTTGGAGGGAAAGTGGGTAATAAATCATGGGCTTGTCGTAAACAGGCATAAGCTGCTTACTAATCGCTAAGGTCAATGGGTGTAGTCGGGTTCCCGAACCACCGGCGAGGACGATTCCTTTCATGGTTTTGCTTTTGTTAGGGGGGCAAAAGTAAGCCATTTTAGCAAGGAATCTCAGGCCTGAGTAATACGCTTAACGAGGATTGCTGCAAACAAAAGAAGCCCGCTACTCGAGCAAGGCTTCTTTTGTTTTCTGAAGGAAGAAAAACAGGCTTTCAAATGAGGGTTACCACAGTTAGGAAAAAGTGAATTTCATCGAAAGTCTCATTAGCTTCAATTATTGGACAACAGCTCTTTTACTGAAAACTTCAGAGCCATCTTTAATTTGAATAAGATAGAGTCCCGGTGGATGGCCGATCAAATTGATTTCCGAGGATTCCGGGGTGTGGTAATCCGAATGAATCAATTTGCCTTGTTGGTCAAATACCTGAACTTCTATGGGCTCATCCGGCGATTGATCAAATCGGATAAAGAACGATCCAGATGAAGGGTTAGGGTAGACATCGTATGAACGCTCTGCATCCTGATGTAGTGATTGGTACTCTTGTGAATTCGAAGCATCGGATAGCAGGGTAGATGATCCTGTTTTTTGAACTTGAACACCACCCAGACAGTCATCAATATCTGCCAACATTTCGGTTTCGCTTTCAAAACCCGGAAGCAACAAAATTTGATTCCCAGCCAACAAGGTAACTGAAGCGGGTGAGGTATTGGAAATAGCACAGTCCGTCTCAATATTATGGATAACTCTCTCGAAGTAGTTGTGCCCGGCATTGTGCACATTGTTCAAGTGGTTGCAATCCACTATGAGGTCATAACCAAACCCGAAGGAAGAAGGAACACCTACAGCATCCCAGGCTTTAATGGTCTGAACAACTTCATTCGAACAGTATCCATAGAGGTCAATGGCAGACCAGATGGCCCCATTTTTTGCATCTGAATAATTGGAGGTCGATGTCAAATAGACGTCTAAGTTACGGTAAGCAATGGCCGCTGCCTTGTCTCGACTGATGCCGCTCACAGAATAGGAAAATCCATGGTCATTTACTCCGCTTCCACCTTCGGCCAAAAGGTAGAACCAGTGACTTTGGACACCACTGTTGTTGTGAACACCAACGCCATTTCCTGTAGCATTGTGCAGCCAATGGTTTCCTAAGTAGGTATCCGGATCGGATTTGGAGTTAGGGTCCCCAAGGTCGCGCAACTTTCCGTCGGCAATCCAGAAGTCTTCACCCATGGTATAGTCTCCCGTTCCACCTTGTCCATAGAATTCTACCATGGTTCCGAAAATGTCACTGAATGATTCATTGAGTGCTCCCGATTCTCCGGAATAGACCAAACCAGCGGAGGCATGGGTAACACCATGGGTAAATTCATGACCAACCACATCTAAAGAAACCATGTGAGAATGAACCAACGTACCTGGCCGCCCCAAAATCATTTCGTCTTTGCTTTTATCCCAAGCAGCGCTATTGGCTGGGCCATTCGTCTTGATTTTAACACCACTGCCTGCCCCATCATGACCATCTCGGCCAAATGTATTGTAGAAGTAGTCATAGGTCATCTCACCGGCCCAATGGGCGCTACCTGCTGCCCGATCGGTCTGGTTGTTTACGAAATTGTTGTTCGGATCATAAACATCCACAAACGCCCCCAATCCATTTCTACCTTTGGTATGAATTCCACCTCCCCGGCAATTATCCTTTAAGGTGTAGGTGAACAAAGGAAATCCTGTATACTTCGTGGTGATACTTTGAGTTCCATTGAAAAGGGTAGAAACCGATCCTGCACAGCAGGAACAGCCTAATAATTGACTCTCTGCCCGAAATACTTCTCCCGTATGCGCATCCACATACACCGCCAACGTGAGCGCAATGGGATCTACCGTAGTAATCATAAAATGGTAGGCCAATCGGTAATTGGCGTTGGTGTAGTCTCCATTGTTCACTTCATAAGCCAGCAACAGTGTGCCTTCCGGATAGTCGGAGAGAGGTTCGCCAGTTTCATCGTCGATAACTTCCCAACCATAGAGTGTAGCTCCTAATTCTTGTTGAGCCCATTGGAGAGCTTGATTTTCATCCTGAGTGGGCTGAGTTGGAAGCTCCATTCCATGGGCCATTTTCCCATTTGCTGAAAGGAATACTCCATTTTGCTCATGCAAGTTGAATTGACAACCTTCAATCTGCAGGCCTTTGTAGTACTGGTCGAAGGTGTAGTGCGTCATTTCAAATTCATCGGTAAAGGATGAAGAAACCAGCATTTCATCGTCGTTTGTCAAGCCAAAAGCCGCAGCATAATGGCTGAAAAATTGTTCTGCTTCAATGGATTGCCCCTCTTGACTCGACAGTTTGAATTTGATCCAATCTGGCGAACTCGTAGGTTCCGCCAGCTCTGTCATTTCGGGGTTCCAAAAAATGTAGTCTTCTTGAGATTTTCCCATTAAAACCAGTGAGCAGAAAAGGAATAGTGTTAAACTAATTTTTTTCATGCTTTCCGATTTTATTGGTTACCGTGAGAAATCTTTTCAGAAAGTCTTTCGTTTTCCTTCTTTAGCTCAATCACGTAAAGGGTCAATTCTTCAATTTTTCGCAATAGGATAGCGTCCATTTCGGCCAGGTCAAAACCATTTCCTTCTACCTCTTCAGCAGATGGCACATCTGGCAAGTGATGATTTTCATCAATATAGCTCTCCACTTCTTCCAAAGATCTCAAGCTATAATCTTCTTCAAATACAAAGTCTGCCCACGCTCCGGTTCCAATGTTGGCCACCTTTACTTTTTCCGTGAGAATTCCAGTCTCCACATAAAGCTTGTAGTCGTTGGATGACAATACAGGGGCATTGCCAATGAGTACCTGTCCTTCTTTTTGGATCAGCATGATACGGTGCATCCACGCTCCACTTGCATCTGCTCTCCAGAAAGAAAAGCCCGCTTCGCTGACTTCACCAGCCTCGGTGCATACAAAGTCAATGGCTCCAGGGTTGTTGTCCGGATTGGTTCCGCCATTAAGCAAAATTCCTCCGCCATCAGCCCAGCCGGTATTCCCGTAAAGCGCTAAACCATGATTTCTCGATCTACCGTGAATATGACGATACGTAATGCTGGTTGGGGCAAAGCCCATATCTCCACCGTCGATGGTTACCCGATCCATTGGGAAATTGGTTCCGAAACCACTGTTGGTTTGTGTTAATACGCCTCCGCCAAATTCACCGTTTCCATCAGCCATTAGGTTCCAGGTAGCATGAATATTTCCTTGTACGTCGAGCGGCTGTTGGGGATTGGTCATGCCAATACCTACACGACCTCCACCTAAATTTCCCCAGGCTGAAAGAATCACATTGTCTAAGGTTGCCGGAGAAGAGGTAGATGAGTTGGGATAGGTATCGTAAATACCCTGTTGTCTAATCTCAAAGACGGGGTGTTCGGTGCCTACCGGTGAGGTGTTCGTTGAATTGGTGTAGTAAGTTTCTTCAAATAGAAAGGCTGGTGCGCCTCCATGATGAGGATGTGCCATCGTATCCCTGGCTTCCAGAAGATGATTGGGCGTTGAAGTGCCAATTCCCACATTCCCAAAAGGGTTAAGCGAGTTGGATTGTGCGTGTAAGGTTTGAATTCCTGCGAGACCCAAGGCTGTGCATGCAAGGGCCATCTTAATCGAATTTTTCATGATCGAATAGTTTGATGTTGAATAGTTTACAAGGGTTTGATCCCGAGTAACAAGGTTAGGGGAATAGGCGGTTGAGTTAAGGCGAGAATCCGTAACTGTGGCAATTAGGTCGGTAAGTGTGGAATTGAGGCTTTAAGTGCCTAAGGGAGGTATTAGAACTGCTGAAGTTGGTCGTAAACCAACCGGCCGTTGAGCCATTCATCGTTGATGTCGGCCTGATACTTTTTGTAGAATTGAATGGCCGGTTCGTTCCAATCCAGCACCTGCCATTCCATACGCTTTACATGACGGGATTTGGCTACTTGAATCACAGCATTGAAAAGCCGGGATCCGATTCCTTTGCGGCGATCTTCTTCGCGAACAACGATGTCTTCCAAAAACAAGCAGGGGCCTTTCCAGGTAGAGTATTTGGTGTAATACAAAGCGATTCCCGCGATGCGATCTCCTTCCAGGGCAACAAAGAATTCGAAAATCGGGTGGTCTCCGAAGCCGTCACGTCGCAAGTCTTCTTCAGTTACTTCTACCTGATCGCCTGCTTTTTCATAAATAGCTAGCTCTGTGATCAAGCCTAAAAGCGCTGAAACGTCCTCTTCTTTTCCCTTTCTGATTTCTATGCTTTGCATTGTTTGTCGAATTCGTTTTCCTCCTCTAAAGAGGATCGTATATTTGCAGCAAACCTAATGGAAAACGAATGAATGGTGTGACGACGCTCGATGAGTTTATCATCGACAGACAGGGAGATTTTCCCTTCGCTACCGGAGAACTTTCCCGCTTGCTACGGGATATAGGATTGGCCTCCAAGATTGTAAATCGCGAAGTGAACAAGGCTGGATTGGTTGACATTTTAGGAGCCTCTGGTGCCCACAACGTGCAGGAAGAAGAACAGCAGAAACTGGATGTTTTTGCCGATGAAGTTTTTATTCGTGCCTTGAGAAATGGGGGTGAGGTTTGTGGAATTGCCTCGGAAGAGCAAGACGATTTCTTAGCCTTTGACAACGCCACTTCGATGGAAGGAAAGTACGTGGTGCTTATGGATCCATTGGATGGTTCAAGTAATATTGACGTGAATGTATCGATTGGAACAATCTTCTCGATTTACCGTCGACTAACACCTACTGGAACCCAGGCCGAATTGAAAGATTTTCTGCAGCCAGGTACTCAGCAAGTTGCCGCTGGATACGTGTTGTATGGCTCTTCTTCCATGTTGGTTTATTCTACTGGTTTTGGAGTCAACGGATTTACGCTGGACCCTTCTATCGGTGAGTATTGCCTTTCTCATCCGGATATGAAAACAGATGTGGATGGAAAAATCTATTCCATCAATGAAGGAAACTACCGCCAATTCAATTCGGGTATTCAGAATTACGTGGATGAATGCAAAGACCAGGTAAAAACGGCTCGATACATTGGATCATTGGTTGCGGATTTTCACCGGAACTTATTGCGAGGTGGAATTTATTTGTACCCAGCTACCGAAAAGGCAACCAAAGGGAAACTTAGGTTGTTGTATGAGTGCAATCCGCTCGCCTTCATTGCTGAGCAAGCCGGTGGTAAAGCATCGGATGGTCACGGTCGAATTCTTGAAATTGAACCTACCGAATTGCACCAGCGGACTCCTTATTTCGTAGGGTCCCTTGATATGGTGAATCGGGTTGAGGAATTGTTATAGGAATCATTAGTACTTCTTTTGGCTGTATTGACGCGCAAAGAGTTTGTTGCCGCCTTTTCCACTTGGCCACAGGTTGAGGAATATGCGCAGCATCATAAGGAATGGGTAAACCCGGTCGTTCACCTGGATGGCCTTCGGGGAAGTGCGCCCTATTTTTTCTTGTCGGCTTGTGTTCGCCACTTGCCAGGCATCTATGTGGTGGTGCTCAACGATAAGGAAGAAGCCGCCTATGCGTTCAATGATTTACAGTCCCTCTTAGGGGAGGATAAAGTTTGCTTTTTCCCGTCACCCTTCAAATACCCTTACCAGGAAGAAAGTACCGATAATACCAGCGTGCTGATGCGTTCAGAAACGCTGGATATGCTGGTGAAAAGGCCCTCCTGGTTGGTTATCGTGACCTACGGAGAAGCGCTGAGCGAAAAAGTAGTTACCCGCAAACAGCTCAAAAAGAACATCCTTGAGATTCGGGTAGGAGAAGAAATCTCCATCGATTTTGTCAATGAATTGCTTTACGAATACCACTTTGAGCGGGTTGACTTTGTTACCGGGCCAGGGCAATTTTCGATCCGTGGTGGAATTGTAGATATTTTCTCTTTTGCCAATGATGACCCCTACCGAGTAGAGCTCTTTGGCGATGAAGTAGACTCGATTCGGACTTTTGATCCGGCGAGTCAATTGTCCAAGAAGAACTACAAAAAGATCCACATCCTACCCAATATTCAGGATTATACCCTGATGGAAAAAAGGGAGAGCTTTACGGACTTTTTACCTCCGCACGCTCATTTGTGGTTTAGTGATTTTTATGGGGTGACCAAGCAGTTGGATCAAGCCTACTCGGTGGCCGAAGAGGCCTTTGCCAAATTGCAGACTCCCGATATTCATTTGCCTCCCGCCGAACTTTATGTTCAGGGAAATCAAATTGAAGCCTCGCTCGAAAGACACCGCTTGATCGAATTTGGCACCCAGAAAACCGGCGAGAAGACCTGTCAGCTGACCTTCGATCAAAGGCCACAGCCCAATTTCAATAAGAACTTTGAGATGCTGGCCGAAGATCTTCAGAAGAATGGAGCAGCTGGGCAGCAAAACATTATTCTTAGTGGTCAGGCCAAGCAAATGGATCGTTTGCACGCCATTTTTGAGGACCTGGAAGCCAATGTGGATTTTTCTCCTGTGCTTATGCCAATGCACAGCGGATTCATTGACAAGCAACTTAATATAGCGTGTTACACCGATCACCAGATCTTTCAGCGCTACCATCGTTTTCGACTCAAAGAAGGTTTTAACAAAGCCCAGCAGTCAATCACGGTAAAAGACCTTACAAGCCTGAAGAAAGGAGATTTCGTTACCCATATTGATTATGGAGTAGGACGTTTCGATGGGCTTCAAAAAATAGAGAACAACGGCAAAGAACAAGAAGCTATCCGGTTGATTTATCGCGATGGGGATATCCTCTATGTGAGCATTCACTCTTTGCATCGTATCGCTCGGTTTTCCGGGAAAGATGGAAAAGCACCCAAGATCAATAAATTGGGTACTTCGGCTTGGAAAACGCTTAAGAACAAGACCAAGAAAAAGGTCAAAGAAATTGCCTACGATCTCATTAAGCTTTACGCTAAGAGGAAGGCGGCTCCAGGTTTTGCCTACACCCCAGACTCGTATTTGCAAACCGAATTGGAAAGTAGCTTCATCTACGAGGATACGCCGGATCAGCTTAAGGCTACACAAGACGTAAAACAAGACATGGAATCCCCCCACCCTATGGATCGATTGATTTGTGGGGATGTGGGATTTGGAAAGACAGAAGTAGCTATTCGGGCTGCCTTCAAGGCCGTTGCTGATAGCAAGCAGGTTGTTGTTCTTGCCCCTACAACTGTACTGACCTTTCAACACTACAAAACCTTCAAGAAAAGATTGGAGGGACTACCTTGTACGGTCGATTACATCAATCGATTTAAAGGGACCAAAGAACAGAAAGAGACACTCAAGAAGTTAGAATCCGGTGAGGTCGATATTCTTATTGGAACCCATCGTGTAGTGGGTAAAGATGTAAAGTTCAAAGACCTGGGCTTGATGATTATCGATGAGGAACAGAAGTTTGGTGTATCGGTAAAGGATAAGCTGAAAACGATCAAGGAAAACATTGATACCTTGACCTTGACGGCGACTCCTATTCCCCGAACACTTCAGTTTTCCTTAATGAAGGCTCGTGATTTGAGTGTAATCAATACACCTCCTCCTAATCGCCAGCCAGTAGCCACCGTATTGAGCTCCTTTAATGAAGAAACTATTCGCGATGCGATTTACTATGAGATTTCGCGAAACGGTCAGGCCTTCTTTGTTCACAACCGGGTTGAGAATATTCGAGAAGTGGCAGGAATCATCCAGCGGCTTTGTCCTGAGGTGAGAATTGGTGTGGCTCATGGGCAGATGGAGGGGCATAAACTGGAGCAAACCATGATGCAATTTATGGATCATGAGTTTGACGTCTTAGTGGCCACTACCATCATTGAATCCGGATTGGATATCTCCAACGCCAACACCATAATCATCAACAATGCGCACAATTTTGGTTTGAGTGACTTACACCAAATGCGTGGTCGGGTAGGTCGATCAAACCGAAAGGCTTTCTGCTATTTGTTGGCACCTCCGGTTGCTTCATTGACTACAGAGGCACGCAAACGGATTCAGGCCATTGAGCAATTCTCTGATCTTGGAAGTGGTTTCAATATTGCTATGCGCGATTTGGATATCCGTGGGGCAGGTAACCTTTTGGGTGGAGAGCAAAGTGGATTTATTACTGAAATTGGTTTTGAAACCTACCAGAAGATTTTGGATGAGGCCATTCAGGAATTGAAGGAAAATGAATTCCGCGATCTGTTCCGCGAAGCGGAGGTGAAGTCTACCCGTTACGTAAGCGATTGTACCCTGGACACGGATTTGGAAGTTTTGATTCCGACCTATTATGTGGCCAGTACCAATGAGCGCCTAAATCTCTATCGTGATCTTTCCGACGTAAAAACGGAGGAACAGCTTCAGGCTTTTGAAACGGGACTAAAAGATCGGTTTGGAGCATTGCCCAAAGAGACCCACTATTTGATCGACGGGGTGCGGTTGCAATGGGGCGGTGAGAAACTGGGCTTTGAGAAAATTGTCTTGAAGAACGGAAAGATGCTGTGTTACTTCGTGTCCAATCCAAATTCGACTTATTACCAATCTCCCGTATTTCAGCGTATTCTCCAATTCGTTCAGCAAAACCCCCGAAAGTTGGCGATGAAAGAGCGGAAGGAGAAGCTGTATTTGGTTTTTGAAGGTATTCGATCGATGGATGAGGCGCTTTACACCTTGTCGCCTTTAGCGGATAGCATTCAATTAGCCAACGAGGAATCCCAAGGATAGAATCAGCAGAAACTGAATGATCATGGTTCCTTCAATCAGCAGGGAATAATAGTACTCCGAAGAATTTTCATTGCAGTATTCAATAATCCATGCGGTAGCAATGGCCGACAGCAAGTAGGCTATGGTGATGGTGGCATTCGCCTCAAACAGGTAAAAACTGATTCCCGCAAAAAAGACCAGAGCAAGCAAACTCAATCGCTTAGCCCGCTGAATACCGAAAAGCAAGGGAAGGGTCTGCAGTTTGGCGGGCTCGTCAAATTTGTAGTCTCGGATATCGAAGGGAATGGTAATCGCTAAAATGAAAAAGGCTCGGGCAAGAGCATGTCCCAGGGCCACTTCATTTCGCCACAAATCTCCAGTTTCGTTCATCAAGGGCAGAATAGCAGTAACATAACTGACTGTAAAGCTGATTAGAAAAATCTTGGCATAAGGAACATCCCTCAGTCGGTAGGGCTTTCCTTTTTTTCGAATGATGGGTACCGTGTACCCCAGGGCGATTAGAGCAGGAACAAGCAATCCCCACCAAAAATTAACCTCGGTTGAATAAAGGAAATAGGGGATGCCCAGAGCAGGAAGAATGACCAAGGCTCGCATCACCCATGGGTGGTCAAGTGCCCATTGATGGCGTGGGGCAACATCTCCCGGGTCCATTTGATTTAAGCCAACCAATCGGTGGGTGTTGTATAAAAACAGTGTAGAGCAGTAGATGAAGGCCAAAACCGGCACAGAAACCGGAATTGAAAAAATGAGGTAGGTAGACCAGGCCAATGCGGATACAGGTAAGGCCACATACAGGTTGCTGAATACGAACCAGTCGATAAGGGGTTTTACTATTCTCAAGGGGTGTTGTTTCCGGTGATCAATCCTGCCAGGGCTCCAGCAGTGGCACTGGCAATTCCGATTCCGATACAATTGAGCACTTTGCGGGCTTTCGCTTGCTTTTTGTACCCCATGATGTAGGCAGGTTTATTCAAGTATTCGGGATTTATATCACTTTTTAGGGTCGGGCCATTTCGTTGTGTGAGGCTGCCTGCAATGGTCCCAACAACAGGGGAAAGTACCACCAATCCGCTTCCCTCATAGCCTGCATAAAAGGCCGTTCCAAAACTGACTACAGCACTGGTGATCACGGGTAAGGTCGTTTTGTGCTTCACAAGAGCGTCCTGCTGACCATAGATATAGTAGCGCATATCTTCTACCGAAAACCCCAGTTCACTTTCCTCAGGATCGTAAACAATGGTCTCCTTTCCATCAACCGTGTAGGAAAAGAAACGGGTTTTATCCATCATCTTTACCTTGGTTTTTCCCTTGCGCTCATACTCGATTTCCAGGTATTCCTCCGTTTGGCTTAGGATTTTTCCCTCGAACTCCTGTCCACTCAAAAGCAGAAACTGAACCTGAGCTGATGCTGAATTCAGCAATAAGAGGATAAAAGCTATTCCTATTCCAAACGATTTCATGGTTATTCGGATTGAGCTTCAAAAGTAGCGATTCTTCGCGTTGAAAATGATTGAACCAAAGTGCTTGCTTACTGGTTAGTCCTTATATTTGTCAGCTTTTATAAAAATAACTAAGAATCAAGATATAAAACTATGGGAGTGAATCAGTTTTCTACCCGTCATATCGGGCCGAGAGGTGAAAATGTAAGCGAGATGCTCAAAGCTGTTGGAGCCTCTTCTATTGATCAATTGATTGAGGAGACCATTCCACCTGCTATTCGATTGAAGAAGGAGCTTAATCTTCCTAACGGTATTTCTGAAAGTGAATACCTGAAGGAAATTGCTGATGTAGCTTCCAAGAATAAAATGTTCCGGACTTTTATTGGTCAGGGCTACTACGGAACCATTACGCCGAGCGTAATCCGAAGAAATATTTTTGAAAATCCAGGATGGTATACGGCTTACACGCCCTACCAGGCTGAGATTTCTCAAGGGAGATTGGAAGCACTTTTGAACTTCCAGACCATGGTTAGCGACTTAACCGGAATGGAAATGGCCAATGCATCCTTGTTGGATGAAGCTACTGCTGCTGCTGAGGCTATGATCATGTTCTTCCACGCTCGTAGCCGGAAGGATGTGAAAGCCGGAAAGAATAAATTCTTCGTTGATCAGAATACCTATATCCAAACTCGTGAAGTGGTGGAGTTGAGAGCTTCGGCCCTGGATATTGAGTTGGTTTCCGGAACCTGGAAAGAATTTCAATTTGATGATAGCTTCTTTGGTGCTTTGATTCAATATCCGGATAACACTGGAAGCATTGCCGATTATTCGGAGTTTGTAAAAGGTGCTCAGAGCTTTGGAGCAAGAGTAGCTGTAGCTTCCGACTTGATGGCTTTGGCTGTCCTTACTTCTCCGGGAGAATGGGGCGCTGATGCAGTAGTTGGAAATTCCCAGCGTTTTGGTGTTCCACTTGGATTTGGTGGCCCACACGCTGCCTTCTTCGCAACGAAAGAAGAATTCAAAAGATTTATTCCAGGTCGAATTATTGGAGTGTCTCAAGACCGCAACGGAAATCCAGCGTTAAGAATGGCGCTTCAAACCCGTGAGCAGCACATTAAGAGAGACCGAGCTACCTCTAATATTTGTACCGCTCAGGCTTTGTTGGCTACTATGGCTGCCATGTATGCTGTGTATCACGGACCAGAAGGCATTCGCAATATTGCCTCCGAGATTCACCACAAAACAACTTTCCTGGCTAATGAATTAAAGGCCTTGAATTGGGAAGTAAAAAATGCCCATTGGTTTGATACCTTGAGCATTGCCGCTTCAGCAGATCAGCAAAAAGAGATTCGTGAAAAAGCCCTGGCTCAGGAAGTGAATTTCTGGTACACCGAGGATGCGATCATGATCGCCCTGGATGAAACCGTAGGCGCTGATGATTTGAAAACCATCGTTTCCATTTTTGGCGGAAGTGCTGAGTGGAACGGTGCTGAAACATCAAGCATTCCGTCTTCTTTGGTGCGTCAGACAGAGTTCATGACTCACCCATCGTTCAATTCCTACCATTCGGAATCAGAAATGATGCGGTATTTGAAGAGCCTGGAGAACAAAGACATTTCGTTGACGCATAGTATGATTTCATTGGGCTCATGTACCATGAAATTGAATGCAGCTACTGAATTATATCCCGTTTCTTTCCCTGAGTTTGCCTCGTTGCACCCATTTGTACCGATGGATCAGGCTGAAGGATACAAATTGATGATTGATGATTTGAGCCATTGGTTATGTGAGGTTACCGGATTTGCTGCCATTTCCTTTCAACCAAACTCAGGAGCTCAGGGTGAGTACGCCGGTCTCCTGACCATTGATGCTTACCACAAAGATCGTGGCGATCACCACCGAAATATTTCTTTGATTCCTCAATCTGCGCATGGAACCAATCCTGCATCCGCGGTGATGGCCGGGATGGAAGTAGTGGTTGTAAAATGTGATGAGGCCGGAAACATCGATGTGGACGACCTACGCGAAAAAGCAGAAAAGCACAAAGAGAATTTGTCTTGCCTGATGGTGACTTATCCTTCTACCCATGGAGTATATGAGGAAGCCATTATGGAGATTACCGATATTATCCACCAGAACGGTGGCTTGGTGTACATGGACGGGGCCAACATGAATGCTCAGGTGGGCTTGACCAATCCGGCTACCATTGGAGCCGATGTATGTCACCTGAATTTGCACAAGACTTTTGCTATCCCTCACGGTGGTGGTGGACCTGGTGTTGGACCAATTGGAGTTGCCGCTCATTTGGCACCTTTCCTTCCTGGCCATGCCTTGCAGCCTACCGGTGGAGAAAAAGCGATTAAGCCCGTTTCAGCTGCACCTTGGGGGAGCTCTTCCATTTTGCTTATTTCCTATGCCTATGTGAAAATGTTGGGTGGCGATGGTTTGAAAGCAGCGACGGAGTACGCCATCTTGAATGCGAACTACCTGAAGAATCGTCTGGAAGGTCATTACCCTATCCTTTATGTTGGAGGACAAGGTAGAGTGGCTCACGAAATGATTGTTGACTTCCGTGACTTTAAAAAGAATGTAGGGGTTGAGGTGGTAGACATTGCCAAGCGTTTGATCGATTTTGGATTCCACGCTCCTACGGTTTCTTTCCCAGTTGCAGGAACCTTAATGATTGAGCCTACCGAAAGTGAATCTAAGGCAGAATTGGATCGTTTTTGTGAAGCTCTAATGGCCATTCGCGAAGAGATTCAAGCCATTGAAGATGGAAAGGCTGATGCCGAAAACAACGTATTGAAAAATGCACCTCACCGTGCCGCTGATGTAGTAAGCTCTGAATGGGATAAGCCTTATTCCAGAGAAGACGCTGCATTCCGTTTGCCATGGGTGATGCAAAGAAAATACTGGGTTCCTGTTGCACGTATTGATGATGGCTATGGAGATCGTAACTTGATGTGCGTTTGTCCACCGCTTGAAAATTATACGGAAGAAACCTCAGTCTAATCATACTATTCAACCGAGCGTTTCGTTCCCTACCTTTATTGCCTTATGCTTAAGCTTTGGACCTGCTTTATATTGACCCTTGGAATGCTTCAGCTTTCCGCCCAAAGAACTGGGCCCATCTTGGTCTATACACCGCAGAAAGCCAAAGTGCAAAAGCTTCCTGCACAGGGAATGTTAGCGACGGTTAATGCCTTTTATTCAGAAGATTTTGAGGCTGCAGGCGATACTTTTCCCCACAATCAAATTGTGAGCATCACTTCGGGTACCGATAAAGGGTACTACCGAGGTAGTTCGGCTGAAAGCAATGTGGGCCAGGTCTGGAAAGTTCCGGATCATGGACGATTTGCTTACACCAATGACGATTATTGCAATTGTGATAAGTCTGCCGATACGCTTGCCTTTCCGTCCATTGATATGACCGGGAAACAAGCGGTGGTGATGCAATTTAGCTACTACTTCAACCGGGTAAACCGGAATGAATCGGCTAAGTTGATGTATCGTTATGGCAGCGGAGTCTGGGTCGGGCATAATCTTCCGCCCAAACAGGGATGGCATACCATTTCGATTCCTTTGAATGGAGCTACCGGTATGTTTAACATGGCTTTCGTGTACAACGATGGAGGCGGTGTTACTTCCTGGGGTAGTGGGCTTGCGGTTGATGATATTTCTTTCTGTGAATCCACACATACCGTTGATTTGGTTCAGGATTCTTTCAAGATCAATCAATTGCTTCCCGAAGAGTTCTACAAGGTATTGCCATTTAATCAAGCCTCTTCCAGGACGTTTGAGGTGGAATCCCGTATTTGGAACCAAGGCAAAGACACAGCCAGAAAGGCTAAGGTGATTACCTCGGTATTGATTAAAGATCAGGAACAACAAGAAACCAATCCGATTGATCTCGCATTTGCTCAAGGTGATCGCGGTCCGTCATTGGTGTCCTATATCCCTGCCAAAGGCACGGGTTCTTACCTGTTTCAATCCGTTGCTGTTTCTGATAGTGTAGATCGTGATCCATCTTCTGATACGGTTGCGTTCAATCTGGAGTTGTCTGATACCACTTTATCAAGGGTTCATCGAAAAAGTACAGATCGAGGCTTTTGGTATGGCCCGGGATTGGATTATAGCTTAATTCAGGAAATTGATCTTACAGCCGGAGATACGGTTTCTTCCATGAGTATCTTCTTTCACAAGAATACGGAAGCCGGAGGGAAAATTGATCTCGTTTTGATGGATCAGTTTTTTCAGAATGCGATCCGTTTGACTGGAAACGATTATCACCTCAATATTACGGTTAAGAAAGAGCACATTGGCAAATGGGTAACGTTCCCCATTCCGTTATCTGCTGTTCCTCCTGGCAAGTATTACATGGGAGTGAAAGTGAGAAGTGGAAATGTGGTGATGGGAGTGAGTGAATCCACCATCAAGGCTCGTTTGGTACAAGCCCGTATCGGTGCTTCTGCATGGATTCCAGTGGATTATATGCCCTTTGCGCAATTGCATTTTAGAAAAACATCATGTTCACATATTGCCACTCCTTTGAGGATCTCAAAACCCAATTGCGGTTTTAATAACGGAGGGATTCACATTGGAGCGATTGGTGGCACCGAACCCTACAAATTTCAATGGGGAGCCAATACGGGTTACGATACCGATACGCTGCTAACCGGATTAAGATCGGGGCACTATACCGTAACGGTGACCGACTCTGTGGGGTGTACCCGAATTAGACATGTTGCTCTGAGTGATCAGGGGTCGGTGTCCATGAATACAACCGTTTTGGATCATGAGGTTTGTTTTGGTGATAGCCTGGGTGAGATTCAAATTCAACCCTTAGGTGGAACCAAGCCCTATTCCGTCCAATGGAGCAATGGAGGTACCGATACCATCAATACCAAATTGGTGGCCGGAAATTACACCGTTACCGTTACCGATGCTGCTTCTCCGAATTGCCTGTTGATTCAGAGTTTTCAAGTACTCGGACCAGAAGCTCCACTTGCGGTAAGTGCCAAAACGACGGATAACTTCTGCTACAGCGATAAGCAAGGAGAAATTAGAGTGACCGCTCAAGGTGGATTTGGAACTTATGCATACGCTTGGAGTGATACTTCCAATAAAACACCAGTGGCCACTCAATTGGCCTCAGGATGGCACAAGGTGACCGTAACGGATGCGAACCTTTGTACCGTTATTGATAGTTTTGAAATTAAGAGCTTTCCGGAGTTAAAAATGACCTCCACAGTGATTGATACGTCTACTTTGGGGTCCATTTCAACCCAGGTGTCAGGTGGAGCTCCGAGCTATACTTACTTCTGGAAAGGACCAGGTGGTTTCGTTAATCCAGGAACGCCGGAAATTATTGAACTGCAAAAGCAAGGGCAATACATCGTAGTTGTTACCGATTCAGCCGGGTGTCAGATTACCGATACCTTTCAGCTTGGCGGTGTGGTAAGTGTTACTCCGATTGAGTCCACTCCATTGGAAGCACGCCTTTATCCGAATCCTTCGAGAGGATCTGTTACATTGGAAACCAGCGAATTTCCTGTGCAATGGCAGGTAATTGATCCCAGTGGAAGAATATTGAATTCCGGTGAAACCTCAGGTCCTATTCAGACTCTTGATCTTCAGCCGGGTACCTACTGGATAAGAATTCAGGGAACTTCTCAAGCTCCATCCGTACTTCCTGTTGTAATTTTAAGGCCATGAAAGTGTATACCAAAACGGGAGACAAAGGGGAAACCTCTTTGTTAGGAGGTACTCGTGTGTCCAAAGACGATATTCGAATTGAAACCTATGGTACCGTAGATGAGTTAAACTCCCATGTTGGGCTCATTCGGGATCAGGAAATGGATTCATCCCTCAAAGAAGTACTTATAGAGATACAGGATCGCCTGTTTACCCTCGGTAGTCATTTGGCTTCTGATCCGGAAAAAACGCCCCGAAAATTGCCTGGTATGTCCGAAGACGACATCACCCTTTTGGAGCAGAAAATGGATGAAATGAACGAAGAACTCGAACCTATGAGATCCTTTGTTTTGCCCGGTGGACATACCACCGTATCCTATTGCCACATTGCCCGCTGCGTGTGCAGAAGGGCCGAAAGACTGGCGATTAGACTGAAGCGGGAGAGTTATGTAGATTCACTGGGAATACGATATTTAAACCGTTTGTCGGATTATTTGTTTGTGTTATCACGCCGTTTAACCCAGGATTTGGGTGCAACTGAAATCCCTTGGGAGCCAAGAATTTAACCAAATGATTAAGTTGTAATTGATTGACTTGCATTTGATGCGAAAAAAATTACATTTGCAAAAAATTGGACCTTTAACAATAGGCCTATGTACTGGACGTTAGAATTAGCATCATATATGGAGGATGCTCCTTGGCCGGCAACTAAGGAAGAGTTGATTGATTACGCATTGCGTAGAGGAGCACCCCTAGAAGTAGTAGAAAATCTTCAGGAAATCGAAGATGAGGGAGAAGTGTATGAGAGTATCGAAGACATTTGGCCCGATTATCCATCCAAGGAAGATTTTTTCTTCAACGAAGACGAATATTAGCAGCAAAAAGCTGATCGAAATTTGAAAACACCGCACTTTTTTTAAGGCGGTGTTTTTTTTTGATTTATTCTGTAGCCCAGGCACATAAAGGGATTTAGGGATGCGGCTTGTCGAAGATGGTCGGACTTTGTCTGTATTAAGAAACCAATGTTAATTCCTTGCGTTATTATAGATCATCTACCCAAACCTTAAACACTAAATTCACGAGTTGAATTAAAAAAGGATCAGATTTTAGAATTTCACAAGTGCAGGAATTGAAATTCGATTAACGGAGAGAATAAGTAAGTATGGCCCGGTGGACGCTGCTGGTATTTTTACTCAGCGCTTTTTCGGGATGGAGCCAATCACGGTATTGGGTAGCTTCATCCACAGGTAATTGGAATGATGTAAGCAATTGGTCAACCTCATCAGGAGGTGCCGCTGGTGCCAGCGTGCCTGGTGCTGGTAATACGGCCATCTTCAATGGTAATGGTACAGGAAAGTGCGTCCTGGATATTGCCCCTACCGTGGGTGGTCTCACGGTCAGTGGCTACGGAGATACCCTTGATGTAAACGGAAATACCTTTTCCATAACAGGTGCCATCGATTTTACCGATGGTGTCATGGTGGATGGAAGTACCGGAGGATCTTGCAGTATAAATTCAACGGGAACCACTTATTTCAGAGGAACTCAATTCGATGTTCCTGTAACCTGCGTCACCGCCCGAATGTACCTCAACGGTAGTACCTTCAATGGCAAAGCTGATCTTACCCATAACGGAGCCTCCTCTGCACACGGAAATGGAGGAAACGTATTCAACGATTCAACCTGGATTAGAAACACTGGAACCAGTTACTTGTTATCGGCCAATGTATCTCCAGACACTTTTCGCACAGCTTTAGAAATTAACAATTCAGGATCCAATCGGATTCACATGACCTATGCTGCTGCTGGTAGTTATTTTGACTGTAACGTTACTCTCAACAATACAGGAACTGATCGCATAACCATTGGAAGCAACAACGGAACGGCCACCCTTACAGCAGGTAACCAATTTCTTATTGGGAGTGGTGGTTATGCAGCCAATTACCTGGATTTAAGAAATGTTACTCAATTGGGAGCCACTGCCCAGTCTATCACCCTTACGGGAACTGCTCGATTGGATATGCGTGGCAATACCTGGAATGGTGATTTTACTTGTGTTGCACCTGTTGTATATACCCAAACCTCCCGGTATAATGGAACGCTTACCATTACCCAAAACGGTACGGTGAATAGCTCTTCTTCAGGAGGAAACTTTGTGGTAGGGAATACCATTTTAAACTGTACGGGCTCTGGCTATCTCATGATGGGTAACGGTACGGCAGATACCTTCTCCTTGAATGTTACCGCAAACAATACCGGAAGTTATCGCTTCTACATGGCCCAGAATGGAGTGGGGCACTATATTGGTGGAGACTTAGTAGTCAACTCAAGTGGCTCAGGAACGGATGGTAACATCTACATCTCCAATGCATCGACCGCCTCACTATCTATTTCAGGAAAATGTCGCATCAACCAAACGTCCACTGCAACTTCGTCAACTATTTATCTAGCTGAACAAGGGGACTTGACTATAGGAGACTCCTTAGTTATTGTGAATAACGGAACCGGAACAACGAGTCAGGTTGCTGTAGCTAACGGAACTGCCTCGGCTGTGGTGCTCAACGGTGCCACTGCAATCACCAACCAGGGAGCCATTACAACCAGCCGAATTTATATGGGGAACAATGGTGACATGACCTTCAATGGCAACCTTACTATCACCAACAGCGCAACCAGCACCAACTCAGAAATTTACTTACATAACGGAACGGCTAGTGCCAATCAGTATCAGGAAAACATTTTATTGTCTTCTTCCGGTGCCGGTTGTGACGGGATTTTCTTTGGTAACTCAGGTGGTTCCGCTACTCTCGCTGCTGGGAAAACCATTACCGTGGGTGCTGCTTACAGTGCCGGTAACCTGTTGCTTAGAAACATTACTCAGAGCGGAACTACTGCTCAATCGATTACCATTACCGGAACGGGGTATTTGAACAGCTATAATAACAACTGGGGAGGTAATATCTCCTTTACAGCTCCGAGAATGTACTCTCGAGGATCCAGATATGCAGGAACCTTGTACCTGGAAAAAACCGGGGCCACCAATGATGCCTCAGTGGGTGGAAATATCGTGTTGGGAAATGCCGAACTAGTGAATTCCGGAAGTGGATACTTCCTCATGGGTAATGGAACGCCAGACACCTTTCAGCTTAACTTGATCATGACCAATTCCGGAAGTCACAACCTTTATCTGGCTTATAATTCGGCTGGAAACTATGTGGGCGGTACTCTAACCGCAAACAATGCACCTACCGGAGGCTCCAATAGCATGTACTTTGGAGGAGTTAATGGAACTGGACTTACCGTTCAAGGTAAAACGACGCTTAACAACACCGGATCAGCAACTACCAGTAGTATTTATTTCGGTGAGCAGGCTACCATTGTGGTCAATGATTCGTTGGTGATCAATCAGGCCGTTACCGGAACCTTTGCCAACGTTGTAGTGGCCAATAATTCGAACTCCACCGTAACTGTAAACGGGAGTGCTCGGGTTAGGCAAACGGCAGGCGTTAATAGATCAAATCTCTATTTAGGAAACGGAGGAGATCTAACGATAACAGGAACCTTGTATGCGCTCAACGGAGCTTCTGCTGCCACCAGCGATCTCTATATGGCTGATGACTCAGCTTCTACAGTAACTCTGGGAGGAAATGCCACCATTATCAACAATGGATCTGGAACTATATCGAGGGTTTATTTGGGAAACACAGGCGATGTTGTTGCTAACGGAACCCTGGATCTGACCAACAGCACTTCAGCGACCAATTCACGCTTCTATTGTGCGAACAACGCGTACAGTACCCTTACTCTCAATCAAAACATACAGGTGTCTTGTACGCATGCGAATGCTCAAGGATTTTACTTTGGAAATAGTGCGGGTACCACCAATCTGGCAAGTGGACGAACTTTAACAATTGGTACCAGTTTTATCGCCGGGGATCTTTTCCTACGGAATTTCAATCAAACCGGTCCAACGCCTCATGCTCTAACCATTACGGGTACAGGATACATTTATAACTACAACAGCAACTGGGGTGGTAACGTAACCTTTATCGCTCCACGAATGATAACCCGAGGCACCACATACAGTGGAACGGCCTATTTGGAGAAGAATGGAGCCACAGACGATAATTCAGCAGGGGGTAACACCTTTACCGGAAATGCTACCCTGGTGAATTCAGGAAGCGGCTATGTTAGAATGGGAGATGGGTCACCCGATGTTTTTTCTGGTCATCTAACGATCGAAAATACAGCCAGTGATCATTTTGTGCTCGGTCAAAACAGTACTGGAAATACAGTAGCTGGAAACCTGACCTTGACGAGTTCGACTTCCGGAACTTCGGCGCACTCCTACATTAGTAATTCCACTACTTCGGGAGTGAGCATTTCAGGAAAGACCTACGTTACCAATACGAGTACAGCGGCTACTGGAAATGTGTACATTGGAGCCACCGGTGATTTGACTCTCGGTGATTCCTTAATTGTTACTAACGCACCGACTGGAGCAAGTGGAACGGTTTACATTGGAAATTCCAGTACGTCACAGGTGACAATCAACGGCCCATTAACGGTAACAAACTCGGGTGCTGGAACCACAAAGCGGTGCTACGTTGGATATTGGGGAGATGTAACCATCAACGGAAATACGACAGTTTCCAGCAGTGCGTCAGCCACCAATAGTCACATGATTTTTGGCGATGAAGATAGTAGTCACACCACCTTTAACGGAAATCTGGTAATATCGAATACGGATGCCAGCGGTGATGGATATCATTTTGGAAACAACGGAGGTAGTGCTACGCTTGCCAATGGGTTTACTGTTTCAGTCGGAACCTCTTTCATTGGTGGAAATTTGATCTTTAGAAACTTTACCCAAGTAGGCGGAACTCCACAGTCCATGACGATTACCGGAACTGGGTATATCTATTTTTACGATAGTCAATGGGGCGGAAACATTTCGTTTACCGGTCCGAGAATACTGGCACGCGGGTCTACTTTTAGCGGAACCTCTTACCTGGAGAAAACGGGTGCTTCGGATGACTACTCTGTTGGGGGAAATACCTTTACCGGCAATGCGGAATTGGTAAATTCAGGTAGCCGTGTTATGGCCATGGGAAATGGTTCTCCCGATGTGTTCTCAGCAAATTTGACCATGAACAATACCGGTTCCAATCATTTGCATGTGGCCTACAACAGTGCTGGCAATACCGTTGCCGGTAACGTTATTGCTAACAATGCGACAAGCGGATCAGGAGGGCACCTCTATTTAAGTAATGGTGGAAATTCAACCTTGGCAATTACCGGAAAGACCTATCTGACCAATACCTCCACCGCTGCTAGCGGTCACCTATATTTGGGTGGAACAGGGGATGTTACCTTAGGAGATTCGTTGATTGTGGTGCATAATCCTTCAGGCGCTTCCGGGGTGTTTTATATGGCTGCCAGCCACGGGTCCATAATCACAGCCAATGGCCCTGTAACCGTTACCAACAGTGGAGCAGGTACCACCAAAACATCTTACCTGGGTAACTGGGGTGATATTACGTTTAACGATAACGTTCATTTGACCAATACGGCCACGGCCAACACAGCGGTGATTTACTGCAACAATGAAGATAGTAGCAACAACCAATACAATGGGAATATAGAAGTATCAAGTACCGATGCTTCCAGTGATGGAATCTATTTTGGAAATTCAGGAGGTCGTTCAACTTTGGCTGCCGGTCAAACGGTGACTGTGGGAACAAGCTTTATTGGTGGAAGTTTGATTTTCCGTCGATTTACCCAAGTAGGACCTACCCCTCAAGCAGCGACCATTACAGGAACCGGGTATTTGTACAACGACTACAGTAACTGGGGTGGTAATGTGACCTTTGTGGGGCCTCGAATCATTACTCGTGGAACGACTTATAGCGGAACCGCATATTTGGAAAAAACGGGGGGCTCGGATGATAGTTCACCAGGAGATAACACCTTTACCGGTAATGCGGAACTTCGAAACTCGGGATCAGGCCGAATCTATTTGGGGAATGGCACTCGGGATACTTATACGGCAGATGTAACCCTGACCAACTCGGGGACAAGCAGTATCTATTTTGCTCATAATTCAGCTGGAAATACCGTAGGTGGTAATGTCATCGTTAGCCAGTCGAACACCGGATCTGGAGTAACTGTGTTGAGTTCTGCTTCGGCATCAACTCTTGCTATAACCGGAAAGTGTGTAGTGAGTAATACGGGAAGTGGAGTCACTTCAAACATTTACGTTGGAGATGGAGGAGATGTAACCATTGGAGATTCTCTGGTTGTTACCAATAATGCTACTTCTACAACAGCCGATGTATACATTGGTGATGACGCGACTTCATCCGTGAACATTAGTGGTCATAGCCAATTTACGAATACCGGAGGTGGAACAAATCACCGTTTTTATGTAGGTGCCAATGGTGACCTTGTATTTACCGGTAACCTAACCATGACCAACAACTCAACCGCGACAAATAACCAGTTTTACTGCAACAATTCTTCTAATAGCTCGAATAACTACAACGGGAACATCGTTGTGTCCTCCACCAATGCCGCATCTGATGGAATCTATTTCGGAAACAGCGGCGGAACAGGAACTTTAGCAGCTACGCGTACCATTTCAGTCGGGTCTTCCTTTATCGCAGGATATTTGTATTTCCGGGACTTTAATCAGGTTGGAGCCACTGCTCAAACATTGGCCATCACTGGTGGTACAGGTTACATCTACAACTACAACAGTTCTTGGGGCGGTGATGTGAACTTCTCCGGACCGAGACATGTTACTCGGGGAACGACCTATCATGGGACGGCTACCTTGGAGAAAAACGGTGCTTCTGATGATCCTTCTGTAGGAGGAAATACCTTCATGGGGGATGTGGTTTTGACCAGTTCTGGAAGCGGATACTTTCTTATGGGAAATGGTAGTCCTGATGCCTTTACAGGAAATGTAACTATGAACAACTCTGGGAGCTACCGCATGTACCTGGCGCACAACAGTGCCGGAAATACCATTGGAGGTAACCTGATCATTAACAACTCTGCTTCTGGTTCAAGTCCTTACGTATACATCAGTACCGCTTCGGCGAGTACGCTGGCAATTACAGGAAAGCTTGTTGTAAATAATACCAGTACCGCTGCTGCTGCCAATGTTTACATCGGAGACGCCGGAGATATCACGGTAGGTGACTCCCTCTTATACAACGGTAATGCCACAGGAACGAGTTCGAGCGTTTACCTCGGCAATCAATCCAACTCTCAAATTACGATTGGTGGTTTTGCCCGATTTACGGTCAACGGTGCGGGAACCACTTACCGGACCTATCTTGGAAGTAGCGGTGATGTTATTTTCAATGGAGATTTGGAAATTGTGAATGCCAACTCATCGTCCAATTCGGAGTTTTACCTCAATTATGGATCAAGCAGCTCCAACAGTTACAATGGAAATATTCAAGTGTCGAGCACGCATGCCAGTTGCGATGGTGTTTACTTCGGAGCCGGAGGAGGATCGGGTACTTTGGCCAATGGTCGTACGATCACCATTGGATCAGGATTTATTGGAGGAAACCTTTATCTCCGCAATTTCACACAGGTAGGAGGTACGCCTCAAGCACTAACCATTACTGGAACAGGATATATCTATAACTACGATAGCCAATGGGGAGGAAATGTAACCTTTATAGGCCCTCGAATGATAACCCGTGGAACAACCTATAGCGGAACGTCCTACCTGGAAAAGAATGGAGCAACAAACGATCAATCCGTAGGAGGAAACACCTTTACCGGAAATGCAGAATTGGTGAATAGTGGATCGGGTTACTTCTTGATGGGAAGTGGTAGCTCTGATGCTTTTGGCGCCAATTTGATCTTAACGAACACAGGATCTTACCGCATGTATTTGGCTTATAATTCAGCCGGAAATACAGTGGCCGGAAACCTTACGGTGAATAACTCTCCGAGCGGGTCAACCCCATACGTTTACCTGACCGATATTAACGCCTCTACATTAGCAGTAACCGGAAAGTTGATCGTAAACAATGCCGGAAGCGCAACCAATGCGAATATCTATGTAGGTAATAATGGGTCGGTTACGGTAGGCGATTCCTTGGTATTGGATAACAATTCTACCGGGAATAATTCACAGATTTATGTGGCCAATGGTGTGAATTCGTCAGTAACAGTTACTGGAGCCACAGCAGTAACCAATCGCGGATCAGGAACCTCCTACCGGGTTTATTTAGGTAGCAATGGTGATGTGACCTTTAATGGGCCGGTAACACTGACCAACAGCAGTACCGCAAACAACTCTGAGATTTACTGTAACTACAATGCCAATAGTAATAACCAATACAATCAGGATGTGACCGTGGCTTCTACCATTGCAGGTAGTGATGGGATCTATTTTGGCCGTAATGGTGGAACGTCTACCATGGCTGCGGGAAGAACAGTAATCGTAGGAAGCTTTGTAAGCGGTGACCTTTACTACCGGAATTTTACCCAAAATGGAAACGCCGCTCATACCGCTAACATTACAGCTGGTACAGGCTACGTGTACAATTACAACAGCAACTGGGGAGGAAATGTGACGGCAAGTGCACCTCGGGTTTATTGCCGGGAATCCACTTTCAATGGAACGAGCTCCTTTACCAAAAACGGGTCAGGAAATGACGATATGTATGGTGGAAATGTATTCCAGGGTGATGTGACCTTTACCAATAATGGAACCAGCCGAATGATTTTGGCCAACAACGCAGCCGATGATTACAACGGCGATGCTAACTACATAAAAACAGGATCTTCTCGAATTTATCCGGCTTATAATACGGTGTGTACCCATGCTGGTGACATCAACTTTAACTCTGACATTGCCATCACTTTTGGAAATGCCAATGGCCGGGTGGTTTTTGATGGAACGGGTGCTCAAAGTATTAATGATTTAGGAGCTTCACCAACTTCAATATTCCGTCGAATTACCTTGGATAATTCCGCAGATGATGTGACGCTAAACGTACCTATTTCAGTAACCGTAGATTTGACCTTTACCAATGGTAATATCATCTCCGATGCGGCGAATTTGATTACTTTCTACGATAACTCTGTGGCATCGGGAGCATCCAATAATTCCCATGTGGATGGACCAGTGGCCAAAGTTGGAAATGATGCATTTGCCTTCCCGGTAGGGGATAATGGAATGTATAGACCGCTATCTATTTCCGCACCATCTTCGGGTTCGGCAAACTTCCAGGCTCAGTTTATCAGTGACAATCCGAGGGTGGCTGTTGGAAATACCCTAACCGCCCCGATCGACCACGTGAGCCAAATGGAATACTGGACCCTGGATCGAAATGCGAGTACCAATGCGGTAAGTGTTACCCTGAGTTGGGGTACAGGAAGTGGGGATGTGACTAATCTGGGTGATTTGGTGGTGAGTCATTACACCGGTGGATCATGGACCAGTGAAGGAAATGGAGGCACAACTGGAAATACAACCGCCGGAACCATTACTTCCAGTGGAACTATATCTTCTTTTAGTCCTTTCTCCTTAGGATCGATTACCAGTGAAAATCCACTTCCGGTAGAATTGGTCTCCTTTGAGGCTATTCCTAACAAAGAGGATAATGTGGTGGATCTTGTGTGGATCACCGCTTCTGAGGTGAACAACGATTACTTTACAGTAGAACGTACGCAGGATTTGGATTGGTTTGAAACCGTGGTTGAAGTTGCCGGGGCCGGAACTACCAACGAGCGTCAGGAATACCACGAAGTGGATCCGAAACCTCTGGAGGGAATTTCCTACTACCGTTTGAAGCAGACCGACTTCGACGGAAAGGAAACCAAGTTTGATTTGAGAAAGGTGGCGTTCAATCCGGAAATAGACATTGACATTCAGCTTTATCCGAACCCGAATGACGGAATGAATCTTTACTTGCAAATTCCGAATAACAACGAAGAGGAATTGAATGTTTTGATCAGCGACTTTTTGGGCAAGGAGTACCTACTCGATTTTAGTGTTTACAACCATGGAACCCATTCTGTCATTACCATGGAATTGAACAAAGTTTTGGCTCCTGGAAGTTACTTCGTAAACATCGAAGTAGGCGGTAAGGTGTATACGCACAAACTAATTGTTCAGTAAGGGAAAACATACCCTAACGTCGACTAACTGAGTATTTTAATACCCTATAACATTCCTGGGTGTGAAAGCCCTGCTCTACCTCATATTTTCCGCTATTTTTGCAGACTTGGAAAAACACAATCGAGCTAAGAAATGGAATTTGTATCAAAGCTGCTCAACTTATTTGTCGGCAATAAATCGGAGAAAGATATCCAGGCTCTCGAGCCTCGGGTAAAAGAGATCAACCAGATCTTCGACAGTCTGTCCGGCTTAACCCACGACCAACTTCGCGAACGCACCCAAAAACTGAAAAAGTCTATTCACGATCAGCTTGCTACTGAGCAAGATGAAATCGATAAGTTGAAAGCCAAAGCGGATGGCAACTTTGAGATAGACGTT
This sequence comes from bacterium SCSIO 12741, assembly GCA_024398055.1. NCBI lineage: Bacteria > bacterium SCSIO 12741. The sequence continues at coordinate 1,211,548 of CP073749.1, read as the reverse complement.
CATGAGAAAGAGGCGATTTACGATCAAATAGATAAACTGGAAGAGGTAATCACCTCTAAACTGGATAAAGCCCTGGACGAAGCGCTTCCTGAAGCCTTTGCCCTGATCAAGGAGACTGCACGTCGTTTTAAAGAAAACGAGGTAGTAACGGTAACCGCCAGTCCTTCGGATGAAAGCCTGGCTGTGATCAAAGGTCACGTGACCGTAGAAGGCGGAAAAGCCCATTGGCAAAATCGCTGGTTGGCGGCGGGTAATGAGATTACCTGGGACATGGTGCATTACGATGTTCAGCTGATTGGTGGTATGGTTCTCCACAGTGGAAAAATTGCGGAGATGGCTACGGGTGAAGGTAAAACCCTCGTAGCAACGCTTCCTGTGTTTCTCAATGCCCTCGGCGGTAGAGGGGTGCACCTGGTAACGGTAAACGACTACCTGGCCAAACGGGACTCCGAATGGATGGCTCCTTTGTTTGAATTCCATGGATTGACGGTAGACTGTATCGATAAGCACCAACCGAATTCTGAAGAAAGAAGAAACGCGTATCGTTCGGATGTGACTTACGGAACCAATAATGAATTTGGTTTTGACTACCTCCGTGACAATATGGCCAGTTCACCCGACGACTTGGTGCAGCGTAAGCACAACTACGCCATCGTGGATGAGGTTGACTCCGTACTGATTGATGATGCTCGTACTCCATTGATTATTTCTGGTCCTACTCCAAAGGGAGACCAGCACGAGTTTATGGAGCTGAAGCCAAAAATTGAGATTTTGGTGGGTGCTCAGCGTAAGTTGGTGAATACCCTCATCGCTGATGCGAAAAAATACTTGTCGGGCAATCCAGATAAGAAAGCAGCTGAGGCTGGTGGTATGGCACTTTACCGTGCCTACCGTGCTATGCCTAAGAATAAGGCTCTGATCAAGTTTTTGAGTGAGCCTGGAATTAAAGCTCACTTGACCAAAACGGAGAACTACTACCTCCAGGATCAAGGAAAAGAAATGCCCGTTGTAGATGCCGAATTGTTCTTCGTGATCGAAGAGAAGATGAACTCGGTGGAAATGACGGAAAAGGGTATTGAATTGGTGACCGGGGAAAGTGATGACGCGAATTTCTTCATCATGCCCGATATCGGAACGGAAATCGACAAAATCGAACGTTCTGATTTAAACCACGAAGACAAGATCAAAGAGAAGGATCGCCTGATCTCTGATTACTCTGTTAAGTCGGAACGAATTCACACCGTTAATCAGTTGTTGAAGTCCTACGCCATGTTTGAAAAAGACGTGGACTACGTGATCATGGACAACAAGGTGAAGATTGTGGATGAGCAGACCGGACGTATCATGGAAGGTCGTCGTTATTCCGATGGTTTGCACCAGGCTATTGAAGCCAAGGAAAATGTAAAGATTGAAGCGGCAACGCAGACCTATGCAACCGTAACCTTGCAGAACTACTTCCGGATGTACCACAAGCTATCAGGTATGACGGGTACGGCTGAAACGGAAGCAGGTGAATTCCATGAGATCTATGAATTGGATGTGGTTGTTATTCCAACAAACCGTCCGATCCAGCGTGATGACCGGGAAGACTTGGTTTACAAAACCGTTCGTGAGAAATACAATGCTGTTATTGACGAAACCGTTCGTTTGGTGAATGAAGGCAGACCTGTATTGGTAGGTACTACTTCGGTAGAGATTTCGGAGTTGCTCAGTAGAATGCTGAAGCGCCAAAATGTGCGCCACCAGGTACTGAACGCGAAGCTGCACCAAAAGGAAGCAGACATTGTTGCTGAGGCAGGTAAGCCTGGAACCGTAACGATTGCCACCAACATGGCCGGTCGTGGTACCGATATTAAGCTGGGCGAAGGCGTAAAAGAAGCTGGAGGTTTGGCCATTATTGGTACGGAAAGACACGAATCTCGTCGTGTTGACCGTCAGTTACGTGGTCGTGCCGGTCGTCAGGGAGACCCAGGATCTTCCCAGTTCTTTGTGTCGCTTGAAGATAACTTGATGCGTCTGTTTGGATCCGAAAGGATCTCCAAGTTGATGGACCGCATGGGGCTAAAAGAAGGAGAGGTAATTCAGCATAGTATGATTACCAAATCCATCGAAAGAGCTCAGCGTAAGGTGGAGGAAAACAACTTCGGTGTACGTAAAAGATTGCTGGAATACGATGATGTAATGAACTCTCAGCGTGAGGTGATTTATACCCGTCGTAAGCACGCCTTGTACGGTGAGCGAATTCAGGTTGATATCTCCAATATGATCCACGACTTGTGCCTCGACATGACGCACATGTACCATGATGGAAAAGACTTTGTAGGTTACCGCGATGAGTGTTTCCGGACGTTCGGAATGGAAACTCCATTGAGTGAAGAAGAATTCCTAAAAGGAAATCCTCAACAAATGGGTCAGGAGTTTTACGACAAAATGATGAATCATTATCAGACCAAGTCTGATTTGATTGCTCAAATGGCGTTCCCAGTGATCAAGGATGTTTACGAAAACCAGAGTGCTACCTTTAGAAACATCGTTGTACCGTTTACCGATGGACGACGTTCGATTCAGGTTGTGGCCAATTTGGAAAAAGCCGTAAACTCCGAAGGTAAAGAAGCCGTTCGAGCCTTGGAAAAAGGAGTGATTCTGGCCATGATCGATCAAAATTGGAAAGAACACCTTCGCGAAATGGATGATCTCCGTCAGTCGGTGCAATTTGCCCAACACGAGCAGAAAGATCCATTGTTGATTTACAAGTTCGAATCTTTTGAGCTGTTCAAAACCATGGTGTCTAAGGTGAACAAGGAAATCGTTTCCTTCCTGGTGAAAGCCGGATTGCCTCAAGCAGAAGCCCCACAAGTGAGCCAAGGAGATAATTTGCCGCGTCGTGAGCAACCCAAAACTCAAGCAAGTCGAGGAGGAGCTCCAGAGGAAATGCAGCAGGGTCAGGATTACCATGACCCAAGTGCTCCACAACAGAAGAAAGAGCCTGTTCGGGTAGAAAAGAAAATTGGTCGCAACGAACGCGTCGATATTCAAAACATCATGACCGGCGAGAAAAAGACCGTTAAGTACAAGCAAGCCGAGCCCTTGATTGATTCTGGGCAGTGGGTGCGTGTGCAGTAGGAATTTTGTGGGGAGGTGGTTAGTTGTCTCCCTTTAAAAGAGTCTTCTTAAACCATTAAGTTTGTCCGAACTCCTTAATTCGGAGAACTTAAAACTATGCTCAAACCTTTTCATACTCAGGGTTTACTTGAAGCAGGCTGCGACGAAGCAGGTAGAGGATGTCTGGCTGGTCCGGTGAGTGCTGCGGCGGTTATTCTTCCGGAGGATTTCTACCACAAAAAGCTCAACGATTCCAAGCAACTTAGCGAAAAAGACCGATATACTCTTCGCGAGGTTATCCTCAAAGATGCCATCGCATACGGAGTAACCATGGTGGATCATAAAGAGATTGATCAGATCAATATTCTCAAAGCTTCGATTTTGGGAATGCACCGAAGTTTGGACCAATTGGATCCCCGGCCTGAGCATATTCTGGTGGATGGCAATCGATTTTTGCCCTACAATTTCATTCCTTATCAATGTGTGGTCAAAGGAGATGCTAAATTTCTGTCCATTGCCGCTGCCTCGGTTTTGGCCAAGACCTACCGAGACGATTTGATGAAGGAAATGCATGCCAAATACCCCCAATATCATTGGGATAGAAACAAAGGATATCCAACCGTAGATCACCGCAAGGCTATTCAAGAACATGGCCCGTCTCCCATTCACAGAATGAGTTTCAAACTGCTTAAATCCTAAAACCGGGCAACTGGAAATAGATCACGAAGCAAGCATTTGCTGAATCCACGTTAGGCTGTTGAAATTGAACCTACTTATTGCCTGACAAGCAGTAATCTTCAGCTAATTTTACACCCAGACGGAATTCCCTTATGGTCAGAAAAATCGTATTTGGTGTTTTGCTGGCGGCTTTTGCTGGTTTACTGGTATTTGCGTGGTTCAAACTCACCCAAACCAAAAAAATCAACTACGAATATTATGAGGCTATTCCTTATTCATCCGCGGTTGTGGTTGAGTTTAGGGATCCGGCTGAACTCTTTTCCCGGGTTCAGAACACCAATTTGATCTACGACGAGTTGCGTACCGCTGGTTTGGTTGGACCACTTGATCAGACTTTGGAACAATTGGATACACTGCTCTCCTCGGAGCCGTGGTTTAAACAAAATCTGTCACAGGTGCCGGTCCTTATGGCCTGGATTCCCGGTGGTGCTCAGAAATTCAGTTTCTTGCTGTCCATTCGGGTTCCATCAACGGTTGACGAAGACGATTTTAAAGAGCAAATAAGTCGTCAGTTTGAAACCTATTTTTCAGGAACAGACAAGGCTTATGATTCCGGAACTATCACCCTATTAAAGCGGAAAGGAAGTGACGAGACTTACGCTATGTCTTTCCATAAAGGTTACTTCTTGTTCAGTCCCATGTCGATTGTGATTGAAGAATCCATTCGCCAGATCAACAGTGGAGTTTCTTTGAAAAGTAAACCAAACTTTTTGCAAGCCTATCAAACCGCTGGAACCTCGAAATCCATCAATGTTTACATCAATCATCAGGTGTGGTCGCAGTATATCTCCTCTTTGATGGATCCCTCTTTTTCTAACCGATTGGCCTCCTTGCAGAGTTGGGCATCCTGGACGGAATTAGACGGAATCGTGAAGCCGAATGGCCTTCTTTTTAATGGCTACAGTTTTGCCGCCGATTCGGTACAGAACTTTTTGAGCCTGTTTGAGGGCAGAAGGCACGGTCTCTCGATATCACTCGTGTGTTGCCCTCCAATACGGCGCTTTTTTACCACTATGGATTGAGCAATTTCAAAGATTTCTACGTAGCTCGAAAAGGTTATTTGGAATCTGGAAATCAATTGGTGGCTCATGAGAAGAAGGTTTCAAAGCTGGATCAGGATTTTGCCCTATCATCCCGAGACCTAATGGAGTCGGTTTGTGGAAGTGAAATTGGTTTGGCCATTTTGGAAGTCAACGCGCCCACCTCCGGAGAGCAAGTGAGTTCCTTGGGAGGAAGAGCCATTGGATTGATTCGATTAATCGATCCGGGAAAGATGAAAGAGGCCTTTGCCCCACTTATGCTAACCGACGATGAAGGAGAAGTGGACGTTAAAGAATACCGCGAAACCTCCATTTATACGCTAAAACCCAATGGCCTTCTGGAGGTATACCTCGGAAATACTTTTCGGGTGTTGGAAAGTCAATACCTCATGGAACTGGATGGATTTGCCATTTTGGGTAACAAGCTCTCCACCATGCGGGAAGTTATCAATGCCTTTAAAGGGAATAAGACCCTGGATGGCGATGAAAATTTCGAAAATTTCAGCGACAACCTTTCTTCAACGGCCAATCTTACAGCCTATGTAAACATTGCTCGCTCTCCATACCTCATCCATCACTTCCTGGCACCGAAAAATCGATCCTGGGTGGATGATAACCTGGAGCTTCTCCGGAAATTTGAGGGAGTATGCCTTCAGGTGTCGCACGATCAAGGGAACATGTATTACAACAACCTGTTTCTAAAGCACAATCCAATCTATAAGAAGGTGACTGCATCCTTGTGGGAGATTCCACTGGACACCACGGTTAGTTCGCAGCCTTATTTGTTTACCAATCATTACACCAAGGCTCGGGAAGTATTCATTCAGGATGATAACAACCGGGTTTACCTCATCTCAAACACAGGTAGAATTCTTTGGAGTCGCGACTTAGAAGGGCCCATGGTTGGAGGAATTTTTGAGGTAGATAAGTACCGCAACGACAAGTACCAGATTCTTTTTGGTACGGCTCATAAAATCTACTTGATCGATCGTAACGGGAAAGACGTGGACGGTTTCCCAATCCGACTATCTGAAAAAGCTTCGGCTCCGGTCATGGTTTTCGATTACGACAACAATCAGAAGTATCGCATTATGGCCCCATTGAAGGATGGTAATGTGGTTTGTTATGATATCCAGGGAAAGCCGGTAAAAGGCTGGAAGTACAAGAAAGGTGACCCGGTAGGCCGTCGGATGACTCACGTGGTGGTCAATAAAAAAGACTACATCATCGCCTGGCAAGAAAACGGGGGAGTGAGAGTGGTCAATCGCCGAGGTGAAGATCGTTTAAAGCTTAAGAATGAGCTACAGGTAAACGAGCGATCTCCATTGAGAGTTTTGCCTGGTAAGGATCTGAAATCCACTTTTGTGGTAGCTACGGATAGTTCAGGTAATTTACTTCAGCTGTCTCTTCAGGATAAATTGGAAACAGTTCAGTTCAAGCATTTCGATGCTCGCCATTATTTTGATCTGATTGATGTGAATCAAGATGGGGAAACCGAGTATCTGTTTTTGAACGGTGAAGGCTTAGAAGTCTATGATGCCGAAGGGAAGTCAGTTCTGTTGTACCCGCTTGAAAAGGCCCAAAAGATGCGCCCCGGAATTTTTACCGGACAAGAGGGAGCTTATATTACCTTGGTGCAGGACAGTTTGGCTGAAGTACATTTAGTAGATCGTTTTGGAAGCCCCATGGAGGGTTCGCCATTTTATGGACAAACCCGTGCACGTGTTACCGACCTGAATCTGGATGGCCGGTTAGAACTGGTTACTTGCAGCTATGATGGTATGGTGTATTGTTACGTTCTCAACTAAGTCCTCAGGCCATTTCTATTCGATAATTGGTAAGGTTTATTCTTTGAACCGAAGTGTCCAATACCCACTTTCTGCTTGACTTAGCCAGGTGATATCCTTAAGTTTGTTAATTCATCTTAACTCAGTATGAAAAAGTTTACGGGCTTTTTAATGATCGCCGTCTTGTTAGCGGCATGCGTTAAAAAAGAGGAGTACGATTTCGATAACCTATCAACCGCCGGCTGGGAACCTCAACTTGCCATCCCTTTGGTTAAGAGTTCATTGGAAGTGCAGGATATTTTGGGTTTTACGGATTCTTCCGTGGTAACCACAGATGGTGATGGATTAGTCACTCTGGTCTACAACAGCGACGTTCAGGAATTTGTAGCTGACGATATTGTGGAATTTGGCGACGTGTCTGAAACGGTTCAAGCCGGGGTGTCCACCGGTACTATTGTGGTGGATGTGCCTTTTGATTTACCAGGCGAACAAGAGTTTACCCAAATCGATTTGGAAACCGGTAATCTAAACCTAAACCTGAATACATCGGCAACCGGAACGGCTACGGTTACGCTTCTCTCCATTAAAGAAACAAGTAGTGGTAATCCACTCACACAAACGGCACCGCTTGGTAGCTCCATTAACTTTGATTTATCGGGTGCCAGTATTGAGCCGACGGCAAACAATGAGATTAGCATTCAATTTGCCTTTTCTTCCGTTAGTTCGCCCAGTACCATGAACCTGGGCATGGCAATGACCAACTTGGACTACAAAAGACTTTTCGGCGATTTTAAGGATAAGTTGGTGAGGCTCCCTCAAGATTCGCTTAAGATTCACCTTTTCAAAAACATTGCCTCCGATGGAAATATCCATCTTGAAGACCCTCGAATTATTCTCGATTTTGAAAATAGCCTGGGTGTTCCACTGGGATTGAAACTCGATAGTGTAGATGGTTACAATCCAGTAACGAAGCACCTTTTTGAAGTGATCAAATCGAATACCGGTGAATTGAAGGTTGGAGCTCCAGATGTAAATAGCATTGGAACAACGGTAAAGACTCAAATCATTCTTGATCGCTCCAACACCAACGTAGGAGATGTGTTTAAGCCTACTCCTACTTATTTGGTTCACAGTGTTGGTGTAAGTGCCAATCCGGATGCTACCACGCAGAATTTTGTAGAAAAGGGAGCCAAGTGCCGTATGGAAATGCGCATTGAATTGCCTTTGGTAGGACGGGTAGAGAAGTTCCAGATTTTGGATACCATCCCCATTTCCCTGGATCAGGATATTGATTTTCTAAGAGGAGTAACAATCAAAACCTTTTTGGAAAATGGTTTCCCCATTGATGCGGTAGTTAAGGCGACCATTCTTGATGAAAATTATGTTCCCCTTAAGCTGGCCAATGGGGAAGAGGTTGATTTGATCAGTTCAGCTCAAGTAGCTGCATCAGCCATTATTGATGGTAATGGAAAAGTGACTGAGCCAGGTTATGTCTCCACGGAGAATGAGCTAAGCGAGGAGCGAACCGAATTGCTACGCCAGGCCAAATACGTTTTGGTTCTTGGCAGCCTGTCCACCTCCAACAATGGAAACACGACCGTAAAAATCTTTGACGACTATAAAATTGATGTTAAAATCGGAGTTAAACTCACGGGAGATCCTGGGGTATTCTAAAGACCATTGATGATCATGAAGACAAGATTCTGGATGCTGATTGCCTGTATGGTTGCTACCTTTTCCCTGGAAGCCCAGCAGGACCTGACCCTATATGACCTGAGAAGTGTTCCGCAAGCCAATCAGATCAATATTTCGAGAATGCCCTATTGCCGGGCTTACGTTTCTCTTCCGGTGATTAGCGGCGTATATGTTTCTCCTTACAACCAAGGCTTTGCCTACTCCGACCTTTTTTATGTGGACGATACCAATGCCTTGAGAATGGATATGCCAAAAGCCATTTCTCAGATGGATGACCTGAACGATTTGGGAATTGACTTCAGAACCACACTTCTGGGCTTTGGCTTTAGAACCGGAGCCTCTTACATCACTTTTAACGTGGAGGAAAAGATCTCTGGGCGTTTTACCTATCCGAAAACGCTTTTTGAATTTATGTGGTACGGAAATGGTCACCCCGATTATATCGGTCAGCGTTTGGCTTTGGATGGCCTTGGAGGTGACTACATGCAATACACCGAGTTTTCTCTCGGATTTGCCCGCGACTTAAATGAAAAATGGTCGGCTGGTATTCGGGCCAAGTACCTAAGCGGACTGGCAAACCTACAAACCACAGATACCCGTTTGGGATTAACCACCAATCCTGATGATTATTCCATCAAATTGGACGGTGCCATGTCTTATCGTTCGGCTGGGGCTATGACTGCCATTCTTGATTCCAATGTGGAGTTTATGGATGCCGTTACCCAATCGATTACCGGTAATTACGGATTCGCTGCTGATTTAGGAGTTACCTACCATGCAACCGAAAAGCTATCCTTGTCTTTGGCAGTTAACGACCTGGGTTTTATTAGCTGGAACAGCAACGTGGTCAATGGAACCTCCAACGATGTAGAATATTACTACGACGGTGAAGATTTGAATGACTGGATTAACGGTGGTGCTTCAGGAAATGGTACGGGAATCACTCGGGTTTTAGACAGTATTTTGGAAGGAATTGAGTTTGAAGAAGACAACAACCCTTACACCACCACTCTTCCGGTGAAAACCTATTTGGGGGTTAACTACCAGCTCTTCAAAAAGACAGATGCCAACCTGTTAACCTACAACGAATTTTATAACGGTACTTGGCGCTCTTCCTTCAAGGTAGGAGTGACCCAGAAAGTAAGAAATTGGTTTGCCGCAACGGTAAACTATTCCATTTATGGACGAAGTTATGCGAATGTTGGATTAGGTCTTTCTGCGAATGCAGGGCCCGTCCAGCTCTATGTGGTAAGTGATAATGTTTTGGCCTACGCCTTCCCGACGGAGGTTAGGAATTTTCACCTGCGATTTGGGCTGAACCTGACGTTTGCAAACAATTTTGGTCAAAAGTAATTTGGCATCGGTACATGAGGAGATTTAAAGCAGCTATTAACCTACTGGCTATTAGCTTATGCCTGGTTATTTCATCATCAGCCTGGGCGCAGACTGAGAAGATGGATAAGCAGGCCAGCAAGAAGCTGGAGAAGACAGAAAAGCGCTACGACCATGGTGAATATCACCATGCGCAAGTAACCACAAAGCGGTTAATGAAAAAGTGGCGCAAAAAAGGGTATGGAACATCCCAAAACTATGCCCTGTTTGCCTTGTACAACGTTAAGTACCTGGAGGCAATTGGAAACTATTTTGAAGTACAGGATAGCCTTGAAAACGCGCTGTATTATTTCAGCTTCAACATCAAGGAAGATAGCAGCGAATACCTCAATGGTCTGTTGCTTATCAGTGATATTTATGCGCACTTTGGAAACCAGGTTTTAGCCTACGAATACCTGGTTCAGGCGGATGAATTCCTGCACCAATCCTGGGACGGAGATACCTCCGATGCTACAGCTTCAAACAACTCTGTTGACGATACCACAGCCCAAGAAGAACCGGCTTTGGACTTACCCCTGACGCCCGAAAGCATTCAGGAAGATACCACCGTAGTGGATACCGTTCTGTCGGGCTTTATGGGATTGATCAAAGACAACCCATCCCTGGATAGTAACCAGGTGGCCATGGATTCATTGACCTTAGACTCTTTGATTCAATCCAATGACACACGTATTCAATCTCTATCGGATTCGTTGGAAGCTATGGCCGGAAGTGAAGATTCGGCCTCTATGAAAAGGTTAGTTGCGGCTCTGGATTCGGCTAAGGCTTTATCCAAAGACTATGCAGAAATTGAATTGCCCAAGACGAATGTAGTCCCAACACCTCTTGTTACCCAGGCAGAACCTGTAGTTGAGGAAGCTGCCGAGGAAGAAGTTCAAGAGGAGGAAGCTTCTGAAGAAAAACGCTCCTTAATGCAGGTGAAAAGTGACCTTTCCACCAATGCGGATTCTTTATTGGCCTTCGAAATCAAAAGGCGAATGGTTACCATTCAATTGGACCGCGGTTTCTTTCGGGAAGTAGAATACCTTATTCCCGAGTTGATCGGTTTCCAACGTTCCATTACCAAAAGAGAATTTCCTAATCCTGACACTACGGCTAAAAAGTCTACCATCAAGTTGGACAAAGATGAGTTTAAGGCTCGTCAATTCCGTTTAGCTGAGTTGTATGTACTGCGTGCCGATTTTTACCGGGAGAGAGGAGACTTTAGCCGGGCTTCTAACCTGTACTATGAAAACGAAAGACTGATCCATGACTTAGTTGGAAAGCGCTCTTTGCCGACTATCGAAAATGAATTTGGCCGTGCCGTAATGGCTGAGAATGATGGTCAACTGGAAAAGCCGTACAAGGAGTACAAAAAGATTCACGCCCGAATGCTGAAAATCGGGATTTCAAGTCACCACAAGTTCTTTAATGAAGTGGCAGAAAAGGAGATCCAATCCTTTATCGAAGCGGACAAGGATAGAAAGGCAAGACACCTATTCCTTAAGTACAAGTTGGACAACATGCACAAGTATGGTAAGACCAGTGTGTACTACCTCAATGCGTTGATGCTTGAAAACCGTTTTAACAACCGGAAGAAGCGTTATAAAAAGGCGGTTAAGCAAGAGGTGAAATTGAAAGAAGGTGTTGCCGAGAATGTCCCGGATGACCACGTTTCGAACCTTCAGTTCAACGACCACTTCTACGATTTTTACCACCGCAATCACCGAGTGGAGGAAGCCCGAATCGAACGGGAAACCAATGTTTGGATTGCCAAGAACAACTTCGGAGACAATTCTCCAATGCACTCCATCGAGCAGCTGAAATTGGCTGGATTCAATGTGGAGAACGAGGACTTGTTTGAGCAATCGAAGCAGGTTTATCAAGATCACTTTGAAGACGTAATCAAGTACCAGTTGCACGAGGACCATCCTTTGTACATCGACTTTTTACGCTCCTACAGTAAGCTGAAGGCCTACATTGATCAGTATGATGAAGCTTATACCATTAGTGAGCAGGCATTGAAAATTGCAGAGCGTAAGTTCGGTTCCAGTTCAGAGTTATACGGAGTGATTTTGGTAGACATGTCTGAAATAAATCTTCAAAAAGGAGAGTTTGATCAGGCCGAGCAGCAGTTGGAAAAAGCGACTGAGGTTATTCGGAAGCAAGGAACCAAAAAGAGCTTGAGCTACTACATGGCTTTGAAGAGCTTGGCTGGTTTGTACATGGTCAATGGAAAGTTTGAAAAGGCCAGAGATACTTATAAGAAGGCTTACAAGCTACTCAAGAAATCCGGTGAAGGTGGAAACGAAAACATCAGCTCTTCCGAAGAGATGGCTGAGCTCTACATTACAACCGGTCGTTACAAAGGAGCTGAAGACATTCTAAAGAGTTCCATTGCCCTCAATGAGAAGAAGTACGGAACGGATCACTACCGATTGGTTGAGCCCCTAAGTTTGTACGGAAAGCTTTACCTGATTACGGGTGACTTCATCGATGCTGAAAAGATGGTGCGTCGCTCCATGAAAATTAGCAAAACCAACTTGGGTGATACATCCGTGGCCTACATGGATAACCTGGCTTTGTTGGCTGAGGTATACGTGTCAATGGGTAACTACGATGAGGCCAAAAACATTTATGGCGACGCCCGAAAGCTGATCCAGAAAAAATTTGGAAATGGCAATATTCGCGAAGCTGACATTCTTCAAAAACTGGCCGAAGTAAACTTCAAATCGGATGACGCCGACTTGAATGTGATCAACGCCTACCTGGAAGAAGCCAAGGAAATTGTAACCACTAACTTTAATAGTTCGCATCCTCAATATGGTGAATTGCTCGAATACCAGGGTAAGGTTTACATGCTGTTTGGTGAGCACCAAAAGGCTGAGCAAACTTTAGCCGATGCTCGAACTATTTGGTTGGAATTGTTTGGTAAAAACCACTTGAGAACCGCCCGTAACGAAATGCTTACCGGAGACCTCGAGTACCTAATGGGTAACTTTGATAAGGCTGTAGAAAACTACAAGGATGCTGCTGAATCCTACAAGTCGACTTTCGATGACGAGCACCCGGGATACATTCAGGCTCGTAGTAATGAGGCCAAGTCATTCTACGCAAACGGTGACTTTAAGAACGCCTTGGTGATCTATGATGAAACCACTGATAAGTACTTGGATTACTTGAAGAAGTACTTCCCATCTCTTTCTGAAAAAGAAAAGAACACTTACTGGAGTTCGATTAAAGGTGATTTTGAAATCTATCACTCTTTGGCCATGAATCTGGACAAGCAAAATCAAAAAGCCTGGAACAAGGTGTACGATTTCCGCTTGGCGACCAAGGCTATTTTGTTGAGTTCTTCTACCCGTTTAAAAGAACGAATCGTGAACTCAGGTGATGGAGATTTGATTTACCGTTTTCAACGCTACACCGAGAAAAAGGAGATGCTAACTCGTGGACTCGCCATGAGTGAAGAAGAGCGCATTCAAAATGGTATCAATATGCCTGCTCTTGAGAAAGAGATCAACGGCCTCGAGAAAGAATTGAGCGAAGAATCAGAAGACTTTGCCAAAGCTTTTGAGCAAGAAGAAATGAACTGGAAAATGGTTCGCAAAGCCTTGAATGAAGGTGAGTACGCCATGGAAATTGTCCGTTTCCGTTATTTCAAAACCGATTTTACCGACAGCATTATTTACACTGGTTTGATCCTGGATCAGAAATCGAAAAAAGGACCGGAAGTGGTTTTGTTGGACAACGGAAACAAGTTGGAGAGTCGTTACTTTAAGTACTACCGAAACGGAATTAAGTACAAGGCCAAAGACAAGTATTCCTACGAGCAGTTCTGGCAGGATTTTGACGCCAAGCTGGAAGACAACACCACCGTTTTTGTGTCAGCCGATGGAATCTACAACCAAATGAACGTGGAGACCTTGAAGGACAGCAGCGGCCGTTTTGTAATCGACAAAAACAACATTTACTACGTAAGTAACACTCGGGATATATACCATACCCGAATGGACGAGGATGTGGAACCTTATGACAATACTACCGCTGCCATGTTTGGAAATCCGGAATTTGCCGGAAGTGAATCGAACATTGACCAGGAGAATAGAGTAAGTTCTTTGGAACCACTGCCCGGAGCAGAGGAGGAGATTAAGTCTATCAATCGTTTGCTGGCTCGTCAAAACTGGCGCACCACAACATTCCTGGGCGACGAAGCTACCGAAGCCGAAATCAAGAAGGTAAACAGTCCTCGGGTGTTTCATGTGGCCACCCACGGTTTCTTTATGCAAGAAGCTCAACAGGATCATGCCAGCACCAATTTGAAAGGTGATATTGCGGATAACCCCCTACTTCGTTCAGGCCTGTTGTTCACCGGAGCTGGAGAGCTTTTGGCCAACAACAACATTTACGACTTCAATAAGAAGGACGGAATCTTAACCGCTTACGAGGCGATGAACCTGAACCTGGACCACACCGAGTTGGTTGTACTTAGTGCTTGTGAAACCGGATTGGGTGAAGTGAAATCTGGGGAAGGTGTTTACGGATTGCAACGTTCCTTTATCGTAGCTGGATCCAAGAACGTAATCATGACTCTGTTCAAGGTGGACGACAAGGTAACCCAGGAGCTGATGAATGACTTCTATTCCAATTGGCTCGAAGGCCAGGACATCCGGGTAGCATTCCAGGATGCCAAGAAGCGGATCAAGGAGAAGTACAGCGAGCCCATCTATTGGGGTAGTTTCGTGATGATCGGACTTTAATGGCCGAACACCTTCATCTGGGTCAAAAAGGGGAAACGGCGGCATTACAATACCTCATTGAGCAAGGATATTCGATTCGAGCTCAAAACTGGAAACACGGACACCTGGAAGTTGATTTGATCGCGAATATTAGCGATGAGCTTGTATTCGTAGAGGTTAAAACCCGTTCCACCGATTACTTTGGGCATCCCGCTGAAGCCGTTACAGATTCCAAAAAAGAACATCTTTATCAAGCAGCAGAGGCCTACTTGGAGGATGAAGACGAGGATTGGGAATGTCGTTTTGATGTGATTGCGGTCATTATCAACTCTAAGGGTGTCGAGATAGATCACATGCCAGACGCTTTTGGCCCGGAGTTTTGAATTCAATATCCATTTGATGAATTCTGAATTCTGAACCTTTTCTTCTTTCTGATTCTCGCCTGAAAGCTTTCGAGTCTCGCATCTCGCTTCTTAACCCCGCATCTGTGGGTTATTCGTACTTTTGCCGGATGAAAGAAAATCGGCAGCAGAAAGGTAGAGGCGGATCTGGAAAACGCGATGGCAAATCCCGGCCATCTGACTCTCGTTCAGGGGGATCATTCAATCGGGGTAGAAATTCAGGAGGCAATCGACGTACAGCTTCCTGGTCCGACCGTAAGGAAGGTGAAGGCAGGAATGAAGGACGTAGAGAGTCCTACGGATCCAATTCTGACCGCAAAGGTGGATTTGGCAACCGTTCCCGCTCTTTCGGTGACCGTGATTCAAAGCGATTTTCAGGCAATAGAAGCTGGTCCGATCGTAGAGACGACGAAGGAAGAAATGAGGATCGCAGAGATTCTAATCGTTCCGACTCTGACCGCAAAGGTGGATTTGGCAACCGTTCCCGCTCTTTCGGTGACCGTGATTCAAAGCGATTTTCAGGCAATAGAAGCTGGTCCGATCGTAGAGACGGCGAAGGAAGAAATGAGGATCGCAGAGATTCTAATCGTTCCGACTCTGACCGCAAAGGTGGATTTGGAAACCGTTCCCGCTCATTCGGTGACCGCGACTCCAATCGATTTTCTAACAAACGACCTTGGTCCGATCGCGGCGAAGGTGAAGGAAGAAATGACGACCGCAGAGATTTTAACCGCTCCGATTCAGATCGCAGAGGTGGATATGGAAATCGTTCCCGTTCATTCGGAGATCGCGATTCCAATCGATCTCACTCCGACCGCAAAGGCGGATTTGGTAACCGTTCCCGCTCTTTCGGTGATCGCGATTCTAAAAGATACGATGATCGACGTGGTGGCCGTTCCTTTGAAGGTGGGCGTGACTCTCGATGGAAAAAAGGCGATGCCGATGGTGGTAAGTTAAGCTGGTCGCGCAATGCTGAAGTGAGTGGAGATACTGAGGCCGAAGAAGTAAGACTAAATCGTTTCATTGCTTCCAGCGGTATTTGTTCTCGCCGTGAAGCGGATAAACTCATTGAGCAGGGACTAATTACCATTAATGGTGAAGTAGTAACCCAGTTGGGAACCAAAGTGAAACGTGGAGATGAGGTTCGTTATGGTGGTGAAAAACTGCAATTCGAACGATTTGTCTACCTCATTCTCAATAAACCGAAAGATTACATCACCACTTCCGACGACCCAGGAGGAAGAAAAAAGGTGACCGATTTGATCGGTAAATCTGTACAGGAGCGTATTTATCCTGTAGGACGTTTAGACCGTCAGACTACCGGACTCTTAATGTTTACCAATGATGGTGAATTGGCCAAAAGGCTGACCCATCCGAAACATGGCGTTAAGAAAGTGTATCACGTTGTTACCGATACCCCTGTTACCAAACAACACATGGACGAGTTGCAGGCCGGTATAGAACTGGAAGACGGTACCGTACAGTTTGACCAGGTTGCATACGTGGGTGATGGACAGAATAAAAAGGAAATTGGCGTAGAGCTACACTCCGGTAAAAATCGGGTAGTTCGAAGAATGTTTGCCGCTTTAGGGTATGACGTTGTAAAACTCGATCGCGTAGCTTTCGCTGGATTGACCAAAAAGAAAATCGCACGAGGAAAATGGAGATTCCTGACCCAAAAAGAGATCAATTCTTTGAAGATGATTTCTTAAGGAAAGGTACCCTTAAACGATAACAGAGCAGGAACAGATTGAGCTTTTAGCATGCGTTGGTTAAAGAGAATCGCGATTTTTCTGGTGATATTGATCATCGCCTTCGTAGGTGCAGGTCTTTTTATGGCCTGGAAGTATGGTGATATTGTTAGAAACGTGGCCATCGACCAATTGAACCAAACGCTTCAATCTGAAATGACTGTCTCTTCCATCGATGTGTCATCCATTGAAAAAGCGCCGTATCTGAGTCTTCAATTCAATCAGGTGGCGCTGATGGAGCCGAAATCGTACAATCCCGAGCCGGATACCCTTTTCTATTTCGATAAGCTCTACCTGCAGTTTAATGTGTGGGATATCCTTCAGGGCAATTACCAAATTAAGAAAGTGGAAATTGCCGAGGGATTTGCAAAGATGCGAGTAGACCTTAAGGGGAATCCTAACTATGATTTTTTACGGGCAGATACTTCTGCTTCCGATACATCATCGGTAGCGATTGGCTTGGACGAGATCAAAATTGTTGGGGTGGACTACCTGTATCACGATCGCCAAAAAGAAATCCAGGTTCAAACCCGGGTGGATCATGCCGAAATCTCGGGTAACTTTTTGAAAGAAAAATTGAACCTGGAGATCGCTGGAAACTTTGATCAGTCCTGGGTTAAGGTAGGGCCTGCCATTTATTTGAATCGTTACAACCTCAAGATCAATACAGCGATGGGTATTGGTGGAGATTGGGGTGGCGTGCAAATCGATCGAGGTTCCGTTCGGATTGAGAATCAACTCAAGCTGAATTTGGTCGGAAAGATCAATGAAAAGACCTACACCTTCGAAGCCGGTGGTAAAAACCTCGATTTGGCCGTTTTACGCCACGTGTTGCCCGCCGACTGGAAAGAACCCATTCAAGACTACCGGGCTAAGGGAAAACTCGATTTGGACTTAAAGCTTCATGGCGATGCTGAATCTTCCCTGGCGCCCAAATTGGATGTTGATTTTGCTATTCAGGATGGATGGGTAAAGAACACTTCAACCGAAACCGAGCTTTCGAAATTGGCTTGTGCGGGGTCTTTTACCAATGGAAAATACCGGACACTCAAAAGCATGGTGTTTGACTTGGACACCTTTTCTGTGCAGCTATTAACTGGACAAGTTGCCGGTAGAATGAAGTTGGCCAATTTGGAGCGAAAGAACCTGGATGTTAGACTTCATGGACAGCTGGATCTTTCCGATCTGCAATCCTTTTTGAAATTGGAAGGCGTGGAGTTATTGGATGGGAAGGCTCAATTTGCCATTGCTGGAAAAACACCCCTTTCCGAATGGATTGAGGGCGTTTACAAGCCGGAATACAATCCTTTTCGAGGGCGATTGGAATTTAACGGAGTGTCCTACAAAAGCCTGCACGTTGACCAAAATCTTGCTGATTTCAAAGGCCTCATAGCATTTGATCAGGAAGGAATTATCGTAGATGGCGTTTCCGGGGTATTTGCTAAAACGCCCGTTCAGATCGACGGAGAGCTTTTCAATTTTTATTCCTGGTTGTTTCGGGATGATAAGAAGCTTCGAATGGTGATGAATGTTAAGGCCGATGAGGTGCAGTTAGAAAATCTGTTAGGAGCCAAGAGTCAGCGTCAGGAAGCTGGAGAAGCTTATCCACTTATCGAAATGCAGTTGACCACCGAAATCGGTCACTTTTCCTACCGCAGGTTTGAAGCGAACAATCTGAAAATGCGCTTTTACATGGCCGAACATGAGTTTACCGCTAACCCGGTGACTTTTGACGGGATGGGTGGTAGCTTTTCAGGAAAGTTCTCGATAACCGATCGGGAAGACGGGAATGCCGATGTACGTACTGAGGGAGACCTTAAGCAAGTGGATATTCAGCAATTTTTCTACCAGTTTGAGGATTTTGGTCAGGCCGAAATTCGTTCTGAGCATCTTCGTGGAGCTACCGATATTGATTTTAAAATGACGGCCATCGCCAATCAAAAATTGGAGATTGATCCGAAAGATATTGATGCCTATGCTCATGTGGTGGTTACCGGCGGAGAATTGAAGAACTATTCCACGCTTCAAGCTATATCCGATTACGTTAAATCCAGCTTGGCGCTTCGAGCTTTGATCCGGGAATCGGAGTTGCGCAAGGAATTGAACAACGTAAAGTTTGACCGATTGGAGAACGATATTTTTATCGGAGATGGACAGATCCATATTCCCCGAATGACCATTCGAACCAGTATTCTTACGCTTCATTTGGATGGAACGCACTCCTTTACCAACCAATTGGATTATCACTTTGATTTTGACCTGAGTGAATTGCTCGTTAAGAAGAAGGAATACAACACCGAATACGGCTATGTAAGCGATGATGGTACCGGTGGGTTCCGATTGTTCCTAAAGATTACAGGAGACGCCGCCGATCCGGATATCGATTTGGATAAAGAACGCAAAAAACAATTCCGCAAAGAGCGTCGTAAAAACCAGGAAAGCGACTTAGTCAAAGCCCTATCCCGAGACTTAGGCCTTGGCAAGCATGACGAGGGCCGAAAAGTGAATCAGGAATTCGATTACCAAATCGAGTGGGAGGAAGATAGTTCAGCCGATACCACTGCACCAGCAACTACAAAGCCCAAAAACAAACCAACTGCAAAAGACAGCACGAAAAAGAAGTTTCGCTTACTTCAACCCAATGAAGAGGAAACCGAATACTTCGAATACGATGATCTATAGAATTTTCAATTTTTAGGATCAATTTTAAACGTTCAATAACTGAAAATTGAATCTGAACATTTAAAATTGAAAATTCTCAAGACTGTTTTCCGATCCCAAACTTCTCTTTTTCTTCGTAGTTGCCCAGAGGTTCGAAGTGGATCATGATATCATAGACCCGTTCAATGCGGTTGTGGATTTCGTTTTCTACCTGTACGCCGATTTCGTGTGCATCTTTTAGCGGAAGATCGCCGTCCACTTCGATATCCATTTCGATAATGATCAGGTTAGACAAATGACGTACCCGGATACGATGAGGATTGCTGGCACCTTCAATGGCATCGACCGATTCAAAAATCTTTTTGTACACCTCCGTGTTGTCCAGACTATCCATGAGTTCAGTAGACGTTTCCCGAAACAGATCGAAGGCCACCTTAAGAATCCATAGGCCCACGAAAAGGGCGAGGATGGGATCGATCCAGGAAAGCCCCCAAAAGAGCGAAGCAGCTACGCCGAAAAGCACACTTAGCGATAGCAGAATGTCATTCCTCATGTTCACCGCATTGGCGATAAGCATTTTGCTTTCCAACTGTTTTCCTCGTTTCATTTGCCACCAGGATAGAGCCAGTTTTACCACTACCGAAATGGCCGTTATCCAAAGCGCCCAAGTTGCGGGAATTGTGCTGACTTCTCCAGAGATCAATTTGGCCGAAGAGGTAAATACCAGCTGGGCACCAATAAAAAAGATGAAAAACGAAAGCAATTTGGTGGCAATAGCTTCAGCTCGGTTATAGCCGTATGGAAAGCGCTCATCAGGCGGGCGCATCATAATTCGGGCCGCCACCAGAGTGATGAAATAGGTAGCTACATCATTGGCCGAATCAATACCATCGCCCATGACAGCCAGCGAATCAAAAAAGTACCCTCCGCCAATTTTTAGCAAGGCCAGGAGCAGGTTGACTCCGATTCCAACCCAAGATGCTTGTATGATCGCCTTCTGTCGATTCACAGGGCAAAATACGGTAAACCGATTCAGATAGCTCCTGATCAAAATCAAGTTTCGGTTTTTGAACCTTGCCACTCAAGCATCTGTTTATAGCTATATCCTTGGGATTCGTACCTTTAGCCGATTAAGTTGAAACCATGAAGAATATTCTGTCTTTTGTAATGCTGGCCGCTTTGCCCTTTTGGGGAAGTGCACAATTCTCTCTGACCCACCAGGAAATGCCGGATGTTAATTCTCATTTTAACTATTCGGTTTCCTCTGGAACACCGGGAAGAGACTACCAGCAGACAGGGGCAAACCATACCTGGGATTACACGGATCTTATGCCTGAATCGCAAGCTGACGAGAAGTATCAATCTGCAGTGAGCATCAATATATTCTTCATCGCCCTTGGAAATGGTGCTTTTGGGACCTTGGTAGCCGATTCTTTAGGCTTTGGGCAATTTCAGGTGAAGGACATTTACGATGTTTTCAAAACTACTTCCGCCAGAATGACGGCAGAAGGACGATCCATGAGCTATCAGGGAATTCCGGTTCCTCAGTTTTATTCAGACAAGGATGAAATCTTTCAGTTTCCCTTGGATTTCCAAGATCGCGACTCAAGCACGTTTAAGGTAAGTTTTAGCCTCGGAGGACAAATTGAGATGATTCAACAGGGTTATCGCATAACCGAAGCCGATGGGTGGGGCACGTTAAAAACGCCCTATAAAACCTATTCCAATGCTCTTCGGGTAAAGTCGACCAAAGTAGAGGTGGATTCCATCAAATTGGCTGGAATTGCTTTGCCGCCTATTCCCATTACAACAGTGGAGTACCGGTGGTTCATTCAAGGAAAACAGGGGCCGGTTATGATCGTTTCCGGAAATGAGCTGGTTGGAAATTTTGCGGTCAATCAGATTCGCTACGAAGATGGTAAACTCGATTTGGTTGGTTTCGAAGCGGATCGCAACACAGCGGATACCTCCACTACCGTTACCATTACAGACACCTCCATGATTTCTGGATTGAACCGCTCCTGGAAAATTGATCCCGGGACCTTTCAATACATTAACGGTACCAATGATGGAGACGAGGTAATTGAAGTAAAGTTCACACAGCCCGGCAAGTACGATGTCATCCTATCGGTTACCAATCGCTTTGGAACCACCACAGAGTGGAAGAAGCAATACATCGAAGTGTTGGATGTTACGGGAATATCAGAACATCAAAATGCTTCCGATTGGAAGGTGTATCCTATCCCGTTTTCTGACCGTATTCAGGTAGAAGGCAATCAAATTCCCGATGTATTGTCCTTGGTTGACGCTGAGGGAAAAGTCATTCGTGAAGTTTACCAGCAGGGCGAGCTTCAAGGTTTGGGTGAGCTTCCGGCTGGAGTCTACTTTTTACGGATTAATAACAGTGAGGTACTTCAAATAAGCCACTAATCCCTCTCCAGCTCCCAAATTATTTCTAACTTGTTGTTCAGAACAGGCGAGTATTTACTAATTCTAAAACAACCATGAAAAGAAATGCGCTACGCGCCACTGCCCTGTGGTTGGTAGCCCTGGCCTTGCTCGTGGCCTGTGGAGACCGCAAAGACCCTGTTAAAATTAACCCTGCTTTTTCTAATTACATTGCTGCCTTTAGCTCGGGACTAATATCCTCTGAATCGGCGATTGTGATCAAATTAAACGATCCGATAGGCCCTACCGATATCGACCTGGAAGACTTGTTTGACTTCGATCCGGGCATTGATGGGGAAGTTGTGGTTAAAGACAACCGAACGCTCGAATTTATACCCGACGAACGCCTTCCTTCCGGTGAGGTGATTAACGGGAGTTTTGATATTGGCAAGTTGATGCTCATGCCCGAAGGGATGGAAACCTTTGAGTTTCAATTTCAAGTTACCAAGCAAGACTTTTTGGTGAGAATCACCGATATGTCCCCCTACGATCAGCAGAATTTCCAGTACATCCAGGTCAAGGGAAATGTACTTACCTCCGATGTTATCAACCTGGATGAACTTGAACAAACGTTTTCCTTTTACCAGGACGACGACAAGTTCGCACCCACCTGGACTTCAGACGAGTCTCGCAAACACCATGAGTTTGTTATTGATTCCGTTTTGCGTGGAGATGCTCAAACGCAGTTTTTAATTGAATGGGATGCCTCTGATCTTGATCTGGAAATTGAAGGTCAGGAAGAGCAAGTAATTCCTGCCATCAACGATTTTACCCTGATAAAGAGCGAGGTTATTCAGCATCCCAAGCAGTTTTTGCGTTTGGTCTTTTCCGATCCCCTGAATGCTTCTCAAACCCTTAAGGGAATGATCAAAATTGGGCGCTACGATGACTTTGATTACAACGTCGAAAACAATGAAGTCAAGGTTTATCCGAAGAAACGCTTTTCGGGTTGGCAAACCGTTCAATTGTTTAGCGGAATTGAGAATTCCTTGGGTTACAAAACTCAGGAGACCGTTTCACGATCCGTTCATTTTGAAGATATAAAACCGGCTGTTAAATTTCTGGGCGACGGGGTTATTCTGCCTCAATCGGGAAACTTGGAAATTCCATTTGAAGCGGTTAACCTGAATGCTGTTGACCTGAGGGTTATTCAGATTTACGAAGACAATGTTGCTCAGTTTCTTCAGGTGAATCAACTGGATGGGGAGAATGAATTGAAACGAGTAGGAAGATTGGTCTTTCGCGAAAAAATTGACCTCCTGACTGAGAATCCTATTGACCGTGGAAAATGGAACACCTTTTCTGTCAATCTATCCGAAAAAATGGCCACCGAACCAGGGGCGATTTACCGGGTGCAATTGAGTTTTAGAAAAGGTTATTCGCTCTACCCATGTTCTGATGAAGGCGGGGACGAAGAAGAAACCGAGATTCAAGAAGATTGGGATTACAGCATGGACTCCGAAAGCTCTTATTGGGATGGTGCTGAAAACTATTGGTCTTATGATCCCTGGAATTACGGCAACGATTACAACTGGTCGGAGCGAGATAATCCTTGTAGTCCATCCTACTATGGTGGTAAGCGGACGGCTTCCCGAAATTTCCTGGCCAGTGATATTGGCTTGATTGTGAAACGGGGTAGTGGAAAGAAACTCAACGTTTATGCGGTAGACATCAATACCACTGAACCTCTCTCTGGAGTGGAATTGGAATTGGTGAATTACCAACAGCAAGGAGTGGCCAATGCTCGAACAGCTGCGGAAGGAAAGGCAGAAATGGAGTTATCTGGTAAACCCTTTTTGTTAGTAGCGAGTAGAGGAGACCAGCGTGGATACCTGCGGTTGGATGATGGATCCTCCCTGTCGTTGAGTAAGTTTGATGTAGCAGGCACCAAGGTTCAAAAAGGACTCAAGGGTTTTGTATATGGCGAACGCGGTGTATGGCGGCCAGGAGATTCTTTGTACCTCACCTGCATGATCGAAAACAACCTGGAACCCCTTCCTGAGAATCACCCGGTTATTTTGGAGATGTATAACCCTAGAGGTCAGATGCACCGACGGTTGGTAAAAAACAAAGGTGTTAACGGCGTTTACTCCTTTAGAACCCGAACCGAAGATGATGCGCCAACCGGAATGTGGCGTGCCGTAGTCAAAGTAGGAGGAGCCAGTTTTACCAAGAATTTACGTATTGAAGACATTAAGCCAAATCGACTAAAAATTAACCTGGCCTTTGATACAGAAATACTCACTTCCAATTCGGGAAATGTAATGTCAGGTAAGCTATCCAGTAAGTGGTTACACGGCGCTCCGGCTTCGGGTCTCAAGGCCATTGTGGAAGCAGGAATTAAGCAAGGAGTAACCAAGTTTGACCGATATGCCGAATACGAGTTTCAAGATCCAGTAAGAAAATACTACTCCGATTCCAGGGAGATATTTACAGGAGCATTGAGTCAGGAAGGTAGCACAGAGGTCAACTTTGAACTTGAAGAAGCCTACGAAGCACCTGGAATGCTTAAGGTTCAATTTACCACTCGGGTATTTGAAAAAGGCGGAGCTTACAGCATTGATAATTATTCCATTCCGTATTCGCCCTTTCCCCATTATGTAGGGATCAAAACACCGAAGGGAGATGCCGCTCGGGCATGTTGCTCACCGATACCGATCATCAGGTGGAAGTAGCAACGGTAGATGAAAATGGAAAGCCGGTTTCATTGGAAGGTTTGGAAGCCCGGGTTTACAAAGTAGCCTGGAGATGGTGGTGGAGTCAGGAACAGGAAAATTTTGCAAACTACCTATCCAACTCGGAATATAACCTCATTACCAAAAAGACCTTCAACACTTTGAATGGTACCGGAAACTTTACCTTCCAGATTAAGTACCCCGACTGGGGGCGTTATCTGATCCGAATCACCGATCCGATTGGTGGGCACGCCACAGGTAAAACCGTTTATGTCGATTGGCCTGGTTGGGCCGGAAGGGCTCGTAGCGAAAATCCAGGTGGGGCATCCATGCTCACATTCTCGTTAGACAAGAAGAAATATGAGGTAGGTGAAACCGTGCGAGTGACTGTTCCTACTTCAGAAGGTGGAAAGCTCTTGTACTCTCTGGAAAATGGTTCAGAGGTCATTGAATCCAAGTGGTATCCGACCGAGAAAGATCAAACCATTATTGAGTTGGAAGCCAGAAGCAACATGGCTCCTAACGCCTATGTTCATATTACCTACCTGCAGCCCCATGCTCAAACGGCGAATGATCTCCCGATCCGTCTTTACGGAATTCTACCTGTGCTTGTGGAAGACCCAGCTACGCGATTGGAACCTCAAATTGCCATGGCCGATGAGTTGAGGCCTGAAGAGGAATTTGAAATCAAAGTCAGCGAAAAGGACGGGAAGGATATGACCTACACCCTGGCTGTGGTGGATGAAGGATTGCTGGATTTGACCCGATTCAAAACCCCGAACCCGCATTGGACCTTTTATGCCCGAGAAGCTTTGGGAGTAAAAACCTGGGACTTGTACCAATATGTGATTGGAGCCTATTCCGGTAAGCTTAATGCCTTGCTGGCTCTTGGTGGTGATGAAGAATTAAAAGCACAGGACGAAAAAGCCAAACGCTTTAAACCCGTAGTGCGCTTCCTCGGACCTTTTGAATACACGGGTGGAACTAACGAGCATACCCTAAAGCTGCCGAATTATGTAGGCTCAGTGCGGGTAATGGTTGTTGCCGGACAAGATAAAGCCTATGGCCGTGCCGAAAAGGCCGTTCCCGTGAAGAAACCGTTAATGGTGATGACCACCTTGCCCAGGGTTTTGGGTCCTGGTGAAGAACTTCAGCTTCCGGTCAATGTGTTTGCCATGGATGAAAAAGTGAAGCGGGTGAAATTAAAGGTTTCGGGCAACGAACAATTCGAAATTCTGAATCCCAATCACCAATTGCAGTTTGACCAAATTGGCGATCAATTGATCTATGTACAAGTGAAGGTGAAACAATCCGTTGGTAAAGGGACTTTGCGTGTTGAGGCCAAATCAGGTTCGGAGACTTCGTTTGAGGAATTGGAAGTTCAGGTGCGAAATGCGAACTCACCGACCTTCCAAATGACCTCCGAAATTGTATCCAGTGGTAATGGCGTTCAACTCGATTATGAGCCTCTGGGAATAGCCGGAACTCGTGGAGCGGAAATAGAATTCAGTAGCATTCCCCAATCAATTTGGGTTATAGAATGCATTACCTGCTAACCTATCCTCATGGATGCGTGGAGCAAACTACATCCCGGGCCTTCCCCCAGTTGTACCTCGGATCTCTTGTGGATATGACCGATCAGGAGGAGGAAAGAGCGCGACAAAATGTGGATGCTGCCATTACTCGTTTGATGCAAATGCAAATCAGTTCGGGTGGATTTGGTTATTGGCCAGGAAGTAATACAAGCTCCGATTGGGGAAGTAGCTATGCAGGTCATTTCTTGCTGGAAGCGGAACGAGAAGGGTATGATATTCCATCTGGTTTTAAAGACCGGTGGATCAGGTATCAAAAGCAGGCAGCGGCTTCCTTTGAAATGCCGAATCAAAAGAACCTGAGAAATTTAGGATTAGCCCAGGCTTACCGTCTTTATACATTGGCCTTAGCTGGGAAGCCGGAAGTAGGCTCCATGAATCGTTTGAACAGTACCGAAGAAATTAGTCCCAGGGCTAAATGGATGTTGGCTTCGGCCTATGCTCAAATGGGGCAGAAGCAGGAAGCTGAAAAACTCATTGCCGGTCTCTCTACTCAGGTAGAGGAATACCGCGAACTGGATTATACCTACGGTTCATCGCTAAGAGACCGTGCTTTAATCTTAATGACCTACACCGATTTAGGGAATACCACAAAATCCCTGGAATTGACCAAGGTAATTGCCAAACGTTTGAATACCACCCGATGGTTGAGTACGCAGGAAGTGTCCTTTTCTCTAATGGCGATTTCACGCTACCAAAAATCGGTTGGAGGAGCTGATGCTCTTCAGGTAGAATATGAGGTAGGAGCTCAAAAAGGCTCTATTTCTGGCGGAAAAGGAATGTATGTAGTCAAGTTAACAGATCCCGAGAAAGCAGGAGATATTCAGATTAAAAATAACTCTGGCGGAGCTGTGTTTGTCAATGTCATTCGGAGGGGAGTTCCGGAAGTAAGTGAAGAGATCAGTGAGAGCAACAATCTTATCATGAAAGTAAGCTACCTGGATGCAGATGGTTATCCTTTGGATGTATCGAGTTTGAAGCAAGGAAGCGATTTTATTGCTGAGGTAACCGTGAATAACCCAGGACATTTGGATCATTATCAAAACCTCGTGTTGAGCCAGGTATTCCCATCAGGATGGGAGATTCGCAATCAACGTATTGAAGGTATGGAAGGGCAATTTGCTTCCGATGAGCCAGATTATCAAGACATTCGAGATGATCGCGTCTATTCTTATTTCAACCTTAGACGCAATGCGGTTAAGACTTTCCGAATAAAATTGAATGCCGCCTACTTGGGTAAATTCTATTTGCCTGCTACCAGCTGTGAAGCCATGTATTCTGAAGATATCTATGCCCGGGAAAAAGGGCAATGGGTAGAGGTAGTGAGCGGAGATGAGCTGGCTCAATAAGTATCGATTTCGAATAGCGATTTTGATTGGGGTGTCTGTGGCCTTTGCCTGGATTCTCCCCAATCCTCTATTTGATGTTCCCTACAGCACTGTGGTGTTGGATAGTCAAGGCGGATTGCTGGGAGCTCATACCGCCCGAGATGGGCAATGGCGTTTTCCCCTTTCCGATTCCGTTCCTGATCGATTTGCGAGTTCCTTACTTCATTTTGAGGATGAGTATTTTTATTGGCATCCGGGAGTAAATCCGGTTAGTTTGAGTCGGGCACTTTGGAGTAATATCAAATCAGGAAGGGTGAAAAGCGGAGGGAGCACGTTGACCATGCAGGTGATTCGCTTGTCCCGGGAAAACCCACCTCGAACTTATCCGGAAAAGATCTGGGAAATGGTTTTGGCCATGAGACTTGAATGGTCTTACAGCAAAGACGAAATCCTCCAGCTTTATGCGGCCCATGCACCTTTTGGTGGGAATGTGGTGGGACTTGAAGCGGCGTCCTGGCGGTATTATGGCAAGCCGGCCGAGAAACTCACTTGGGCGGAGAGCGCTACACTTGCCGTTTTGCCCAATGCACCATCCATGATTTATCCAGGAAAAAATCGGGAACCTCTGGCCCGAAAGAGAAACCGTCTTTTGGAAAAATTACTTCACAACGAGGTGATTGATTCCAACGAATTCTCCCTGGCCTTGCTCGAACCTATTCCAGAAAGGCCCCAGCCATTACCGCGAAGAGCAGCCCATTTAGTGGATCGCTTACAAGCCATTCATGAAGGACAAACCCTAAGATCTACCTTGGATCCCTATCTTCAGGATCAAACGAACGAAGTGTTGAATCAGGTGGCTGAGGAAAATGCTTACAACCATATTTACAACCTCTCAGCTTTGGTCATTGAGGTGTCCACCGGTGAGGTCAAAGCTTACGTTGGAAATTCAAAGGATCTCCAGTACCGTCACGATAATTGGGTAGATATGGTGGGGGCTCGACGAAGCACTGGAAGTTTGCTCAAGCCCTTTTTGTTTGCAGCCATGTTGGAGGATGGGAAAATGACTCCTTATTCTCTCGTAGATGATATTCCGGTCAATTTTCGGGGATACAGTCCTAAGAACTTTAATCGACAATTTGAGGGCGTAGTGCCAGCTGATCATGCTCTTAACCGATCGCTTAATGTACCTGCGGTTAATGAATTACAACGGTATGGTGTAGAGCGATTTTATCAATACTTGAGTAGTTGGGGGATGAGAACACTGGACTTTCCGTCAGATCATTATGGCTTGAGTTTGATTTTGGGAGGTAGTGAAGGTACTTTGGAAAATCTATCTGAGATGTACCTCAATTTGGCTCGAGCGGTGCAGGAACAATCTCCGGAGAAGCTGAAAATTTTACCGTCTTCCGCAGCGGAGAATACGAATTTGAAACCCACCTTAGAACCCAGCTTGGCCTGGTTTACCACTCAGGCCCTGGTTGGCGTTAGAGACCAGAATGCATCAAGAAAGCCTACTTTGGCCTGGAAGACAGGAACCAGTTTTGGTAACCGTGATGCCTGGGCAATAGGGTATAATCCTCAGTATGTCATTGGCGTTTGGCTGGGCAATGCCGATGGCGAAGGCCGGCCAGGACTTACAGGGGCCTCCAAGGCGGTTCCATTGATGATGAAAATTGCCAATTTTATTCCTGAGGCGTCTTGGTTTGAAATGCCCTATTCCGGATGGGAAGAGCGTGAATTATGCCTCCATAGCGGGTTGCCCAAATCGGAGAATTGTCGATCTGCGGAAAGTCTTCCGGTTCCAAGGAATATGAAGGAAGTTCTACCCTGCCATTATTGCCATCGCTACTTAACCGACACTTTGGGTGAGCGGAGGTACAATCGGCAGTGTTTGCCAAGTGGAATGCCTTATGCCTGGCACTCCTATTTTCAGCTAAGCCCGGTGAGGGAATGGTATTACAGTCAGTTTCATGGAGACTATGAACGGGTGCCAGCCCTGGCCAGGGTGTGTACAACCGAGCGCCCTTCCAATCCAATGGGACTCATTTTTCCGGATAAGCATAACCTCAAAATTTATATTCCTGTTGAGGTAGATGGAAAACTCGGTAAGGTGGTATTTCAGGCCGTTCATCGCAATCCGGAGAGCACCATTTTTTGGCATTTGGGCGATCGATATTTAGGCGAAACTCAAGGCATTCACCAGCTATCTCTTCAGCCTGAACCAGGGAAATATGATTTAGTCCTTCTCGATGCAGAGGGTCATGAAATCAGACGTACCGTAGAAATTTTGGGAAAGGAATCGAATTAAAGCCTCAATTTGGCCACGTCGAATATCAGGTCATTGGGGATGATCTTTTTGCCCTCGTCTTCCATTTTCGCCAGGTTAATCATGGCTTGAGCTACTACTTTTCCGGGAATGGCCTTGTATTGCCGAAGATTTCCAATAAACAGGGCATTAAAAGTGGTCATAACAACGGTGGCCAACTTCTCTGCCAATCGAAATTCACGACGTTGCCCCAAGAGTAGGGAAGGCCGCAAAATCAAGATATTATCCAGGTGCGAATCATTCATGAGGTAATCCTCCATTTCACCCTTCACCTGGTTGTAAAACATCCGCGATTTGATATCTGCCCCCATAGCCGATACGGCGATAAATTTGCGAACCTTACGAAAGCGGCATATACTGGCGAGACCAGTGACATAATCGTAGTCCACTTTTCGAAAAGCATCCCGACTTTGGGCATTGCGCATCGTGGTACCTAAGCAACAAAAAGCAACATCAATATTGGCCGGTAAATCTTTTTCCGAAAGGGTATTGTAATCGACAATGATTTGATGAATTTTCTCCTCATCTTCAAAGGCAGGTACCTGTTTTCTGACGAGGACAAATACTTTTTCCACCGCCTTTTCTTGCGTACAGAGATGAGTCAGCTCACGACCCACCATGCCGGTAGCTCCGGCAATGACAACTCTCATGTTAGTGTTCCTTTAGGGCAGGCTCCGTCCAGTCACCATGCTCTTTTATTAATCCGATCAGCTCATCAACCGCCTCGGTTTCGGGAACATTACGTTTTACTACTTCTTTTTCTTTATAAAGCGAAATCTTGCCCGGTCCCGTTCCGACGTAACCGTAGTCTGCATCAGCCATCTCTCCAGGGCCGTTTACGATGCATCCCATGATACCGATTTTGACTCCCTTGAGGTGTTCGGTCCGCGAACGAATGCGGGCTGTTACCTCTTGCAAGTCAAATAGTGTTCTACCACATGAGGGGCAAGATATGTATTCTGTCTTTGAAATCCGGGTTCGCGTAGCTTGCAGGATACCAAATGCAGTTTGATTCGTTGTTCGGTCTGGTCCGCAGTTTTCGGCGGCGATAAACACGCCATCTCCCAGGCCATCGAGGAGCAATCCGCCCAGGTCGGTAGCGGCATAGAGCTGCATTTGCTCAGGTTCCAGATCTTGGTAAGCACGACCAATAATAACGGGAATGTCGCATTGGTTTTCGATCAGGTCAAAAAACAAGCGTCTTTGCTCAGCCATTCCATGAACATGATAGGTGTCGATCAGAAGCACAGCATTCGAAGCCGATTTTAGGGAGTCGATCAATTCCTGAGTCAGATCTTCCAGGCAGGCATATACGAAGTTGAGATCAGCGTGACGATCTACTCCGGCCAACCATTCTGCTGGTTTGATAAAAGGATAGTGTCTGGCTTTATCGCGATTCTCCAGCCAGGTGGCGTGCATTTGAACAATTCCCAAAGTGCCGGGAATGTCGAAATCCACCGTGCGATCACCTACAAAAACGTAATCGCAGGCCTGATCGCTAAGCGACCACTTGTCATTAGGTACCGAATAATGGTATCCCACAGCAAACAAAGAAGCCGGGGTAATTTCTTTTTTTAGGGAGAAGTCAGCCATGACAACTGGAACCTGTCGTCCACCAATGTTGCCTACTTCTTGGGTGTGACGGCGGCTGTATTCAAAGGGATTGATGGGCGATTTTTCCAATGCCGGAATTGGAGGATGTCCTTCTCGATGGGTATAACGATCTACCAATTGGCGGGCAACCGGGATCTCTGCTTCAGGTTCTTCTGTTAGGGAAACCCGAATGGTATCACCCAAACCATCTTCCATCAACGTTCCAATTCCAACTGCTGATTTGATCCGTCCATCTTCGCCTTCGCCGGCTTCCGTTACTCCCAAGTGAAGAGGGTAGTTTCTACCCGTTTCAATCATACGGTTGACCAACAAACGATAGGCTTGAACCATGACCTGAGTGTTCGATGCCTTCATGGAAAGAACGATGTCCTGGTAGCCTTCATCTTCGCAGATTTGCACAAATTCCAGTGCCGATTCCACCATGCCCTCCGGAGTGTCCCCGTAACGACTCATGATACGATCCGATAAGGAACCATGATTGGTGCCAATTCGCATCGCCGTTCCATGCTCTTTACAGAGCTTAACCAGAGGCGTAAAGCGCTTCCGGATTCGATCCAATTCTTCCTGGTAGCTTTCGTCGGTATATTCGAGGTCTTGAAATTTCTTTTTGTCGGCGTAGTTACCCGGATTTACCCGCACCTTGGCC
This sequence comes from bacterium SCSIO 12741, assembly GCA_024398055.1. Lineage (NCBI taxonomy): Bacteria > bacterium SCSIO 12741. The sequence goes on along the minus strand of CP073749.1, from coordinate 1,179,634 downwards.
ACAATTTGGGCCGCAGCTTCAGCCGCATTAGGGGTGAAATGAATATCCGCAACCAAAGGAGTTGGATGGCCCAAATCCCTCAGTTTTTGCTGAATGTTCTCCAGGTTTTTAGCATCTCGAATACTGGGTGCGGTGATCCGCACCAATTCGCACCCGGCTTCAATCATTCGTACCGATTGATCCACGGTGCCTTTAGTATCCATGGTGTCGGTTGTGGTCATGGACTGAACCACAATCGGATTATCTCCTCCGATTTTTACATTTCCCACCTTTACTTCCCGGGTTTTGAACCGGGAAAATTCGGTCAGGCTGTTCGTATACTTCATTTCTTGGGTAGACATGATTCGGCAAAAATAGAGACTTCAGCTGCCCTAATTACACCTGGAGGGCGTAAAAGTTTATTCCTGAGTGCCGAAGCCGAGTTTGCGCAGTAGTTTTAGCGTAATGGGTTTGAGGGATCCCATGTAGAGTTCGGTGAAGTCTCCTGAGAAGAAAATGGCAACAATCAACGTTGACAAATGGAATTTGAATTCAAACTTCAGCATCAGAATTACGATCAGGAACATAAGAAGCATCATTTCCAAAATCTGCACCGATTTAGTGATCAAATCGTAGTAGATTTTTTTATGCTCAGCCACGAAAATGAAGAAGCAAATATTGAGGTAAACAATAATGAATATGAGTACCCAGTTCACCCATTCAGGAGCTTCGTGCAGGTAGTTCCCATGAAGAATCATGGAGATAATATTGGCATGAACAACAACTCCGTAGGTGTCCGGATAAGAACGCCCGGCAACGCGATGGTTTTGGGGAGTATAGAATATATCGACCAGGTCGTAATTGCCCATGGGAACGCCCATATAACCCATCAAAACAATTTTGCCCTTGATGAAGCTTAGGTCGTATTTTTCATTCATTACGTCTTCAGCATCCAGAGCGTAGAAATTACTGTAGTGCCCCCGCCAGTTGATTACTTCCTCTTCGTTGCCTCGTTTTATTAGTTTTTCATAAGCTTCAGGGTCATAAAGCTGAGCAATCTTAGTAGAGAAATTAGGGTAGCTGCTATCACCTAAACATTCTACAGGAGAGAACTTCTTTACGGTTCTGAATCCCTGGGTTCCCGAGCTGGCTACCACATTGGCAAATCCGTTGTTGGCTTTTTCATTGAAAATTGGGTTGGAAAGGGAAAGGGAATCAAAGCAGGCATATCCTGAATCGATATGATGTAATTCACTAACCAAAACCAGGTTCTTAACGTTAGCCAGAGCCATGGCCAGTGGAAAATCCTTCATGGGATCCTTTTCCTTCCTGAAAAAGGCATCAATCGCGATTATAGCCGGTTCATGCTTGTTGAGTACGTCGATTTGTTTCGCTATTTGTCCGCGATCGAGCATTCCGATGTTAACCAGTACGATGCTGGTATCGGCCTCCGGTTTAGGTCGCAGGGTTGCCTGATTTCTGTCGTTTTCTTTGGGCTGTGTGAAGACCACATCCGAAATCTCAAAATCCTCGAAAGCCTTGGCTACCGGGTCGAACACCTCTACGTTAAAATTCAAATTTGACAGCAGTACGACTACTCCGAGGAGAATACTCGTGCAGATAAGGCTATCGAGACGAAAAAGATATTTCATGTATTAGGTCGAAGAATTACTCCATTCAAAGAAAAATAAATCCCTAAAAATAAAGCAGTTAAAAACCGAGTATTTATGGGCAATTGTTAGTAATTTTAAGAAATGGAGTAATTTTGCTCTAACAAACGCGGAGTAACCATGAAAAAGAATTTGCTGCTCAGTCTGCTGATTTTTCTGTTAAGCCCAGCCCTGTGGGCCCAATCAAGCAGTTTTAAAGTATTGTCTGTAAAAGGTGACAATGCCGTACAAAAAGAAGGAACTTTTCAACCCATTGGACCGGGAACCGAACTCCCGTCGGATGCGAAGATTATGGTAGCCGAAGGTGGCTCCCTGCAATTGATGCACGCCAGTGGACAATCCTTCAACTTACACAAAACAGGGATTTATACACTTAACGATGCGGCTGGAAATTTTGAGGCCGATAATTCATCCTTGGCGCAGCGCTACCTGACTTATGTGATGAATGAAATGCAAGGTACTGACGATTCGCGAACGGCGAACATGAGTATCACGGGTTCGGTTGAGCGCTCGGTGGATAATTACGACATCAAAGTGTACTCGCCAGAAACCACGTATATCCTAAATCGAATGACCTCGGTTAAGTGGGATGCCAAGAGTCCTTCAGAAAGCTACAAGGTGGAGATCTTCAATTTGTTTGATGAGTCTGTAATTACCCTTGATGTAAAAGAAACCGTGGCTGCCGTGGACTTATCTACTATTGAGTTTGAAGAAGATGCGATTTACAAGTTGGTTGTAACCGATGCGGACAACAAAAAGTCCCGTGAATTGATTCTTCGAATTCCTACTGGTGAGGAGATGGTTCAGATTGAAAAAGACCTGGCCGAGATCAATAAGGAAGCTGATCCTGATTCTCCATTGTACCATGCTCTTTTGGCTGAGTTCTACAAAATCAACGGCTTGTACATGGATGCGGTAACCCACTATGAAAAGGCAATTGCTCTTGCTCCTGAATCCGAAATGGTTCAGAAAGAGTACGATCGCTTCTTGAAGCATGCCGGGGTGAAAAACTAAGGCAGTCTGATCTGTAGGATCTGATTAAGCTTTAGAAATTCCATGCTAATCTGCACACATTCTTGACCAATTACCAATCAATTAATGAGTGTTCTGAATCCCATAAAGGTCCAGTTAGATAAGGTAATTAGTCAATATGGGCCTTTCAATGATCATTACATTTTGGATTTTTGCATAGGGTCTGATGTGGCTCTTCAGGTGATCCATCCCATGAGCATAGAGAGACCCGAATTTCCGGCTGATAATTTTGGCTTAGTCGTTTATGTGCCCTTCGACTTAGATGATCCGAATCAAGTTTCGGAGTACGAAATATTCAAAAGTCTCAATTTGTATAATGAGTTTTTCAAGTATGAGTGGGAAGGAATACTTTGTTATGCCAAAGATTTTGGATCAGATTCATTGGACGCTGCCGGCGCTATAGCAGTACTTCTTCAGTTGGTTTATGGATTAACAGACTTTAGACTACTGCGATCTGAAATTCATTCTACCTGAGGTGGAAAACGATCCCGAAAGCCATCTGAGCTCTGAGTTTACCCTTAAAATTGATAACCTAATCTTGTTTCTAAAGAAGAAACCTCTAAACGATAGCGTCCGCCGTTGATTATTGGGTAGTTTCGATGGATATGTCCGGTTGGGAAACGATAGGCTACTGGGTAATTGTAATCGGATAAGTGCTCTTGAATAATATCGTAGGCTTCTCCTTTAAACCATCCTGAAACGTCCGTCATGTCTGTGAAACCTCCTATGATTAAGCCTTGTAAGTTTTTGAGCTTTCCGGATTTCTTGAGCGTAAACATCATCCTATCCAGGTGATACAGTTCTTCACACAAGTCTTCGAGAAAAAGGATTTTTCCATCTGTTTCCAAATCCGAATTGGTTCCGCTTAATCCCGCCAAAACCGAGAGGTTTCCTCCTACTAATTCACCTTCCGCTTCGCCAGATCGATTAAAAGGATGTCCATCGATTTGGATGGTAGCAGGTTTTCCAAAGAGCATCGATTGGAGTTGTTCAAGCGCCTCTTTTCGTTTGTCTCGATCCTTAAATTCGAGTGGCATTGGACCGTGAATGGTCGCTGTGCGATGGTTGCGATTAAGATGGGTATGAAAAACCGTGATATCGCTGTAGCCGATTATCCATTTTGGATGATCGAGAAATGAAGTGAAGTCCAATTGATCAATAATTCGAACGGACCCATATCCACCGCGGGCACAAAAGATGGCTTGGATATCAGGATCGCTTAAGGCTTTTTGAAAATCGAATAACCGCTGTTCGTCTCGCCCGGCAAATTGGTTGTGTTTTTCGAGGACATGAGCTCCGGGAACAACCGTTAATCCCCATTCCTCGAGAAGCGTAATGGCTTGGGTCAAGGCCTCCTTTGGAAGCACCTTTCCGGGGTTGACAATAGCAACCTTATCACCGGTTTTTAGAAAAGGGGGAATTATCATTTGATCCATCTATCTTTGCAGCCTTTTGCGGATAAAAGTAGAAAAATAGCCCTAATGAAAAATTACAGCCGATACCTCATTACCTCTGCGCTTCCTTACGCTAATGGACCCTTACACATTGGACATTTGGCCGGTGCCTACTTGCCTGCCGATATCTATGTTAGGCACCTGCGAATGCAAGGCAAAGAGGTAGCCTTTATCTGTGGCTCGGATGAACACGGGGCTGCGATCACTTTACGTGCCAAAAAAGAGGGTATTTTACCCCAGGAAATCGTTGATAAATACCACGCCATCAACAGAGATGCGTTCAAGGATTTTGGCATCGATTTCGACATTTATCACCGTACCACAAGTCCGTTGCACCACGAAACAGCCCAAGAGTATTTCAAGGTGTTGGAGGAAAAAGGTGTTTTCGAAATTCGGGAAGGACAGCAGTTTTACGACGAAGAGCACAAGCAATTCTTAGCCGATAGATACGTGCAGGGAACCTGCCCTAATTGCGGTTCAGACCGAGCATACGGCGACCAGTGTGAAAACTGCGGAACATCCCTAAGCCCCTTAGAGCTGATCAACCCCGTAAGCACACTAAGCGGTGCCACCCCCGTCCTAAAAGATACCTCCCATTGGTACCTCCCTATGCAAGATCACGAAGCTTGGTTGAGGTCCTGGATCGAAGAGGGAACATTAGACGGAAAAGAACACCACGATCCCAAAACCTGGAGAAATCAGGTTCTCGGTCAGTGTAAAAGCTGGATTGATGGAGGATTGCAGCCTCGTGCCATGACACGTGACCTGGATTGGGGAGTAAAAGTTCCGGTTAAAGGAGGAGATGGAAAAGTACTTTACGTATGGCTTGACGCTCCTATCGGATATATCTCAGCTACTCGTCAGTGGGCAGCTGATCATGGAAAAGACTGGAAGGAATACTGGTCTGGAGACGATACAGCGATGATGCACTTTATTGGGAAAGATAACATTGTATTCCATTGCATCATTTTCCCGATTTTGCTCAAGGCCCATGGCGAGCTAAACCTACCAATTAATGTACCTGCCAATGAGTTTTTGAACCTGGAGGGCGATAAAATTTCGACCTCTCGAAACTGGGCCATTTGGTTACCTGAATACCTCAAGGATTTTCCTGGAAAGCAGGATGAGCTACGTTACGTTCTCACTTCCATTGCTCCGGAATCCAAGGACAGTGAATTTACCTGGAAGGACTACCAGGCCCGTGTAAATAACGAATTGGTAGCCATCTTAGGAAACTTCGTGAATCGTTCTGTGGTGCTTACCCACAAATATTACGATGGAGAAATTCCGGCAAGAGGTGAGCTTAGCGAATACGATCAGGAAGTATTGGCTGAGATTCCGAAAATAAAAACCCGAACCGAGGAATTGCTTAACAGCTTGAAGTTCCGAGAAGCACAGGCCGAGGCAATGAACCTGGCTCGATTAGGAAATAAATACCTGGCCGATGAAGAGCCTTGGAAAAAGATAAAAACCGATCCAGACCGGACCGCTACAATCTTGTCCATCGCTTTGGAAGTGACCCGGGAATTGGGTACTATTTTTATTCCTTTCCTCCCTTCTACAGCGGAAAAATTGCAAGGTGTATTTCAAGCCGAAGAAGGAAAAATCGAAAAGGCTGGATTGTTATTCCAAAAGGTAGAAGATGCTCAAATGGAAGAGCAGATGGCCAAATTAGAAGCCAGCAAGGCTCAGCCAGAAACGGCCCACGAACCTCAAAAGGAAGCCGTTGATTTTGAAACCTTCCAACAAATGGATATCCGGGTTGGAACCATTTTGGAAGCCGAGAAAGTACCCAAGGCTAATAAGCTGCTCAAGCTATTAGTAGACACCGGTTTGGATAAGAGAACCGTGGTTTCTGGGATTGCCGAGTTTTATAAACCCGAAGAGATAGTAGGTAAGCAAGTAAGCGTTTTGCTCAATCTACATCCTCGCAAGATTCGTGGTGTGGAATCTCAGGGAATGATTCTTATGGCTGAAGATAAGGATGGTAAATTGGCATTTGTTTCACCTGAATCTACTATGGACAGTGGGTCAGAAGTGAGATAATTCTTTTTTGCATACTAACACGACCCTTCATTCGTTGGCCCTTCGTATGCGCCATTTGATTTGTTTTTGTGCCCTGATCGGTTTAGGGGTTTTAGCTCATTCCCAAGAGGACAATATTTGGGGTTTGGATACCTGTAATGTACTCAACTATATTCCAGATACGACTAACCTAGACGATGTCTACGTAAGATACGTCAATCGAAGTGGACGAGTGGATATTGAATATGGTAATGCCAACGTGAGCAAAACACTACCCTCCTGGTGCTCGTTTGAGTGTACCGATAAATACATACCCTCCATTCCCACGATGGAATGGAAAAATGAGGAGTTTGTAGGCTTGACCATGGGTTGTGGGACCTATTGTTTTGCGACCATTTTGGCACCCTTAAGAGCGGAAGATACTGCTCAAATAGCAGATGGATATTTGATTGATACGAATCAAACCCTGTTTATGAATTTGTATTGGGATACGGTCACCTTCAAGCCCATGATGGAGGTAATGAATTACCATACGGGAAAGAGGCTTGAGATTAAGCTGAAATCCAAGGTATTCTGGGGAGCTATTCTGGAAGAGAGATTGGATTACTCCCCGCCTCATTCCGATGGCTTTCTTTTTCGTGAAAAGATCCTTACCCTGTATCTCGATACGGATAAAAAGAAGTATCAATCCATCGAGTTCGATCTTACCGAGCTGTAGATACCCACTGGTTAGTATCATTTCTTATTTGGCTATCTTTAGAGGATAACTCTCTTGGTCATGACTCAAAAGAAAACCCTGGTAAACGCCCAGACCGATGCAAGCGTAACTGCTTTTTTGAATGCCGTAGAAAACGAAAAAAGAAAGTCCGATGCTTTCACCGTTTTGGAAATGATGAAGGAGATTACCGGCGAGAACCCAAAGATGTGGGGAAAAAGCATTGTAGGGTTTGGAAGCTACTCCTATCAGCGGAAAAATGGAGATGAATTTGAGTGGTTTAATGTTGGTTTATCTCCCGCCAAAGCCCATCTATCCGTTTATGTAATGTACAATTTGCAAGAGGAGGAAGAGATGCTTGAGCGCTTAGGAAAACACAAAAAAGGAAAGGGTTGTCTCTATATCAAAAAGCTGGAAGACATCGATTTAGAAGTACTCAAAGAAGTCATTCAAAAAAGCGATCGCTGGTCCCAATAGAGGGAAGGTTCCTTCTCATTTCTGATCCCATTATTTTTTCAGGCAATGATTAAATTTGCCGCCGTTTCCTCCTGAGGGAACAATTCCTTTTTGATTTCTACCGGACATCAAAATGGCCCCATAGTTCAATGGATAGAATAGAAGTTTCCTAAACTTTAGATCCAGGTTCGATTCCTGGTGGGGCTACTAAATCAGGTTCGAGTGTGAGGAGTGAGAACGAGGATCACTCGGATCTGATTTTCTTCGTTCTCGCACTCAAACTCGTTCTGACCTCTACCAATCCTCCCTCAATTCTCGCATCACGCCTCTCGTTTCTCTCTCCCTCCTTTGCATTTTTTCACGATTCCTTCTCGGTCATGCTGTTCCCAATTGATGCCGAGAAATAGTTTTGAAAAATGAAAACCAATGACGTACTCAAAACCATCCTAATCTGGCTGCCTTCGGTAGTTCTTACCTCATTCTACATTCCCAATGCGTTCAACAAATTGCTGGATCCGAATCAAACTGGAAAAATCGTAGAGAGTAGTGCAGTGATGATAACTGCTGGAATTTACATCCTGCTTTCCACGGGATTGTATCTCTACAACAAAACCCTGCTTTATGGAACCTCAATGTTATCGCTATACATGATATTCATCGTATCCATTCATTTGTACAAGGGCAAACCTGCCGAAGTGGTCATGTTGATACTGGCTGCAACCGTTTTTGCGGCCTACCTCCGGAAGCCAGGACTCTTTCGAGTACCCGATGCTACCAGCAATTAGGATAAACCTCCTTTTGAGCGGATAGGGAAGTTCCAGTTTAGCTTCTTATATTAGCGGCACTAAAATCGATGCAATGAAAATCCTTTTAAACCTTTCCCTCTTCTTGGCATTTATGGGCTTTACCGCTCTTTCTTATGGTCAAAGCAAGATGGATACCTTGAACGTTAAAACAAAAATCAACTGCAGCCATTGTCAGGTTTGTGGCAGCTGTGGTAAAAGATTTGAAGGTGAATTGAGTTTTGGAAAAGGGGTAAAGCAAGTGCAGTACAACCCGTCCGATACTACCATCACCATCATTTATAGAAGCGGAAAAACTACCCCGGACGAACTGCGACAAGAAATCGCGAAACTTGGCTTTCCAGCAGACAACATTCCTGCCGATCCAGCAGGCTATGCAAAGCTTGATGCTTGTTGTAAAAAGGACTGATTGAAAAGAAGCCCCTTGATATTTTTTTGAGGGGCTTTTTTATTTTCAGAATGTCACTATCCAATCTCTCCCGATGGTTATCGGAATCCAATCTCCAATCTCCAACTCAGAGCGAAGCGATCACCGTAGGTAATCTCCAATCTCGAATCTCGAGCTTACCTCTCACTTCTCCTTAGCCAAAGAAATCTTGTAGTCCTCCATGTTGCCGGCGATTCTTAGGTTGAGGTATTTTACCTTTTTCTTGGGATCTACCTTAACGATTTCGTCATCGCCGGTTTCACCGCTTTCGGTTTTCTTACTGCCGAACATTTTGTAACGAGCACCTTCTTTGATTACTGTCCAGGGCACACGGATGTAGTATTCCATGTTGTAGTTCATGTCCTGGGTACCAGAAAGTTCGTAATGGCCCAAGGTAGATTCGATGGTCATGTTTGGAATGGTGAGCACCCCATTAGTTACGTCCATGTGGTTTTTTAGGGTGTCAAATTGAATGCTTGTTAAGTCCTTGTCGCCCATATAATCAGAGAGCATGAGCATGTATTCGTAGTTCTCCAGGCGGCCTTCGAGCACTTCAATATCGGCGTGCACTTCGGATTGATCCAGATCGGGAACGAGGTCTGGGTAGATGCGAATTTTACCGGTTACATGGGCTGAAATACGACCATGAAGGTTGTCTGACACGATCACATCCTGGCCGAAATTCTCGAATTTGAACAACACCCGATCCAGTTCTACATTGGTGAGATTTAAGTTAGGCTTGAGGTAAATGTGTTCCGGATCGCTTCCATTGAAATAACCGGACATATCCACTTTTCCGCCGGCTGCATTCATGTGCAGGGTGTCAATGTAGAGGTAGTGGTTTTCTGTGGTGCGCATTTTGGCTTGAATGTCTTGCAGATCGATGCGGTGGTAGATAAAATGTCCCACCTCCACATCAAAGGTCATATCGGTGAAGGGTAGCTCGTAAATGTTGAAAGCGTCGGCGTGCTTTGGAACATCCATGGTGGTCCCGAAAATGGCCACTTGGGTGTCAGGTTCGGCGCCGGGCAGTTTGAAATCGAAGAGCTGATCAAAGTCGATGTAGCTGGCATGGAGTCCCAAATGATTGTCTCGTTTCCTTACCGTGGGATCATCGCCGAGGTAGTAATTCATGTCCACATCAAATCGGGTTTGTCCCATTTTTCCATGAAATCTTTCTACCACCAAATGGTCATCCTCGTAATGGATTCGACCGTTGAACTCTTCGAACTTTAGGGGGTGAACATGCATCTTGGCCTCAAGCTTATCCAATTCAAGATCGATGGAATGTAGGTGCGAATCCCGGAAGTGCATGCTTGAATTGATGTGCACGGCCAGTTGTTCCAACTCTTCATGGCGGTAATCTTCGGGAACATAATTCTCACCTTGGTAGGAAAAGAGATCTTCTAACCGCAGGAGATCGGACTTCAGGGTAACGTCCAAATCCACGTCTCCGTTCAACACATCTTGCATCCAAAAACCGTAGTCATGAACCCAGCCATTGAAATGGAAATCCGAATCATCGATGTAACCGGTAAAATCTTTGATGCTCAAATCACGCTCATCAATCATTACATCCACGTGAAAGTCGTGCAATTCGTGCGGATAATGCTTGAGCTGAGCATGTAGGCTCTCTACGAAAAACTCACCATGGGGCAGGTATTTCGACTCAGTAAAAGCCCGTGCCGATGAATTAAAGGAAAAGCTCACTCGAAGGTCTTCAATTTGCTCATCAATCCCCGTGCTGTCTTCTTTGGAGTAACCCGTTATTTCTGCCAGATCAAGTCGCTTAGATTTGATTTCGAGATGGGCCACAACGGGGTCGTAAGTATGATGCACGATGGCAGGGAGGTCGGTAAGAAAACCGGTGATGGACAGATCCGATTCGCCGAACTTTAGATCAAACTGATCGAGTTTGGCTTCTTTTCCATTCATGATCAGGTGGGCATTGAGTCGCTCGAGCTGGGCGGGAAGTTCGGTAGACGCCAGGCTGAAATCGGTAATCTTTAGTTCACTGAAATAGGCTTGGTTCAAATCGTTTAAAGCCTTTTCCGGATGATCGAGGTCTATAATGTCGTGAAAACGCATGCTCAAGGCCACCCGACCTGATACGTCTTGAATTTCAGAGAGATTGAAAAAGCTGGCGAGAAATTCGAGGTTAAAATCGGCATCAAGTTCCATGTCCACCTCAGGCTCTTCAAAGTTCACCACTTCAACCGAACCCAGAAAGTTTCCATTCTCCATTTTCGCCGCCATGTTGATCAACGAAAACTCCATGGTACGTAGATTCCGCTCTTTACCATTAGTAAAGTGTCCCTGGAAGCCCATGTCATCAATTCGCTTTCTTTCAGATGTGTTTTCCAAAAAGGCTTCGCTGGCTCCAAATTGAACATCAATAAAGGGTAACTGGCCTTGTGCGGTAGGTCCTTCAAGTAATGCGTTGAAGTAAATCTTGCCTTCGTTTTTGTAGCGTTCCAGTACGGGTATCAAGTCTTCAGGAGCAAAGGCAATAAGCATATCAAAATTGGGCTTGGTTCCCTTCACTTTGATATCAACGTAGTTGTCTTTTTGGGTGTCCAATGACCCTTCTAACTCAAAGTCCCCATGCTCCATTTGAATGCGTGAGGGTTCAAAAGCGAGTATACCTGAGGCACTGTCGTACTCAAGATCGGTATGAATATCGAAATGTTTGTGTTTAACAAAGGTCGTGTCACCATGATCGATCACATTGAGCTCAAATTTTGAATCTACATGAACATGAATCAGGCTGCCTTCGCTTTTAAACCCGCCATCGGCCTGGTAAACGAATGTCTCTACGATCAATTGATTCGATTCGTTCAATTTGTGAATGTCCAGGTTGCGCAAGGTGATTTCCTGAAGATGGATGTCCATGGGATCATCACTACTTTCTTCGGACGAGGTCAGCAGGGCATTTTCAAGGTTGTTGCTGCCATCTTCGTGCAACACAAAATGAAAAAATCCTTCCTCGATTAACAGGGATTGGATGTCGTAGGAGCCAGTAACAATGTCCCAGAAATTGAATCGAACAAAGATGTCGGCCACATTTAGAATGGCTGTTGCTTCGGGAGCTTTGGTCTCGTAAACATGAACTTCATCTATTTTGATGGAGATGAGCGGAAAGTCTTCGAAGGGAGCCAGGTGCGTATCTTCAATGGTCACCTTGCCCTGGTACTTCTTGTTAATGGCCTCCAACTGATGCTGCACAATGGCGTCCTGCTTGAAGTAAAGGACCAAAAGTAGGGTGCCGAAAAATGCAGTAGGTAAAGTGATAGCGAGTCCTGCCAGCCACCAAAACAGCTTTCGTTTTTGGAATTGAATCTTCATGATTCTTTATGTTCTTTGAATTGTCCCGTTAAACGTGAAAGTAGCAATAGATAAAGAATCAGACAAATAGAAAATGAGCTTAAGTCATCTGCGTCTTATTCCGTATGATCAACAATCCAATTGACCAGAAGTTCTTCATCCACGATGGTCCAGGAATGGCAATTTCTATTCCCTTTTCGGTCAAAGCCTTTTCCGGTGGTGGTAATCAGCGTGATATCAGTGTTTCCCAGTTGCTGAAGGCAAAGCGTGAATCCGGCTAAATCATAGGAATTGAAGTCGTAGTAGGTAGCGCCACGTTCGTTTAACCACCAATCAATATCCGGTTCGTGAAAGAGGATGATAGGTGTGCTTTTCAGTTTAAAGGCCTGCCCACCCAAGCTGTCGTTGGCTGAGAATACCGAGGCATCTTGGTAAGCCATCGGGAACTCATCGGGACTGCCGTTAAACAGTTTTTGAAACAAGGGCAACATCCAATCGGCTTCCCAGAGCATGCCTTCTTTGAAATTGGATCGGTGATTTTTGGCTGAATTATAGAACCGAGTGAGATCCAAAGGAGAATCGACAGCGAACACACCACTAATCTTAAGATCCGATTTGCCAGAAGCACAGTACTCGGCAAACCGCAAAGCCCTCGATCCACTGGCAGAGATTCCACCCAGAAAAAGTGAGCCCTTTGGAATTTGATGGTCTTCAAGAACCTCATGGATGATTTGATCCAAAAGAGCCATCGTAGAATCTTGGGTGAATAATTCGGGAAATTGGGTGGAAGTGTTGGTGTACAAGGTCATATAACCTGCTTGAGTGCAGAGGTCCAAAAAACCATAGGGTGAAGATTTAGTCACATCGGGCAGGTTAGAATAGTCCCGAACGATCAGGCCTTTCATCTCCTTGGTGTTGGGAATCACCTTTAAATAGCAGTTGTGGCTGCTGTCGGATGGATTGCGGTAAACGTATTCGAAACGCTGACTGTGGGCGTTTAGGTTGAGTATTATCAGAAGTGGAAGTAGGCCTTTTATCATTGCTAAACCGTTGTTTGATTGGGGTAAAACTATAGCTTGTAAAGGTTCAACAAACAAAAAGAAAGCCGCCCCTCAACACTTGTCAAGAAGGCGGCCCTCAACCTAAACCGAATTATTATTTCAAACCGAATTGGTTAAAGATTCCACCGATAAAGGTGGCGTCATCGTATTCCTTTCGGTTTTTCATGAATTCTTCCGCATCAGGTCCGGCTGTATAGCGAATCTGAGTGGTACCATCGGAAGCCGCTGTGTAAATCACATCTCCTACCAAGGATGCAGGGGATGCATTGCCTCCAAGATTTTCGAAAGCGGCATAGAGAGTTTGAACGGTACTTTGATATTCAGCGAGACTCTCGTCGTTTTGGAAATCGAAAGAGCGACCGCCAAAGTCAGTTGCAATAGCACCTGGTTCTACAATTTTGATTTTTACTCCAAACTGAGATGTCTCGTAATTCAAGGCTTCTGAAATTCCCTCGACGGCAAACTTGGTTCCGTGGTACAAAGATCCCAATGGGAAGGTCATTTTTCCGCCAATGGATGAAATGTTGATAATCGTTCCTGCTTGTCTGGATCTCATGTGGGGGAGGATGGCACGGGTTACGTCCAATAGACCTATCACATTGGTGTTGAACTGGCGAACGATGTTTTCTCGGGGAAAAGATTCCAATGGCCCGTAGGCGCCATATCCGGCATTGTTTACCAACACATCAATTCCGCCAAAAGCCTCGATTCCGGTTTCAATGGCTTGGTTGATCGAATCCAAATCCAATACATCCAGTCGGGTAACCAACACATGGTCCAACTGATTCAATTCTTCTTCCTTTTCAGGAGATCGCATGGTGGCAATAACGTTCCAGCCTTCTTGCTGAAACTTCAGTGCGGTGGCGCGTCCAATTCCTGTGCTTGATCCGGTGATTAAAACTGTTTTTCGCATGATTTCTATTTTTTTGTGTTTTGGATAGTCCAAAGTTCCTGAGATCTTGCCACGGGCTAATGGCACAAATCCTCGATTGTAAAACACATTTTCCTGACGGTGTTGGTTTTCAGTTTTTTAACGATTGGATTTGATCTGCCAGGTGACCTGAGTTACAATCCGGACTTGAAAAACAACCTATTTTTGATCCTTACGAAAAACAACGATTGATGAAGGTTTTTAACCCCCAAATACTAAGCCGTTGGATAATGTTAGGAATGCTCTCCAGCATGGTGCTTGTCGTTTCCTGTAGCGGTCCGGAAAAAGAACAAGATTCAGAAGAGAAGCCACCAGTAAAGGTGACTCCGCATGATCTAAAAATGGCCCAAGGATTTGAAGCTTTATCTAATACCTGCTTGGCCTGCCATAGACCAAATCTAAACGAGGGGACTGTGGCTCCCAACTTGGCTGTCCTCAAGTCGACCTATGTTTCCGAAGGAGTGGAGTTGGAACAATTGAGCAAGAAACTGGGTTTGTTTTTGGATAATCCGAGGGAAAATGCGGTAATAGCTGAGGCTGTGGCTCAGTACGGTCCCATGCCAAAAATGAATGTATCTCCAGATGAGGCGGAGGCTATCGCCTATTACCTGTATCACACGCCTTTGGAAGATTCGAGCTGGTATGAGGGCGGGTTTGAAAAACAACAACAGCGCTATTCTGAAATGAAGGACCTGGGTACGGTAGATTACCTGGCCAAAGGTCGGAAGCTTGCCATGGCCACAAAAGGAGTATTGGGGAAAAACTTGCTGGGAGCGATAAAGGAGAAAGGCACTTCTGGAGCATTAACCTTTTGCAATGAGCGAGCCTATCCTCTTACCGATAGCATGAGCCTGGAGTTGAATGCCACCATTAAAAGGGTCTCAGACAAAAACAGAAATCCCAACAATGCGGCTAACGAGGAGGAACTCGAGGTGATCAGTCGGATGAAATCTGAGTTGATAGCAGGCCAAAAGCCTCAAGCCGAGTTAAAAGATTGGGAAGGCCATTTGGTGGGCTACTATCCAATCATGACCAATGATATGTGCATGCAGTGCCACGGTGAACCGCAAAAGCAAGTATTGCCAGAAACCCTTGATGCCCTGACTAAACTGTACCCGGAAGATAAGGCCGTTGGTTATTCACCGAATCAACTACGTGGAATTTGGGTAGTTCGTTTTTCAGAGGATAATAAGTAAATCCGACCAAGAGCCACCTGAAGCCCAGGTATTTATCAGGCTTTCTTATTTTTGATTGGTCAATAGCTTTGAAAACCAATTGAAAATGAAATCAATCGCAACATTTAAGTCTTTACCCTGGGCTTTAAAGTATTCGATTTTTACACTGGCGTTGTGTTTTTCCCTGTCTGGAATAGCTCAGAAAACATGCTCATTCAGTGATGATTTGAGTACGGCCACTGGGTGGATGCAGGTAGGAAGTCAGGTTCAAGTAGCCAATGGTCAAGTGGAATACAATAGTGCTGCTTGTGGCCAGCAAAGGCGAGTTTATAAGAACATTGGACTATCGCTGGACCATAACGACAACTTTACGGCTGAATGGACCTTCAGGCCCAATTCGGCAGGAACTATCGGAGGAAATCCAAATTGCGACGCCTATACATTGGCACTAACAGCGGGAACAGGAGAGCCTTATTCTAACTGCCTAAACGTGGCTTGTACCGGTTATCCAAACTCTGTGCAGGACGGTATTTTCGTAAATTTCAGAAGCTTTAACCCTGCTGATGGTCACTTGTATTTTAGAATTGTAGCCCGGGATAGCTTAGCGGAATACAACTCCAGCCATTTAAGGTATGTGGGGCTAAACAAGAACTACTACATGAGGTTGGAAAGAGCTCAGGATACTTTGCTTGAGTTAAGCGTCTATTTGGATTCAGCTCGAACCACCCAAATGACAGGATCTCCTATTTCATTGGTTATTCCCGCCAGTATTGATGGGCTCAACACGGCCCAATTCGGAATGGTGGCCAAAGGATGGAGCGCCCGAAGTTTAACGGGTAGCGTAGATAACATTTGTATTAGTGCGGCCCCAGATTTAATTCCTCCGGTTGCCAAGGCAAAACCCGATACGGTCTACCTGGATACGGCTGGTAACGCCAAAGCCATCGCGCAAAACCTGGATAACGGAAGTACCGATAACGTTGGAATTACCTCCTGGACGCTAAACGACTCCCTGTTTCAATGCGCCGATCGCGGAATAAATCCAGTGGTATTTACCGTGGCCGACTCTGCTGGAAATACGGATACGGCTCATACCTACGTGGTGGTGCTCGACACCGTACGCCCAGAAGCCAAGGCACGTAATCATTCCATCTTCCTGGACTCCAATGGCCTGGCATCACTCACCGTGGCCGATATCAATGACAACAGTTTCGACAATTGCGCCATTGCCCAATTGTACGTGGATAAAACCAATTATGACTGCACCGACATGGGGCAATTCCTGATCACTTTAACGGCGGTTGATTCCAGTGGAAACCGGGATTCGGTTCAATCGGTTGTGGTGATCGAAGACAACATTGTTCCCATTGCCAGGGCCAAGGCTGATACCTTTTACCTGGATTCGACCGGAAACGTAATCGTAAATCCAGCTGACTTGGATGATGGAAGTTGGGATAACTGCAATTCCATGCTCTTTAGCCTGAGCCGAACGCAATTCAACTGCTCAGATATTGGAACCCATACCGTGTTGTTTACCGCCGCTGATTACGGTGGCCGATACGACACGACCAACACCCGCATAACAGTATTGGATACCACACCACCAACTGCCACTACAAAAACGGATACGGTGTATTTGAATGCCTCCGGTGTGGCTACCATCATACCTGGATTGCTGATTGCCAGTGTTGCGGATGGGTGCGGCATCAGTCGTGTTACCGCCAATCAAACTCAATTTGGATGCGCTGATTTAGGGGTAAAGCATTTCACCATTTTCGTGGAAGACTCATCCGGAAATCAAGCTTCCATTCCAGCTGCAGTTGTTGTATTTGATACGATTACTCCAACCATAACCTGTAAGGCCGATACCGCTGTTTGCCAAAATCGATTGGATGGATACCGGGCGGGAGAATATCTTCCTCGGGTTTCTGATAATTGCACCAATTGGAATGTTCAACTCACTTCAGGTGTTGCTGTGGGAGGAATCTTACCAGTAGGAACAACAACCAATACCTATACCGTTAGAGATTCCAGTGGTAATAGTGCCAGTTGTTCCATGAACATTAGGGTGAACGCAGCACCTGCCTTCGACTTTGGACCGGACACCTCTATCTGTAGCCAGGAGACCATCTTGTTGCAAAGTGGTCACAATTCCTTTACCAATCCCCACACCTGGCAAGATGGTAGCAAGGGAAGCACCTTTACAGTTACCGGCCCGGGACTCTATTGGTTAGAAGTTCATGATGTAGGATGCTCTTACCGTGATTCGCTGGTGGTTACCCAGACAGAAATCTGCATGGGTATCGCCGAAGCATCTGGTTTTGGAAGCCTCAAAGTGTTCCCAAATCCTACGCAGGGAACATTTAGAATTCAGGCCGACGCGGTTCAGGGAAGAGTGGAATTGAATATCTATTCTACTTTGGGTAAACAAGTTTATCGCGAATCCTGGTCAACTTCCAACCATCAATTGGACAAAGAGGTGATTCTAAACCAGGCCCCAGGTACCTATTTGGTCATTTTGCGCGACGATCAAAGTTTGTCCCAATTTCGGGTTACGGTGATCGAATAAATCATTGAACACTAATCCAGCGGCTTTCATTTCCCAGTTGTAAGAGGTAGAGTCCTTTTTTAAGATGACTTAAATCCAGTGTGTGTTTTTCTTGAGGAGCAAGGTTTTGTTCCAATACCGGCTGCCCGAGCGAAGAGTAGATTTTGATTTGCCCGAGCTCCGAGTCCAATGGTAGTTGGAGGTGAAGAAAACCATCCGTTGGGTTTGGAAATACCCGAAGGCCATTTCTCTGAACCCGTTTTTGCGGAGCTACTTTTACGACTGAGCTGTAGGATTGGGTTCCGTCTAAATCCACCATTTTCAAGCGGTAGTACTGGTCCTTTTCTTCCAACAGATTGTCCATGGTTTGGTAGAATTGCTCCTGATTTGAAAACCCTTGTGCGGGTACTTTTTCCAAAGACTCAAAGGTGCCTTTTGTTGTCAACCTTTCCACTTCAAAATGGGCCAGATTAACCTCAGAAACAGTTGACCAGTGAAGATGTACCCAATGCTGATCCGTGAGTTGAGCATTAAAATCTTGAAGCTCGACGGGCAACGGACTACCCGCTAAATCAGCAGTTCCTAAAGTGTAATAGCCATCGTTATTGATCGCTAAATCCGAAAACAAAACCTGATCATTGCTGTAGCTGGATGCCGAAGCAAGAATGGTCCATGAACCTGATTGCCCGGATCGGTAAAGCAATTTGTAATCGCTTGCCGTTCCATAAGGGTAGCCTCCAAATCCGGCATCGCTAAAATCAAAAGTGAGGTCGATGGTCATACCGGCTCCCACGTCCGTTTGATCCAAAAACCAAACGCGTTCCCATCGGGCGGATAAACTTCCGGATGTGGTGGTAATGTCTGTTTGAACGGCGTTGTTTTTAGCCACCTTGTGTCCGAAGAGCAGGTAGTCTCCGTTACCAAAGTTGGATTTTTGGCTGATGTGTAGACCTGCCGAACTGGCGGCGCTATTACTTCCGTCAGATTCGGTGCCTACTCCGGCCACTTCCAAATCATAATCTCCATTTCCGTTATCGTCGCCGCTGTATTTATCGGATTCCACGCTGAGGTTGAATTTAGCTCCCAGGTAGGAATGGACGATGTGGCGCTCTGCGGTGTTGAGCACTTTAGTAAACACGATTACATCGCCCAATTCCCCACTCAGGTAATGAGCGCCTGAGTTCCATCTACCTATGGAGAAACTACCATCCGTGGAAAGGCTGGCGGAATAGTCGCTTACAGTTTGGGAAGTATTGTCAATATAGAGATTGTGGTATGGTGAACTGGTTTGATGCACCTGGGTATAAATGTTCCATTGTTGCCCGGTAATGGTCGGGCCAAATTGGGTGCCGTTTCCGTCCCAGCTGTAAAATTTGTCGGCATCGGCTGGAGTATCATTTTTTCTTCGGGTAATGCTGGTGTGTTGGTTATTAGTTCCATTTGCTCCGATCGAAAAGACGTAATCATTGTCATTTGATCCTTGGTTGGTCGAGGCAAAACGGGCTACCGAAATGATGGTTAACGGGGCATTGAGATTAGCTGACATGTTACCGGTCAAGTAATCGGCTACTCCATCAAATTCGAGTGTATTTAGCCCGTTTGCTCCCGACACGTTGAGCAGGGGAATGTTGTTTAGGGTTCCTTGCGTAGCATGGTGGTTCTTTCCGGATTGATCCTCCAGCGTGAGTACATAATCTTGATCATCGCCACTAATGTCTGAGGGTTTAAGCCACATTTCGAGGTTGGAACTTCCACCGGTATTTTCCAGTCCACCGGGTCCGTCATTTCCAGCGGTGGTTGCTGCTACCCCAATAGGGCTGTTTGTTTGGTCGATGGTTCCCAAAGTATAATAGCCATCGGAGCTGATGGTGACATTAGAAAAGGTGACAAACTTTCCATAGTGGGCCGACCCTGAGGCAAGTAGCGTCCAGTTTCCAGAGTTACTTGACCGATAGAGTAGTTGGTAATTGCTGGCTAATCCCTGGGTGTTTCCTCCTAATCCGGAATAGTCCAATCGGAAGGTGAAGTTTGCTGAAATCGCGGTTGAGGTATTGGTTTGATCCAAATACCAAATGCGTCCCCATCGGGCTTCGAGGGTGCCTCCGGCATCGCTGGCATCTGCTGTGTTTACTGAATTTTCGGCGGAGGCATGACCAGCCACCAGGTAGTCACCATTCTCAAAGTTGCTGTTGATGCCCAGCATTAAACCCGCTGCTGTAGCCGAATCTGAATTACCATCTGCTTCTTGTCCAATTCCGATAATGTTTTGGTCAAAATCACCATTGGCGTTGTCGTCTCCGGCGTACTTATCATTGTTTACCGTGATGTCATATTTCCCGCCCAGGTAGGAATTGACGAGATTGGTCTCTGCCGAGTTCAGAATCCGGTTGTAGAATATAATCTCGGCCAGATTTCCGTTGAATTGATGTTTGGTGCCCACACTGCTGGTATAATCTCCGATGCGAAATATCCCGTCGGTGGAGATGGCTGAGCCAAAGTCTGTCACCGTCTGATTACTTCCGTTCAGATTTAGGGAGTGATAGGTAGCCGAAGAGTTTAATTCCTGGTGAATGATTTGCCAGGTTTGCCCAGAAAGTGTCGGGCCGTAGTAACGGGTGTCGCCATCGTATGAGTAATATTCATCGGCATTCCCATCGTTCGATTTTCGCCGAGCCAGGTTAAACATGGACCCGGCACTGGCGGTAGATCCTACACTGAAGACATAGTCGTTGTCCTCACTTCCCTGATTGGCACTTGCAAAATAACAAACGGTAAATGTGGTTACCGGTGTGCCTGCACTGCTGAAAGTTCCATTGAGTTCTTCGTTATTACCATCAAATCGAACCACGGGTAGCCCGTTAACTTCATTCAGGTAAAGGTTCGGTTTTAGACTGGGAGAATTATTGGATGCGTGATGATCATAACCCGAAAGGTCGTTCCAGGTGGTAATGTTATTATCGTCACTTACTCCTTCAATTTGAGAAGCATCAAGCCAAAGAAACAGATTGGAACTCCCGTTAGTAGATTCTACGCCAGCAGGTCCAGTTTGAGACCATGCCCAAAAAGGTAGGCACAATCCTAGCAAGGGTAATACTCGATTCATATCGATTAGAATTTGGGTGCAGGCCGGTTCTACGCGAACCAAATAAAAATGGCCAGGTTAGGCACCCTTCAATTACCCCTACAATGTCCCTACACGTATCTATTAGGCTTGATTATCAGGATATTGAGCTAATAATTTCAAGGAGGTTTTCGCTCGTTTCAAGGTTCATTTTCTTCCGCATACGGTAGCGAGATGTCTCTACGGCCTTGTAACTTACGTTGAGCAAATCGGCAATTTCCTGTATCGTGAGGCCTTGTCGAATGAAGGCACAAAGCCTAAGTTCACGTAAGGTGAGTTTGGGGAATTTTTCCTGTAGAATTTTGAAAAAATCGGGATGGACCTTTTCGAAATAATAGTGGAATTCTTCCCAATTGAGTTGGGTACTTTGGTTACGTTTTAATTTTTGAATAACCCGTTCCAACATTTCCTGTTGCTCCTCAGAAATGGATTGATCCTTGAGCGATTCAATTTGTTCAATAGCCTGATTGTAGACCGAATTCTGTTCGATCGTTTTTAAGGTAAAAGCTGAAATCTGTTTGTTCTTTTCCCGGTTTTCATGACGGAGTAGTTCTTTTTGAAGGTTTAGTTTTTCCACGGAAGCTTCATGCAAAAGGGCAGAGGCTTTGAGCTTATACCGATAGCGGCTATACGCCAGGGCAAGAATACCAATGAGCATCACAATGAGAAATACAGCATAAATGCGCTGCGTGCGCAAGGCCATGGTTTCCGCTTTTTCATTCTTTAGGTTCAGCTGCTCGATTTTTACCTGATCAACCAACTTTTCTACCCCGTAGCGCACTTCTGCAATCTGCAGAGACTCCTCATTTTCATCGGCCAACACATCTTCTTTGAGCGCCGTATATTTTTTGTAAGATTCCAGCGCCAATTGCGCCTTTCCCAAATCTTCATAGAGGTAGGCTCGATACTCGTAAATCTGCAAGGTGATAATATCGGCTTCCAATGCTTCAGATTCGTCCTGAGCCTGAGCCAGCACTTTTTCAGCTTCCTCGAGCTGGCCATTGTGGTAGAGGTTGTTTCCCAGATTGGCCAAGGTTAGTACTTTCCAAAAAGGTTGTTGCAGCTCTTCCCAGAGTGGCAGGCACTCCCGTAGAATAGGAATGGCCAGATCATAACGCTCCTGACTTTCGTAGTAAATGGCCAGGTTGTTTTTGGCTCCCACATAGGCCGGTTTGTTGTTCAGCAATTCCCAGTAGGTAAGCGCTTGGTTGAGGTAGTTCAGTTCTTTTTCATGATCGCCCATTCGGGAATACAGGGCAGACAAGTTGGTAAAACATCCACCTACACGATCGCTATCTCCTTGTCGTTGGTAATAGCCCAGGCATTCAAACAGTGTCTTTTCCGCCTGAGCGTTGTCGTCATGTCCAACATAGTTTCTGCCCAAGGCCATTTTGGTTCGAATGATTCGGGATGAATCTTCCAGCACCTCATAGTAATCCAGGGCTTTGAGCAAGTGAGGTATACCTATATTATAAAGACCCAGATCGCTATAAACATCCGCAAGGTCGATTCGGACTATGGCCAGCAGGCTGTCTCTTTCACTTTGAATTGTTCCTTGAATTGCCCATTGAAAAGCTCGACTACTTTCCTGAAGCTGGTAGTTAGCGTAGTAGGCTTTGCCTTGGTAATACCTCGCCATGATTTTCGAATAGGACGAATCAGGGAATTCTTCCGTCAGATAGAGGGCCGTTAAAGTCAATACCGAATCTGGATTTTCCTGTAATACCTTCTTCCAAATCTGGACCAAGGATTCCGTGCTTGGGGCGGACTGCTGAGCGAGGAGGGGGCAAGGAACGCTCAGGCAGGTGACCCACAATAAAGTCGTTAACCACTTCATTTCCTAATCTTTTGCGGAGGCCAAAATAAAAAAAGCAGCCCGATAGCCAGACTGCTTTAGACCGCCGAAGCGGTCGGCTTTGGAAAGCACGATTTATTCAAAAATAGATCGCCTTTTTTCGGTTTTATGAATTGACAATGACCGTTTTACAGGGAATTACCCTCGGACAACTAAGTAGGGCGTATTGCGCGTAAATCGCCCATTTGAATTGATGAGGCAGGCTTTTTTTATCCCCACATGGCAAACCCAAACCAGCCATTAATAAAAGACACCTCTGGTTGATCCTCTTTTTTTAATCGACAGGAGAAAAGGTTTTGTCTATTCAAAGGGGACTTTGGTAAATCTCCTGCATTATTGCATTTGATTATCAGGGTGTTGTGCTAATTTTAGTGAAGCAATCTATAAATCTTAAATTTAATTTTCATGAAAACCTTAGCTATTTTGGCCATTGTGCTATTGACCTCTGTGGCCCTTCAAGCACAAACATCACTTACTATTATCAACAACACCTCAAACGATTTTTCCATTGACATGGCCTACACAAGTTCTTGTCCACCCGGGACAAATCATAACCTGCAATCGCCTCCATTTAGCAATCAGGTATGGAGCACTCCGAATGGAGAGAATATCTATGAAGTTGAAGTGATCGGTGGTTCCTGTCCTATTGTACCGCTTACCCTAAATGCAACTCCGGCAGGTGGATTACCAGCTTGCTTATTAGGTCCTTTAGGTGGAGTAGTGGCTTATCCTTATCTGCCACCCTGTATAGGAACAGTGAGTATTAGCTACCAATCTAATGTAGGAGGTGGAACGCTTACGATAAATTAGAGGGAAATCAGGCTACCGTACCCTGGCAGCTTGAACCTGCTCCAGCTGTACAGCCAAAGCAATGCTGATCCGTTCGGATGGCTCGGTTCGT
Source organism: bacterium SCSIO 12741 (assembly GCA_024398055.1). Lineage (NCBI taxonomy): Bacteria > bacterium SCSIO 12741. Next base: position 1,156,157 of record CP073749.1, on the reverse strand, counting down.
TAACTTTTTTAGGTCAAACTCCGAGATGTGCTGACCAGCCGCCGGACTGGTTTTTATTTCCAGCATTTGGTTAAAATCACAATCGTACATGTGGCCTTGCCAGTCTACCGATATGGTATTGCGACACATGACCCCATCAATGGCTGAGGGATTAAATGCAGTGATCAATCTGTCCATGTAGTCTTCGTAGTTTTCGGACACAATCAGGTAATCCAGAAAACGGGAAATGGGCAGATTGGTAATGGTGAAAAGGTTACTAAAGCTTACGTCAAAATCTTTTTTCAATGCTTGCTTAAAGTCCAGTTCCAATTGCATTTGATCGCCGGGTAAAAATGCGCCACTTGGGTTGTAAACCAGATCGAGGATTAGGCCACTGCCTGGTTTGCCATATCCTTTTTCATTGAGTCGTTGCAAGGCTTCAATCGATTTATCGAAAACGCCATTGCCTCGCTGTCTGTCCGTTTTATTTCGTCGGTAATAGGGAAGTGAAGATACTACCCGGATACCGTGTTGTGCAAAGAACTCGGGCAAATCATGGTATTTGGGATTGGCCAGCAAAATGGTGAGATTGGATCGAACAATGATCTCCTGTACACCTCGCTTGTGCGCCTCTTCAACAAACCATCTGAAGTCGGGATTCATTTCCGGAGCCCCGCCGGTAATGTCTAAGGTTGGAATCTGATTTTTCTCCAGGACATCCAGGCACAACTCCATCGTTTCCCGAGTCATAATCTCCTTGCGATCAGGTCCGGCGTCTACGTGGCAATGCTTACAGGTTTGATTACACATATAGCCCACATTCACCTGGAGAATTTCCAGCTGAGCGGGGCGCAATGGAAATCGCTCATTGCGCTGAAGGTAAATTTCAAACTTCTCATGATCACCCGAAGCAAAAATGCCATTGTTCAAAAATTGAAGCTGCTCCTCAGTAGAAGCCAATCGGTGATTCTGAGCTTTTAAAGATTTAATCATAATGACTATTCCCTGGAATTACATGCCGAGCTTCTTGGCTTTGTTCATCATCTGAACACCATGAACCAAGCTAGCTCCTCCTCTAATGGCACCGGCCACATGTAGGGCCTCCATCATTTCTTCCTCACTAATTCCTCGTTTCATTCCGTCTACCGTGTAGGCATCAATACAATAAGGGCATTGTACCGTGTGAGCAACGGCCAGAGCAATCAGAGACTTTTCTCGTGCACTTAGCGAGCCTTCCTCAAAAACGGCGTTATACCAATCAAAAAAACGTTTGGCAAGGTCGTCGTTCCATTCAGCGATATCGCCAAACTTTTTTAGGTCAGCGGGGTCATAATAAGTTTTACTGCTCATACTTTTCCTTTGGATAGAGGGCTAAATTAATTTTTCTTTTCGTTCAGCTTCCAGTTGTACTCGAGGTAATCAATGGCTGCGCTTGCCGGAATGGGGCTTTGTGCATATTGATTAATGTATTCCCGAATGGTTTTCCCATCTCGGGTAAAATCTCCGGAATACCAGCTAAATAGTTTGCTGATATACACCTTGTCCTTTCCTTTAATTTGATTCTTAATGGAGTTGTTGACGAAGTAGCGAGCCTGATCGTTGAGTTGATTTTCCAGTTTAGAGGCAACAAAGGCTTCGTTCCTCAGTCGTGGGCAACTAATGGAGGCACAATTCACGGCAAAATGAATTCGGGCATCTTTGAACTGACCCCGTAGTTTGTCGTGTTCAATGTTGTTGAGGTTCATTTTCTCCCCACCAATTTCTATGAAATCAATGTCCCAGGTGGTGTTCACCTGATAGATCATTCCACCCAAGTCTTTGATGGACTCCACTGGGTAGTGCTTGCAAATCAACTTTACGGTGTAGGCATTGTAGGCATTGATCCAATAGGCCATAATTTCAGCCTTGCCCCAGCTGGACTGAGGAGCATTGTTGGCCAGCATGTCCAGATAGGCGTCCAGGTGCTTTTCATCGGCTTTAAACCCTTTGTAGTTTACATCCCCATTGGGAGCTACATGTTTTTTTACCAGGTCATCCCAGGCCATGTGAGAGACCTGAGCCTGGCTTAGAAGTACAGTTAGGATAAAACCCAAGGAAAACAATATCCGCATAACTCAAGAATTTTGACACAACAAAGCTAGTTTAGTTCACTGACACATTTTGTTACCCTTACTACATATCGGTTATCCCGCCTGTCCTTCAAACCCTGAAATGATCCGATCCAAGGCTCCTTTTCGTTTCTTATAAAAGATGGCATAGGCCGTATATCCCCAGGCTGCAGCGAAAATCGACATAACGATGGAAAGGGCTCCCGTTGCCAAAACGTATTGGGTAAAATAGGGCTCAGGAAAATTGATAACGCCTTCAAATGTTTCTCCATCCAGGGTTAGAATCCACTTTCGAGAGGTTAAGAACCCGGGAATACAAATGATCATACAGAGGAAAAAATTCATCACCACTTGATATATGCGGTAAAACCGAATGCGGCTACTCACACTTTTCAAGTAGGACACGGTGCTCAACGAAGCGTCGGGTTGATGAATGGCTCGAAAGAGCGCAAAGGATGGGACCAGAAGGACAAATGTTGTAATCCAGGCCAACCATTTAACTCCGGCGGGAAGGTATCCCTGAGGATCCATCAAAAGCATAGCCAAGCCTACCACGGGAACACCCATTGCGCTGAAGCCCAATTCTAAGAGGTTGTTATAAATGAGTCTTTTGTAAGGCATGGATTGGTAGACGCTCTGAACTTCTGCAGAGGGAAGGTCGGGAAGCGTTTCCTGAAGTTGTTCGCTCACTTGAGCCCATTCGGTTTTTAAATTATGCAGTTCCATGAATGAATTTTTTGAGTTTGTTTTTAATGCGGTGAATTTTTACACCCACCAGGTTTTCGCTTATTCCCAGGATTTCACCGATTTCTCGGTAGGGAATGTCGTCGAGAAAGAGCATGACCAGTGATTTTTCAGCTTCATCCAATCGTTGGATGGCTTGCTGGAGCTCTTTCTGTTGCTCCCTTTTTTCCTCATCAGGTTGGGCCAAATGAGTGTGTTGGGAAAGGGGTTCGGTAATCATTTTTTTCTGGCGCAACTGACCAATAGCCGTGTTGATTCCTATTCGGTAAATCCAGGTGCTGGGCTTGGAGTTTCCTTTAAAAGAGGAGTAGGATCGACAAATCTGATACACAATTTCCTGGGCCAGGTCTTTCCGTTCTTCCGGATCCCGGGTATAGAACCAGGACACCTTGTGAATCAACAGCAGGTGATCCCGGATCATTTTTTCCAGTTGGGGTTCAGTTCCTTGTGGTAGTGTCATTTGCTTACCTGGATCGATTCTACTTTGTATCCCTTTTTCTTCAGTAGCTGGATCAAGCCCCGTTCTCCATAGAGGTGGCCGCTACCAACGGCAATAAACCGACTTTCATGCTGATCGATTAAGCCGTGACTCAACCAGTATTCATTGCGCTCCGATACCAGAATATTGATGTTTTCAGGGCTACTTCCCATACCGGTTTTTACCAGGTTGTAAAGACCCTCAATGTCTTGTCGAAGATAGGTATCCAGCATTTCATCATAGCCCAATCTTGGGTCTTGTTTGGCCGTCTCAGTTAGTAATACCAGATTATCAGCCTGTTCCAGTGCATCTAATTTGCTTAGATAAGAATAGACGTAATCGGGACCTTCGGCTCCATCCAGAATCACTCCACGTTTCTCGGCCAGTTGGATTAGTTCATCTTCATAACTCGTCAAAGGATAGGCAGCACCTAAAACCCGTGTGGTGATAAGTTGAGCAATAACAAGAGGTTGATACCGCACCAGCTGGTTAAAATCCAATCCAATGGAATCGCAAAAATGGCTGAGCATGGCCATTTCTGCCGGCGTATACATATCCTGGATTAAGGACGGATCAAGGACAGCGTGTTTACTAGATGCTGCCTGAATAGCTGGATCTCGAGGGTTGGCTTCGAGTACCAGTCTGTCGCTAAGTAGTAGAAGTGAATCCAGTGTTGGAATAAAGCCCAGCTGGGGCTCCGGTATCAAATGGATGGTGCCAAACAAGTAGGAAGGTTTTTCGAGGTCGCCTCCAGAGACTTTCCAGAATAAAGAGGAACGGTTTTCTGAAATGGGCTGAGGGCTTGGTGAAGCGCTCGAATCTTCTGATTGCGCAACAACCATTGTTCCTGTTTTGGTTTCAGGATGTTCAAGGGGCTCTTTTTTGCAGGCCCAAAGCCCGAAGAAAAGAACCAGAATCCAAATAAGATGGGGAGTTTTCATGGCGAAATGTTTTAGTGTTTATTGGATTAGTAGCAAGGAGGCCAGAAATCTTACAACTCGCATGAAATTTTTTTTGAAGAGTTTAGCTTAAGAATACTTAGAAGGCTGTTTTTCAGTTTATCAGGAAGGGTTGAAGTGGGCAAAAGAAGTCTTCGGCAATTTGTTCATTATTTTTTTTCGCTGATCAATAGCCACCCGTTTCGCCTCCTACATTTGCAGAAAATCAGCAGGTATGCGCAGCATTTTTTCATTTCTACTCATAACTATTGGGCTCACATCCTGGGCGCAAAACGTTCAACACTATACCGGGTTTTACGACAAAGACAGTACCCTTAAACTCAGTGAAGGGAATTATGTTGATGGAGTAAAGGACGGCAAGTGGACCTATTGGTACGAAAGCGGAAAGCTGAAAGAAGAGAGCCACTACCTCGTAGGAAAGTTGCATGGATCGGTAACCGTTTGGTACGAGAATGGCCAAAAAATGAATGAAGGCTACTTCTATTTCAATTTGCAAGATAGTGTATATACCTCCTGGTTTGAAGAGGGACAGGTAAGAGCCAAAGGACAATTTGAACGGGGGTACAAAGACAGCCTTTGGACCTACTATTTTCCGGATGGAAAAAACTATAAGGAAGAAACCTGGAACAAACGTGAGGTGCGTTTAGAAAATGCCTGGAAGCGTGATGGCTCTCAATCTCTGACCCATGGAACCGGAGTTTTCTACAAATACATGGGGCAGTCCATAATGGCTGAGAACCACTACAAAAACGGAATTCTCGATGGCCCCTACAAACGTTGGTACACGGCAGATCAAATAGAAGAATCGGGAAGCTACGAGCAAGGCTTAAAGACTGGCCTTTGGAAGAAGTTTTTTGCTAACGGTAGCCCCGAGAATGAAGTGAATTACGAAAAAGGCATGAAGCAAGGGGCCGTTCAGAGTTGGTATGCCAATGGACAATCCAAGGTAAGTGGGTTTTACCAAAAAGATGAAAAGGATGGCTTCTGGAAGTTTATTCAGGAAGACGGGCACCTTTACATGTCTGGCTATTTTGACCAGGGATTACAAGACAGCCTCTGGACCTACTATTTCGAAGACTCTCAGGTGAAAGAAAGTGAAGGGCTATTCCGGTCCGGAAAAAAAGATGGGGAGTGGAACTTCTGGTATGAAGATGGCAGCCTCTGGAGAAAAGGGAATTATGCCCAAGGGATTAAAGAAGGGCTGTGGACCACCTGGTTCGAAAATGGAAACAAGCTTCAGGAAGGGAACTACGAAAACGGTAAAGAAGAAGGAGAGTGGAATTCCTGGTACGAATCCAAAGGCCCTAAAGACAAGGGGAGTTTTGCTGCGGGTAAGATGGTTGGCGAATGGACCGGCTGGTACGAAAACGGTAAGACCAATTACCACGGCTCACTTAAGGATGGCTTAAAGGAAGGTAAATGGGAATTCTTTTATTCTTCCGGAAAACCTCGTGAAACCGGATCCTACAAAGGTGGTATAAGAGAAGGTATGTGGACTTTTTATTACGCACATGGGCATATCGATCAAAAAGGATCGTACACAGAGGGTAGAAAAAACGGGACCTGGGAATACTATGCTGAGTGGGGACAGCTGCTGCGCAAAGTCAGTTATAAGGACGATAGACTTCACGGTCCGAGCACTTCCTACTACAAAGGCGATAAAATTCAGAGCCAAACATCCTACAAAGAAGGGGTCCAAAACGGGGTTTGGAAATTCTACGATGAGGATGGAAACATTACACGAAGTGTCAAATACGTGAATGGCTTTATAAAAGAATAATTATTGAAAGAAAAATCATAAATTTGTGGCGCAAAACGTCATTAGTGATATAGAGAGGAGGGGTTTTAGCCCCTCTTTTTAGTTTATAAAACATGATTACGAAAGAGCAAATAACGCAACTGGTGGATGAGAAACTACATGGTACAGAGTACTTTGTGGTGGATATAACCGTGAGTGGCTCCAACAAAATTGTTATCGAAATTGATGGAGATCAGGGCTTCAATATCCAGGAGTGCGTGAATGTTTCGCGTCATGTAGAGCACAGCCTTGACCGGGAGAAAGAAGATTTTGAACTTCAGGTTTCCTCTCCAGGCTTAACCAAGCCTTTCAAAGTAATGCGTCAATACACCAAAAATGTAGGGCGCAAAGTCAAAGTAACTCCAGTAGAAGGAGTGGTGGTGAAGGGCCAATTGGTTGATGTAAATGACGAACGCATCATAGTAGAGACTACTTCGAAAGAAAGAGTAGAAGGAAAGAAGAAAAAAGTGGAAGTGAAACAGGAGCATGAGTTCCCGTTCGCGGAAATAAAAGAGACAAAATTGATATTGGATTTTTAAATCGTTAAGTCATGAATACGCAGGAATTAATTGAGTCGTTTTCGGAATTTAAAGACCTGAAGAACATTGATCGGGTTACGATGATGAACATTGTAGAAGATGTTTTTCGTAATGTGATTGGCAAACAGTTTGGAACCGCCGAGAATTTCGACATCATTATTAACCCCGATAAAGGTGACCTCGAAGTATGGCACAACCGAGTGATTGTTCCAGATGGAGAAGTAGAAGATCCGAATGCAGAAATTTCATTGACTGAAGCTCAGAGAATCGAGCCCGACTTCGAAGTAGGGGAAGATGTATCTGAGGAATTGCGTATTGAGCATTTTGGAAGACGCTCCATTACTGCATTGAAACAAAACCTTGCCGCCCGTATCCACGACCTACAGAAAGACGGTATTTACAAGAAGTATAAGGACCGTGTGGGAGATATCGTAAACGGAGAGGTTTACCAAATCTGGAAAAAAGAAATTTTGTTGCTCGACGATGAAGGCAACGAGTTGGTGCTACCTAAATCTGATCAAATTCCTTCTGACTATTTTAAGAAGGGAGACTCAGTTCGTGCGGTAGTAACCAAAGTAGAAATGCGTAACAACTCACCTATTATCTTCTTGTCAAGAACTTCTCCAGCCTTCTTGGAGCGCTTGTTTGAGATGGAAGTTCCTGAAATTTTTGATGGTTTGATTACCATTAAAAACATTGTACGTGAGCCAGGTGAAAGAGCTAAAGTAGCCGTAGAATCTTACGACGATCGTATCGATCCGGTAGGAGCTTGTGTAGGTATGAAAGGTTCTCGTATCCACGGTATCGTACGTGAGTTGCGCAACGAAAACATTGATGTAATTAACTATACCTCCAATTCTCAGTTGTACATCCAGCGTGCTTTGAGCCCGGCTAAGATTTCGAATATGAATCTGGACGATGAGGCGAGCAAAGCTGACGTTTACCTTCGCCCTGATCAGGTTTCCCTGGCCATTGGTAAAGGTGGATTCAACATCAAGTTGGCAAGCCGCTTGACCGGATACGAAATTGACGTATACCGCGAATCAGCTGAAGATATTGAAGACGTAGACCTGGAAGAATTCTCTGATGAAATCGATCACTGGATTCTCGACCAGTTGAAAGCCATTGGTTGTGACACTGCTAAGAGTGTACTCGACTTGGGTAAGAGAGAACTGGTAAAACGCGCTGACCTCGAAGAGGAGACCGTAGAAGAAGTGCTAAGCATTTTGAGATCCGAATTTGAAGATTAGAAAGGGATCGAAAAAGGCGTTTAGCCGAGAGTTTTATATTTGCACACGAAGAAAGCTACCCCTTTGTTTTAAAGGGTTTGATAACTAAAGAATTATATGGCAGGAGCTATTAGGTTAAGTAAAGTTGCTAAGGAATTAGGAGTTGGGGTTAAAACCATTACCGACTTCCTGGTCGAGAACGGAATAGAGTGCGATGGTCGCCCTACTTCGAAGATCGATGAGGATGCCTATGACCTGCTGCTTCAAAAGTTTTCTTCGGACAAACAGGTGAAGGAAAAATCTCGGGAGCTCAGCAAAAACCGGGAAAAACGGGTAACCATTTCTATCGAAGATCAGGTAAGAGAAAAACCATCTCGTACCGATGAACTGGAAGAGGAAGTGGTGATTAAGAATGTATCCGTTAAGCCAATTATCGATTTGCCTAAGGAGGAGAAGCCCGAGGAACCTGAAGCTAAGGAGCCAGAGGTAGAGAAAAAAGCTGCTCCTGAGCAAGTGAAGATGGAAGAGGTGGAAACGCCTGCTGATCCGGACGATAAAGGGCCTAAATTGGTAGGTAAGATCGACCTGGATTCATTGAACCTAAAAACTCGCCCTGGTAAAAAAGAACCAGAGCCCAAGCCAAAGCCTAAGAAAGAGGTGGAGCCTCCTAAGAAAGAGGAGCCAAAACCTCCTGTGGCTAAAAAACCTGAGCCGAAGAAGGAAGCACCTGCTAAGCCTGCGACCCCTTCCAAGCCAGAGAAAATCGAAACGAAGGTGGAGAAGTTGGCTGGACCGAAAATCACGGGACAGAAAATTGACCTCTCTCAATTCGAGAAGAAAAAGAAAAAACCAGTTGCCTCTTCTGATGATAACAAAGAGATTCAGCAACTGAAGAAAAAGCGTAAGCGCATATCTCCTGATTCTGGTAGACCTGGAGGCAGACCCGGTGGTAGACCTGGCGGGCCTGGACAAGGTCAGCGCGGTGGAAATGATCGCCGTAAAGGACAAGGTAGAGGCAAATTCCAAAAGAGAGAGCCACAACCAGAAATTACCCAGGAGGACATCCAAAAAGAAATTAAGGAAACCTTGGCTCGCTTGAGTAGCGGTGGAGGTAAGTCCAAAGGTGCAAAACACAGACGTGCCAAACGTGAAGCGATTTCTCAACAGCAGGAAGAGCTCATGAAGCAGCAGGAAGCTGAACAAAGCATCTTGAAGATTACAGAGTTTGCCACCGCAAACGAATTAGCTTCCTTGATGAATGTGAGTGTAAACGAGGTTATCGCAGCATGTATGTCGCTCGGACTCTTCGTTTCCATTAACCAGCGTTTGGATAAAGAAACCCTGCAGGTGGTAGGTGAAGAATTTGGTTTTACCATGGAATTCACCACGGCTGAAGCAGAGGATGATCAGCTGATCGAAGAAGATGTGGAAGAACGGATGAACGAACGTCCGCCTATCGTTACCGTAATGGGTCACGTAGACCACGGTAAAACCTCTCTTCTTGACCACGTACGTAAGGCTAATGTGATTGCCGGTGAGGCAGGGGGTATTACCCAGCACATTGGTGCCTACAGTGTGAAGCTTGAAAATGGAAAGACCATTACCTTCCTGGATACACCGGGTCACGAGGCCTTTACCGCGATGCGTTCACGGGGTGCCCAGGTGACGGATATTGCCATCATCGTGATTGCGGCTGACGACAATGTGATGCCACAAACCAAGGAGGCTATTAACCACGCTCAAGCGGCTGGAGTACCTATCATTTTCGCCATCAACAAGGTGGATAAAGAAGGTGCAAATCCTGAAAGAATTAAAGAAGAACTCGCTGCTATGAACTTCCTGGTTGAAGATTGGGGAGGTAAGTATCAGAGTGAAGATATTTCGGCCAAGAAAGGCCAGAGAGTAGAGGAGCTGTTAGAGAAAGTGCTTCTTGAAGCTGAATTACTCGAATTGAAAGCAGATGGCGAAAAACGGGCCAATGGTACCGTTATTGAAGCTGCTCTTGATAAAGGAAAAGGATACGTATCCACTATGTTGGTACAAAGCGGTACCATGCGTGTTGGAGATGTGATTTTGGCAGGTGCTTACACCGGTAAGGTTAAGGCTATGTTCAACGAACGCGGTCAGCAAGTAGCTGAGGCAGGACCTTCACGTCCAGTTAGTGTTCTGGGATTGAACGGAGCTCCAAGTGCGGGTGATAAGTTTAACGTAATGCCAGATGAGAAAGAAGCGAAGAACATTGCTCAAAAGCGTCAGCAGCTGTTGCGTGAGCAAGGTGTAAGAACTCAGAAACACATTACCCTTGACGAGATTGGTCGTCGTATTGCGATTGGAGACTTCCAGGAGCTTAACGTGATTATCAAAGGTGATGTGGATGGTTCTATCGAAGCCCTTTCCGATTCCCTACAAAACCTTTCTACCGAGAAGATTCAGGTGAACATTATTCACAAATCGGTGGGGCAAATTAGCGAGTCAGATGTGTTGTTGGCATCCGCTTCCAATGCAATCATTATCGGTTTCCAAGTTCGTCCTTCACTGAATGCACGAGCCATTGCCGAGAAAGAGATGATCGATATTCGTTTGTACTCTATTATCTACGACGCCATCGAAGAGGTGAAACAGGCCATGGAAGGAATGTTGAAGCCGAAAGTGGAAGAGCGCGTTGTGTGCAACGTAGAGGTTCGCGAAACGTTCAAAATCTCCAAGGTGGGTACTATTGCCGGTTGTTACGTAACCGATGGTACGATCACTCGAAATACCAAGATTCGCTTGATTCGCGATGGTATTGTGGTGTACACAGGAGCTCTCGGATCCTTGAAACGATTCAAAGACGACGTAAAAGAAGTGAAGAAAAACTTCGAATGTGGTTTGAACATCGAGAACTTCAACGATGTAAAAGTCGGCGATGTAATCGAAGGATACGAAGAAGTAGAAGTAAAACAGACTTTGGATTAGTCCTCGGTCTGTTAGAGATAAAAGAAAAGCCCATTCCGATACTTCGGGATGGGCTTTTTTGTTTTTGGTGTTTAAGCTTAGGTACGCGTTTAACTCAGGTGCGTGTCTAAACGCGTAGCTGAGTTAGATCAGTCTAACGTCGAATAACCTTTTTCCAGTCCGTTTGATTTCCGTTTGAAACCTCAATAAGGTATAGTCCTTTGTCCTCAGGTAAATCCAGTTGACCGGACCATTCATGGCTTAAATAGGTGGTTAGGAGGATGCCGTTACTGGCGTATACCTTCACTGTTGAAATCGGGGAGTTTGGCGATTCTATATAAACCGTTCCCGTGCTTGGATTGGGGTATACCCGAAGTGTGGAGTTTGAGGGTTCTCCTAGGTCCTCAGTAGAAGTGCTTGGAGGAAAGGTATTAAATATATAGACCACGCCATCCACTGAGTTGCCGGCAATTACCCAGCCCAGGTGTAGGGCGAGATCGTTTACAGGAAGGCTGTTTCTATCGCTCGGAACCATTTGATTTGTACGGTTAAATGATCCATTGGATGATTCAAACATTTCGATTTTACCACTCATGCCTACCACTGCAGTCTTAGTCGAACAGGCTACTACCACTTCACCACCAGTTCGGGGTGGACATCTAAGCTTAGCCGTTTGCTGCCAGGACCCGGCATTCTTTTGGTATACCAATCCACCATAAAGTGTTGTGTCAGAATTGTCCGACCGGGCACTTACAATGGCCAGGTTGTCATAAACGGAAATGTGGTCTCCTACATCCGGACCAACTATGCTGGCTTCTTTGACCACCCGCTCCGTTTTGCTGAATACTCCATTGGTTTTTTCAAAGGCGATTACTTCGTTGGAGGTAGATTCTCCAATTAGAAGATTCGAGTCACTCAAAGTAACAGACGCTCCAAAGTTGTTTGAGAGGTTGGCGTCGGCAGCGGTGATCATTTGCTTTTGAGTCCAGGTATTTTGGTTCCTTTCAAATAGAAAAACAGCACCGGAATTTGGAGTAGTGGAGCTATTGTGAGGGGACATGTAGTCTCCCACCGCAATCATGTTTTGATGAACGTCTACTGCACTTCCAAATTCACTCGACATTTTAAAGGAGTGGTTTAAGGAATCAACCAGTATCTGTTGCTGTACCCAGGAGTTGCCCTGCATTTCGAATACATAGGCGGCTCCGGACGAATCTCCAATGCTCATACCGTTACTGGCGCCAACTACAAGTGTGTTTCCCTCGATGCCTACCGAACTCCCAAAAAGATCGTTGGGCCTGCCATCAGAGGCCATTAGAGTTTGGTCGAGATTCCAATTCGTTCCATCCCATTTATAGATGTATGCCTTGCCTTGAACGTTTGGATTAGCGCCGATAAAGGGTGAGCCCACAACTGCATAAACTCCGGATATATCCAAGGAATGACCAAATCGGTTATTCGGAGTCGTGTCAGGAGAATTGAATTTGGCTATCTCATTCCAGATTTGTGCATGCATCTGGCAGGCCGCTCCAAGGGCAATAATGAGTATAAGGAATCGGGTAAGCAATTGGTTCATAGTTTAGAATTTTGATTTTAAGCGCGCCAATTTATCGCACACCAAAGGTGAATTCTAAAATAATCGATGAGCTGGCAGAAAAGTGGGTTAACGGGTAAGGTAGCTCTGAAATGTTGGAATGCCGAGAAATCCAGGTGCGCGTTTAAACGCGTACCTGGTTAAACGCGCACCTGAGTATGTTCAGGCTTTAACGATTCCGAGGGTCCTCGCCGCCACCAGGAGTGATTGGCTGATCAGGGGCGCCATCCGGAGGGTATACGTAGGGCTTGTTTTCCTCTTCTTCCTCTTTTTGTTCAATGCTTAATTCTGGCCATTTGATTTGGGTGCTCACGATAAACGCGTCTGGAAAGTTCTCTTTGAGTTCCACAAAGAAGCGCTCCGCGTCCAAGCGAGAACGGTAGTCTCCAATGCGGACCTTAAAACTGGGCTCCAGGAATTCAATGTAGCAAGGTAGGTCAGGATAGATGGTGAGAAACTCCTCTTGTACCTCATTGGCCTTATTCCAACTGTTGGCTCCGGAAGAAGAGAAAAGTTGAATCCGATAACCGGCAATTTCTTCTTTGCCCTCATGGCTTCTAACGTAGCGATCTTTGAGTTGGAGAATGCGCTCGTCACCATATTGGGTCAATCCTTCCGACTCTTCCATTACCGGAAGTCCATATCCGACCCCTTCAGGAACCTGAGCCTGGGCCGAAAAATAGAAGCAAGTACTAAAAATGGTAAGGACAACTGTATTGGAAATAGTGCGATTCATACCCTCAATTTTGAGCAAAAATACTAACTAAAATCGTGCCCGATTGTTAGTTACATAAAAACAAGAAGGCTCAGGTGGAATGCGGGAAAGAGATGGCCTTGTTTAGAATTGTTCTAAATTATTTTACCCAAAGCTGATTTTCGTCACCCTTCCGAGGCCATGTTAACGTTTGTTATAAATTTGCCGCTTGATAAAACTGGGGTTTAAGTAAGATTTTTTCGATAAAAACCTGAAAAATAATGAGGATTTTCTTCAAGTCGATTTCGCATATTTCCTGTCTATTTCTCTTAGTTACAGCGCTTTTATTTTCTTCGGGAAAGGCTGTAGCACAGGACGGCGAGAAACTATTTAATTCAAACTGTGCGGCCTGCCATAAGATGGATAAAAAGTCCATTGGGCCCGCTCTTTTAGGTGCAGAGGAACGTTGGGAGGGAGACCGCGATAGAATGCGTGCCTGGATCAAGAATTCAACACAGTATCTGAAGGATAATCCTGATCATGCATATGTTCAGGAATTATTCGAGACGTACAACAAGAGTGTGATGACTGCTATGGCGCTTTCTGATGCTGAGGTTGATGCGGTGTTAGATTATATCCGTGATTGGAAGCCGGTTGATCCGCCAAAGCCTCCGGGTGGGGATGTGGTTACTGTCGAGCAGCCTGACTACACCATCTACTGGTTGTTGGGTATCATGGTGATCTTCTTGTTGGTCATTAAGATCATGGGGGATATCAAGCGTTCGCTTAAAGAAGTGACTGCTACGGTTGAAGGAAAAGAACCTCCTGCTCGTAAGGGTATGATGGAAGCCTTTGTAGATTGGATCGCTGATAACAAGCGTACCTTCGCTACACTGGTTCTTCTCATCTTGGTTTTGTCTTCCGTTAAATTGTGGTTCGTTGTGAAGAGTGTTGGTGTGAATCAGGATTACGCTCCTGAGCAGCCGATTAAGTTCTCTCACAAAATCCACGCTGGTGACAATGCAATCGATTGTGGTTACTGTCACCACTCCGCTTACAAAGGTAAGAATGCTGGAATTCCTTCTGTGAATGTTTGTATGAACTGTCACAAAGGGATCTCTACCGGTAAGGTTGACGGAGAAAAAGAAATTGCAAAAATTTACGAAGCTGCGGGATGGGATCCAAACGAAATGGCCTACACCAAAGAGTCTAAGCCTATCAAGTGGATTCGTATTCATAACCTGCCTGACTTTACTTACTTCAATCACTCTCAGCACGTAGTGGTTGGAAAGCAAAAGTGTCAGACATGTCACGGTCCGGTTGAAGAATTTGGGTATCCAATGAAGCAACATTCAGAGTTGACCATGGGATGGTGTATTAACTGTCACCGCGAAACCGAGGTGGCCATGGAAGGTAATGAGTACTACGAGAAGTTGCACGAGCAGCTACTTGAGCGCCATGCCGAAGAAGGAATCGAAAACTTCACCGTGGAGCATATCGGAGGTACCGAATGTGCTAAATGTCATTATTAATCAGACGTTCAATTAAGTAACAATTCCACTATGAGTACTAAAAAATACTGGAATAGTTTAGAGCAGCTTCAGGAAGACCCTAAGTTTTTAGAAAGCGCTCAAAAAGAATTCAACGAAGAAATTCCAGTAGAAGAATTTTTGGGAAATGAAGTATTAAAAGATACTTCGACTTCACGTCGTGATTTCCTGAAGTTTATGGGATTTAGCTTGGGTGCTGCTACCTTGGCTGCCTGTGAGGCGCCAGTAGTTCGCTCGATTCCTTACGTTGTAAAACCTGAAGTAGTTACTCCAGGGGTTGCTAACTGGTATGCCTCTTCCGTGTTCCGCGGAGGAAACTTTGCCAGCGTATTGGTGAAAACCCGTGAAGGTCGTCCGATTTTCTTGAAAGCTAACGATAAGTATCCTGAGCAAATGCGCGGTTTGAATGCCCGTGCAAACGCATCTGTTCTTGAGTTGTATGATGACAACCGTTACCGTACTGCCAAGAAAGGTGAAGCTAACATCTCTATGATGGATGCTGACCGCGAAATCATCGCTGCCCTTAGAGGAGTGAAGATGAAAGGCGGAAACGTTCGTGTATTGACAGGTTCTGTAATGAGTCCTTCTACTCAGGCTGTACTTAATGATTTTGCTGCTGCTTACAGTAGTGAAGAAGAGGGTGCTGCTGATCAGGTAGTAGTGAACTACGACGCCATGTCAAACGGCGGTATGCTCGATGCTAACGAAAAAGATTTTGGAGTACGTTCCATTCCTGCTTACGACTTCGGTAAAGCCAAGGTAATTGTATCCTTGGATGCTGACTTCCTTTCTTCTTGGTTGGATGAGGTAAGCAACTCCATTGGTTACGTGAAAAACCGTAAACCAGAAAATGCTTGGATGTCTCGTCACTTCCAGTTTGAAACTAACTTGACCACTACCGGTGCTAACGCCGATGTTCGTGGTGCGGTTAGACCTTCTGAATTGGGAACTGTTGCTAAGGCTCTTTACTTCGCGATCGCTTCTAAAGCTGGTCAAGGTTCAGGAAGCGCTAAAGTGAGCGACGACGATAACGGTGTAAACAATAAGATTGCTCAAGCGGCCAACGAATTGTGGGCCAATAAAGGTACTGGTCTGGTTGTTTCAGGGAGCAACGATTCGAATGTTCAACAGTTGGTGAATGCCATCAACACGATGTTGGGTAACTATGGATCAACCCTGAAATTGGATATGGCCAACAATACCCGTTCTTCTAACGATGCTGCTGCGAAAGCTTTAGTAGCTGACATGAAGGCTGGTAAAGTAGATGCCTTGATCATTTACGGAGCAAATCCACTATACACGATGCCTGCTTCTTGGGGTGTAGCTGAGGCTATGTCTAAAGTAGGTTTGAAGATTTCTTTGGCCGATCGTCCAGATGAAACTTCTACCATGTGTGATTACGTTTGTCCAGACCGCTTCTTCTTGGAAGCCTGGAATGACTACAATCCGTACAACGGAATGTACACCATCGCACAGCCAGTAATTAAGCCATTGTTCCCTAAAACTCGTGCCGCTCAGGAGTCCTTGTTGACTTGGGCCGGTAAAGACGCTGATTTCTACAACTACATGCGTCAGGTTTGGGAAAGAGATATGTTCCCTGCTTCTGGTGAGCTTTTGTTCGACGGGTTCTGGAACCGCGTTGTTCAAGAAGGTATTTACCAGGCTAAGCCAGCTGCTGAAGCTACTCCTGCTGTTTATGCTGGAAATGCTGCTGCCGCTGCAAGCGCTATCAAAGCAGGTGGATCCGGATTGGAAGTAAACTTCTACTTCAAAGGATCTATGGGTGATGGTTCTCAAGCCAATAACCCACACCTTCAGGAATTGCCTGATACAATGTCTAAAGTTTCATGGGACAACTACATTACCATGAACCCGGCAGACATGGAAGGTAAGTTCGAAACCAATACTGCTCAGCAGACTCCAGCCGATATGGCTAAGTTGACCGTAAATGGTCAGTCTATCAACCTTCCGGTTGTGGCTGCTCCAGGTCAAAAAGTGGGTACTGTTGGTGTAGCTTTGGGGTACGGAAGAACAGTTACTGGTCCTGCTGGAAAAGTGGGTCAGAACGCCTACCCATTGATGGGAGACAAGAATGGAACTTTGAGCTACTACGCTGAAGGATCTATTGAGGAATTGGGTGAAACTTACCCCATTGCTTCCGTACAGACTCACGACACCATGATGGGTCGTAAGATTGTAAACGAAACAGATATTACCACCTTTAAATCGGTTGATAAAAACGATCCGGTAAAAGGATGGAATAAAGACCTCGAATTAGTGGACGGTGTTGGTAAAAAACGTCCTCTAAGAGAATTGAACCTATGGGATGATCATGGTTTGGAAATCGGTCACCACTGGGCCATGTCTATCGACTTGAACGCTTGTACAGGTTGTGGATCTTGTGTTACAGCTTGTCACATTGATAACAACGTTCCAGTTGTAGGTAAAGATGAGATTCGCCGTACACGAAGCATGTTCTGGTTGCGTATCGATCGCTACTACTCAAGTGATACTACTAAGGCAAACGCTTCTGAGGAAGGTAAAGGCATGATCGATACCTATGCAGAAATGGAAGTTCCTTCTAAGTATCCAGAGGTAGTTTTCCAACCTATGATGTGTCAGCACTGTAACCACGCTCCATGTGAGACGGTTTGTCCGGTAGCTGCTACCACCCATAGTGAGGAAGGTTTGAACCAAATGGCTTACAACCGTTGTGTAGGTACACGTTACTGTGCTAACAACTGTCCTTACAAAGTACGTCGCTTCAACTGGTTCAACTACAACAAAGATCCTAAGTTCACAGACGTTAACCCAGCTCAGAATGAATTGGCACGTATGGTATTGAACCCAGACGTAGTAGTTCGCTCAAGAGGGGTTATTGAAAAATGTAGCTTCTGTGTTCAGCATATCCAAGCCGGTAAATTGGCCGCCAAGAAAGCGGGTCGTCCAATTGAAGACGGTGAAGTAACCAGTACTTGTGCTGCTGCTTGTCCTACCAACGCAATCACTTTCGGTGATATCAACGACAAGGACGCCAAGGTACGTGCTGACTGGAAACTGGATCGCGCATACGCCGTGATCGAGGAAGTAGGTACACAGCCAAACGTGAAGTACCTGACTAAAGTGAGAAATACAAAAGCAAACGCTTAATAAATATTCAGCTAAAGTTTTGATCCATGCATAAGGAATCGGAAATCAGATACCCCCTCATCTTAGGGGATAAAACCTATCATCAGATTACTGAAGATGTTTGCGGGCCGGTTGAAGGTAGAGCAAACAAACTTTGGTACCTCGCCTTTTCCATCTCCGCCGTTGGAGCTCTATGGGGCCTCGGGTGTATTCTGTACACAATCGGACGTGGTATTGGTGTTTGGGGTTTGAATACGACCATTGACTGGGCCTGGGATATCACCAACTTCGTTTGGTGGGTAGGTATCGGTCACGCCGGAACCCTGATCTCAGCGGTACTGCTTTTGTTCCGTCAAAAATGGAGAATGGCGATTAACCGTTCTGCAGAGGCGATGACGATCTTCGCGGTAATGATGGCAGCCCTTTTCCCAGGGATTCACATGGGACGTATTTGGATGGCCTACTGGGTACTTCCACTACCTAACCAGTTTGGATCTCTATGGGTAAACTTTAACTCACCACTTCTATGGGACGTATTCGCGATCTCGACGTATTTCTCGGTATCGCTTGTGTTCTGGTACATTGGTCTGATTCCTGACTTTGCTACCATTCGCGACCGCGCTACACGTACCTTGCCAAAAGCTATTTACAGCATCCTTTCTTTCGGATGGAGTGGTAGAGCTAAGCAGTGGATTCGTTTTGAAGAAGTTTCTTTGGTATTGGCCGGTTTGGCAACTCCACTGGTATTCTCGGTACACTCGATTGTATCCATGGACTTTGCTACCTCGGTTATCCCTGGATGGCACACCACCATCTTCCCTCCTTACTTCGTTGCCGGTGCGATCTTCTCTGGATTCGCCATGGTACAAACGCTGCTTTTGATCGCTCGTAAGGTGGTTAACTTGGAAGACTACATTACTCGTAAGCACATCGAGTACATGAACATCATTATTGTAATCACCGGTTCTATGGTAGGTGTTGCCTACTTGACCGAGTTGTTCATCGCCTTCTACTCGGGAGTTGAGTTTGAGCAGTACGCGTTCCTTAACCGTGCTACCGGACCTTACTGGTGGGCATACTGGTCGATGATGTCTTGTAACGTGATTACTCCACTGTTGTTCTACATCGAGCGAGTAAGAAAGAGCATCATCGCTTCTTTCATCATCTCAATCTTCGTAAACATCGGTATGTGGTTTGAGCGTTTCGTAATTATCGTAACCTCCCTACACCGCGATTACATTCCATCTAACTGGACCTTGTTCCACCCAACATTTGTTGATATCGGAATCTTCGTGGGAACCATTGGAATCTTCGGAGTATTGTTCTTGCTCTACGCCAGAACCTTCCCGGTACTTGCACTGAATGAATTGAAGTCTATCCTGAAATCTTCAGGTGACAATTATAAAAGACAACAACACTAATTCGTATTACGGATGGCTACTGAAAAGAAAATCTACGGTCTGTATAACGACGATGATATCCTAAAACAAGGAGCAACCGATATGGTGGCTCAAGGGATTCACATCAACGAGGTATACTCTCCATTTCCAATTCACGGAATTGAGAAGATCATCGGAATGAAGTGGACACGTATTGCGATTGCAGCATTCATGTTCGGAATTACCGGAACTACCTTGGCTTTGGTCGGAATGTTCTATTTCATGATCTACGATTGGCCAATGGACATTGGTGGTAAGCCCAGCTTCTACTTGTTGGCAAACATTCCATCATTCATTCCAATTACATTCGAGTTCACGGTATTGTGTGCAGCTCACGGAATGGCCTTGACTTACTTCGTAAGAAACTGGACTTTTCCTGGTGTATCCGCCAAGAATCCAGATCCAAGAACAACAGATGATCACTTCGCAGTGGAAATCGTTCCTGGAGATAATAGCAAGTTTAGCAAAGAAGAACTGGAGACCATTTTAAAGGGAACCGGTACTGTTGAAGTTTTTGAAAAATAAAATACCCTTCTCAATGCAATTAGCAGATTATATGAAATCGTTGGGCTTGATTTTCGCCGCAGTAGTTGTACTAACTGCCTGTGAAGATAAAAACAGTCCGGGAGTGGAATACATGCCGGATATGTACCGTTCACCATCCTACGAAACGTATGGTGTAAACTCCATGTACGGTGATAGTATGGAAGCACGTTTGCCTGTGGCTAACACGATTCCAAGAGGCGCCGACAATCTTCCTTACGATCTTCCGAATACACCAGAAGGATACGACGCAGCAGCAGCACTTACCAATCCTCTAAAGGTAACTGAAGCAAATATTGCTGAAGGTAAAGTATTGTATGGCCGTTTCTGTCAGCACTGCCACGGTAAGAAAGGTGCTGGTGACGGATCTGTAGTAACCAACAGTGAGTTGGGTGCTCCTCAGGCTTATAACAAAGGATTGAAAGATCTTCCAGAAGGAAAAATGTTCCACTCAGTTACATACGGTAAAGGGATGATGGGATCGCATGCATCTCAATTGACCAAGACCGAGAGATGGAAGATATTGATGTATGTACGCACCTTGCAAAATCCGGATACCTACAAAGCAATTTTAGGTGGTGGAGAGGCAGCTCCCGAAGCTATGGCTGATACTACAGCTACAGCCGAAGCAGTTGCAGAGATGACAGAGAACAAAGAAGCAGAGGCTACTAACTAATAAAGAAAAAGAAAACTTACGATAATGGAACAATTCGTATTTACCGGCAAGCTGAAAAGAATCGCCATGGCGCTTATGGGCGTCGGAGTTTTGGCTCTTGTGATGGCAATTGCGCAGATTTTTATGGCTTCAGGAGATGAAGAGTCTCACACGGCTGTGGCCCGGTTGTGGTCGAATCTGTTGATCGACGGATTCTTCTTCTTTGGTATTGCTCTCGCAGCTACCTTCTTCCTGGCGGTTCAATTTGCCGCAGAAGCTGGATGGGCTGTAATCATTCGCCGTTTGCTTGAAGCTATTGGTAGCTTTATGCCTATTGGAGCTGTTGTATTGGTGATTGTATTTGTTGCGGCTACTATGCACTGGAACCACCTGTTCCACTGGATGGACCCAGCTGTTCAAAATGAATATGTGATCGAATCTACTATTGATTCGGCTCACCCTGAGTACACCAACGATAAGGATGCTGAAGGCGCCGTATTCAACTTGGAATTTGATGAAATTATTGCCGGTAAGTCTTGGTACCTAAATCTACCATTCTTCTGGTTCCGTGTAATTCTTTTCTTAGGTGTTTGGATGTGGTTCTGGACTCGTTTCCGTAAACGTTCTTTGGAAGAAGATTTAGGATACGATCGTAAACGACACTTCCGCAACGTTCGCGATGCGGCTATCTTCCTTGTATTCTTTGGATACTCTTCTTCAGCTGCTGCTTGGGACTGGGTTATGTCAATTGATACTCACTGGTTCTCTACTTTGTTTGGCTGGTATACCTTCTCTGGTATCTGGTTGAGCTCTATGGTAGTGGTTACCTTGTTGGCCATGTGGTTGCACAAGAACGGTTACCTAAAAGGATTAAACAGCAGCCACCTGCACGACTTGGGTAAGTGGATGTTCGGTTGTTCTTTCTTGTGGTCTTACCTGTTCTTCTCTCAGTTCATGTTGATCTGGTACTCTAACATTCCTGAAGAGGTAACTTACTTCCAGGCACGTATCGAGCACTACCCAATTATGTACTGGGGTATGTTTGCCGTTAACTTTATTTTCCCAATGATCGCATTGATGGATCGTGACAACAAGAGAAACTACGGTTTCCTTACCGTTATCGGTTTGATCATCTTAGGTGGTCACTGGATGGACACTTACATGATGATTACCCCAGGTACCATGCACGAGCACGGTCACATTGGATTTGTTGAAATCGGAATGGCTTTAGGATTCTTAGGAGCATTCATTTTCGTAGTGCTTAATACTTTGACCAAAGCTCCACTGGTGACCAAAAATCACCCATTCTACGAAGAGAGTATCCATCACGAAATTCATTAATAATTAGAAAACGTAAACAGTAAGCGAATATGACTTCATTATTGATATACCTCGTTATAATACTGGCAATCGTAGCGGTTGTACAGATATTAAGGGTATTTGAGTTGTCCAACTTCCTCAATGGAGAAGATGGGATCAATGTTACGGACCGGGAGACGAACAACATCAGTTTGATGTGGGTATTATTCCTGATCGCTTATTTCGCAGGTTTCATTTACCTGGTTGTACGCTTCGGCCCACACCTTTTACCCGAGGCGGCCTCCGAACACGGAGCTGCGATTGATACGTTGATGGATTTTAACCTGATCATTATTACTGCGGTATTTGTTCTTACCCACATTGTAATGATCTACTTCGTGTACCGCTACGCTAAAACACGAAGCCCTAAGGCGACCTATGTAACCCATAATAACAAACTTGAGTTTATCTGGACTATTGCTCCGGCAATTGTTTTGGCTATCATCATCATTTACGGTATCAATACCTGGAACAAAGCGATGAGAGAGAAGCCAAACGGAGCTTTGAACATTGAGTTGTACGCTCGTCAGTTTGACTGGACTGCTCGTTACGCTGGACAGGATACTACTCTTGGTCACGCTAACTTCCTCATGATTTCTGGGACCAATCCACTTGGATTGATCAACAACCAGCGTTTGGATGAGCGTCTGGGAGAATATGATCAGTGGGTATCAGACTTGGAAGAAAGTCGTGGTAAGGTTTATCCTGGTGGTAAAACCGATCGCGAAATCTTAGACAAGATCTCCACGGTTAAAAAGCACAAAGCTCTGGTTGAGCAAATGAAGGCCCAGTCTGCCGTAAAGGATTACTCGGTTGCGGATGATGATATCATCGTAAAAGGTGAATTTCATATTCCAGTAGGTAAGCCAGTGAATTTCCAAATTCGTTCTCAGGACGTTATTCACTCCGCTTACATGCCTCACTTCCGGGCTCAAATGAACGCAGTACCTGGTATGATGACTTCTTTCTACTTCACTCCGACCATTACTTCGGAAGAGATGAGAAACAAGCTCGGAAACCCAGAATTCGACTACTTGTTGTACTGTAACAAGATTTGTGGTGCGGCGCACTACAACATGCAAATGAAGATCATTGTTGAGACCGAAGAGGCCTACAACCAATGGTTAGCAGAACAAAAGAAATTTTACACGGCAGACGCTCAATAACTAAGAACGATTTAATCTGAAATAAGATGTCAGGACATAAAGAACCATTTATTACGAAATATCTTTTCAGCTACGATCACAAGATGATCTCACGCCAGTTCTTGTTGACTGGTACCTTCATGGCCTTTGTTGGGATGATTATGTCGCTGCTTTTCCGTTTGCAGCTGGCCTTCCCTGGAGAGAGCTTTGAAGTGCTGAACTTCTTCCTGGGAGACAAATGGGCACCAGACGGAGTACTTGATCCTAACATGTACTTGGCTTTGGTAACTATTCACGGTACCATCATGGTATTCTTCTTGTTGACTGCCGGATTGAGTGGAACCTTTTCAAACCTTTTGATTCCATTGCAGATTGGTGCCCGTGATATGGCATCTGGAATGTTGAACATGCTTTCTTATTGGTTCTTCTTCCTTTCTTCAACTGTAATGATTGCATCTCTTTTTGTGGAAGCTGGACCTGCCGCTGCTGGTTGGACGGTTTATCCTCCATTGAGTGCATTGGCTGAAGCTATGCCTGGTTCAGGTATGGGTATGACGCTTTGGTTAGTAAGTATGTCGTTGTTCATTGTATCCTCTTTGTTGGGTGGTTTGAACTACATCGTTACAATCGTAAACTTGCGTACCAAGGGAATGAAGATGACCCGTTTGCCTTTGAGTATTTGGGCCCTGTTTGTTACCGCTATTTTGGGGGTACTTTCTTTCCCAGTGTTGTTATCAGCAGCTTTGTTGTTGATCTTCGACCGTAGCTTCGGTACTTCTTTTTACTTGTCTGATATTTACTTGGCTGGTGAGGCTTTGGATCACACCGGTGGTAGCCCATTGTTGTTCCACCACTTGTTCTGGTTCCTTGGTCACCCTGAGGTATACATCATCCTTCTACCTGCATTGGGTATTACTTCTGAGGTAATTGCAACGAATGCTCGTAAGCCGATTTTTGGTTACCGTGCGATGATCGGATCTATCCTTGCGATTGGATTCCTTTCCTTTATCGTATGGGGTCACCACATGTACATGAGTGGTATGAATCCGTTCCTTGGTGATGTATTTACATTTACTACACTCTTGATTGCGATTCCTTCTGCGGTAAAAGCGTTTAACTACATCTCTACCTTGTGGAAAGGTACATTGAACTTTACCCCTGCCATGTTGTTCGCTATCGGTATGGTTTCTACCTTCATCACGGGTGGTGTTACAGGTATCATACTGGCTGATGCGGCTCTGGATATTAACTTGCACGATACTTACTTTGTGGTAGCTCACTTCCACATTGTAATGGGACTTTCTGCTGTACTGGCGATGTTCGCTGGTGTTTACCACTGGTTCCCTAAGATGTGGGGTAGAATGATGAATAAGAAAATTGGTTACCTCCACTTCTGGATTACATTTATCTCTGCTTATGGGGTATTCTTCCCACAGCACTTCCAGGGATTGGCAGGTGTACCACGTCGTTACTACACGAACTCTGAGTTCCCCATTTTTGATAGCCTTACCGACATCAGTTTGATTGTAACTGTGTTTGCTATCATCGGTGGTTTGGCTCAGTTCATCTTCCTGTTCAATTTGATCTATAGCATTTTCAGTGGTCCTCGTGCTCCTAAAAACCCATGGCGTGCAAACTCTTTGGAATGGACAACTCCAGTAGAGCACATTCACGGAAACTGGCCTGGAGAATTGCCTGTTGTACACCGTTGGGCATACGACTATAGCAAGCCAGGTAAAGAAGAAGATTTTGTTCCACAAACCGTTCCTTTAGAGGAAGGTGAAGTGGATGGAGAAGGCCACTAAGGCTTTCCATAAAACCTTGAGGAAAATGTCCTTGCCGGAGTCGGTAAGGACATTTTTTTTATCCCTACTTTTACCGCTATGAATGAGCACCTCGATCCACAAATGAATCCCGCTGACAGAGACCTGGAGAAGGTTTTACGCCCGGTTCAGTTCGAGGATTTTACAGGACAAGATCAGTTAAAGGAAAACCTCAAAATTTTTGTTGAAGCGGCCCTTCAACGTGATGAGGCTTTGGATCATGTTCTGCTTCATGGCCCTCCCGGATTGGGTAAAACGACCTTGGCTCACATCATCGCCCAGGAATTGGGAGTTGGTATTAAAATCACCTCAGGGCCTGTATTGGACAAACCGGGTGATTTGGCCGGACTTTTGACAAACCTCGAAAAGAACGATGTACTGTTCATTGACGAGATTCATAGATTAAGTCCTGTTGTAGAAGAGTTTTTGTACTCGGCCATGGAGGATTACAAAATCGATATCATGATCGATTCTGGCCCGAATGCGCGTAGCCTTCAAATCGATTTGGAGCCCTTTACTCTGGTTGGCGCTACCACCCGGTCAGGATTGTTGACCTCCCCTCTAAGAGCTCGTTTTGGAATTAATGCACGACTGCATTATTACGATGCTGCTACCCTTCGTTCCATCGTTGAGCGTTCGGCAGGAATTTTGGACATCGAAATTCTGAATAAGGCCGCTTTAGAAATCGCTGGTAGAAGTCGAGGGACACCTCGTATTTCCAATGCCCTGCTTCGGCGGGTAAGAGACTTTGCTCAAATCAAAGGCGATGGAAGAATTGATGAGGAGATTGCTCATTATGCTCTGGATGCGCTTAACGTAGATCAGCATGGTTTGGATGAAATGGATAACAAGATCCTTTCAACCATTATTACCAAGTTTAAAGGTGGCCCTGTTGGATTGAATACCGTTGCCACTGCCGTTGGTGAAGACTCAGGAACCATCGAAGAAGTTTATGAGCCTTTCTTGATTCAAGAAGGATTTTTGATGCGTACTCCACGAGGTCGTGAAGTAACTGAAAAAGCTTACCGTCATTTGGGCATTGCGCCCCGTGCCTCTCAGGGCGATTTGTTTAACTAATTCTATCTCTTTGGATAAGGCCTATTACACCCGTTTTATTCGTGAAAAGGCGAATGAATTGGGGTTTATGTATTGTGGAATTTCCAAAGCTGAGAAGCTCGATGATGAAGCCCGTTTTTTAGAAAACTGGCTCAACCAGCAGAAGCATGGCGAAATGAGTTGGATGGCCAATCATTTTGACAAACGTGTGGACCCCACATTATTGGTCCCAGGGGCTAAGAGTGTAGTTAGCCTGGCTTACAATTATTTTCCGGAAAGCACTCAAGAGGATTCAGAAGCGCCAAAAATCTCTCGATATGCCTATGGTCGGGATTACCACAAAGTGCTTAAGAAAAAGCTTAAAACGCTCTTAGAAGAGCTCGTTTCGGAATGTGGAGAGCTGGCTGGTCGTTGCTTTGTCGATTCTGCTCCGGTAATGGACAAAGCCTGGGCCAAAAGGGGAGGAGTTGGATGGATTGGAAAACACACTAATCTGGTTAACCCTAAAGCTGGTTCTTATTTCTTTCTGGCCGAATTAATCATAGATCTGGAGCTGGAATACGACGGCCCCATTAAGGACTATTGTGGCACTTGTACGCGTTGTGTAGAGGCCTGCCCTACGGATGCTATTACCGAGCCCTATGTAGTGGATGGGAGTAAATGCATTTCCTATTTCACCATTGAGCTTAAAGGGAGTATTCCGGATGAGCAATCTGGTAAGTTCAATAACTGGGCTTTCGGCTGCGACATTTGTCAGGAGGTATGCCCTTGGAATCGCTTTTCAAAACCCCACAACGAACCCGATTTCAACCCCCATCCTGATTTGTTGACCATGAGTAAGTCAGACTGGGAGGATTTGAGCGAAGAAGTCTTTCAGGAAATATTCCGCCAGTCAGCGGTAAAGAGAACCAAATACGACGGCCTTAAACGTAACCTGAAGTTTCTCGGAATAGACGGAGATTGAACATTGAATTTTCAAAATTCAGAATTCAACATTCGGAATTCAAAATTCACCAAAGGTGATCAGGGTTAAAACCGATAATTGATACTTGCACCAATTACCACATTCCAAGCACCGCCATAAATTCCAGCTGGGGTAACGAGTGTGCTACTCACCACAGAAGTAACGGAGTGATGAACCCGGACATTAACAAATAGTCGCTCTTTGGAGTCCATGTAATAATTGGCTCCAATCATAGCATCGAGTTCAAAGTTTCTCCAGGAAGTGGTTAGGTTCTTAACCTCTCCATTGGAATCAAATTCCTGCGCATGAAACATGAATCCAACACCGGGTCCAGCTTCCAGTTCAAACTTCTTCAATTGAAACTGCCAGAGAAAAGGAATCTCAATGTAATGAAGCCGAATCTTGTAGGAATTGTAAAAGCCTTTGTCTGGTCGTGCGGGCTGATGACTGCCTTTTTGTTGGTAGTAGAGTTCGTATTGAAACTTCAGTTTGTCATTTAGTCTGTGGTTGGCAAATCCACCGATAATGGGGGAGAACTTAAAAAATCCCCCGTAACCGTCTCCGGTCATTTGGGAGGTGTTTATTCCGAGTTTTACTCCGGCATGAAAAGACCGATCATTTTGAGCACTTCCGCTCCAATGAAAGGCAAAAAAAACGGCAACCCAAAGGGCCGCCGTTCTAAAGGTCTTATTAGTGGTTATCCACTGCATGGATCTCATCTGCCTGGATAATTTGTCCAGTGGCATTCTCAATAACCGCAACCACGAAGATCAAATGTTTTACATCCCAATCCGTTGAGCGATCTTCCTTAGCGAGGTCGTATCTTACCTGTACAGTATCACCTGTGGTCAATCCATTGGCATCGATAAAGGCATTTCCATTCACCGATCCGATGTGACCACGAACCATGTGACGGTGTGCGTAATTTGGATCACGAGGGTCCAACCCTTGCAACTCACGACGCTGATCCGTTTGTGGGGAAATAATGCTGTCTTCTACGATGTAGACAACAACCGTATGGTCGCCAGTCAAATCCTTTTTAGCAATACCCCAAATGGTCAGGTTATTTTTGTCTTCAGCATCACTTCTAATGTTGCGCAGATCCAATTGAAGAGAAGCATCGGTAAAGAACCCAGAACTTTCCAAATTGGCCAATTCACCGGCCCAGGTACCAGGAGATTCAGCGCCCGCTTTTAGGCGACTGAATGTACAAGAAGGGTAGAGCGTAGCTCCCACCTTATCGTGAACCTCTTGGGAGGTTTCGCTTCTAAAGTCAGCCGGGTATCCTTTTTGAGGATTGGGTTCTGCAAATGAACCATAGTGCAAAGCCGCAATGACCATTTTGCCTTTGTACTCATTTTTGGACCAATCATTCAAAGATTCCGACCATCTCGGACAACTTTGACAAGTGTGTCCAGTGAACTCTTCCGCTAAAACTTTGCGAACGTTTCCTGTGCTCGTGCTGTTGGTGTCTCCCACCAAATCACCACCGCCTTGAGCAATTCCTTCAAAAGGATCGGTGACCTTATCACAGGAAGTAAAACTGAGAGCAATTATGATTGCTCCGGCTAATGCGATTAATCTTTTCATATTCCTTCGTTTTTAGAAACTGGAGGTTACCGTCAGAGTAAAACCATTGGAGGCTGGAACCTGACGACACACCCCTCCGATACAGAATAATCCGGCCTTCTGCCTTCCGTACCCTAAAGATATGCGATTTGACTTATTCGTGTAACCAAAAGTGGCGTAAGGATAGTGAATCCGGTTTCCAGCAATGGGGTTACCGTAGTTAAACTGATCCATAACGGCAGCAAACCAGTGTGGAGAAAAAGTGTACTCCACTACCAAAGTGGCCCAGTCTCCCTGATCTTGATCGCTCCAAAGTCCTTGGATCTCTGTACGAATCGAATGTTTGTGATTCAGTTTAAAAAGCATGTCTAAAACGGCAATGTCGGCGTAAATATTGCCAGCAAATTTTCCGTTCAAACCGGCGAAATTCATCACCTTGTTGTTCACCATCAAGTTCATGTACATGGCTTTTACCTTAAACCATTTAGACATTTTACGAGTAACGGTGATGTTGATGTCCTGGTAGTAATCGGTTCCCATCGAGAAGAAAGGCGCTTCATAACCCATTCTGTTGGTGGTTTCATCATGAAGCTGAGTAGAGTCCAAACCAAATGCTTTCGACGCATTCAATTCCACTCGTGTACCATACTTACCACCGTACCAGGTTTTCTTTTTCAATTTGAAGAAGATATCAGCCTGAAAAGCCGTCTCACCCGTTGGCTGAGTAGCGTAAGGGTAAAGTGTAGCAGCCAGGTTGTAGGTGTGCTGCTTCGTTAATGCAGGCATGTAGTTGATCATTACGTTGGTCAACGTTTCGTCCCGGTCGGAACGGAAACTCATGTTGTCCACCGTTTTTGCCGTCAGGTTAATCCCCAATCCTTTGCGGGAATAAGATCCCGAAAGGTAAAGACCGTGACCTGGCTTGTAGATGTAGTTGTTGTCAAAGGAAGGATCGTTTTCCTTGTAAGAGTACTCCGCAAAGAAGGCGAAGTTTTTGTAGTTCAAGGTAAGGCGACCTCCATAGGCTCCCACGTTTTCAGGAAGCACATAGTTGGGGTTGTCATCGGCCTGGTACTTACTCACAAAGCTACCTCCGATTTTTACCTTCAACTTGCTTTTTTTCATGCTATCGAACATTTCGTTCAAGGCCACCTCTCCGTCAAAGGCACGAACAATACCTTCACTTAGGTCAAAGAAGTAACGCTGACGTCCGATCAATCCTTTCAAGTAGATA
Organism: bacterium SCSIO 12741; assembly: GCA_024398055.1. Taxonomy (NCBI): domain Bacteria; species bacterium SCSIO 12741. Next base: position 1,126,635 of record CP073749.1, on the reverse strand, counting down.
CCCTTGCCCATTTTGTAGCGAACACGCATACCGTCAAAGGCATTATCCAATCCGAGGTCTCTCTCTTCATAAGAGCGGAGAAGCATTCCCGAACCAAATTGCTCGTAGAAGTTTCCCGCTGTCACTTCCAGGCCATTCTGGTGGAAGGTAAAATAGCGGTAAGGTATTCCACTACCTTGGTAACGGGCATCGAAACCCAGAATCGGGTTCAAATAACTTTCGTATCGAAATCCTGCAGAAAATGGTCCTTTGTCGATGATGACGTTACCGAAACCATTAAGAAGAAGTTTTTCTGGAACATCTGGAGCTCCAATCGCCGAATCTGAAAAATAGTATTGCGTTGCAGCACTAAAGTTTCCGTGAATTTCGATGGGGTCTTTCAACCATTGTTTAACCTGATCCTGCCCTTTCATTGAAAAGGGGATAGTAGCCAACACCAAAACGGCTACTGGGACCAGATGCTTAGCGAAAGATTTAAGCATGCTGTAGTCGTTTAAATCGGGATTTATTATTTGATGCTTTCGCCGTTCGCCAATTTCTGAACGAGTTCATATAGCTCATACTCGTCTCCTTCACTGTAGGAGTTGTGCTGCCATACGATTTGTCCGTCACCATTTACTAAGAAAGTGTGAGGCACCTGATTTACGTTCAAAGCTCTTTTGAAGTCAGCGTTAACATCCAGGTAAACTTCGTAATCCCAGGCTTGTCCATCAACGTAAGGCTTTACTTTTTGAACGTTACGTGCATCATCGATAGAAATAGCAACCAGTTTTACTCCAGTTTCATCCATCCAGTCATCGTAAAGTTCAGAGATGTTGTTTAGCTCACGTTTACAAGGGCTACACCAGGTTGCCCAAAAGCTAATGATCATTGGTTTGCCTTCATTATTAATTTCGGAAGTATTAAAAGCCTCCCCTTGAATATCCTGAATAACCACCGATGGGATACTCCTTCCTTTATCCTGTGCCTGCGCGAATCCAATTACCAGCACCAATGCTAACAATCCAACTATCTTCTTCATAAATTTTGCTTTTAGGGCGACGAATTTAAGCATTTGCCCTCGTTTATTAATAGAAATATAACTTCAACTTTTTCTTTAACAACCTGAAACCGACCGATTTCGATTCCTTTTAACCGTTATGTCTCCTCATTTACCATTTTCCTTTCTGAGCCAAAAGCTCCTTAACCAACCCAGGTACTATATCAACCGCTGTGCCAGTTCGTACGATAAATTGATTTCCATATTCTTCCTGACTCAAATTCGGATCCACCAAATAGCGGGTGCAGTGGGCGGGCACATAATTGACCAAACTGGCCGCCGGATATACATTTAAAGAGGTACCAATGACTACCAAGATATCTGCCGTTTGCATGATCTCCGCAGCATGATCGAGCATGGGAACCATTTCACCAAACCAAACGATGTGTGGACGAAGCTGATGGCCTTTATCACACAGGTCTCCCAACTGGATATCTCGGTATTCTATATCGTAAATTAATTCGGGGAAAGCTGCGCTTCTCGCTTTGGTAATTTCTCCGTGAAGATGGACTACTTTCGATGAGCCTGCTCGTTCATGAAGGTTGTCAATGTTTTGAGTTACCACAATGACCTCAAAGTCTTGCTCCAATTCGGTGAAGGCTTTATGCGCTGCATTGGGTTCAACTTCACCGATTCTTCGGCGACGTTGATTGTAAAATTCAAGGACCAGTTCCGGGTTTCGTTGAAAGGCTTCTGGAGTGGCTACTTCTTCCACGCGGTATTGCTCCCATAAACCACCATTGTCGCGAAACGTGGCGATGCCACTTTCAGCCGACATTCCAGCTCCACTAAAAACAATTAATCGCGGTTTATCGCTGCGATTTCTTTCCATCTCCTATGACCCCATTTTTAGGGCGAAACATACCCTCGATTTACCCTTTTTCGATCGCTTAAAAATCCATTCCTGCCCAAAATAGGTCTAATCCACCATTTATGAGCTTCAAAACTCCCTAAATAGTTACTTTTACCCGCTTAATTTGAGCCATGCGGAAGACGAAGAATCGAAAAAAAGAAGCTCTTGATTACCATTCGCAGGGTAGAAAAGGAAAGATCGAAGTCAGACCAACCAAGCCGTATACCTCACAGCGCGATCTGTCTTTGGCCTACTCTCCGGGCGTTGCTGAGCCTTGTCTGGAAATTGCAGATGAGACCAGCAAAGTATTTGAATACACCGCTAAGGGAAATCTCGTAGCTGTTATTTCTAACGGTACAGCAGTACTGGGGTTGGGTGACATCGGCCCGGAAGCTTCAAAACCGGTAATGGAGGGGAAAGGACTTCTCTTTAAAATATTTGCGGATATCGATGTATTCGACATTGAAGTGGATGCCACCGATATTGATGAATTTGTTCGTACCGTAAAAAATATTTCTCCCACCTTCGGAGGAATCAACCTGGAAGATATCAAGGCTCCCGAAGCCTTCGAGATAGAACGGCGTTTGAAAGAGGAGTTGGATATTCCGGTCATGCACGATGATCAACATGGTACAGCTATTATTTCAGCGGCTGCCTTGGTCAATGCTCTGGAACTCTCCGAAAAAGACATTGATAAAATCAAAATTGTAGTGAGCGGAGCAGGGGCAAGTGCCATTTCCTGTGCGCGACTCTACGCTGCTCTTGGTGCCAAGAAGGAAAACATCATCATGTGCGATAGCAAAGGGGTGATTAAATCTTCTCGTGGAAACCTGGATCAATACAAAAGCTTGTTTGCCAACGAGGTGGAAGCCAATACCCTGGAAGAAGCTATGGTAGGTGCGGATGTTTTTCTGGGATTGTCTCGGGGAAATATTGTGAATGCCGATATGGTTCGAACCATGGCTCCCAATTGCATCGTGTTTGCCTTGGCTAACCCTGATCCTGAAATTCCTTACAAGGAAGCCATTGGTGCTCGTGAAGATATCATCGTGGCAACCGGTCGTTCGGACCACAATAACCAGGTGAATAACGTACTTGGATTCCCGTTCATTTTTCGGGGTGCCTTAGACGTTCAAGCCACAGCGATCAACGAAGCCATGAAATTGGCAGCTGTAAGAGCTATTGCCGAATTGGCGAAGGAACCGGTGCCCGAAGAGGTAAACATTGCTTACAACGTTACGAATCTGACTTTTGGTAAGGACTTTATCATTCCAAAGCCCCTCGACTTCCGGTTGCTGGAAGTGGTGGCTCCTGCTGTGGCTAAAGCAGCTATTGAATCTGGAGTGGCCAAAAAGACCATCACTGATTGGGACAAATACCGCGAAGAGCTTCAACACCGAATGGGGCTTGACAACAAGTTGGTAAGCGGCCTGGTAGAAAGAGCCAAAAAAGACAAACAAAAGGTAGTGTTTGCAGAGGCCGACAACTACAAAGTTTTGAAGGCGGTTCAAATCGTACATGACGAGGGCATCGCCGAACCGATTCTACTCGGTAACCGGGAACGAATCCATCGATTGATTGATCAATTTGAGATGGATTTACAAGACGTTCAAATCATCGATCCTCGCAGCAAGGAACAAGAAGATAAACGCAAAGAGTTTGGGCAGCATTTTTACGATATGCGCAAACGCAAAGGCTTCACTTTGTATGAAAGTGTAAAAGCCATGAGGGAGCGAAACTTCTTTGGCGCTGCCATGGTTAAGTGGGGAGAAGCTGATGCCTTTATTTCCGGTATGACCCGCAACTACCCAGATACCTTGAAGCCACCTCTTCAGGTGATTGGTGTGGGAAGCCGATATAAGACCCTTGCCGGAATGTATATTTTGAATGCTAAGAATGGACCTCTGTTTTTGGCGGATACTACGATTAATTTTAATCCCGATGCACGTCAGTTGGCAACCATTGCCGTTCAAGTGGCAGAAGCCATCAAGGGATTCAACATACAACCCCGGATGGCTTTGCTGTCCTATTCCAATTTCGGTTCTTCTAAAGGAGAAGATGCAGCCAAAGTGAAAGAAGCTGTGGCCATTTTGCACCAGGAACATCCCGAAATTATCGCCGACGGAGAAATCCAGGCCAACTTTGCACTAAACAGAGAAATGACTGAAGAACTCTTCCCTTTTTCCCTGTTGACTAAAAAACGTGTGAATACACTTATCTTTCCAAACCTATCTGCAGGAAACATTGCTTATAAACTCCTTCAGGAAATGTCTGATATCGAAGCTATTGGCCCGGTGTTGCTTGGCATGAAGAAGCCTGTACATGTACTGCAACTTGGAAGCACGGTTCGAGAGATAGTAAACATGGTGACCATCGCAGCTAACGATGCTCAGCAACGAAAAATCAAAGGAAAAACCGGTATGGAGGACCAAACACAACCCGTATTATGATAGAGTTTATTCAAGGGAGATTGATCGAAAAGAATCCCGCCTATGCAGTGATTGATTGCAATGGAGTGGGCTACATTCTGAATATTTCCGTGTACACCTACGAAAAAATGGGCAATGATGAAGCGTGTAAGTTATTAACCCACTTGGTAGTAAGGGAAGATGCTCACACACTTTTTGGCTTTGCCGATGCTTCTGAAAGGCAGTTGTTTCGCAATTTGATATCCGTAAGTGGAGTAGGGCCTAATACCGCTCGAATTATTTTATCCTCCTACAAACCCGCCGATTTGATGGAAGCCATCATTAACGAAAATGTTACGCTTCTTAAATCTATCAAGGGGATTGGAGCAAAAACAGCCCAACGGGTGATCCTCGATTTGAAGGATAAAATCCAGAAAGAAGAACCCCAACTTGAAATTTCATCCATCTCAAACAATACAACAAGAAATGAAGCGTTATCTGCTCTTGTGGCGCTGGGCTTCGATCGTCCGCGATCGTTGAAGGTGTTGCAGAAAGTGTTAAGTGGAGCGGATGCCGATATATCGGTAGAGCAAGTAGTAAAAGAGGCTTTAAAATATTTTTAAACAGCGGAAGGAATTACGCTTCGTTTGTGTTGTCAATAAATCGCATATACGCGAAAATAATAGGGCTCGTTATCGGGCTTTTTTGTCTGAATACGACCGCCTTTGCAGAGGACTTTTCAGCCACTGACTATCCTATGCCCAAAATTCAGGTAATGCCTGTGGACTCGGGGGATTCAGATGATGTGAAGTTGCGTTACCCTTTTCGAGATACAGAGTCAACCGAAGTTTCCGGAGAAGAGCCCAGCCTGGGGCTTGGAGATCCGGGTAACATCAAAACCGAAGTAAAATACAACCCCGAAACCGGCCAATACGAAGTCACCAAAACCATGGGTGATGGAATTGATTACCGCCCCCCCACATACATGGACTTTGACGAGTACATGGAGTACACCCGCAAAAAGACCTTAAGCGACTATTGGAAAGAAAAGAAAACAGCCGAAGAAGAATTTGAAGAAGGTGGATCGGGTGGAGGTTCTAAGGCCTTTCGTCCGGAGCTGAAGATTAAGAGTAAAGTCTTTGACCGCGTTTTTGGTGGAAACACGATCGATATTCGACCATCGGGTTCTGCTGAATTATCTTTTGGAGCACGAATTAGCCGGACCGATAATCCGGTTATTCCGGTTAGAAACCGACGCATCACCACCTTCCAGTTTGACCAGAACATGCAGATCAATGTGATTGGAAATGTGGGGGATAAACTGAAAATTACCACCAACTACAACACACAATCCACCTTCGATTTCCAGAACCAGTTTAAGATGGACTATACCGGTTACGAAGATGAGATGCTGCAAAAAGTAGAACTCGGAAACGTGAGCATGCCGTTGAATAGCCAGCTGATTACGGGTAGCCAAAGTTTGTTTGGAATCAAAACGAAGTTTCAATTTGGCCGCTTGACAATGACCACGGTTCTTTCGCAGGAAAGAGGACAGAAGTCGGAAGTGGAAACCAAGGGTGGTGCGCAGATTAGCGACTTTGAAGTAAAGGCCGACAACTACGAGGCCGATAAACACTACTTCCTGGATCAATATTTCCGCGATCAATATGAAGAAGCGGTTTCGGATCCAATGGTACTCAATACTACAGTCAACGTAACCCGGGTGGAAGTTTGGGTAACCAATACCCGTACTGATCCAAATGCTCGTGACATTATCGCCTTTCAGGATTTGGGTACTGGTGGAATGGATTTCACTAAGTTTTTTAATGCTCGATGGGTCCGTGGTACAAGCCCTCCCTGGCCGGATAACTCGCACAACTCCTTATACTTTACAGTGAACGATCCTGCAACAGGATTTGGAGATAACAGAACCATCGACCAGGCGATTCCCGTCCTGCAAAACGACCTTGGACTTGACCCCCGACTTGACTTCCAAAAAGTAGAATTGGCCCGTAAACTGGAGCCCAGTGAATATACCCTTCACCCGCAGTTGGGGTACATCTCATTGAAGCAACGAATGAATTCCAATCAGGTTCTGGCTGTGGCTTACGAATACACCGTGAACGGAGAAGTGTATCAGGTAGGGGAATTCTCAGTAGACTTAGCCGAGCCTGCACCGCTGTTGGTGAAAATGTTGAAGAGTACCGAGCTTAATACCCGCGTTCCAATGTGGGATTTGATGATGAAAAACATCTATTCAATCGGTGCTTATCGGGTGAAAAAAGACGGATTTAAATTCAACGTTTGGTACCTGGATCAAAACCGAGGAGTAGATATCAACTTCTTACCCGAAGATGAGATCAACGACTTCAGCTTGATTCAGCTGTTAGGAATGGATAGCCTTGACTTTAATGGCCGCCAGCGTTCGGATGGGGTATTTGACTTCGTTGACAAAATCACCATTAATACCGAGAACGGTCGAATCATCATTCCTCGACTGGAACCTTTTGGAGATGGACTGCGGAGGGCCTTTGAAAGCATTGATGGAATAACTCCTCAACGGGTGGAGGCCCTGATGGATTTATACTCCTTCGACTCGCTCTATACCAACACCCAGGCCGATGCCAAGGTGAAGTGGCCCGAACGAAATCGATTTACACTGAAAGGGGAGTATCAATCGGAATCGAGCAATGAGATTGCGCTGAATGCCATGAACATTCCCGAAGGATCGGTTACCGTAACGGCTGGTGGACGTCAATTGGTCGAAAACCAGGACTACACCGTGGACTATACCTTAGGCCGGGTAAAAATCATCAACCAAAGTATTATTGAATCCAACACCCCAATTAAAGTGAACCTGGAGAGTAACCAGCTCTTCGCTCAGCAACAAAAGAATTTCCTCGCCCACAGAATGGACTACAAAATCAGTGATGACTTCATTATTGGTGGTACATTGATGCACTTGTGGGAACGTCCTCTGACTCAGAAAGTGGATATCGGATACGAGCCTATTTCAAACTGGGTATGGGGAGTAGACCTGGCCTACAAAACTGAACTTCCCTGGTTGACACGGGTCATTGACAAGATTCCTGGAATTGATACCAAAGAAAAATCCACCCTTTCGGTAAGTGGTGAATTTGCTCAGATATTGCCGGGTCACTCCAATGCGATTGGTAAAGACGGAAACTCCTACATCGATGATTTTGAAGGAAGTCAAAACACCATTGACCTCCGTTCTTTCAGTACCTGGTTTTTAGCTGGTACTCCTAAAGAACAATTGGAAGAATTTCCCGAAGGAAATCTTTTCGACAACGTAGCCAAGAACTTTAACCGAGCCTTGTTTAACTGGCGTGTAGTTGACCCGATATTCTATCAGAATCAAGCACCACCTAATATTCAGGGCGACCAGGAGCAGCTGTCCAATCACTTCGTACGTCAGGTATTTGTAGAAGAGGTATTCCCCAATCGTCAATTGGCCGTTGGACAGAATACGAACATCTCTATGCTCGATATGACCTTCTATCCTTCTGAGCGGGGTTTTTATAACTACGATATCGATGGATTGGACCCGAATGGAAATCGTTACTCCGCTGGGGTAAATGAAGGAGGGCTTTTGAATGAGCCTGCCACGCGTTGGGGAGGTATTATGCGTCGAATTGATCAAAACGACTTTGAGGCTGCCAACATTGAGTATATCCAGTTCTGGGTAATGGACCCCTTTAACGAAGACTACGAAGGTGGAGCTGAAAAAGGATACCTCTACTTTAACCTGGGTAACATTTCTGAGGATGTAATGAACGATGGTCTGAACATCTACGAGCAATTGCTACCTAACAACGAAGCTGAAGCCACCGATATCAATTTTGGAGTGACCTCTGAATGGGGACGTGTTACACAAGGAACTCCATTTGCAACAGGATTTGACAATGACCCAGCAACCCGCCCCTATCAGGATGTAGGGTTGGATGGATTTAGAAGTGAAGAAGAGGCCGAATTCTACAGCGACTTTTTGACCAAGGCAGAAGGAGCCATCACCGATCAAGTAGCTCTTGAATTGTTGAAGGCTGACCCTTCTACAGATGACTATCACTACTTCCGTGGAGACGATTACGACAACGACGCCTTGTCCATTATGGAGCGTTACAAAAAGTACAACGGTACAGAAGGTAACTCACCTACGGAAGAGCAATATCGTTCTCAGAACTCGGGAGGATATTCCACCGCCGCTTCTATCCGTCCGGATAAAGAGGATATTAACGGTGACAACGTGGTGAACCCTGTAGAAGCTTACTACCAGTATAAGGTAGAGATTTCTCAAGAGGCCTTGGACCCATCCAACATCGGAAACAACTTTATCAACGACATTTTGGTAACCAGCACCTCTACGGTTGATGGCCGTAAAAGAGACATCAAATGGTACCAATTCAGAATTCCAATCCGAACCAACAAAAAGACCAAGCACGGTAATATTAATGACTTCCGCTCTATCCGTTTTATCCGGATGTTTATGAAAGGATTTAAGGATCCTCAAACCCTTCGTTTTGCTCGATTGGAGCTGGTCCGTGGAGAGTGGCGACGTTACTTAGGTGACATTGATGATAACACCGAAGGAATTACCAGTGATATTGAGGCTGACTTTACCGTAGGAGCTGTAAACATTGAAGAAAACAGTGGCAAGACTCCAGTGAACTATGTATTGCCTCCGGGAATTCAACGTGAGATCAATGTGAACACCACCAGTTTGCAGCAGATCAATGAGCAGTCTTTGCAAATGACCGTATGCGGATTGGAAGATGGTAAAGCTCAAGCGACTTACCGGAATACAGACTTGGATTTGAGAATGTATGGCCGGGTGAAGATGTATGTTCACGCTGAGTCATTGGCCAATCAGGATGAGATTTCTGACGGAGATGTAACCGTGTTTGTTCGTTTTGGAACAGACTTCGTGAACAACTACTACGAGTACGAAATTCCAGCCACCATTACTCCAGCCGGATATTACAACCCAGATCATGAGCCTGCCCAAAGAGAAGTTTGGCCTCTTGAAAATGAAATTGACCTACCTCTGGATGTGCTGACCAATCTGAAAATTGCCCGAGACAGACTGCTCTTAGATGGTGCCAGTGACATGCTCAGTAGAAAACGATACAGCGAGCCCTATGAAAATGGTACCGTGTATGTGGTAGGTAATCCAAACTTGGGTGGGGTAAGAACCATTATGATCGGTATTCGAAATCCAAGGGCACCAGATGGATCCACCAGCGATGATGGGATGCCTAAGTGTGCCGAGGTGTGGGTTAACGAATTGCGACTTTCTGACTTTGATCAAACCAATGGATGGGCGACGGTAGGGCAGGCCAATTTGAAGATGGCCGACCTCGCCAACGTTTCTGTAACCGGAGGAATGAGTACTCCAGGATGGGGAAGTATCGATAAGAAGGTGAGCGAACGGCAGAAAGAAACCAAACGGAATATCAACGTTACCACGAGCGTGAATTTGGATAAATTTCTACCTGAGCAATGGGGTGTGAAATTGCCTATGTATGCCAGCTACAGTGCCGACTTAGAAGATCCGTTGTTTACTCCACTGGCTCCGGATATCGAGTTTAAAGATTACGTTAAAGCCTTTGATGATAAGGCTCAAAGAGACTCGGTGAAGAAGGTTTCGAGGGATAGGATCATTCGAAAATCGTTGAACTTTACCAACGTTAGAAAGGAGCGAACGAAAACGGATGGCAAGAAAACACCCATCGATATTTCCAACTTCACGGCTTCCTACGCCTATTCGGAAGAAAACCACACCAACTACGAAACCGAACGAGACCTTACCCGAAACCAAAAAGGAACCCTGACCTACAACTACGGATTCTCTCCAAAACCTATAAAACCTTTATCCAAAGCCAAATTCCTCAAAGGATCGAAGTACCTGAAACTGGCCCGGGAAATGAACTTCTATGTTCTGCCGAAAAACATCAGTTTCAATACCTCGATGAACCGATTGTACAACGCCTATAAGGTGCGAAACAACAACCCGGGTATTACGGCTCGCCTTCCTGAATTCTACAACAAGCAGTTCAATTGGAACACCGATTATGCGGTGAAATACGACCTGACAAAAAACTTGTCTTTGGACTTTAGGGCAGCCAACCAATCCTTGATTGAGGAGCCAGATGGAGCTGCAGAAAGAGGGCGGAACGAAGAAATTACCCTGGAAAATGGAGAAACGATAGGGCAGTACGATTACTGGAAGCAGGAGGTGTGGAGTAATATCCTATCGGGTGGAGAACGGATGAATTATAACCACTCGTTGAATATTTCCTATAAGATACCATTGAACATGATTCCTGCTACCGATTGGATCAATTCGACCTTGCGGTATGGATCAACCTACAGTTGGCAACGATCGCCTTTGGGAAGGGAGGAATTCGGAAACATTATCCAAAACTCCAATACCATTAGTGCCAACGGAACCTTCTCCTTTAAGCGACTCTACAACAAGTGGGGATATTTGAAGAAGGTAGAGCAAAAAGCCCGCCGCCACCAACAAATGAAAGACCGCCAAAAAGCCAAAGAAAGAGCCCAAAAGAATAAGAACAAGGAGATTACTGAAAATGCAGATGGTGAGTCTGCTCCGGATGAACCTAAAAAGTCGAAGCAAAAGTCGAACTATAAAATGGGTGACCGAATGGTGAAGTTCCTGATGATGGTTCAAAATGCGACCTTGACCTATAGTTTGAATAAGGGAACAATGCTTCCTGGATTTAATCAGAGCAATAGCTTTGTAGGAACCAACGGTAACTTCTCTAATCCAGCACCAGGTTGGGGATTTGTATTTGGTCAGCAAGGTGGATTTGATGGAACAGATGAAACCGAGTTTTGGACCCATGCTGCCCGTAAAGGATGGCTGGAACAAAACCCAAATCTGAACAACCGGGTAAGTCAAACCGAAACCGAAAACATTTCCTTCCGAGCTACAGCCGAACCGATTCGAAGCCTGAGAATCAACTTTACGGCCAATCGGAAGCAGTCAACGAACAACAGTTTATTCTATCGCTACAATCCGGATTCATTAAGCTCAGACGGAACCAATTGGTTTGAGCAGAGTCCGACCGTTTCAGGAAATTATTCGGTAAGTTTCTTTGCCCTTCGAACTTCTTTGGTTCGGGATGATCCAGTTTCGGGATCCAACCGGGTTTTTGAGCAGTTTTTGGCCAACCGGGAGGTGATTTCTCAACGACAAGCGGATGAGCCAGGCTCCAATTCGAATGGTGAGCACTTGAAGAATGACGGTTATGCAGACGGATATGGACCAACCTCTGCTGATGTATTGATCCCATCCTTCCTGGCTGCTTATTCCGGAAAGGATGCGAGTACGTCCAAACTGAATTTTAGAGACATCTTGCCAAGTATTAACTGGAGGCTTACCTACAATGGATTGAGCAAAATACCCGCGTTTAAGAACTTGTTTAAGACCGTTACCATCAGTTCAGGATATACTTCCTCGATGACAGTGGCGAATTTTGTAAACAACCAACGCTGGCAAGAGGACAGTATCTTCTATGATTTGGATAGCAACTTTGTGACCGAATTCCAATACAACTCGGTAACCATTTCAGAGCAGTTTAGTCCGCTTATTAATTTAGACCTTCAGTGGAAAAATAAGATCACCACACGATTTGAATTAAAGACGGGTAGAACCGTTGCCCTGAATGTGGGTAGTGCCCAAATTATGGAGCAGAAAACGCGCACCTATGTGATTGGATTGGGGTATCAGTTCCCATTCACCTTCCCGGTTAAGATTAACGGGAAAAATCCACAGTCAGACATTAAGCTCCGGGGTGATTTTTCCATTCGACAAAACTCCACTATTATCCGTAAAATAGTTGAGAATACCCATACGCCCACTGCTGGACAGGATGTACTCTCCGTAAAGGTTACAGCAGATTACCAGTTGACCCAGGCTTTGAACTTGAGACTCTTCTACGATTACGTGCTTAACACGCCGAAGATCTCCAACTCCTTTAAGACGGCTAACACCAACTTTGGTATTAGCATCCGCTTTAGCATCTCATAACGGCTGCGGAATAACCCTAAAAGCCTTTCTTTTTTGGCAGGATTCTTGGTTTGATAGCTACAAAACAATTGCTATGCAAACCAAAAAAAATCCCAAAGTTGATTTAGAGAAAAACAAATCGATGTTGTTTCTCATCGGATTGGCCACTGCGCTAACTCTCACAGTCATCTCTCTCGAGCTGATGGTCTTTGAAAAAGAATTGACCGATTTGGGTGGCGTGAGCGTTACCCTGGAAGAGGAGGAGATGATTCCCATTACTCAGATGGCTCCACCGCCTCCACCACCTCCACCGCCGCCGCCCCCTCCCACAACTGTCATCACCTTGGTGAACAACGACAAGGACATTGACCTTGATTTGGACATCGATACCGAAGGGGACGAAGAGGACATAGTAGACATCGTTATTGATGATGACGACGATGACGATAGAGTAGATGATGAGCCTACCGTTTTTACCATTGTAGAGGAAATGCCCTCCTTCCCAGGCGGAGAAGCTAAAATGTATGGCTACCTGGGCGACAATATGAGTTACCCTGCTCAAGCCAAGGATGTGGGCATTCAAGGGATCGTTTATGTAACCTTCGTAGTTAAAGAAGACGGAAGTATTGACGGTGTAAAAGTGCTCCGAGGAATTGGTGGAGGATGTGATGAAGAAGCCCTTAGAGTGGTAAAAAACATGCCTAAGTGGAAGCCTGGAAAGCAACGCGGAAAAGCCGTTCGCGTTCAGTTTAACATGCCGATACGATTCGTTTTGGCCAATTGATACTAGGTTGAAACTTGAATTCTGGATTCTGAATTATGGAGGTTTAACGAGGGATCTCTTTTAGGAGGGAATTGTCGCTAAATTTCATTGTTCAGAATTCGGAATTCAAAATTCGAATTTCAGAATTCAAGACTGATTCCGAAATACTATATTTGTCCACCTTATTAAAAATTGGACCATGAACATTCCAGGAGATTTGAAGTACACCAAAGACCACGAGTGGGTTAAAGTATTGGATGGTGAAACGGTAGAAATTGGCATCACTGATTACGCTCAGGATCAGTTAGGTGATGTAGTTTATGTTGAAATTGAAACAGAAGGCGAAGACCTGGATCAGGAAGAAGTTTTCGGTGCTGTAGAAGCCGTAAAAACAGTTTCTGATTTGTTCATGCCAGTATCTGGAAACGTGGCTGAGGTAAACGAAGCTTTGGCTGATGCTCCTGAAACGGTAAACAACGACGCTTACGGTGAAGGATGGATGATTCGTGTAAAAATTTCCGATGCTTCTCAGCTGGATAGCTTGATGAGTGCGGATGAGTATAAAGAATTAGTAGGTTAAGCTAAAGATAAGGTTTCCAAAAAACTGCTAAGCGGTCAATCTGCAAGGCAAAATCTTAGTATTTTAGCGCAAAATTTGAACTATGGATCCGAAGAAAAATCCAGAAGTGGATTTGGAGAGAAACAAGTCGATGCTTTTCCTGATGGGATTGGCAGCGTCTTTGGCTATAGTTGTCATCTCCTTGGAGTTGATGATTTTTGAGAAGAGCACTACGGACCTTGGAGGTATTAAAGTAGAGCTGGAAGAGGAAGAAATGATTCCAATTACCCAGCAAGCTCCTCCACCCCCTCCGCCCCCACCCCCACCCCCACAGACTACAGTGATCGAAATCGTTGAAGATGACGAGGAAGTAGAAGAGGAGATCGAAATCGATACCGAGATGGACGAAGAGACTGTCGTGGAAATCGTTGAGATCGAAGAAGAAGAGGTGGTAGAAGAGCCTGAAATCTTTACCATTGTGGAAGAGATGCCTTCTTTCCCTGGTGGTGAAGCCAAAATGTACGAGTACCTCGCTGAAAACATGAAATATCCTCCCATGGCAAAAGATGCCGGGATTCAAGGAATCGTTTACGTGACCTTCGTTGTGAAGGAAAACGGAAAGATTGACGGAGTAAAAGTTCTTCGTGGAATTGGTGGAGGTTGTGACGAAGAAGCGATCCGCGTTGTAAAAACAATGCCTTCTTGGAAGCCAGGAAAGCAGCGTGGTAAATCAGTTCGCGTTCAGTTTAACATGCCGATTCGATTTATCCTGAGATAAGTCTTTAGAATACTTTTTTAAGAGACCTCTTTTCGTCGATGATGGAAAGAGGTTTTTTTATGCCCATCGGTTATTGCCGCTATAGGTCGGAATGGTAGGCGAAAAGCCTGAGATCAAGGCCCTGAGCCGATCGGTTTTATTACTTTTACAAGCGTTCGACTGAACGAAACTTGGAATGAAAGAAAATAAGCTGCAAAATGTTCCTGTGTCACCACCAGTTGATCAGGCCGGAGTTGCCGATCGAATTGAGAGGGTGACTAAAAGGAGCATCAAAAAAGACACCAAGCTCGAAGGGCTGAAAATGGTGCTCAATATGATTGATTTGACCACGCTGGAAGGAAAGGATACTCCTCAGAAGGTTAAGCAACTCTGTACCAAAGCCCGGCACTTACATGAGCCTTACCCCGATTTACCCACCGTTGCTGCGGTTTGTGTTTATCCAACACTGGTAAAAGTGGCCAAGGAGTCCTTAAAAGGAACGGATATTAAAGTAGCTTCAGTAGCTACGGCATTTCCATCCGGTCAATCGAGCCTGGAGGTGAAACTGGAAGACACACGAATGGCGGTTGCTGAAGGTGCCGATGAAGTAGATATGGTGATCTCCCGTGGAAAGTTTCATGCCGGAGATTACAATTATGTGTTTGATGAAATTGCTGCCGTAAAAGATGCTTGCGGAAAAGCCCGACTCAAGGTTATTTTGGAAACCGGTGAATTGGGAAACCTCGATCGTATTCGAAAAGCAAGTGACCTGGCAATATATGCCGGTGCAGATTTTATCAAAACATCTACAGGTAAAATACCTAAGGCTGCCTCTTTGCCGGTGACGTGCGTAATGCTTGAAGCTATTCGCGACTATTATTTCAAAACCGGAATTCAAGTAGGAATGAAGCCTGCAGGTGGTATTTCCAAATCGAAATTGGCTCTACAGTATCTGGTACTGGTTAAAGAAACGCTTGGCGTGGATTGGCTGAGCAACGAATGGTTCCGCTTTGGTGCCAGTAGTTTGGCCAACGATGTACTTATGCAGTATGCCAAGCAGAAAACCGGATTGTATCAATCCGCCGATTACTTTTCCATTGATTAATTATGAAAGCTGAAATAAAACATACCGGTCTGTTTGATTATGCTCCGGCTCCTGAGAGTACTTCTCATGTGCAGCTGAAGAATCAATACGACCACTTTATTGGCGGTAAATGGGTAAAGCCATCCCAAGAGGATTGGTTTGCGACCATTAATCCGGCCGATGAATCAAAAATTGCGGATGTTGCTCAAGGTTCTGATCAGGACGTAGACAAAGCCGTGAAAGCTGCTCGAAAAGCATTGCCAGGTTGGCAAGCCTTATCAGGCAAGGAAAGAGGTAAGTACCTCTACCGAATCGCTCGTATGATTCAGGAAAAAGCCCGTGAGTTTGCCGTGGTTGAATCCATGGATGGAGGAAAACCTATTCGTGAGTCAAGAGATATTGATATTCCTCTGGCTGCCGCTCACTTTTTCTACCACGCTGGTTGGGCTGACAAACTGGAATATGCCTTTCCAGGAGCAAGCCCGGGACCTATCGGGGTAGCAGGACAGATCATTCCTTGGAACTTTCCCTTGTTGATGGCCGCCTGGAAAATTGCTCCGGCTCTGGCTTGTGGAAATACGGTGGTGATTAAACCTGCCGAAACAACCCCTCTAACCGCTTTGAAATTAGCCGAGCTTTTTGCTGAAGCAGATCTTCCGGCTGGTGTAGTTAATGTGATTACTGGAGACGGAAGAACCGGGCAGCCTTGGTGAAGCATCCGGATGTAGATAAGATTGCCTTTACGGGTTCTACCGAAGTGGGTAAAATCATTCAGCGTGAAACGGCTGGAACGGGTAAGAAATTGACCCTGGAGTTGGGTGGAAAAGCAGCCAATATCATATTTGAGGATGCGGCCATCAATCAGGCAGTAGAAGGTATTATCAATGGAATTTACTTCAACCAAGGGCATGTTTGTTGTGCCGGTTCCCGCCTGTTTGTTCAGGAAGCTGTTTTAGACGAAGTGGTCATGAAGCTCAAGGCAAGAATGAATAACTTGGTTTTGGGTGATCCGTTGGACAAGAACACCGATATCGGAGCGATTAACTCCAAAGGGCAGTTGAAAACCATCGAACAGTTTTTAAGTGCTGGTAAAAACGAAGGTTTGGAAATGTACCAGCCTGAGTTTACCATTCCCAAGAAAGGTTTCTGGTGCGCTCCAACTTTGTTTTTGAACGCGGCACAGAGTCATACCATCGTTCAGCAGGAGATTTTTGGTCCTGTGTTGGCCATTCAATCTTTTCGTACCATCGATGAGGTTATTCAAAAAGCCAACAATACGCCTTATGGACTATCTGCAGGAGTATGGACAGACAAAGGCTCCAAGATATTTAACCTGACTGCCCGAATGAAAGCGGGAGTAGTGTGGGCGAATACCTATAACAAATTTGATCCAACATCACCTTTTGGAGGGTTTAAAGAAAGTGGATTTGGTCGTGAAGGAGGAGTTCATGGCTTGTCGGCATACCTTCAATTAAATGCGAGGAAATGAGTAGATTGAAAGTACTGAAGACCTATAAAATGTATGTTGGTGGCAAGTTCATTAGAACGGAATCCGGTCGCTTTTATGCCTTGAAGGACAAAAAGGGAAAGCCGGTCGCCAATTTTTGCTTAGGATCAAGAAAGGATGTTCGGAATACGGTAGTTGCTGCACGAAAAGCCCAAAGCGGTTGGCAGGAAAGAACAGCCTTTAACCGATCTCAAATTTTATACAGAATTGCAGAAATGCTGGAAGCACAGCGCGACCAGTTTATTGCTGAGCTGCAGCAGGAAGGTCATTCAGCCAAGAAGGCAAGTGCCTTGGTTGATATAGCTGTAGATCGCTGGGTTTATTATGCGGGTTGGTGCGATAAATACAGCGCCGTGTTTAGTTCGGTAAATCCCGTGGCTACAGGTCATTTTAATTTTTCTCAGCCTGAAGCACAGGGAGTGGTAGCCGTTTTGGCTCCAAAAGGACCTTCACTAGTCGTACTTACTTCTTTGATTGCTCCGGTGATTGCCTCCGGAAACAGTGTGATGTATTTGGCTCACGAGGATTTCCCTTTATCAGCCTGCTCCTTTGCCGAGGTAATTAACAGTTCTGATGTGCCTGGTGGGGTAATCAACATCCTCACCGGTAAGGTGGATGAGTTGGCCTCACACATGGCAGGACACATGGATATTAATGGATTGTGGTATGCCTTGGATGATACCCAGCAATTGGCTGAATTACAAAAGATAGGTGCGGAAAATGTGAAACGCATTTATTCCGATTTACCAGCTAAAGATTGGGAAGATGAATCCTGGGAGTCACCCTATTTGATGGTTCCTTTTACCGAAACCAAAACAACCTGGCATCCGATTGAAAATATTGGAGGAGCTTCTTCTACCTACTAAAGATTAGCAAATGACAAAGGAAGCTTTAGCCCTAGCCGCTGTTGAAGCGGGCTGGGCCATCATGGAATGTTACAACCGTGATTTTGAGGTGTATGAAAAAGAAGATAAAAGCCCGTTAACTGAGGCCGATATCGCTTCGCACCACGTGATTATGAGGCATTTGGAGCCAACGGGATTACCCGTTTTGAGCGAAGAAGGTAAGGAAATGCCCTACGAGGAGCGTTCCTCCTGGACCGACTTTTGGGTAGTGGACCCGCTTGATGGAACCAAAGAATTTTTGAAACGAAATGGAGAGTTTACCGTTAACATTGCCTTGGTGAAGGGAAACTATCCAGTTGAAGGAATCATTTATGCTCCTGTTTTAGGAGAGCTCTACTACACCGATCAAGGGAAGTCCTGGAAGATGACAGAAGTGTTTCGACCAGAGGATTTGGCTACTGGTTGGGATAGGGTAGAGCAGATTCGGGTGAGTGAGCCTGAAGGCGGAGTTATCCGTATTGTTGGGTCCCGCTCACACATGAATGACGATACCACAAATTATGTGGAAGAATTGAAGAATCAATTTGAACAAGTGGAAATTACCTCCAAGGGTTCATCCCTAAAATTTTGTTTGGTCGCTGCAGGAATTACGCATGAATATCCTAGATTTGCGCCCACAATGGAATGGGACACAGCAGCAGGGCAAGCGATTGTTGAAGCTGCTGGAAAACAGGTAATTGACCGTTCAACCGGTGAGCGTATGGCTTACAATAAAATGAAACTATTGAATAATTATTTTCTGGTAAGATAAATGGAGAAAGTAGCTTTAATCACCGGGATTACCGGGCAGGATGGAGCCTATTTGGCTGAGTTGCTGTTGGAGAAGGGATATGTAGTTCACGGCATTAAAAGACGTAGTTCGCTTTTTAATACCGATCGTATTGATCACCTGTACCAGGATTTTCATAAAAAAGGAGTCAAATTCTTCCTTCATTATGGAGATTTGACCGACAGCACCAATTTGATTCGAATCGTTCAGGAAACACAGCCTGACGAAATCTATAACCTCGCGGCCATGTCGCACGTGAAGGTGAGTTTTGAAGTTCCTGAGTATACTGCCAATGCAGATGCGATGGGAACGTTGAGAATTCTGGAAGCTATTCGAATTTTGGGCTTGGAAAAGAAAACCCGTTTCTACCAGGCTTCAACTTCTGAGCTTTATGGAAAGGTTCAGGAAATTCCTCAAAAAGAAACAACTCCATTCTACCCAAGAAGTCCTTACGGAGTAGCCAAGTTGTACGCTTTCTGGATTACGAAAAACTACCGCGAAGCTTATAACCTTTATGCCTGTAACGGTATCCTTTTTAACCACGAAAGCCCTCGTCGAGGTGAAACTTTTGTGACCCGTAAGATTACTCGTGCAGTAGCTCAGATTAAATTGGACCTGGATCGCAAACTGTTTTTGGGTAACCTTGATGCCAAACGTGACTGGGGTCATGCCAAGGATTACGTAGAGGGAATGTGGCGTATGCTGCAACAGGATAAGCCTGATGATTTCGTTTTGGCTACGGGTGAAACCTATACCGTTCGTCAGTTTGTGGAAATGGCCTTCAAAGAAGTGGACATCGAAATTGAATGGGAAGGCAGCGGAATCGACGAAAAAGGATACAACAAGGAAAACGGTAAAGTACTCGTGGAAGTAGATCCTACTTATTTCCGTCCAGCCGAAGTGGATTTGTTGGTTGGAGATTCTACCAAAGCCCGTGAAGAACTGGGTTGGAAACCTGAATACGATTTAGCTGCTATGATCCGCGAAATGGTATCTGCCGATATGAAATTATTTATGGAGCACCGCTTTCTTCAGGAAGGTGGTTTGAAATAAACCGAAATGGATAAAAACGCTAAGATTTACATTGCCGGCCACCGCGGAATGGTGGGTTCTGCCATTGTAAGAAGATTGCAAAAAGAAGGGTATGAAAACCTGGTTGTGCGAACTTCTTCTGAATTGGATTTGAGAAATCAAGCGGCTGTAAGTGAGTTTTTTAAGACCGAACAACCCGAATATGTCTACCTGGCGGCAGCCAAGGTAGGCGGAATTCAGGCCAACAATATTTACCGCGCGGAGTTTCTGTACGACAACTTGATGATCGAGGCCAATGTTATTCATTCAGCCTACGAGCAAGGAGTGAAAAAGCTCTTGTTTTTGGGATCCTCATGCATCTACCCTAAAATGGCTCCACAGCCCTTGAAGGAAGATTACCTGTTGACCGATTACCTGGAGCCTACCAATGAGCCCTATGCTATCGCGAAAATTGCCGGTATCAAGCTATGTGAAAACTACCGCCGTCAGTA
The DNA here is from genome assembly GCA_024398055.1 of bacterium SCSIO 12741. Classification (NCBI taxonomy): domain Bacteria; species bacterium SCSIO 12741. The sequence continues at coordinate 1,106,415 of CP073749.1, read as the reverse complement.
TGGAGCTAACTTCATTTCAGCCATGCCTACCAATTTGTATGGACCCAATGACAACTACGATTTGCAGAACTCCCACGTTCTTCCGGCGTTGATTCGAAAGTTTCACACCGCCAAAGTAGAAGGAGCTGCTGAAGTAGTGGTTTGGGGGACGGGCTCTCCGATGCGTGAATTTTTGCACGTAGACGACCTGGCTGACGCCTGCCTGTTCTTGATGCAGGAATACGACGGAGAGGATTGGCTCAACATTGGAACCGGGTCTGATGTAACGATCAAAGAACTCGCATTAACCATCAAAGAAATTGTGGGATTTGAAGGAGATTTGGTCTTCGATACCGACAAGCCCGATGGAACACCACGCAAATTAATGGATGTTGGTCGCCTGCATAAGCTGGGATGGCAACACCGAATCGAACTCAAAGATGGAATTCGCTCCGTGTACAACGAAGTGAAGGAAATGGGATTTGAGGGATGATAAATAGCGTATGAATTGGAAAGTAGCCTGTTTGGGAATCATGTGCCTGTGTGCCTTAGAAAGTACCGCGCAGTCCTTGTTTATTCCCCTGGAACAGAGCTATAACCAAAACCTTGATAGAAAACTTAACCAGGCCAGTGAAACCCATTCTACTTTGGTAAAACCTCTGGTTTCCGGTCAATGGACCGATACCTTGAGTAAGTATGATGAAGGAAGATGGCAACGTAAGCAGCGAAGTAAATGGCTGGGTCGAAAGCTCAAAAATGAAAACCTGATTGTTGTTGATACCGGAGATTTTTACCTGACCATTGATCCTCTGATGAACTTTCAGTATGGACAGGATCTGGCCGAAATTAAAAACAACGACTACTCAACCAATACCCGTGGTTTTTTGGTTCAGGGTGCCATCGGAAAGCAGTTTTCCTTTTATTCATCCTTTTACGAGAATCAGTCTTTTTTTCCAACTTACTTGTCCGATGAGATTAACGCTACGGGAGTCGTTCCCGGTCAGGGGCGATTCAAGGAGTTTCAAACGACCGGGTTTGATTATGCCATGGCCAGTGGAGCCTTTTCTTTTCGACCCTGGAAGATGGTTGAATTTCAATTTGGCCACGGAAAAAGTTTTGTAGGAGAAGGGTATCGAAGTTTGCTTCAATCGGATGTGAGTTTTAATTATCCCTATTTCCGAACCCACTTGAGTTTTTTGGATAACAAGCTGCATTACTACATTCAATACGCTTCACTTCAGGAGCTCGAACGTATCCCGGCGACTACTTCTTCCGAGGCTCAATTTATTCGAGAAGCGGGAACCTTTCATACGTTAAGTTATGTACCCATTCCTCAGTTAGAGGTGGCCTTGTTTGAAGGAACGGTTTGGCAGAATTGGGATTCGACAGGAACGCAACGGCTACCATGGAATTACTATGTTCCCGTTATCGGTTTTAATTCGGCCTACCAGGGCTGGGCAACCGAAAATTCCAAAACCGTTTTCGGGATAAACTTGAAAGTAAACCCGGTAAAAAATTGGGTAGCCTATGGTCAATTGGCCATGGACGAATACCTGGGGACCAACTGGAGTTGGCAGGCAGGAATTAAGGGATATGATTTGTTTGGTTTAAAAGACCTGAATATGAGGGTGGAATACAACCAAATTGCGGCCAATATGTATGGGCATGCCAATAGTCGAAACAGTTACGGGCATTACAACCAGGCTTTGGCGCACCCATCAGGAAACAATTTGACAGAACTCATCGGTCAGGTGAATTACTCCTTCCGGGATTTCTTTGTGCAGGCCAAGGTGAATTGGATTAACAAGTTGGATCGCGATGTGGCCGTGCCATTGGAAAATGCAGCAAGTCCAAATTTGAGTTTGATTGTCGTCTCCGATCAGGAATTGATTTACCAGGAATATGCCGTTGGCTATTTGATCAACCCGAAGACCAATATGCGGTTGAAAGTAGGTTATCTTGGTCGGGTATTAGATGATGTTAGAGGAGCAAATGAAACCGACTGGGTGTATATCTCCTTTGAAACAGCGCTGCAAAACATTTATTACGATTTTTGATACTTAAGAATTAAAGGAATATGGAATTTATAAAACCACTGCTGTCGGTGTTCACCTCGTTTGTAGTTGTACTGATCGGTACGCCGGCATTGATTCGGGTTGCCTACCTGAAAAAATTAGTGGATGCACCTGGAGAAGAGCGCAAACTACACAAGCGCCATATTCCGACCATTGGAGGAATCCTGATTTTTGCAGGAACACTATTCTCTGACTTGCTTTGGTATCCCTTTACCGAGCACATCGATTTTGGGGCCATTGCGGCATCCATGTTGGTGTTGTTTTTTATCGGCATTAAGGATGATATCGTGGGAACCGCTCCCGTTAAAAAACTGATGGGACACCTGGCCGTAGCCTTCATCTTGGTGATCATGGCAGATATCAAAATTACCAGCATGTACGGCCTTTTTGGGGTTTACGAACTACCAGATTGGGCCAGTATTCTGCTTTCCATTTTTACCTATACCGTAATCGTTAACGCCTTCAACCTTATCGATGGTATTGATGGCCTTGCTGCTGGTGTTGGTGTACTGGCTTGCCTTGCCTACGGTATCTGGTTTTACATGGCCGGTTCTACCGAAAATGCAGTATTGGCATTTGCCCTAATGGGGGCGCTTCTTGGATTTCTGGTCTTTAATTTTGAGCCCGCCAAAATATTTATGGGCGATTCGGGCTCGCTGACCATAGGGCTTATTATATCCGTTCTCGCCATTAAACTCATTCAATACGATACCGGAAAGCTTCCTATGGAGTTGCTTTTCGTGTCCAAGCCCATTTTCGCGATGTCGGCTATTGTTTATCCGATGGTTGATACTTTGAGGATTTTTATTGTTCGTGCTTTTTCCGGCCGTTCTCCTTTTTCAGCAGATAGAAACCACATTCATCACAAATTGATTGATTTAGGTCTTTCTCACCGTGCGGCGGTTTTGGTGATTTACACCTTTACTCTGATGGTGATAATGCAGGCATCTTTGCTGCCCATGGAAGCTAACCTGAAATTAGCATGCATTGCCGTTTTTGTGCTGATTACGGCCAATATTCCAGGGTTCCTTGTTAAACGCAAACTCAAAATGGAAGCCGGTGTTAAATCCAGCAATGGGTAATCCGAAGTCATATCTTTCCTTAGGTTTTTTGATCCTATGCCTATCCCTTTCGTCGATTGGGCAGGCGCAAAGTGATCCAGTTTATTTGAACCGGGATTACGAATGGCAATTTCAAAAGGCTCAAGCCAAAAAATCGCTGGATCATCACGATGCGATAAAACCCTACCTCCATTCCGATTTCACAGACGATGATTCAGTCCGTTACCGGGCGGGGTTTCCTATGCGCTGGTCTCGGGAAGAAAACGACGATCGAGTGGCCAATAGTCTGGCAATTTACCCCTTGTTGAGGTCCTCCTTTATGTACGACGCCAGCACCGAAAGTGATTGGCAAAGTCAACTCGGTATTGGAGTGGGAGCCGGTTATGCCTACAAGGATTTGGTGTCCTTCCGTATCAATGCATCGGCCCATCGTGTTCAATATCCGCTTTACCTAAGAACCCGTACCGAACAAATGGGTGTGGTTCCGGAAGGGGAGGTGTGGCATCGAAATCACCATGGCTACCATTATGTAGATATAAATGGGTATTTGTCTTTTAACGCCGGAAAGCACTTTAATTTTCAGGTTGGGCACGGGAAGAATTTTATTGGTAATGGCTACCGTTCTATGCTTCTGTCGGATCAGGCGGGAAATGCTACCTACGGAAAAATTACCACAAGCATATGGAGACTCAAGTATGTTATTCTCTATTCAGCATACAAGGATATCAACCAAAATGAATCCCGCAAATACAGTGATTTTCTAACCAAGTATTCCACGACCCATTACCTCAGCTGGAATCTAACCAAGTGGTTGAACGTAGGTTTTTTTGAATCCGTAGTTTGGCGACCTAGCGATACACTCGTAGAACGTGGTTTTGATGTAAACTACCTGAATCCAGTCATTTTTCTTCGGCCCGTTGAGTTTTCCACCGGTTCTTCCGATAATTCACTTTTGGGGATGAATTTGGCCGTTAAGCCAGCCGATAAATTTCAAGTATACGGTCAATTCATTATTGATGAATTTATCGCTGAGAACTTCTTTCGGGATATCAGTAACATATTCAAGCAGGAAAAAGACCCCGAAGCCGGATGGTGGGGTAATAAGTATGCCTGGCAGTTGGGGGTAAAAACCTTTGATGTTTTCGGAGTCAAAGGACTTGGCTTTCAAACCGAGTGCAACCTTGTTCGCCCCTTCTCCTATTCACACAGCAACCCAACCCAGAATTATGGCCACATGAATTCCTCCTTGGCGCATCCAAGAGGAGCCAATTTGGTGGAGAGTATCAGCTTCGTAAATTACCAGAAAAAGAATTGGTTTTTTGAGGCCTATTTCCAATTTATGGATCAAGGATTAAGCACCGATACCATCAATTATGGTGAAGACATCTACCGCTCCTATGCCGATCGCGAAAACGAATATGGTCACTTTGTAGGTCAGGGTGTTCAAACCCAAACCGTCAATGCCGGAATTCGTGCATCCTACCTGATCTATCCGATCAATAACCTGAGGCTATTTTCAAGGGTCAATTACCGATGGAATTACCATTGGGGAACCCCAACCCAACAATCTATGCAATTTGAAATTGGATTGAGTTCAAGGCTGTTCAATCGTTATTATGATATTTAGATTGAATCTTAATTGAAAAAAGACAAACATTTCTAAATTTGCACGCAAATTGTTCAAGACTTGATTTCTAAGACAGTTACAGAAGAGAGCAGTAAGATTACCCTAAAAATGAGGCTCGCAGATTTGGCATTATTGACCAAAATGCGGCTGAGTATGTTGGTCGTTATTTCGGCAATTTTGGGGTATTTGGTAGCCGCTCCATCGGTTTCTTTGTACAAATTATCCATCCTCATTGTAGGTGGTTTTTTAGTTACTGGAGCCTCCAATGCTTTTAACCAGATTTGGGAACGTGACGCTGATCGATTGATGAATCGCACCAGCAAGCGTCCATTGGTTACCGGGCGGATGAGTATTCGTGAAGCACTCATCTACAGTACTCTCTTCGGTTTAGGGGTATTTTGTTGCTCTGGTTTGGATTGAATCCTTTAAGTGGGATTTTGGGTGCACTGGCCTTGTTCATGTACGTCTTTTTGTACACCCCATTAAAAAAGGTGGGCCCAATTGCTGTTTTTGTTGGAGCCTTTCCAGGAGCTATTCCACCCATGTTGGGCTATGTAGCCGAAACGGGTACTTTCGGAATGATTCCGGGTATTTTGTTTGCCGTACAATTCATTTGGCAGTTTCCTCACTTTTGGTCCATCGCCTGGAAGATTCAGGATGATTATTCAAAAGCAGGTTACTTTTTGTTGCCTTCCAGAAAGCGTGACAAAGCCAGTTCTATGCAAATCTTGCTGTATACCTTGTTTTTGATTCCCATTTCTCTTTCCCCTTATTGGTTCGGAGTATGCGGACAATATGCAGCTGGAGTCATTTTGATCTGCGGTTTAGGAATCTCCTATTACGCGGCTCGTTTGCATGTGACCAACGATTTAAAGGATGCAACTAAATTGATGTTTTCAACCTTTATCTATCTCCCAATTGTTCAACTAGCATACTTAGTTTCATGGTAATGGCAACAATTAGATTAGATAACCTGAATCCAGAGGATCGTCAGGAGATTAGAAAGAAAACTTCAAAGAGCATTTTATGGGTAGCTATGGGTACGATAGCTATGCTGTTTTCAGGCTTTTTGAGTGCTTACATCGTACGTCAGGAAGAAGGGCAATGGATGGAATTTGCACTTCCCACTGAATTCTTCTACAGCACTGTTATTTTGCTGGTAAGTAGTGTCACTATGTGGTGGGCTACCAATTCGGCCAAACACAACCGATACGGAGGTATTAAATGGGGCCTCCTCGCTACTTTGGTGTTGGGGATTGCTTTCTCCGTTACCCAGTATATTGCATGGGGAACGCTTTACGATCAAACCATTGTATTCGCTGGTTCTCAGAGTAATGCGGCAGGGTCTTACCTCTACGTTATTACTGCCATTCATTTGGTTCACCTTTTTGGTGGTATTCTCAGTTTGATTTATACATTTGCCCAATCGCTTCGCAGGAAGTATCATTCAGAGAACAAGCTTGGTCTTGAACTCTGTGCCATCTACTGGCATTTCCTCGATGTGTTATGGGTAATTTTGTTTTTATTCTTATATAACGTCAGATAATCTAATTCAATTTCCATGGCAGGAGAAGTAACAAAAATTATTGATCAGAATACCCTTTGGGGTGGTGGTCGATCGCCATTTAGTGTAAGCTATGGTAAAATGATGATGTGGTTCTTCCTCATCTCAGATGCACTCACTTTCGGTGGGTTGCTTGCAGCTATTGGTTATATGCGCCACAAGATTGACAATTGGCCAGTAAGTGAAGAAGTATTTACTCACTTCCCATTTACACACGCTCACTTACCCTTGATGTATGTGGCGTTTATGACGTTTATTCTGATTGTATCTTCAGTAACCATGGTATTGGCAGTAGAAGCTGGTCACCGTATGGATCGCAAAGGAGTTACTTTCTGGTTAGGTTTAACTGTATTAGGTGGAGCTATTTTCGTTGGAAGCCAGGCTTGGGAATGGGCAACATTTATTGCTGGTCCTGATGGAGACATCTCTACCTGGGCTGACAATGCTACTCTTACTCAAAACTATTATGCTCCGGGCTTCAGCGACCCTGATAATGTAGGTGGATTTTTCCTCGGCCCAGTGCAGTATTCCCAGTTCTTCTTTTTCGTAACCGGTTTCCACGGAACTCACGTATTGAGTGGGGTAATTATTAACCTGATTATCTTCATCCAAGTAACCCGCGGTACCTACGAAAAAACCGGACACTACGAAATGGTTGAAAAGGTTGGTTTGTACTGGCACTTTGTAGACCTTGTATGGGTATTTGTATTTACCTTCTTCTATCTATTGTAATTCCCTTTTAAACCTGAGATAAGAAAGACATGAAAAGAGACGATATCATAGAATATTCTTTAGGAGCTACTCACAGCGAAGAAGAAGGGAAAAAGATTCGGAAGAAAATCTGGTTTGTTACCGCGATCCTTTCGATTGTTACGGCGGCTGAGGTTCTTTTAGGTGTTTTTGCAAACGCCTGGGGAGTGCCATCCATTGCCTTGAAACTTATCTTTATCGGATTGACGATTGTAAAAGCAGGATACATTGTAATGGTGTTTATGCACTTAGGCGATGAGCGCAAAATGTTCAAGTATTTCATTTTGTTGCCATACGGAGTGTTCATTCTCTACCTACTTTTCTTGCTATTTACTGAAGCGACTTCTGTAGCATCATCAGTGATGTCTACTTTGTACTAAGCATCTCATGACAAGCAAATACAGGAAGGTAGCATTACTTCTGGTAATCCTGCTGTTTCCATCCTTGCTTTACGTCCTTCTTTCCACGGCGAAGCATAACTTCATCAGTCGCCCCTATTTTGGAAATCATACAGTTAATGAGGCTGGTGATACCGTTTATTATCAGGTTCCCGCAGCTGAATTTTTGACTTGCGATTCTACCGAAATTGATTCCAGTGATCTGGCGAACAAAATCCTCTTAGTAACTGTTTTTGATCCAAAGGACAAAAAGTATGGTCCGAGGATTTATAGTCAGTTGGTGTCCCTACAAGATAGATTTAGAGAAAACGATGATGTGGCTTTGCTTACGATTAGCTTGAGGTCAGCATCTGATTCTACCAATGGAATCTGTGAACTTACCAATGAGTTTCGAATTCTCGAAGGCAAATGGAATATTCTGGCTTTAAAAGACAGAAATCCTGAGGTGTTTGCAACTCAAGGCCTGGGTATCACAAACAATGATAGTTTAAACCTTCCCGTCGATATAACGCAAGTGGTTCTCTTGGACAAAAAGAGGAGAATAAGAGGCTATTACGATGGAACGCAATATGCCGAAGCCAAGCGTTTGACCGAAGACCTTAAGATTGTCAAAGCAGAAGAGTTTATTCCCCGAAAGAAAAAAGATGAACAATAAGAAAGCCCATTGGATAATTTGGAGTTTTACGATTGCCGTATTTGCTCTGGTTATTATCCTTCATGAGATGCCTGGTGCAGAATCTGCTCCGGCTTTCACCGCCTTTCAACCGATGTTGCATGCCATTATTAATGGAACTTGTTTCATCCTTTTGTTGGCTTCTTTGTTTGCGGTTAAGTCCAAAAATATTCCCTTACACAAAGGGCTGAACACTTTGGCCATGATTTTGAGCTTGGTCTTTCTGTTGAGTTATGTGGTGTACCATCACTTCACAGGTGACACTTCTTACGGAGGAGATTATAGAGGGCTGTACCTGTTCATCCTTCTTACCCACATTCCATTGGCAGGGTTGTCCTTGCCTTTCATCTTATACGCCTACTACTTTGGGATGACCAATCAGATCGGTCAGCACAAAACCTTGGTGCGATATACTTATCCGGTTTGGTTGTATGTAACGTTGACCGGAGTACTTGTTTATGTATTTTTGGCACCTTATTATGGTGCGTAAGCTGAGCATAGGAATTGTTGCCGTTCTCATTGGGAGTTTACTTTTACTTCCGGTCGAGAGCATGGCTCAATGTGCGATGTGTAAGTTGATGGCCGAGTCAAGCTACGAAAGTGGTTCGGATATTGGACGTGGCCTTAATGACGGGATTACTTTTATCATGGGAATCCCTTACCTCCTTATCCTTATCGGAGGAGTCTACTTGTTCCGCAGGAACATGAAGTAGATTTCAAATTCCCTTCTTGACCTTTTCCGCTTATTTTCAGATATTTGGGTGAACCTTAATCTGAACGCTATGTACCACGGCCGATTAGACTATTATACCTCCCTAGGTCTTCGGGAACTCAAAAAGAGAATTAACGATGCAGGAATTCCATCATCCAAATTGGATGAAACGATAAATCTCGCAACCTGGAATATCCGAGAATTTGGCAAAAAGCGTCGGCGAAAGGCTTCGATCCATTTCATTGCAGAAATATTAGGCCAGTTTGATTTGATCGCTGTCACCGAATTGCGGGACAATCTGACCGAACTGAAAAAGGTGCTCGAAATACTCGGACCGTATTGGGATGTGGTCTTTTCTGATTATGCCATGGACCGTGGAGGAAATAAGGAACGCATTGCTTTCATCTTTGACAAGCGAGCCGTAGTATTCACAGGTTTGGCTGCTGAAGCAGACCCTCCACGTAAAAAAGATCGTCGAACCAACGAGTATGTGCCATCCATTACCTGGTGGAGACCTCCATTTATGGCCTCCTTTTCAGCCGGTAACTTTGATTTCGTTTTGCTTGCCGTTCATATTCGGTGGGGTAAGAAACTGAGTGAACGAAAAGGAGCTCTGGCTGAATTGAGCAAATGGGTGGAGAAAAAACGAAAGGATCGCCATGGCGTTGATAAGGACATTATCGTAGTTGGGGACTTTAATATTCCCGATTTGGATGACGATTTGTTCAATGCGATGACCAAACACAAACTCAAAATTCCGGATTCGCTTCGCAACCAAAAGTTCGGATCCAACCTGGCCAAAGACAAGCGATACGATCAAATTTTCTATTACCCGAGTCACACCAAGAGTTTTACGAACCATGGAGGTGTACTCGACTTTTACCAGAAAAATATTGACAAGCTTTATCCGGAAAAAACACCAACCAAAAGGGAATTTACCTACGAGCTTTCCGATCACCTTCCCCTTTGGGTTCAGCTGGATGTGGACGTTAGTGATGAACGCCTTGAACAGATCATCGAAAGGCACGAACTTCGAAGAGCGAAAAGAGCAAATGAAACCTAACTTTTTTTGACATTTCTGAATCGCGTCTAATGGCTACCTTCGGTGGTCAATAGTTGAATTATGGGAACACGTATTCAGGAAATCACTCCGGCATTTCAGGAATTTATTCAAGATCAAAAAATGTTCTTTGTAGGAACCGCAGCAAAGGACGGACGAATCAATGTTTCCCCAAAGGGGATGGATTCCTTGCGGGTTGTCTCGCCAAATAAGATTCTTTGGTTAAATCTGACTGGAAGCGGAAATGAAACCGCAACCCATGTTCAGGACAATGGTAGGATGACCATCATGTGGTGTGCTTTTGAGGGCAAGCCTTTAATCTTGCGGGTATATGGTAAGGCGAAGTCCTACCATGAAACCGATCCTGAATGGGGCCAACTAATTGAGCACTTTCCAAACTGGTCTGGCAAACGTCAGGTATTTGAGCTCGAAGTAGACTTGGTTCAAAGTTCCTGTGGATTTGCCGTGCCCTTTTTCGATTATTCCGGTGAGCGAGATATACTGGAGAAATGGGCCGATAAACAAGGAGAAGACAGAATCCGCAATTATTGGAAAGAAAAAAACACCGTTAGCCTTGATGGAAAAGACACCGGAATGGACAAAGTCCTCCAGGAAAAAGGTGCTTAAACGGAAATTCAAATAGAATTCGTAGCCTTAAAGTATTTCACTTAACTTTGCTCAAACTTATTCAGAAAGGTGGAGGGACTGGCCCTGCGAAACCTTGGCAACCTTCCCACAGTGCAGCAGCCTGTTGGAAAAGGTGCCAATACCTGGTCAAAGGACCGTGATAAGTAGAGATATGACGAAAAAGAAATTTACATCCCGCAGAAAGTTCCAAACGAAAGTTAGGACTTAGCGGGATTTTTTTTGCTACCTATGAACAAACCAGATATACGTAAAATACTCCAGGAGAGAATCCTGGTATTGGATGGAGCCATGGGAACCATGATCCAACGATACAACTTGGAAGAAGAAGACTTTAGAGGGGAACGGTTCAAAGACCACGATTCACCGCTGAAGGGAAACAACGATTTGTTGGCATTAACCCGTCCGGATGTATTGGAAGAAATCCACCGGGAATACCTCGATGCCGATGCCGATATTTTAGAGACCAACACATTTAGCTCTACCACGATCGCTCAAGCAGACTACAATTTGGAAGATGCGGTGTATGATCTCAACTTTGAGTCTGCTCGGATTGCAAAGAAAGTAGCTGATGAATTCACCGAGAAAAATCCAGATAAGCCAAGATACGTTGCCGGATCCATGGGGCCCACCAATAGAACGGCTTCTCTGTCTCCCGACGTAAACGATCCGGGATTTAGAGCCATTACCTATGATCAATTGGTGGTGGCCTACAAAGAACAAACCATTGCTTTGATGGAAGGTGGGGTTGATCTACTTTTGGTTGAAACGGTGTTTGACACCTTAAATGCCAAGGCTGCCTTGTTTGCGATTCAAGATGCGTTTGATGAGTTGGGAAGAGAAATCCCAATTATGGTTTCCGGAACCATCACCGATGCCAGTGGCCGCACCTTGTCTGGGCAAACGACAGAAGCATTTTTGATTTCGGTTTCCCACATGCCTTTGCTTAGCATTGGTTTGAATTGCGCACTCGGAGCAGAACAACTTCGTCCTTACCTTCAGGTGCTTTCCAGAAAAAGTAACTTTTTGGTATCAGCACACCCCAATGCAGGATTACCCAATGAATTTGGTGAGTATGATGAAACTCCGCAAAGAATGGGAGAGCAGATTGAAGGATTCCTTCAAGAAGGCCTGCTAAATATTGTTGGCGGCTGCTGTGGTACAACTCCGGATCACATCCGCCAAATCGCACACTTATCAGAAAACTACCAACCGCGTTCAGTAGAAGAATATGCAAAGTAAAAACAACATTCCTCCTTTAGTATTAAGTGGGTTGGAGCCATTGGTGATTACACCAGAATCCAATTTTGTAAACGTTGGTGAACGAACTAACGTAACAGGCTCACGCCGCTTTTTGCGACTGATTAAGGAAAATAACTACGAAGAAGCACTTTCAGTAGCCCGAAATCAGGTGGAAGGTGGTGCACAGATTTTGGACGTAAACATGGATGAAGGTATGCTCGATGGAGTAGCCGCCATGAAGCGCTTTTTGAATCTGGTTGCCGCTGAACCCGACATTTCCAAAATTCCTATCATGATTGATTCCTCGAAATGGGAGATCATTGAGGAGGGGTTGAAATGCGTTCAAGGGAAATGCGTGGTGAATTCCATTAGTCTTAAAGAAGGGAAGGAAAAGTTTGTTGAGCAGGCAACAAAAATTCTTCGCTACGGAGCCGCAGTTATCGTTATGGCATTTGATGAAAATGGTCAGGCCGATACCTATGAAAGGAGAACTACTATTTGTGAACGCTCCTACCGGATCTTGGTAGATGAAGTTGGATTTCCTCCACAAGACATCATATTTGACCCCAATATTTTTCCAGTAGCTACTGGAATTTCCGATCACGATAACTACGCCCTCGATTTTTTCAAGGCTACCAAGTGGATTAAAGACAATCTTCCAGGAGCTAAAGTAAGTGGAGGAGTAAGCAACGTGTCCTTTTCCTTTAGAGGAAACAATGCAGTGCGTGAAGCTATGCATGCCGCATTTCTGTTTCACGCTATTCAGGCCGGTATGGATATGGGAATTGTGAACCCGGCAATGCTCGAGGTTTACGATGAAGTACCCAAAGATCTGCTTGAAAAAGTGGAAGACGTACTTCTGAATCGGACAGAAACGGCAACGGAAGATCTCTTGGAGTTTGCCCGAAATGTAGAGTCCGGAGGGAAGAAGAAAAAAGAAGACGACACTTGGAGGTTGCAATCTGTTGAAGAGCGTTTGAGTCATTCCCTGGTAAAAGGAATTACCGATTACATTGATCAGGACGTGGAAGAAGCCTTCAAAAATTTGGGTCGACCCTTGTCTGTGATTGAAGGCCCACTTATGGCCGGAATGAATGTAGTAGGTGACCTGTTTGGCTCGGGGAAAATGTTCCTACCTCAGGTAGTAAAAAGTGCCCGGGTTATGAAAAAGGCCGTTGCCTATTTGATGCCCTACCTGGAAGCTGAAAAAGAACAAGGAGGACATAGTTCTTCAGGCAAAATTATCATGGCTACCGTAAAAGGGGATGTTCATGATATCGGCAAAAACATTGTTGGGGTCGTGCTCGGATGCAACAACTACGAAGTCGTGGACCTCGGGGTAATGGTTCCCGCCAATGTAATTGTTGAACGAGCCATTGAAGAAGATGCTGAAGTAATCGGACTGAGTGGTCTTATTACGCCGTCGTTGGATGAAATGATTCATGTGGCTCGTGAAATGGAGCGAGCGGGATTACAAGTTCCGTTGCTTATTGGTGGAGCAACCACTTCCAAGGCACACACAGCCGTTAAGATTGAAGAAAACTACAGCCATACCACCGTCCACGTGAATGATGCTTCTCGTGCAGTAACCGTAGTGGAAAAATTATTGGGCAGCGACTCCGCGAATTTCTCTGGAGCAATCAAAGAGGATTACCAGAAAGTGCGTGAGCAATATGCCAATCGCGAAAAGAAAGAGTTGATTTCCTTGACCCAGGCTCGTGATAATGCCATCCCCTGGAAGGAGGAAGAGGCGAACATAACCAAGCCTAAGAAATTGGGGATTACCGAGTGGTCCGATTATGATCTAAATGAATTGCGCAACTACATCGATTGGGGACCCTTCTTCCATACCTGGGAGTTGGCTGGAAAGTTTCCAGACATTTTAGAAGACCCGATTGTGGGTGAAGAAGCAACCCGCTTGTTTGCCGATGCTCGTAGCATGCTGGATACCCTGATTCGCGAAAAATGGATTAAGGCATCGGGAGTCGTTGGTCTCTGGCCCGCCAATTCCGTCGGCGACGATGTGGTACTTTACCAAGAAGATGGCCAGGAAGTACTGGACACTTTCCATTTCCTGAGACAGCAAAACAAACTGCGTAGCGGTGTTCCGAATAGATGCCTTTCCGATTACTTAGCTCCGCAATCATCCGGAGTTCAAGATTACATGGGTGGCTTTGTGGTTACCGCGGGACTCGGAATAGAGCGTAAGTTAAAAGAGTTTGAAGCCGATCATAACGAATATGATTCCATTTTGCTCAAGGCATTAGCCGATCGATTGGCCGAAGCCTTTGCTGAATGTATGCATGAAAAAATAAGACGCGAGTACTGGGGATATGCTTCTGATGAAAAGTGGAGCAATCAGGATTTGATCCGTGAAAAATACCAAGGTATTCGTCCGGCACCCGGTTATCCAGCTTGTCCAGAGCATACGGAAAAAACAACACTGTTCAATTTGCTGAATGCCACCGAAAGTACCGGAGTTTCTCTTACTGAAGGAATGGCCATGTACCCGGCTGCGTCTGTAAGTGGATTTTATTTTGCTCATCCCAAGGCCCGTTATTTCAATATTGGCAATATCGAACAAGATCAATTGTTGGATTACGCCGAAAGGAAGAACTGGGACAAAGAGCAGGCCGAGCGTTGGTTGGCTCCACTTCTGTAATTGGATTTTAAGATCAAGGTTAGGATCTCCTGTAGGTCATTAACCTGTCATCACAAATAATAACCACCCTCTGTCCTTCGAATCCTTTGGTTAAATACCTGGGATGGACTGGGGCTTCGGTTATACCTTTGTGTATCTTATTATCTGATCATGAAAAATCTATTCATTCTTATTCTTATCCTGGGAGTAAGTGGCATTGCCAAAGCACAAGAGTCTTGGTCGTTGGAGCAATGCATCAATACCGCCTTGGAACGCAACCTCAATGTTAGGAACTCCAATCTTCAGGTAGATTTGGCTGAGACCAATCATTTGAACAACAAAGGAGCCTTCTTGCCGAGTGTCAATCTATTCCTCAATACGAATCTAAACTTTGGTCGAACCATTGACCCCTTTACCAACACCTTTGCGACAGATGAAGTGCGCTCAGATGCCTATGGAGTTAACGGGCGATGGGAGCTTTTCAATGGTTTGCAGAATGTAAACCGTTACAAGAGAGGGCAATTTGATTTGATGGCAGCTCAGTATGATGCTGATAAAACCGCAAACGATATTTCCCTTCAGGTTACGTATGCTTATTTGGATGTTCTTTTTAATGAAGAATTATTCAAAGTAGCTCAGGAGCAGGTAGCCGTTACCAGAAAACAAACTGAAAGAACTTCGAAGCTGGTGGATGCCGGTAGCCTTCCCATGGGCAATTTGATGGACATGCAGGCTCAATTGGCCAATGAGGAATTAAACGAGGTTAATGCTCAAAACAACATGGAGCTTTCTTACCTAAAGCTGCTGATTCTGATGCGCATCGATTCGGTAACCTCCTTTGCTATTGATAAACCTGAATTGAACATTGAGGATGTAACTTCTTTGGATGCTACACCAGCCTTCGTATACAACAAGGCCGTCCAAAGTCTGCCTGAAGTTAAAAGTGCCGAGATGCGTTACGAATCATCAGTTAAGGCTTTATCCATGGAGCGGGGTAAAATGAGCCCGTCTTTGGTTCTTCAAGGATCTGTCGGTTCAGGTTACTCAGGAAAAAATGTAGATCCAAACTCGGCCTACCTTACCGGGGTTGAAACGATTGGAGTCACTGAAACAGGTGAAGATGTTTTGCGACCATCTTATGACTATGCGGCCATTAAGCCATTTGGTGATCAGGTAAACGACAACTTCAACCAATCCATCGGGTTCACATTCACCCTTCCTATATTAAATGGTTTGAGCACTCACACCTCTATCTCCAGAGCTAAAGTGAATCGTGAGATTCGTCAAAACGAGTTGGATCAGGTAAAATACCAGATTAACGAAACGGTGAAAAAAGCCTACTTCGATGCACAGGCTGCTTTGAAAAAGTACCAGTCCAATGAAAAGGCTGTAGCGGCAAACCGCGAGTCCTATAAATACGCCGAGAAGCGATACGAATTAGGAATGATGAATGCAGTGGAATTTAACCAGAGTAAAAACAACTTGATTCGTGCTGAGTCCAATTTATTGCAGGCTAAGTACGATTATGTATTCAAATCAAAAATTCTGGATTTCTACATGGGTAAACCACTTACCCTTAAATAAGATCGAAAATGAGTAAGAATACCTGGTTGATTATCGGAGCCGTTGTGCTCATCTTGGTACTCCTAATTATAGGGAAGAAGCAGTTCGGTGGAGGAAGTACGGAAGTCTATGTGGAAAAAATAGAACGAATGACCATCGTAGAGACGGTTACAGCCAATGGAAAGATTCAACCCGAGAAAGAAGTAAAGATAAGTTCCGAAGTTTCTGGAGAGATAGTAGACCTATTAGTAAAAGAAGGGGCCGTTGTAGACTCTGGACAACTTTTGGTTCGTATCAATCCTGATATTTTGGAGTCCTCTGTAGAACGGATGGAGGCGACACTCAATTCTACTAAGGCCAATCTGTCCAACGCCAAGGCTAGGCAATTGCAATCCGAAGCCCGATTGAGGCAATCTCAGTTGGATTTTGACCGAAACGAAAAGTTATGGAAGCAGGGAGCGGTGTCTCAGGCTGAATTGGATCAGGTGAGATCGGCTTTTGAAGTAGCCCAGGCTGAAGTAGATGCAGCAAAGGAATCGGTAAAGGGTGCAGAGTATTCCGTTAGAAGCACCGAGGCAGAACTTAGTCAAGCTCGGGAAAATCTTTTAAGAACCACATTATATGCACCGATCTCCGGAACGGTAACCCGGTTGGAAGTGGAAGCCGGTGAACGAGTAGTGGGTACAGCACAAATGACCGGTACCGAAATGCTGCGTATTGCCAATCTCGATAATATGGAGGTTAAGGTAGAAGTAAACGAAAGCGATATTGTACGCGTGGGCATGGGCGATTCCGTAGAAGTGGAAGTAGATGCCTACCTCGAGAGAAAGTTTTTGGGACTCGTAACTGAAATTGCCAATTCTGCTAACGACAAGTTGGCGTCCACCGAACAAGTCACCACCTTCGATGTTCGCATCCGATTGGTGAGAGAGAGCTACCAAGATTTAATGGAAGGAAAAGGGGAGTATTTTTCTCCTTTTAGGCCAGGTATGTCTGCAACCGTTGAAATCAAAACTCAAAAGGTAGAAAATGTGGTAGCCGTGCCTATTCAGTCTGTAACCCTCAGGCCGGATAGTTTGAAACCGGGAGAATTACTTTCTACCGTTGACCGTGATGAAATGAATGAGTGTATTTTTGTTTCCCGAAACGGAAAGGTTGAACGCATATTTGTAAAAACGGGTGTTCAGGATGAAAATTACATCCAGTTGCTCGATGCTGACAGCCTTGAAGGGGAAGTGGTAAAAGGACCTTATTCAGCAGTTTCCAGAAAGCTGTTGAATGATAAAGCCGTTGAGGTGAAGCCCGAAAGCCACTTTTCCGGAGAAAAACAATAGTACATGACACCCTACATATTAGGAATTGAAACGTCAACCACCAATTGCTCGGTTGGATTGTTTCGGGGAAATGAAGTCATTCATATAAAAGAAGTCAATTCAGGCTACTCCCATTCCGAGAATTTAGCTCCTTTCGTTGAAGATCTATTGAAAGAGACTGAAGTCAAATCATCAGACTTAAATGCCTTGGCGGTGGGTATGGGGCCCGGCTCCTATACCGGATTGAGAATTGGAGTGTCCTTAGTCAAAGGACTCGCCTTCGGTTTGAACATTCCTATTATAGGATTGAGCAGTTTGCAAATTATGGCGGCTGAAGTTCAATCCAGGATTATAAAGGTAGAGGATAAGGATGCTTTTCTTTCCTTATTAGATGCTCGACGCATGGAAGTTTATGCTTCCGCTTATAATGCGGAGCTGAGTGAAGTGCTTCCACCGGCGGCCATTGTTTTAGAATCCGATTCTTTTTCCACCCTCGTCAATGACTATTCGAGAGTCTTTGTGTTTGGTCCGGGTGCAGAAAAGTTTGTTCATCAATCCGACCATTCTGATTCCTTTGTCTATGTAGAGGAAATTTTTCCTTCTGTAAAAGGAATGAATGAATTGGCGTTTTCGGCTTTTTCAAACCAGCGTTTTTTAGATACAGCCTACTTTGAGCCCTTCTATTTAAAGGATTTTATTGCCGGTAAACCATCGCGCAATTTGTTAAGTCCTGATAATTAGGCTGCTGCGATTTTAAAAACATTTTGAGAATATTTTTCAAGTTTTTTGATGCGTGGGTGGTTTAATTGTTTTTATATTTGCCACCCCGTTCGAAACGGGTATCGTTCTTAAACAAATCGGCGAAAAAAATATTTTTAGAAAGTTACTTGGTTATTAAGAAAACCTTCTTACTTTTGCCGGCCCGTTTAAGGGGGAACGTTCTACGAAAGATTAAGACACACAACACAGCTGAAGATTGAGAGATTGATTGAGGCGAGAGAAATGAATTGAAGAGAAAGGGTTGTGTAGATTGATATAAGTGAACATTTCTGATTTTCGGATCAGAAGAAGTTCTTTGAAAAAGTTGAATAGCACTAGATAGCGAATCATTAGGATTCTCTTATCGATTTCTTGAGGGAGTCAGTTTTAAACACTTTTATACAATGAAGAGTTTGATCCTGGCTCAGGATGAACGCTAGCGGCAGGCTTAACACATGCAAGTCGAGGGGCAGCATAATCTTCGGATTGATGGCGACCGGCGCACGGGTGCGTAACGCGTATGCAACCTACCTGTTACAGGGGGATAGCCCGGGGAAACTCGGATTAATACCCCATAATATTACGAAATCGCATGGTTTTGTAATTAAAACTTCGGTGGTAACAGATGGGCATGCGTAAGATTAGATAGTTGGTGAGGTAACGGCTCACCAAGTCAACGATCTTTAGGGGGCCTGAGAGGGTGAACCCCCACACTGGTACTGAGACACGGACCAGACTCCTACGGGAGGCAGCAGTGAGGAATATTGGGCAATGGGCGAGAGCCTGACCCAGCCATGCCGCGTGAAGGAAGACTGCCTTATGGGTTGTAAACTTCTTTTATTTGGGAATAAACCCGTCTACGTGTAGGCGGCTGAATGTACCAAATGAATAAGCACCGGCTAACTCCGTGCCAGCAGCCGCGGTAATACGGAGGGTGCAAGCGTTATCCGGATTCATTGGGTTTAAAGGGTGCGTAGGCGGCTTAATAAGTCAGTGGTGAAATCCCGGGGCTCAACTCCGGAACTGCCATTGATACTGTTAAGCTTGAATCTATTTGAAGTGGGCGGAATACGACATGTAGCGGTGAAATGCATAGATATGTCGTAGAACACCGATTGCGAAGGCAGCTCACTAAGTTAGTATTGACGCTGATGCACGAAAGCGTGGGGAGCGAACAGGATTAGATACCCTGGTAGTCCACGCCGTAAACGATGGTCACTCGCTGTTGGCAACACACTGTCAGTGGCTGAGCGAAAGCATTAAGTGACCCACCTGGGGAGTACGTTCGCAAGAATGAAACTCAAAGGAATTGACGGGGGCCCGCACAAGCGGTGGAGCATGTGGTTTAATTCGATGATACGCGAGGAACCTTACCAGGGCTTAAATGTAGAATGACAGGCTGGGAAACCAGCCCTTCTTCGGACAATCTACAAGGTGCTGCATGGTTGTCGTCAGCTCGTGCCGTGAGGTGTCGGGTTAAGTCCCATAACGAGCGCAACCCCTATTTTCAGTTGCCATCGGGTAATGCCGGGGACTCTGGAGAAACTGCCTGCGTAAGCAGAGAGGAAGGTGGGGATGACGTCAAATCATCACGGCCCTTACGTCCTGGGCCACACACGTGCTACAATGGCCGGTACAGAGGGCAGCTACCCCGCGAGGGGATGCGAATCTCAAAAACCGGTCTCAGTTCGGATCGTAGTCTGCAACTCGACTACGTGAAGCTGGAATCGCTAGTAATCGCGCATCAGCCATGGCGCGGTGAATACGTTCCCGGGCCTTGTACACACCGCCCGTCAAGCCATGGAAGCTGGGGGTACCTGAAGTCGGTGACCGAAAGGAGCTGCCTAGGGTAAAACTAGTGACTGGGGCTAAGTCGTAACAAGGTAGCCGTACCGGAAGGTGCGGCTGGAATACCTCCTTTTTAGAGACAAATACTCTTTCAAAAAGGATAAGAACAATGAATTCCAATGAAAGAGCTGTCTGGTGCTTATTTAACTTTTTAAAATTTTGGTGCAGAGTGAGCCAAGCTCCCACCGGAGGGGTTACACTCTTTTTAGAGTCCCGTAGCTCAGCTGGTTAGAGCACTACACTGATAATGTAGGGGTCGGCAGTTCAAGTCTGCCCGGGACTACAATCTCAGCAGCGAGATAAGAGAAAGAGAACGAGGAAAACCTCGCACTCGAACTCAAACTCGATACTGATTGTCCGGGGGATTAGCTCAGCTGGCTAGAGCGCCTGCCTTGCACGCAGGAGGTCATCGGTTCGACTCCGATATTCTCCACAAAAGGTCATTAAAGATGGCCGAATAGGTTGTGAGATGATAAATCAAACAACGAATGTTCTTTAAATAACAGAATTTGCTGGTGCAAACAACAAGGTTCGATTCCTTGTAATTCAACTTTTAGTTTAGCCGTTAGAAAGGCTTACTCAGGAAGTGATCAATAACTCTATTCTTTCTTACACATCACGGAGTTATAGGCGCAGAGAGGGAAGCTGCTAAACAAGAAGTTCTTTGACATATTGGACGAAAGAAGAGAGA
The DNA here is from genome assembly GCA_024398055.1 of bacterium SCSIO 12741. Lineage (NCBI taxonomy): Bacteria > bacterium SCSIO 12741. Next base: position 1,085,814 of record CP073749.1, on the reverse strand, counting down.
AGCTAAGTAAAAACAACGAGTAACAAGAAAACAATTAGATCAAGGCTTTAGGATATATCGCCAATTGCGGAGAAGAGAAGTAATTAAGGGCGTATGGTGGATGCCTTGGCTCTCAGAGGCGAAGAAGGACGTGGTAAGCTGCGAAAAGCTACGGGGAGCTGCACACGAGTGTCGATCCGTAGATTTCCGAATGGGGCAACCCAGCTGGTTGAAGACCAGTTATCCTTTCGAGGAGGCAAACCCGGGGAACTGAAACATCTAAGTACCCGGAGGAGAAGAAAACAAAAGTGATTCCCTAAGTAGTGGCGAGCGAACGGGGACTAGCCCAAACCCAAGTTGTTTCGGCAATTTGGGGGTTGTAGGACTGTAATGTGGACTTAAGTTGTATAATAGAATTACCTGGAAAGGTAAGCCATAGAAGGTGATAGCCCTGTACATGAAATGCAATTTATACCTAACAGTATCCTGAGTAGCGCGGGGCACGTGAAACCCTGTGTGAAACTGCCGGGACCATCCGGTAAGGCTAAATACTCCTGAGAGACCGATAGTGAACAAGTACCGTGAGGGAAAGGTGAAAAGTACCCTGAATAAGGGAGTGAAATAGTACCTGAAACCATACGCTTACAAGCGGTCGGAGCCTTCGGGTGACGGCGTGCCTTTTGCATAATGAGCCTACGAGTTACTCCTCACTGGCAAGGTTAAGACTTACAGAGTCGTAGCCGAAGCGAAAGCGAGTCTGAATAGGGCGATTCAGTCAGTGGGGGTAGACGCGAAACCGTGTGATCTACCCATGACCAGGTTGAAGTTGCGGTAACACGCAATGGAGGACCGAACCAGTAGATGTTGAAAAATCTTTGGATGAGTTGTGGGTAGGGGTGAAAGGCTAATCAAACTCGGAAATAGCTCGTACTCCCCGAAATGCATTTAGGTGCAGCGTTGAGTTAGAGTGTCATAGAGGTAGAGCTACTGATTGGGCTAGGGGGCTTCACCGCCTACCAAACCCTGACAAACTCCGAATGCTATGACATGTTTCTCAGCAGTGAGGGCATGGGTGCTAAGGTCCATGTCCGAGAGGGAAAGAACCCAGACCATCAGCTAAGGTCCCAAAATGTATGCTAAGTTGAAAGAACGCGGTCGGATTGCATAGACAGCTAGGATGTTGGCTTGGAAGCAGCCATTCATTTAAAGAGTGCGTAACAGCTCACTAGTCGAGCGATCTGGCATGGATAATAATCGGGCATAAGCATACTACCGAAGCTATGGACTTATTTATAAGTGGTAGGGGAGCATTCTGGTTGCGCTGAAGTTGTGTCGTAAGGCATGGTGGAGCGGCCAGAAAAGAAAATGTAGGCATAAGTAACGATAAGGCAGGTGAGAACCCTGCCCACCGCAAGACTAAGGTTTCCCCGGCTATGCTAGTCATCCGGGGGTTAGTCGGGACCTAAGGCGAACCCGAGAGGGGTAGTCGATGGCAAATCGGTTAATATTCCGATACTTGCTTTAGCAGTGATGGGGTGACGGAGCAGTGAAAGCACCGCGTACTGACGGAATAGTACGTTGAAGAATGTAGGTATACGCCTGGTAGGCAAATCCGCCGGGTGTGCTGAAATTCGATAGTACCACAAGACTTCGGTTGAGTGGATAGTGTGCCTAACCATACTTCCAAGAAAAACCTCTAAGCTTATGTTAAAGCAACCCGTACCGTAAACCGACACAGGTAGTCGAGGAGAGTATCCTAAGGTGGACGAGTTATTCATGGCTAAGGAACTAGGCAAAATAGACCCGTAACTTCGGGAGAAGGGTCCCCCATTTAGGTGGGGCGCAGTGAAAAGGCCCAGGCGACTGTTTATCAAAAACACAGGACTCTGCTAAGTTGAAAGACGATGTATAGGGTCTGACACCTGCCCGGTGCCGGAAGGTTAAGTGGAGATGTTATCTTCGGAGAAGCATTGAAATGAAGCCCCGGTAAACGGCGGCCGTAACTATAACGGTCCTAAGGTAGCGAAATTCCTTGTCGGGTAAGTTCCGACCTGCACGAATGGTGCAACGATCTGGGCACTGTCTCAGCCATGATCTCGGTGAAATTGTAGTAACGGTGAAGATGCCGTTTACCCGCAGCGGGACGGAAAGACCCCGTGAACCTTCACTACAGCTTCACATTGACTCTGGGTAAACGATGTGTAGGATAGGTGGGAGGCTTTGAAGCTGATACGCTAGTATTGGTGGAGCCGTCCTTGAAATACCACCCTTCGTTTATCTGGAGCCTAATCCCGTAAGGGAGACAGTGTGTGGTGGGTAGTTTGACTGGGGTGGTCGCCTCCAAAAGAGTAACGGAGGCTTTCAAAGGTTCCCTCAGCACGCTTGGTAACCGTGCGTAGAGTGCAATAGCATAAGGGAGCTTGACTGTGAGACTGACAAGTCGAGCAGGTACGAAAGTAGGATATAGTGATCCGGTGGTTCCGTATGGAAGGGCCATCGCTCAAAGGATAAAAGGTACTCCGGGGATAACAGGCTGATCACTCCCAAGAGCTCACATCGACGGAGTGGTTTGGCACCTCGATGTCGGCTCGTCACATCCTGGGGCTGGAGAAGGTCCCAAGGGTTGGGCTGTTCGCCCATTAAAGTGGCACGCGAGCTGGGTTCAGAACGTCGCGAGACAGTTCGGTCCCTATCTGCTGTGGGCGTTGGAAGCTTGAGAGGACCTGACTCTAGTACGAGAGGACCGGGTTGGACGAACCTCTGGTGTATCTGTTGTGGCGCCAGCTGCATCGCAGAGTAGCTATGTTCGGATGAGATAAGCACTGAAAGCATCTAAGTGCGAAACTCGCCTCAAGATGAGGCTTCCTTTAAGGGTCGTTGGAGATGACGACGTTGATAGGCTGCAGGTGTAAAGTCAGTGATGGCAAAGCCGAGCAGTACTAATTACCCGATGACTTCCCTTCGCAGCGAAATATTCTATAAGCTAAGATCTGGGTTCTTGTAACTCCTTTATTTAGCCTCTCTTCAAAACGTCCAGTGTGTTATTAAAATACTGACGCTAAGTCAAACGATTTACGGTGACTATGGCGGTGGGGATCACCTCTTACCATTCCGAACAGAGCAGTTAAGCCCACTTGCGCCGATGGTACTTCTTTCGAGGGAGAGTAGGTAGTCGCCGACCTTTAAAAAGCCCGTCCAATTCTTGGTCGGGCTTTTTTGTTTTATACCCCTACAACTACCTTTCAATCTCCAACTCAGAGCGAAGCGATCACCGCAGGTAATCTCCAATCTCCAATCTTCAAATCTGAACCAAACGTATTCCGAACCTAATCCTAATTCTAATCCTGAATGTTGAACGTTGAATGTTGAATGTTGGATGTTGAAGATTCAAAAAGGGCTGGCATAAATGTTGAAGCGGGCCTGGTATGAAAGCCCAAATACCCAATCCTTGTCCAGCCAAATGGGAAGACATGAAAATTGGACAGTTGTCCCGCCATTGTTTTCAATGCCAGAAGGATGTTGTTGATTTTACCCAATTTACTCGCGAAGAGATCCTGAATTACCTCCTTGAAAACAGACGTAAATCGGTATGTGGACGAGCATACCCAGAACAATTGGATTTTAGCCATACACAGCCTTATTTGGTGTTTACGGCTATCAGGAAGAGGCATTTTAGGTCTCAAATACCCATTTTCCTTCTGGCAGCTGGAGTGCTTAGCATAACTTCTTGTGAAGCTCCGGAGAATAGAACCATTGAAGATCGGATTGTTGAGGCGCCTATTGATTGGGAAAAGGCCATTGAAAAGAGAGAATCATCGGTCGATAGTTTGGATTCGAGTCGAGCTATATCATGTACTAAGTCGAATCCGGTCGACCTGGAATCTTTATCTATTGATCATATTGAAGATGTTATCACAACGGGTATTATGATTGCTCCAGAACCACCGAATGATTGGTTAACTGATGAATTAGGGGATGTAGATTTAAGTGAAGAATTTCATCCCCATCATTACGCTGAAGTCATGCCGGAATTCAAATTTGGTAATGGAGGCTTGAATGATTACCTCAAACAAAACCTCAAATACCCGGATCAAGATCGAAAGATGAATGTGGAAGGGATGGTTTGGGTCAGTTTCATCGTCGATCGGAACGGTTCTGTAAATGATATTGAGATTGAGGGAATGAAAGACGGGTCAAAAAGAATGGAGGCAGAGGTTCTCCGATTGTTTTATGATATGCCATCTTGGATTCCAGGTGAAAATGGTGGGGATAAAGTGGACGTTCGAATGGTGATTCCAATTAAATTTAAACTTGATCCGGGAGCTTAGCTCCACGGTAAGCCCAGTTTACGTTTATGAATTCAAAACTCTCTTTTAGAATGGCCACAAGTGCCGATATTGATTTACTGCGGCATTGGGATAATCAACCCCATGTCATTGCCAGTGACCCCAATGATGATTGGGATTGGGCTAAGGAGCTTAAACAGGTGTATATCTGGAGAGAACAATGGATTGCTGAATGGGATGGTCAACCTCTTGGATTCTTACAAATAATTGACCCTAAACGCGAAGAAACGCACTACTGGGGTGACGTGGAGGATAATCTTAAAGCCCTGGACATTTGGATAGGGGAGGCTAATAACCTCGGAAAAGGATATGGAACATGGATGATGCTATGGGCTATCCAAAGATGCTTTGAAGAGGAAGGTGCCAAAGCCATTCTACTGGATCCCTTGGAATCTAATAAGAAGGCGCATAAATTCTATGAACGATTGGGTTTTGTGCATATCGAGAATCGAGTATTTGATCAGGATTATTGTCGTGTCTATCGTTTAAATAATCCAAGTCTGTGAGTTCATCTATTACCAATTAATAAAACCAAATCCTTATTCCCTCAAATCGGCATGGAGCAAAAGTCGATTTGAGATATCTTTATTCCACTAAATTTAGAAGACTTGATTTTTCGTTCGGTTTTAGCTGCTGTCCTTGTCGTTATTCTGCAAGGAGTTGCAGTGTCTCAGGAAATTATTTGGTCCAAAGAGGCTCATCCTGATGGGCTTCAGACAAATGGTGTTCAGTTCGATTCAGATGGCGATCGGGTATTGACTGTAACCAATTGCCATCCTGCTAAAATTCGGCTGTTCTCGGCTCAAGATGGTAATTTGATTTGGGATTACGAAGTGAGCACCAACCTGCTTTGCATCATGGGAGGTGGAATTGCCTCTAATGGAAAGAATATAGCGGTTATCGAAGAATTTGGAAACCTTATCCTTTTTGATCTTACCACCAATCCACCAGATTCCATTAACGCCTTTCATGTGGGAACTCCTTACGCCTTTTGTATGGATTTTTCTCCTTCAGGCTCTCATGTCGCTGTGGGAGGTTCAAAAGGCAAAATGATCATTTGTTCCGTTGATTCGGCAAAGGTTCTGCACTCCGTAAAAGGGCATTTGGATTGGGTTACAGCGGTGCGGTATGACCCCAATGGTCAATTTATCGTGAGTGGAGGTAATGATGGAATGGTTAAGGTATGGGATACCCTTGGGGCTCCCTTGGCTCAATTGCCCGGACACGTTGATGAAGTGACTGATCTGGCCATTTCTAAGGATGGAAAAACGCTGATTTCGTCTTCTCGGGATAAGACCATTAAGGTTTGGGATGTGCCCAATAAAAAGCTTTTAAAAAGCATTGATAACATTGGAGCGGCCACCAATGGCGTATCCTTTTCTCCGGATCAAAAGCATTTGGCAGTCGTATCAGCAGATTCTCTCCTGCAGATTTATTCCACCAACTCCTGGGAATTGGAGGCTACCACAAAAGATGAGATCAATGGATTTGGTTTATGTGTTCATTGGGCACCCGTAGGAAAAAGAATTGCGGTGGGGACGAATATCGGAATGGTAGCCGCTTATTCAATGGAGACGCTTGGTAGTGGAAGCTTCTTTTTGGAGCAAACATCGTTCAACGTCTATCCCAATCCCTTAGTCGATAAGCTTTATATAGAATCTTTCATAGAAGGAATGGAATACATCATTACTAACTTGCAAGGGGTGGAGATTTCCAAAGGTTATCTGGATTCAAGTAAAAATGAATTGGACTTCCCTTCCGACCAACCGGGTTACTACTTGTTGAAAATACTTGACCCAAGCACCAATCGGGTGCAGGTATATCCTATTGTTAAGTCTAAATAGGGCTTAGAAGTACTGGTATTTGTACTTGATGATTTTGATCTCTCCCGATTCTTCGTTTTTGATCAATTGTGCCTTGAGAAGCAGCGTTTGAACGAAGTATAGGAATTGACGGGTTTCAATTAGCTTACCATTCTTATGCACCTTGGATTCTGTCAAATTACTCAACTCATCATAGGTATAAGTATAGGTGAGGGTAAGATTCCCCATAATATTCGAGTGGTCGATGATTTTGGTCAACCGCCCTTCTACGTCGTAGGAATAGGTAATTGTGTTTTTCTTGTTCGTTAGGTAGTAGCGCGTATTTTCTGCAGAACAATGACCCAAAGAATTAAAACGGAAAAGGGTTTCCTTATACGGTTTGCCCTCAGCATTCAGATAAACCCTTTTTCGGATGCTATCGCTAACCGTTTCGTTTTCGTAAGATTCCTCTTTGATGATACTCTCTTTGCCCTTTTCTAAGTGAAAGGAGAAGGGACTTTTGTTTTCTCCTCTTAACCAGGTTTGACCAGAACGGTTTCCCTCGGCATCATATTGATATCGAATGGCATCATAGCCGCTCAACATTACGGAAGTTTTGGAGACCAGATGGTCCAGGTCGTTGTATTTGAAATAATCTTGGGTTGTATCAATTTGACCACCGCGCAATCGAAAGGATTTGATGTGTTCCAGCAACTGTCCTTTTTCATTGAACAAGTATTGATCGATGGTTCCCATATGGGTAATGGGGCGCATTTCTTTTTTGACGGAAATCTCGCCGGTAATCGATTGGATACCATTATCGCGAAGGAACTTACCGTTAAAGATGCAGTCTCCTTGGTAAAGTTTCCCTTGGTTGTTATCCAAAATTTGAGCTTGCCCTATACCATAGGCAAGGAGTGCTGTGCAAAAAGCCAGGACGTATTTCATTTCTGACTAAAAGTTGATCTGTTTTAATGCTTCTCCTGCCTCAGTAACCGGAAGTTGACAGGCTTTATTTACACAAACGTAGATATAGGTTTCCCCCTCTACATATTTATTCTCCAGGAGCGGAAGATGGCTGTCTTTTTTCGAGCCAATGAACATTTTATTCGGAATATATTTCTGGTTCAATTCAAGCGATTTTTCCCGGGCGTCAGATCCAGAAATGGCGATTTCATAAAAAGGAAATGTCTGTTGAAGGTAGAGTATTCCCCAGTTCGAGTATCCTGAACCGTAACCCGTCATATGTGGAGCAACATTATTGAGCATGGTTTCCGCCATATTCGAGTAGGCTTTGTTGTCAAAATAATGTCCCAACAAAAACAAGTTTCGGGCCATGGAGGAGTTGGAGGCAGGAATCACGTTATCTGAATTCTCCATTTTACGAGCAATCAAATCGGGGTCTAGGTCAGAAGTGAAATAAAACATGCCTCTCTGACTATCATAAAAATGTTCGATGGCATAATCGGCCAGATCTTTTGAACGCTCCAGCCATTTTTCATCAAAGGTAGCTTCGTAGAGTTTGATGTAGGCTTGAATGGTGAAACAGTAATCTTCGAGGTAACCATTGATGGTAGAACGCCCTTCTTTGAAACTGTGGTTTAGCCCTCCGTCACTTTTTCTTTGGGTGTTCCAGATAAACTCTGCGTTTTTTAGAGCAGGCTTTAGGAAAGTAGCCTCATCGCCAAAAGCCAGGTGGGCATCTACCAATCCAGAAATGGTCAAAGCATTCCAGGAAGTGAGCGTTTTGTCATCCAAACCTGGACGAATTCGGGTGTCTCTTCTTTCCATCAATTTAGAATTGATGGCTTCGATTCGAGTCTTTAACTCGTCCTCTGAAATTTCCCATTTTCTGAGAATAGCTCGTTCCGATTTTTCATCCCGAACCAAGATGTTGGTTCCATGTTCCCAACGTCCTTTTTTACCGACCTGATAAAACTCTTTGGCCAGTTCAAAATCTTCACCAAGAACCTCTTTCAGTTCCAATTCGGTCCAGATATAAAACTTCCCTTCTTCTCCTTCACTATCTGCATCCAAGGCCGAATAGAAAGCGCCGTTTTTAGCCGTCATTTCACGGTCGATGTACTCGGCCGTTTGGTAAGCAATGTCTTTATATAATGGTTTCTTGAAACGCTGATAACCTTCCGAATACAAGGAAAGTAACTGACCATTATCGTAAAGCATTTTTTCAAAGTGGGGAACCTTCCAGTCTACGTCTGTTGAGTAGCGGGCAAATCCGCCTCCAATTTGATCGTAGATACCACCATAGGCCATTTTATCCAAGGTAAGCTCAACATGGTCCAACACCTCCTTGTCAAGGAAAAGTGTTCCATATTGAAGCAGGTAGGAATAGTTGTTCGGAATCGGGAACTTAGGTGCCCGATTGGGGCCTCCTTCTTTGGGATCGAAACGGTGCTTCCATTTCGATGTCATGGCAATTACTGTATCTTTTTGGAAGTCTACCGGCATCGGGTTGATGTCCAGTAGATCAGAGTGCTTGACCCCTTGAGTTAAGCGATCCGCATATTCCATTACTTTTTCGCGGTCTTCGGTGTAGGCTTTGTGAATTTGACCCATGGTCTGCATCCATTGTGTGGGGTTGAAATAGGTTCCCCCAAAAACAGGACGTCCATCAGGCAGGGCAAAACAATTGAGAGGCCATCCTCCGCTTCCAGTCATCAGCTGAACTGCGCTCATGTATACCTGATCGATATCGGGTCGTTCTTCGCGATCGATTTTGATGCAGACGAAGTGTTCGTTCATGTATCGAGCTACCGCCGTATCTTCAAAAGACTCTCGCTCCATCACATGGCACCAATGGCAAGCTGAATAGCCAATACTTACCAAAAGAAGCTTATTTTCCTGTTGGGCCTTGTTGAGAGCTTCCTCGCCCCAAGGGTACCAATCTACCGGGTTATGAGCATGTTGTAGTAAGTAGGGGCTGGTTTCATTAATGAGTCGGTTAGTATGGAGGTGGTTGCTTTCCGAATCTTCCATGGTTCCCTCTTTGGATGTGAGCATACAGCTTTGTGTACCGCCAATAATTAAACAAAACAGTAAGAAAGTCCTCATGCTCGAATTTAAGCAAATATAGTCCGCTGAATTGGGATGAATTGAATATTCAACGACGGAACTATTGGGAATTGTTAAAAGCCCAATTTTTGAATTACATCGTTAGATTTCGATCGAAGGAAACGTCGATGGATCGGGTGATTCCTTTGGCTTTGGCTTGTATTTTTCCCTCTACCTTAAGGCGGAGAGAACCCATCAAAGTGCCCTGAGCCAGCGTGCCAATGTCGATGTTGCCATCTGCTGGTATTTCAGACACCATGTAGAATTCGTATTCATCTACTTTTTTGGGTTTCAATTGAATCTTGTCTCGAAGATTAGCCACGCCCAGGTATTTCCCATTTAGATACACCTTAAGGTCCTTGGTATTGAGTGAGATTTTGTACTCATTCGGATTATCCACCGTGGCTTTTACTCGAATAACCACTCCTTCCGGCGTAATGCGTTCCAGATCCGTTTCATTTACAGAAACCAGGCGGACCTCTTCATAGTCGATACAAGAAGTCATCAAGGTAGCAAGGAGAACAAAGGGCATAATGTACTTAAGCATGCGAAAGGGGGATTTCAACTCGAAACGTGGTTCCGATATTTTTATTTTTTTGATGGGAAATACTTCCATGGTGCAATTCTACCAGATTTTTTACAATGTACAATCCCAATCCCGTGCCAATTGTGTGGCGGGTTTCTTCATTTTGTTCACGGTAGAATTGTTGGTAAATGCGTTCTGCGTTATCCTCTGAAATTCCGGGACCTTCATCAGATATTTCCAGAACAGCCAGATCGCCGTTGGAAGAAAGAGATAGGGTCACCAATCCGTTGTCGCGGTTGTATTTGAAGGCATTTTCAAGAAGATTTTCAACTACCGTTCTAAAGGCCACCTGATCTACGCGTATCAAAATACCGGGTGTGATCCGACTTTTCATGCGGTTTTCTCCAAAGCGGGTGGTAAACTCATTGACTGCCCGTTGAGCCAGCTCGGATGCGTTTTCGTTTAGGAGTTGAAGTTGAATTTTTCCTTCTTCCAACCGGGCAGAGGTAAGGATGTTGTTGACCAGTTCTTTGAGTCGCTCCGTTTCCTGGAGAGCATTCTCCGAGATCCGATCTCTTTTCGACTTTTCCAGATCTCGTTTGATCAAGGTTTCCAGGGAAAGCTTAATTGATGAAAGAGGAGAGTTAAGCTCATGAGTGACAGAGAGCAGGAAGTTTTTCTGACGCTTGGCCAATTCCATTTCCCGCTTGAGCGAGGACCGAACTTTGTAGAAACCAAAAACCAACATGATTAGAAAAACAGCTCCTTCGCCAATGATCATTAGGGTGCGCCGAATCATTTCACCCGGATCATTTGTAGATAGGGTGATAATGGTCTGACCCTGATCAATTAACAACCAGGCCCACCAGAAAAATTGGATCAGGATGTAAATTCCTAATACATAGAGCCAAAACGTTGGATTTCGTCTCTTATTCACGGTTCAAAATTAGCGTTATTTTCAGGCCAAAGCCCTTTGTGAATAACAATTTTACCCTTAACTTTTGGGAAAGTTTGTGGTAATCTCTATACCTCATAATTGATTCCTAAAAATAGCTAATGGCAATACGTAAAAGCACCTCCAAACAACGCAAGATCTTTGTGTTGGACACTTCCGTTATTCTCTACGACCACAGTGCAGTAAGATCCTTTCAGGATAATGATGTGGCCATTCCCATTACGGTTCTGGAAGAACTGGACAATTTTAAGAAGGGTAACGACATTAAAAACTACGAAGCTCGAGAGTTTATTCGCTTTGTAGATGGTTTAGCCGGAAAATCCATTCTTAAAGATTGGATCAAAGTAGGAGGAGCTCGTGGCGGAAGGTTTAAGGTGGTGATGCAGAACGGTGGTCCTAAGACTATGGATGCCAACAAGATTTTTGCCGAGAAAAAGGCGGATCACCATATTTTGAATGCCGCCATTACGCTGCAAGAGACCGAGAAGGATTCCAAAGTTATCCTCGTAACCAAAGACATAAACCTACGGCTCAAGGCCAAATCGGTTGGACTACCTGCGGAGGATTATGAAACCGGTAAGGTTGAGGATATCGATAAACTCTACACGGGAAAAACAACCAAGGAAGGGGTTAAAAAGGAATTGATCGATGAATTGTTTCGGAATGGAGAAGTTCACTACTCCAAATTGTACAAGCGGAGGCCTACCAATAATCACTATTACATTTTAAAGAGCGGGAAATCTTCCATTCTCGCCTTCTTTAATAGTGAGTCGGGTATGTTTGAGCGGGTAGAAAAACGGGGGATGTATGGAATCAAACCACGCAATGCTGAGCAAACCTTTGCCATTCATGCCATGACTCACCCGGGTATCAAGTTGGTAACCTTACAAGGTGTGGCCGGTACTGGGAAAACCTTGTTGGCGCTTTCTTCGGCCATCGAGCAGGCACGTTCTTTTAAACAGATTTTATTGGCCAGACCCATTGTTCCGTTGAGTAATAAGGATATTGGTTACCTGCCGGGAGATATTAAGTCGAAGTTGAATCCTTACATGGAGCCTCTGTGGGACAACCTCAAGTTTGTCAAAAACCAGTTTAAGGAAACCGATAAAAACTACAAGAAGATCGAAGATATGGTCAACAAGGAGAAACTCTTGGTTACTCCATTGGCTTACATTCGCGGCCGGAGTTTATCCGATGTGATCTTTATTGTGGATGAGTCGCAAAACCTGACTCCTCATGAAATTAAGACCATTATAACCCGGGCCGGTGAAAACACAAAAATTATCTTTACCGGTGACGTTCATCAGATTGATTCTCCCTACCTCGATTCTCAGTCAAACGGGCTGTCCTATTTGATCGATCGCTTGAAGGGAAGTGAGTTGTTTGCTCACATTACCTTGGAAAAAGGAGAGCGCTCGGAGCTGGCCAATTTGGCGAACGAATTGTTGTAAATTCAAATTTGAGTTATGGCTGAATACCTTAGAATTAATGCCGACGAGCCTCGATCAGAAGATGTGCTCAAAGTGGTGGATTGCCTGCGAAACGGCGGGGTGATCATTTATCCTACTGATACCGTGTATGGTCTGGGGTGTGATGTGACCAATGCCAAGGCCGTTGAGCGTGTTGCTCAAATCAAGGGAATTAAATTGAAGGATGCCAAGTTCGCCATTATCGTTTATGACCTGAGCCATTTATCTGATTTTGCCAAAGTGGATACACCCGTATTTAAGATGATGAAAAAGAACCTACCCGGTGCCTTTACTTTCATTTTGAATGCCACCAACAATGTGCCTAAGTTGTTCAAGAACAAAAAGAAGGACATTGGTTTGCGGATACCCGATCATGCCGTGCCTCGGGAAATTGTTCGTGAACTGGGAAATCCCATTGTAACCACCTCCGTTGTAGATGATGATGAGATTCTGGAATACACTACAGATCCTGATTTGATCTATGAGGGTTTTAAGGATAAAGTGGACCTGGTGATCGATGGAGGGTATGGAAATAACATTCCTTCTACTATTGTGAATTGCACCACTGGTGAGCCTGAGATCCTTCGTCAAGGATTGGGTGAGTTGGAGTAATTCTGACTTTGTAGCTGCAAAATATTTATAATCAGTAATTTGCATTTCTGTCGGGAAGTGTTAATTTTAGATGAAATTATCACTTGACTTGACTATGGAAGAACTTGGAATTAGTGCAGGGATGTACATTTTTATTGTCATTTCTGCCATCATTATTAGTGCCTTTTACATTTTCTGCTATTGGCGGATTTTTGAAAAGGCGGGAAAACCCGGATGGGCTTGTTTGATACCTATTTACCGCGAAATTGTTTTGCTGGAAATTGTTCGGAAACCCTGGTGGTGGCTTTTTCTAATGATGTTTCCCATTCCCATTTGGTCGATCTGGGTCATTAATCTTCTTTCTAAATCTTTTGGCAAAGGAGTAGGCTTTACCCTTGGACTTTTGTTTTTTGGGTACATCTTTTTACCCATTTTGGCCTTCGGAGATGCCCAGTACCAATACGGAACCAATGACTTAAACGACGACAGCCTGGATGCTGGAGTCGTCTAATCGCTCACCCAACAAACATGTCCCCCAACCTTGCCATTGGGTAACGGTTCGGGGATTTTTTTCAACCCACTGTTAATACTTTTTTCCCGCCCACCCACCCACCCTGATCTCAATCCCTACATTTGATCAAAATCCACTCGGTTGGCTCTTCATTACATTTTTGTTGGTTTTTTCCTGATTGCCTTTTTGGTGGCAATCCTCCGATTGATCGGCTATTTCTTCCGTGATTTCTTAACCCAGTTTGGCCTTCACTTTGGTCCCGACGATCTCAATGTGTTTTATGCCATCGTCCAGTCTACCTTCGATATGGCAGAGACATCGATTAGCATTGTGGTCTATTTGATCGGAATTATGACGCTTTGGCTGGGCATCATGAAAGTGGGAGAAGCCGGCGGTGCGGTGAACGTTCTTTCTCGACTGGTCGCTCCATTTTTCAGAAAACTCTTTCCTGAATTACCGAAGGATCATCCCGCCATGGGAAGTATGATGATGAACTTTTCGGCCAACATGCTTGGATTAGACAATGCGGCAACTCCCTTGGGATTAAAAGCCATGAAAGAGCTTCAGGAGGTCAACGATAAAAAGGACACGGCTTCCAATGCACACATCATGTTTTTGGTTCTCAACACTTCAGGGTTGACTTTGATACCAGTTTCAGTCATGGCGTTGCGGGCCTCCTCAGGAGCAGTGAATCCTACCGATATATTTCTGCCCATTTTATTGGCGACCTATTTTGCGTCCCTGGCCGGATTGATTTCAGTGTCTGTTATGCAGCGGATCAACCTTCTCCAACCCGTCATTTTAGCTTACTTGGGAAGCATTACCTTGGGTGTAGTGGGCTTAATTGCCTGGCTTTCTGGACCTGGTCAGCCCTACATGGAGCTCGTTGGGAAAGTGGTAGGAAACCTCATCCTCTTCGGAGTGATTTGTGGTTTTTTCTGGATGGGGGTAAGGAAAAAGATTGATGTCTACGCCACCTTTATAGAAGGAGCCAAAGAAGGGTTTAATGTCGCCATCAAAATCATTCCCTATCTCGTGGCCATGTTGGTAGCTATTGGTGTTTTTCGAGCTTCTGGAGCCTTGGATATTTTGGTGGAAGGTATCCGTATGCTTTTTACTCCATTTGATATTGATACCCGATTTGTAGATGCACTTCCTACGGCCTTTATGAAACCCCTGAGCGGAAGCGGGGCCCGTGGAGCGATGTTGGAGACTTTCGCTAACCCTCAATTCGGAGTGGATTCATTTGTTGGGAGGTTGGCCTCCGTTTTCCAGGGATCCACCGAAACCACCTTTTATACCCTGGCTGTTTATTATGGAGCCGTCAATATTACTCGAACCCGGTATACGGTCGCTTGTGGATTAATTGCGGATGCTGCCGGAATTTTAGCAGCTATTTTTATAAGCTACTTTTTCTTTGGTAACCTTTCACTCATCCAATAAGGATGTACAAGGTGAATCCCTACCTTTGGGGATTCGTGCTTGCAGAGCGCATCAGAACAGAGAAAGTTGCGAATAGAAGAATTGACAGATACCGGAATAATGTCGGATATCGTGAGGTCCTTGTTGTACTACGATATTTTTGACTACCCTTTGACCAGAGAGGAGCTCAAAGACAATTGTAAATTGGAACCAGCCCAGGTGGAAAGCCAGTTTGAAGCTACCCTGGATAGGTTGGTTGAGCAAGGTTTGATTTATCCTTTAGGGGAGTTTTTCTCAGTCCACAACAATCCTGCATTAGCAGAGCGGCGGCGCCAGGGAAATGATCGAGCCAGAGAGTACATGAAGATTGCTTCGGAACGCTCGCAGTTTATCATGAATTTCCCTTTTGTAAAGGCTGTTTATCTATCCGGATCCATTTCTAAAAACTTTATGCCCGAAGATGGGGATATCGATTATTTCGTGATCACCGAACCGAAGCGACTTTGGATTGCTCGCACCCTGTTGATCATGTACAAGAAGATCTTTCTTTTGAATTCCCGTAAGTTCTTTTGCCTCAATTATTTTATTGACACAAGGAACCTGCAGATTGAAGAAAAAAACCTGTTCACTGCTACTGAGTTATTGACCTTGGTGCCCATGTGTGATTCGGGTTGTTACCCTGAATTTATGGAGGCCAACCAATGGGCTCGTGAACTTTATCCCAATTTTCCCCTTCGTCAGGTTGAGCACAATGTTGGGAGCCAAAAGCCCTGGTGGTCTGCTGGAATGAAGTGGGTATTAAGTGGATTTTTAGGAGAGTGGATGGATGGTTTCTTCATGCGTTTGACCATGAACAGATGGAAGCAGAAATTCGGCCATTTTAATAGTGGCGATTTTGACGTAGCGATGAAAAGTAGATCCTATGTGTCTAAACACCATCCGCGTAATTTCCAAAAGAGAGTGATGGATGCCTTTGCAGAAAAGGTGGTTGAATTCGAAAAAATAAATCAAGTTTCGTTGAAGGAGTCATGAGTCGGATTCTATTTTCTCATTCGTATTACTACCAGCTGGACCCGAAGCAATGGAAAAAGCAACAACCTTACCCGCCGTTGGGAACCCTTTTTGCGGCATCTTATATGCGTGAATTGGGTCACGAGGTAGACCTGTTTGATACCAATCTGGTAGAAGGCCCTGGCGAAATTGTGGGGCAAATAGATTCCTTCAAACCAGACTACCTGGCGCTGTATGACGATGGGTTTAATTACCTAACGAAAATGTGCTTGACCAACATGCGGGAAGCTGCATTTGAAATGATCAAAACAGGCCGGGATAAAGGCTGTACTGTAATAGTTTCCAGTTCAGATTCCACCGATCATTACGAAAAGTATTTGGAGGCTGGCGCTCATTATGTATTGTTAGGAGAGGCCGAACTTACGCTCAAGGAATTGGTCGAATACCTGGATGAGGGTAAGCCTGTGAATCAGGTTTTGGGATTGGCCTATAGAGATGATCATGAGATTCGAACCACGAGACGTCGACCTGTTCTAAAAGACCTGGATGACCTGCCGCAACCCGCTTGGGATCTTATCGATATTCAACCCTACAAAGACATTTGGAAAGCCGGTAACGGTTACTTCTCCTTAAACCTGGCGACCACACGGGGCTGCCCATTTAAATGTAACTGGTGTGCAAAGCCCATTTATGGCAACCGCTACCATTCTCGCTCTCCGGAGCGAGTAGTGGAAGAAATTGCTTGGGTAACCGAACATTTTCAACCCGATCATTATTGGATGAGCGACGATATTTTCGGTCTCAAGCCAGGTTGGGTTCAGGAGTTTAATCGACTACTCAAGGAAAAAGGATTAAGCATTCAATACACCATTCAATCGCGGGTAGATCTGTTACTAAAAGAAGATACTATCGATGCATTGGCCGAATCCGGATTGCATGAGGTTTGGGTAGGGGCCGAGTCGGGTTCTCAAAAAATTCTGGATGCCATGGACAAAGGGACTCAGGTGGAACAAATTGGTGAAGCGACCAAGCTGTTGCATGAAAAGGGAGTGCGCGTTGCTTTCTTTTTGCAGTTTGGATATCCGGGAGAAACCCGCCAAGATATTCGAATGACCATTGACATGGTGAAGGAATTGGTACCCGATAATATTGGAGTTTCTGTTTCCTACCCTTTACCGGGAACACCTTTTTACGACCGCGTCAAAGAGGAGCTGAGCCAAAAGGCCAATTGGACCGATTCTGATGATTTGGATCTGATGTTTTCCAATACCTACCCCAAGGAGTTTTACCGAAAACTGCAGCGCTACGTTCACAAGGTACTTCGTCGCGAACAAGGTTTGAATCAACTCAAAGGAATCGCTCAATCGGGTAAGAAGCCAAAGTTCGCAATACGTCCGATCATGGCTTTGCCTTATTACATCCCGGCTGCCGCTTGGGACAAACATCAGCTTAATCAGTATTAGCATCGGGCATGGCCTCATTTGATCAAGCCGCATACGATTACGATCGGGAATTTACGCATACCGCAGTTGGTAGAATGCAGCGTGATCGGGTCTGGCATTTTCTGCAATCCAGTTTGGATGGTCAACCCATGAAGATTCTCGAACTCAATTGTGGTACCGGAGAGGATGCTTGTTACCTGGCATCTTTAGGTCATGAGGTATGGGCTACCGATGCGTCCGAATCCATGCTTGAATTGGCGAAAAAGAAGGCCGAAAATCAAGGTGTGGAAAAGAACCTTCATTTTCAGACCTGGGATTTGACCCAAATGAATGCTCTAAACGAAAAGGATTTTGACCTGGTCTTTTCCAATTTTGCCGGACTCAACTGTTTGGATGAGAATCGGATGATTTCATTGGGAGAGGAGCTTTCTCATATCGTTAAGCCAACAGGTAAAGTATTGGCCGTATATCTATCCACTCATTGTTTGTGGGAACAGTATTACCTCAGGTTTAAGGGCCGGGGAAAAGAAGCAAAACGAAGAGCTACAGGCGAAGCCGTAGAAGTTCCTGTTTCCGGAAAGTTTGTGACCACCTGGTATTACAATCCGAACCAATTGGAGCAACAGTGGTCTTCTCACTGGCAGGTAAATAGAATCAAACCAATCGGGTTATTTTTGCCACCATCTTACTTGAATCCCTTTTTCGAAAAAAGAAAGGGAATTCTTAATGGTTTAAACGCACTGGAAAAAAGCTTGGGAACGCTCGATAACTGGTCAAACTACGCCGATCATTTTTTAATGGAATGGGAGGTGAAGCGATGAAGGTATGGCTTACACATGGATACTTTATTGGTAATGATCCGTTGGAGCAAAAAATCATGAAGCCCTACCCACCATTGGGAATCCTGTATATCTCCGCCTATCTACACCAACAAAAAATTGACAACAAACTATTTGATTCCACCTTCTCCGATCGTGAATCCTGGTGGGCCGATTGGACGGCATACCAACCCGATGTAATGGCCATTTACACCAACCTGATGACCAAAGTTCAGGTGCTGGCTTTGGTTCAGGAGATCAAAAAACTACCTGAGGGTAAAAGACCTAAAATCGTTTTAGGCGGCCCTGATATCACTTACAATGTAGACAACTACCTCGCTGCCGGTGCCGATTTTCTGGTTATTGGTGAAGGCGAGCAAAGTGTAACCGAGTTGGTTCAAGGCCTGGAATCCGGAGCTGATTTATCCACTATTCCGGGTTTGGCTTTTAAGCAGAATGGGGAGACCGTTCAAACCCCTGCTCGGGTCAAAATCAAAAACCTCAATGAATTGCCCATGCCCAATAGGGAGGGTATTGACCTGGATCGTTACCTCAAGGCCTGGAAGGGCAGACATGGTTACAGTGCGATTAACGTAAGTACCCAACGTGGATGTCCTTATACCTGCAAATGGTGTAGCACCGCAGTTTATGGCCAGAGCTATCGTCGACGAGATCCGGTGCAGGTGGCCGATGAGATTGAGTTTCTCTTAGAGCGCTATCAACCCGATTCGATTTGGTTTGTAGACGATGTTTTTACTGTAAGTCACAAGTGGTTGGAGGCTTTCTACCAGGAAGTCAAAAAGAGAAAGTTGGTTTTTCAGTACGAGTGTATTACCCGTGCCGAGCGGATGTCAGAAGATGTGTTACATTGGCTCAAAGAGAGTGGATGTTTCCGCGTATGGATTGGAGCGGAAAGCGGATCTCAGAAAGTGATCGATGCGATGGATCGTCGGGTAAACGTATCCACCGTTCAAGATATGCTGGTGAAAACCCGTCAGAAGGGAATGGAAACCGGAACCTTCATCATGCTCGGCTATCCCGGGGAGGAGGAAGAAGACATTGTTCAAACCGTGAAATACTTGAAAGCGGCGAATCCCAGCCAGTTTACCATCACCAAAAGTTACCCTATTAAAGGGACCGCACTCTATAACGAGATTGAGAGTAAGCTGACCAAGGTTCCGGAATGGACCACCAGTACCGACCGGGAATTGGACTTTGAACGACCTTATTCAGATAAATACTACCATTTTGCCGTAAGGTGGGTGGTCAATGAAGTGAGCTCCCATCAGGAATGGGTAAAAAATGGGCCCAGCGTCGCCTTCTGGAAATTGAAAGGAAAATCCTTGTTTGCCAGAACCGGTATGAGGTTGCATAAAAAGGGCGATCGACCATGAGCATGTCCACCCGCAATACCTTGTTAATTGATGGGCTCCTGTCTTTGCCATTTAAAATTCTAAGGGGTTTAATGCATCTGTCGGGTGGACGAAAAATTCGCAATGAGGGCCCCGTGATCTTTATCAAGCTTTATGGGATGGGGAGTTTGATCCGTTTACAACAAGTGGTGGATCAATATGATTTGAAACAAGAAGAGTTCTATTTGGTTACCCTTCCCGGATTAAAGCCGGCTGCAGATTGGCTCGGATGGAATACCATCGATTTTTCGGCAAGCCATGCCTGGCAATTGCCCGGCGCTTTTTTGAAAGCCGTAAGTCAAATAAAGAGCCTGAAACCACGAGCGATCGTGGATCTGGAAAGGGCATCCAATGGAGTTGGTCTGCTTAGACTTTTTAGTCGAAATGGAGCTCGGGAGATTTCTTTTCGGGTAGACGCCCGTGAGACATCAAACTCTTCAAGTCGGGAGATTTCACTCTATCAGAAGCCGGTAACCCTGGCACTGAGGGAGGCATTGGAAGATTTAGGTTTTGTTGCTGGTGAATTGACGTATGAAGTTGAGGTGGAGTCTCAACCCAATTTGTTGGTGAATTTGAACGCCAGTGATTATCTCCCCGAACGAAAATATCCGGAAAATCAATATCTGGAATTGGTCCGGCTTTGGTCGAAAAAGTACCCGGATTCTCGTATCCTTTTTACAGGAAGCCATGGGGAAAAGGAATTTGTACAAAGTGTGGTAGATCAATTGAAAGGCTCAAAGGTTGAAAACAAAGCAGGCAGTTGGACCCTCAATCAATTTGCGCAAGAATTGGCCGCAGGTTCCTTACTTATTACCAATGACTCTGGCCCAATGCACTTGGCTCATTACCTGGGAACGCCTACTGTTGTGCTATGGGGACCCACACATCCAGAATACGTAGGTTACCCGGATTCGGATCGATTGAAAAATATTTGGATGGAAAAATCGTGTTCGCCTTGTTTTGAACACCCCCGGTCTCGCATTGCTGAATCTTGCCAGGGGCGGGTAGATTGCTTGAAGGAGATAAGCCCTGAGTTAATAATGCTGGAAGCAGAAAAACTATGGAAGCCTGGTGTGAGTCGAAGGGTTCGTTTACCTCAATTCCATGAAGTTCAAAAGGAGGTGTCGGCATGAAAAAAGTTTTGCTGCTCAACCCTCCCGGGGAAAAGATCTATATCCGGGATTACTATTGTTCCAAGGTCTCTAAGGCCTATTACCTTCCTCAGCCGGTTGATTTGATGATTCAATCTGCTCATTTCCCGAAGGATCAATACGAGGTAAGAGTGGTAGATGCTATCGCAGAGCGCCTGCCAGTGGAGTTGGCTTTAGGGATTTGTGATGAGTTTAGTCCAGATTTGATTATTTCCCTTTGTGGTTCAGTTTCTTTGGAAGAGGACCATTACTTTTTGAAGGCTCTCAAAGCCTGTTTGCCTAAGTCCCTTTTGGTTGCATCGGGTGACGCTTTTCTCGAAGATCACGAAGATCGCTTTAGAGAATACGAGTGGTTGGACGGAATTATTACCAATTTCTTTAATGACGGTGCTCGTCGACTTTTGGAGAAAAAGTGGGATGCTATTCGAGGTCTGGTTTACCGGAAGGACGGCTTGGTAGTACATACGCCAGAAGACAAAACGAAAATGGTGGAATTGCCGGTGCCAAGGCATGATCTTTTCCGCAATGCTCTCTATCGGATGCCCTTTGCCGATGCGCACCCCATGGCTACCGTTCTAACGAATTATGCCTGTCCTTTTCCTTGTACTTTTTGCATTATGTCCACCTTGCCATTCGTTTCAAGAACGGCTGAAAGCATCATTGCCGAACTCAAGGAGTTACAACGATTGGGAATTCGATACCTCTATTTTTCAGACCAAACTTTTTACCTCTCCAAGGCAGTTACCGATCCAGTTCTCGACTACTTGATTCAATCCGATTGGGATGTGCACTGGATGTGTTTTTCCAGAGTGGATGTGCTCGATCAGGAGAAGTTGGAGAAGATGAAGCAAGCGGGTTGTAACCTCATCATGTTTGGGGTGGAATGGGCTGAGGACAAATACCTCAAGCAATACCGAAAAAATTACACCATCCAGCAAATTGAAGAAACCTTTGCGCTCACCAAAAAGATTGGCATTAAACGATTGGGCACATTCCTCTTGGGAGTGCCCGGACAAGATGAGGCTTCCATAAGGAATACAGCTCGTTTTGCAAGAACCATCGACGCTGATTATGCTTCCTTCAATATTGCCGTTCCAAGGTCCAATACCTCTTTTCGTGATGAAGCTCTTGATGCTGGTTTGATTGAGCAAGACCTTAGAGTGATGGATCAATCCGGGAGCGAGATTGCGATGGGCACGGGAAAGGTGAGCAAGAAAAAATTGAAAGCGCTTCGAAGACAGGCCTACCTTGGTTTTTATTTTAGACCCTCCTATCTATGGAAAAGGGTATGGGCGCTTCGCAATAAAAGGGAGTTCCTGACTCACACTCGTGAGGCTTGGTTTATTATTCGTGGATTAATAACGGGACAGTAGTTTGCCAATTGCTGATCTGCACCTTATTTGGTAGCTCTCCTATCTTCATAACATTTCCAAGGAACAAGTAGGCTGTTTGCAAGGAGCATTGTATTTTGCATCGCGTTTCAGGAGGATCAAAAAACGATCATGGAGTCCATCGAAAAAACAAGGATAGCCAAGTTAGTCATGGCTGTATTGACCTTATTCTGCGTCACTTTGGTGGTGTGGAAAGGACTGGTGCCTGGCTGGAAAAATCTGGATTCAGACTTCCCCAATTATTATACCGCTTCCCGATTGTTGCTCGAAGGAGAGCCTGTAGCCAAGTTTTACGACAATGATTGGTTTGAAGAACAGGCCCACCAAAGGGGAATTGATGCCCCGGCTCGGTTTTCGCCATTCCCTCCCATTACATCCGTATTGGCTATTCCACTCAGCTTTTTTGAGCCCCTGGTGGCAAAAAGAATCTGGCTCTTATTCAATGTATTCTTGCTTTTTGTGCTCATTGCGCAACTACGGATGATTACCAACTTGTCCTTCGGATGGGTCTTTTTTATAGCCTTTTGGTTGGCGCTACCTCTTATGAGTAACTTCCGTATGGGGCAATTTTATCTGGTACTGGTCTGTGGAATGCTGGCAGCCTATCAGGCGGCGATTCGAAATCGATCAAAATCGGCTGGAAATCTATTAGCGATACTCACAATTTTCAAATACGTACCCATTACACTCCTAATGGCTTTTGGAATTTTGGGTAACAAGCGAATCTGGATCATGGGAAGTATCACACTGCTGGTGCTGTTTGGTTTTCAAATATTGTTTTTTGGAATGGACACCTGGCAGACCTATGTGAATGTTTTGCTGGGGCACTTGTCCGGTGAGATTCCCGGGCAGGGAAGGTTTGTTCCGGCTTTTCAGTCCATTGATTCCTTTGCCGCTCATCTTTTCATTTACGACGCCGAATACAATCCCAACCCTTTGGCAGACTTACCAGCAATGCCTCGTATTTTGAAATACAGTTTTTTGGCCTTGGTATTATTGATAGGAAGCTTGACCCTATATTCCAGTAAAGGGCGGAACAAACGGACTTATCGTGATATTACTTTGATCGTTGTTAGCTTGGGGACCCTTTTGGTTTTACCAGCAACGGCTACCTACCATTTTTTGCTGCTGTTCTTTCCGGTAACTTTATTCCTACGAGTGGGAAAAGACCATTTACGATTGGGTGATGTTTTGGTTCTTTTCGCTCTTCTTTTCGTCAGCGCCAACACTTCTTCGTTTACTGTTGACTGGCAAACCGGCTCGGATGTCATAGATTTGATTCTTTCTTACCCACGTCTCTGGGGACTATGCGGATTGTATCTCTTTACCAACTGGTGGTTAGGAATTGCCGTCCGTAAGAGAAGGGTGGAGAACTTGATTTATGGCTAAACTCCTATTTCTTCAGAACATAGATTATGAATTCATGGGGCCGATGTACTTATCGGCTATCCTGAAAGACCATGGGCATCAATGTGATTTGATATTGGGCCAGAAGTGGGATGATTTTAAGGCAAAAATCGAATCCTTTAAACCGGATATGGTGGGCTTTTCGATTATGAGTGGAAGCCATCACTGGGCACGTAACATGGCTCGAACGATTAAAGCAGAAACGGGTATTCCTAACATCTTTGGTGGTTCGCATCCTACTTTTTTCTCTGAGTTTATTCAAGAAGAAGGAGTGGATTACCTGATCAGAGGAGAAGGAGAAGAATCGCTTTTGGAGTTGATGAATCGTCTGGATCAGGGAGATTCGTTTCAGGATGTGCCCAATCTTTCTTTTCTCCAGGATGGAAAGGCGGTTCACAATCCCTTGCGAAACTTAAGCAAGCGACTGGATGACTTGCCTTACCCCGATCGGGAATTGTACAACGATTTGGATAATCGCCAGGATAGACGGGTCCGTAATGTGATCACCTCACGAGGTTGTCCCTGGCACTGTACCTTTTGTTTTGAAGACGCTATGCGTGATCTCTACAAAGGCAAGGGAAAGTACGTCCGCATTCGTGAAATGGATGAGGTGATCGAAGAGTGCCGTCGACTTAAGAATGAAACCGAGGTAGAAGTGATCTACTTTGCCGATGACGTTTTTGGAATGAGCCGCAGTTGGTTGTACGAGTTCCTTGAGATATACAAACGAGAAATTGGACTCGAATTCATTTGCCTCGTTCGAGCAGACCTGGTAGCAGCTGATAAAAAATACGCCTTTAAACTGGCTGAAGCGGGATGTAGATCCGTATTCTTCGGTGTGGAGTCGGGGAATGAGGATCTCCGAAATCAACTTCTAAAAAAACAGCTTACCGATGAGCAGATTGTAACTGCTGCTGGCTGGTTACATGAAGCTGGAATTAAATTCAGAACCTACAATATTTTAGGACTCCCGGACGAAACTCTGGAAGACGCCTTCTCCACTCTGGAGCTCAATATTCGGATCAAAGCCGACTATCCTTGGTGTTCCTTGTTTTCTCCCTTCCCCGGAACAGAATTGACCGATTATGCCTACGCCAAGGGCTACCTCAGCCCAACCTTTGATGTAGAGACTTTGGATAAGTCTTTCTTCCTGGAATCTAAGTTGGAAGTGCCGAATATTAGGGAAATGCAGAACCTGCAGAAGTTTTTTCAAACCGCCGTTTTATGGCCCTGGACCTATCCGCTGATTAAACGATTGATTTACCTCCGACCCAACTTTTTGTTTAAGGCTTGGTTTGGATTGATATACTTCTACGTGTACATCCGAAGTGAGAAACGAAATTTCTGGGATACCTTGAAATTTGCCTTAAAAAACTACCAACACGTGTTGGCCAAGGAGTAATGAAAAGAGGAGTACTTGTCATAGCCCTTTTGTTGGGTTTATTCATTCTTTTGGATGGATGCCGGAAGGAGGTACATGAGGTGCCGATTTCTCAGGAGGAACCGGTTGAAGAAACCATGAAGCCCTTTTACCTGTATTGGGATGCCTACTCTCCGGAGGAACGAAGAGAAGATTTTGAAACCGGGTTTTTATGGGGACTTTCCTTTTTGGGGGCCGAACTTCCAGCATCTACTGCTCACGAAATATTTGAATGGCAAGGAAATCGCATGACCTTTCATTACGAAAAGGCAGGTTTTAGCGAACAAGCACAAGAAGTACTTGAAAGTTTTATCCGTTACATCCAGGGCCGGCGAGAATACCAGCACAGAGGTGGAATGGACGCCGGACGATTTTTGATGCTTACCTTGAACAGTAGCTGGCATTACTATAAACTCGTTGAGATGCCTAATCGGCAGAAAGCTTTTCAGGCCAATTATAACTTTCGGGAGAAAGAAGCTGGAATTGTAGAGTCTGCGGTGTCTCATAAATCCAGACTCATTCAAATGACGTCGGTGATGGAGAATAGCCATGCCATGGCTTTTGTTTCCAAAGAAATTTCGGACACGGCCAATCCAAATTCTATCCTTGAATTCGAGGTGATGGATGTGATGAAAAATGGTCAACTACGTTTTGGTATTTACGGTGTCTCGGGAATCTTGATTACCGCAGCTGATCCGGTGTTCAGTGCAGCGGGAAAGCCTGCCAAGTGCCTCTGGTGCCATGAGCTTAATGTGATGGAGCCATTTTCGGCAGTTACTCATTACCGAGATTACTTATCACCGGATGACTTTCGGGAGGAAGTAGATTCCTTTCAAACTGCTTTGGATCGTTACCGTGCCGGGCTGGAAACGGCTATTGATTATTCCAATAAGCAGGATCACACCTTTATGGAATTGCTATACCTCAGTTTTGAAGAGCCCAGTGCCTACCGCTTGGCTCAGGAATGGGGGATGACTGAGCAGGAAGTAAAAAACAAATTGGCCGGATTGACCAGTCATAAACATGGAGAATTCCCTCAGTTGGGAGATGTGTATAGCCGCAAAGACGTTGATCCTTTAGCGCCCTTTCCAGCAACACCTGTACCTGAATCATCGCGTGAATTTTCGGCTTATGAGCCCAATTGGCCGGTGGATGAACCCTAATGTCTAAACGACGCAAAATATGGAATCGATCGAGGCTGGTGAGCCTCGAAACGCTCAATACCTTTTCTAAACCGGTTGCAGGAATCCTGGCCTCTTTACTGGTGGTAAGGTTGGTCTCTCCTGAGCTTTGGGGAAGTATTGTGCCCTATCTCGTGGGAATGGAGCTTCTTTTTATTGGGCTCAATTGGGGGAGCCGTCATTACCTGATGCGGGAATTTTCACTCTCACCCGCAACCATTAATCAGGAATGGGGCAAATCTTTGGTTGCTCGTTCCCTATTCTTATTGCCGGTAGCTGCCATTGCCTTTTTTCTTCCCGTGGGTTGGGATTTGATCAAGCCACTGTTGTTCTGGATGGTGGCTCGTTTTGTTTACCATTCTTTCGAAGCCCTCATTCAATACCATCGGAAGTACCTCTATTCGCTTGTTACCGAAGGCATAGGAATGGTGATACTCATTGGAGGAATTTGGTTTTTTCGGGATACGCTTACCGTGTCTGACTTTATTTGGTGCGTAGCTTGGCAAACCTGGATTCGTAGCGCATTGCTACTCATAGGATTTTCTTCCGTATTACCCAAAGCGTTCAAAACCACAACCAGGACTTCCATTCAATCCTACCTGGTTCTGAGTTTTCCTTTTTTTATGCTGGCTTTGGCCGGTTTGCTTCAGAGCAAGTCAGATTTGTATGTGGTTACCTGGTTATTGCCCGAAATTGAAATTGCGAAATACCAGGTTTTGATCGGTTTTTTGGTTGTAGTGCAAACCTTTGCCGGATTGGTGTTGTCACCTTTTCAAAAGAACATCTACCGAATGGACGAAAGTGGAATAATTGCTTTAAGACGTCAATATATTCTATTGGGGATGGTGGTGAATTTAGCAGCCCTGTTAGCCATTAGTGGAGTTCTTTATTATTTCTATGATTTTGAGCTAACCCTTTGGGAGTTTGGCTTGTGTTATTTGTACCTCGCCCCCTTGTACTTTTACTTGATCGAAAGTATGGGGCTCATGAAGAAAAATGAGGCAGGAAGCTTGGTTAAGTTTACCTTAGCGGCCGCTGCAATCAATGCCTTGTTTTGTTATTGGGTGGTTCCAGATTATGGGATAGCCGGGGCCTTGCTTGGAGGATTAATTTGTCGGATTTCGTTAGCTGCAATGGTTAAACGAAAATACCGACTTACAGTGCGTCATCATGCTTAGGGAAAAAGTCAGAAATATTAATGCACGTGTTTACCCGGGAAAAGTTCTCGTTGGTCCGGAATGGGTGGTTCTGGGAGTGAATAATGTGTGCAACCTACATTGCAAAATGTGTGATGTTGGAAATGGGAATACCGATACCGTTTTTGCCCAAAACCTGGTAGGAACTCACCCCTTGAACATGCCGCTTGAGCTGATTAGCAAAATAATAGATCAAACAGCCAGGTATTCTCCGAAAAGCAAGTTGGCTTATGCATTCACCGAACCGCTGGTCTATCCACATTTGGAAGAATCCCTAAAACTGGCTGATCAAAAAGGATTGTTTACCACCATAACTACCAATGCCCTCGTGCTGAGGCAAAAAGCCAAAATGCTGTGCGAAAGTGGTCTCAATGAATTGTATGTTTCGCTGGATGGTCCTCAGGATGTGCACAACGAAATTCGTGGTAACAAGAGGTCTTTTCAAAAGGCTTTGGAAGGACTTGAAGTGCTGGCTGGCGAAAAGAACCCACCCAAAATTGATGTCATCTGCGCCATTACTGAATGGAATACCGGAAACCTAATGGAATTGTTGGATTCCTTAAAGGGAATGCCCATCCGGGAAGTGTCTTTTATGCATACGCAGTTTACTGATGAAAAAATGGCGGAAATTCACAACGCCAAATGGGGGCATCTCTATCCGGCCACAGCATCCAATCTGGATGAGGTTGATTTTTCCAAAATGGACCTTAACGAATTAATGAATGAAATTCGGGAAATGCGAAAGCGCGACTATCCCTTCCGGATTAGTTTTTCTCCCGAAATAGAGGACCCTGATTATTTACAGGATTATTACCTCAAGCCCGAACGAATTTTGGGTAAATATTGTACTGCCATCTTTTCAAGCATCATGTTTAAGTCCGATGGCTCGGCAATTCCCGCACATGGGCGTTGCTTTAACCTAACCCTGGGGAACCTGTATGAACAGGACTTTCCTCAAATATGGAATTCCAAAACAGCGGCCGATTTTCGCACCTCAATTATGAAAGAAGGTGGATTTATGCCCGCATGTTCAAGATGTTGTAGTGCTACCTGATGAAAAAAGCTGTCCTACTGTTTAATCCGCGAAGCGCCCGCCACAAATACCGGGTGCCCAATTCTATCCTTCAGGTAGCAGCCTCGATTGACGGGAATTACGAATATGCTTTCGTAGACGGAAACCTGGAATCGGATCCATGGAGTGTTATCAAATCACATTTGGATTCGGGAAAGTTTGGATTTTTTGGGTCTACCGTTATGCCTGGTCCTCAGTTAAAAGAGGCCATTCCTTTTACCCAGAAAATAAGAAAGGAATACCCCAATATCGTAAACATCTGGGGAGGCTATTTTGCCTCCAACCAATGCGATGTAGTGCTCCGTTCCGGGGCGGTAGATTATGTGATCAATGGACCTGGAGACTCGGCATTTCCAGCCTTGTTGGATGCCATCGATAATGACAAGCCTGTAGGTGATATCCAAAACCTGATTTACCTGGAAGAGGGTAAGGTGGTAAAGACCAGAAAGGAAGTGCTGCCCGATATGGATAAGCTACCTCCCTTGCCCTATGAAAAGATGAACTCCTTTTATCCTTTGGAGAATTACTTGGGTAAGACCTTTATGGGGAGTAAAACTTTTGCTTTGCACACCAGTTTTGGCTGTCCGTTTACCTGTTCCTTTTGTGCAGTTGTACCCATCTACAACGCTCGTTGGAAGGGGCAATCTGCCGAGGCTATCTACCGTAATGTTACCTACCTCAAAGAGAAGATTGGCATTAATGGAATTGAATTTCACGACAACAATTTTTTTACTTCCCAGAAAAGAACGGCCGAGTTTTCTAAGCTCATTTTAAATGATGGAATCGAGTGGTGGGGTGAAGGACGAATTGATACCATAGATCGCTATAGCGATGAAAACCTGGCTTTGATGCGAGAAGCTGGATGCCGAATGATTTTTCTTGGGGCAGAAAGTGGAAATGATGAGGTGCTTGCCCAAATGGATAAAGGAGGAACTCAAAGTGCAGAGCAGATTTTGAGTTTCGCTGGTCGAATGAAGAAATTTGATATCGTTCCTGAGTATTCTTTTGTTCTTGGAATGCCAGGGCCGGATGAAGATACAGTGATGCGTCAAGTGGAAGCAGATATCGACTTCATTAAGCAGGTGAAGGAGGTAAATCCGGATACTGAAATCATAATCTACCTCTATAGCCCAGTACCTACCGAAGGATCCGATTTGTACAAGCAAATTACGGAAGCGGGATTCAACTTTCCGGAAAATCTGGAGGATTGGTTAAATCCGTCGTGGGAGAATTTTGATTTGAGAAAGAATCCACTCACTCCTTGGCTTACTCCTAAAGTTATTGACCGGGTCCAGAATTTTGAAACGGTTTTGAATGGCTATTATCCCACTCAATCAGATTTTAGGATTAAGGGTGTGAAAAAAGGATTTATGCGAACACTGGCTTCCTGGAGGTATCGATCAGGGGTATATGGCTACCCATACGAGATCAAGGCTCTTCACAAAATCTGGAAGTATAGACAACCTGAAATCGAAGGTTTCTACAGCGAATAAATCATGCGAACGCTCGTTCGGAAAATATCGAAACGCTTGTTTGACCCCCATCTCAAGCGGATGGAGGAAAAGTCGTCTTCAAAACCGCGAATGTGGTCCTGGAGAGACATTAATTTGACTGTGGCTCCCGGTGTCTTTCATCCTGGATTATTTTTTAGCACCAGGGTTTTGCTCAAGTACATGCTGCGATTGCCGCTAAAGGGAAAGAAAGTGCTGGAACTCGGAGCAGGGTCGGGAATCATTTCCTTAGTCGCTGCCCAGCGGGGAGCTACGGTGACGTCTACCGACATCAACCCAGTTGCTATTGAAAACCTGAAAATCAATGCGATTCAAAACGGACTGGAGGTACGAGCGCTGGTATCCGACCTGTTTGACCATATTCCGGATCCTCAGTTTGATTTCATTTTTATTAATCCACCTTACTACCCCAGAAACCCTTCCAAAATGGCGGAACGGGCCTGGTATTGTGGGGAGGAATTTGAGTACTTTGATCGCTTGTTTCATGAGTTGGTATTGATGGATCGCAAGAGTACTCGGATATATATGGTTTTGTCAGAGGACTGTGCCATAGATATCATTCGAGACAAAGCGGTGAAGGAAGGACTGAGTTTTCAGTTGGAACGGGAGCGAATGGTATGGTTGGAAAAGAACTACGTGTTCCTTATCCAATAGAAGTCATTCGATTAGTCGGAAATGCTTGTTTGTCGCTTATTCTAAAAGAAGTAGAATAAAAGAATCACCAGAAAGAAACCAAGCGGAACCCCAAAACTAACAGCAATCATTCGGGAATGTGCCATCGTTAGAAAGGGGCGTATAGATCGATAGACCAGCAGTTGGCAGAAAATGAGAGATACAGCGTTGATCAAGACGCCATATACGTTTCCAGGCTGTGAAATCGGGTAGCTGGAATGGACTCCGGCATCCACCCAAAAGAGGGCCAATGCAGTAGTCACCGAGGCGATGATAAACAATAAAATGGCTGGTATACGACTTCGTTCTTGCAGAGCGATGTGCATAGCGATTTGGATTTATCGGGTTAAACGAAAATTCGGTCAGATGATTGCCCTATAAATGACCGGATTTTAGTTAGATTGAAAAAACTATGCCTAAATATCAGGGATTTAGCTCAAAATCCGAAAAAAAAGAACAAAAAAAGCGAAATCACTTTACGATTTGCCAACCAACTGACAGATAGGAGGTGCTCTTTTGAGATTTGTTTTTGGGGCGAAACCAACTGCTTGTCTATCAGGTTATAACTGCCTCATTTTTTGGAATTTCCCGGATTTCGGTTTAATTTTCAGAATTGCGTCGCCCTTATTAGGCTATAAGGAGGCCAAATCTCAACGCCCATGAAACTAACACTATCCGCAGTATGGATGGCAACTTTGGTCATTGCCGCAGTGCTATTCTCCTATTTCTATTACCAGCTAAGTCGAAATGAAGAAGTTCTAATTCGACAAGGAAAGCGAAGTCTACAAACTATTCAGCAGGCCATATCTGAAAAAGAAGCGCTTTATGAGGATATGAGCTACCGGAAGATTTCGGCTAAGCGGGCCGTTGATTCCTTGGCGCAAAGAATTCCTCGACCAAAATCGTACGAGGGGCTTAAAGCCTTTCATGATATTATGGTGAGTTCGGGAATTCACTTGCAAACCTTCCGGAGAGAAGGGAAAAATGTAAAGAGCACCGTCCAACGGGAAAAGGGTTTGAGGTTTCGGGAGAATGGAACTCAAATTAATCTGTTGCTAAGGGATACCCAATACCTGTCCATGGATTTTTATGGATACATGGAGGACTTGGTAAACACCGATTTTTTCGACAAAGTCGCTATTTTCAGACTGGGTCATATTTACTACCAATCGCCAGCTGGTTTTCTTCCTTACCACATTTCGGATACGTTGCTCAATGAAAAGAGAATGGGGGAGTTGGCCGCTACTAAAAATGAAATTGAAGTCTCGGGTCAGAAGTTCCGCTACTTTGTGCTGCCTCTCAAGATTCAGGAAAAGGATTACAAGCTTATTGGATTTATGAATTTGACCCGATTCAATCGGGCTCGAGGCCAAATCGATTATACGGTTTTGGGTTTTGTTTTCTGTTTGCTCCTGCTCTTGATTTGTGCGGTGCCAGTGATTCGCTATTTCAGTCTGGGAAAAGGGGATCGGCTGAGTAAA
This sequence comes from bacterium SCSIO 12741, assembly GCA_024398055.1. Classification (NCBI taxonomy): domain Bacteria; species bacterium SCSIO 12741. Next base: position 1,053,976 of record CP073749.1, on the reverse strand, counting down.
ATTCGGGTGTACGAAGGCGGATTTTCAGTCGTGCTGATTGCCATGGTGTTTGGGCTGAGCCTGGGGTATTTTTCCAATTACTTCACGCTCTTTCATCGTGAAACGGTGGAACTGGATGAACGAACCGAGGAATTAGCCGAGAAGTTTGCTGGCTACTTGCAGGAGAAAGAGCAAAAACTGAAAGAATTAAAAAAGGCTTTCCCCAATGTTCAGCAGGTTCAAAACGGACTCATCGCTCCCGATCAGTTTGTGACCATCGATAATGATACCGGGGTTATGCAAAACCTCATTGAACCCCAATTTTACCTGTTTAACCCACCGGAAACGGTCGGTGACTTGAGCCACCGCGACTATGTAAGGGTGTTTCTGAAAAAGGGTGTTTCTGGGCTGGAAAAACAGGAATTGGAATCCGATTTGAATTCCGATCGAGAGGTGTTTTTGAGTTCCCACTATTCCATTGGTACCAGTCAGTTTGAAGGGGTGGTGTCCCTTCTTGATGGCGAGCAAATTCTGGCTCATACTTTCGGATTTTCTGACTGGGACTCTCGCATTTTGAACCCTCTGAAAATGGATCACAAATACATGATCATACGATCGAATGGCGACGTGCTTTACAACCCCAATTTGAAAAAGGAAAGGCTCAACAACGTGTTTGAGAATACGGAGTTCTCAGACAACCTAAAATCCTTGATTACCTCAGGAGTAGATCGGGGAAATTCTTTTTTTTCTTTGAAAGGGCATGGGCAAGAAGTGGCCTTCCGATCTATTGATTGGTCACCAGATGGACCTCCAAGATTTTATGTGCTCACCTATTTTGACCGGGATATTCCAGCTATGCTTTCTTCTTCGGCTGTAGCGTTATGCATGTCGCTGGCGATTGCCTTAGTTGTTTTGGGCTACCTGCTTGCCTTAGTCCTGGCAGCTGGTGGTTATCGTTCCACTTGGTTTAAGGTGCCTCCTTATTCAGCTTCCTGGTTTCGTCCTTCCCAACATCTCAACAAGGCTTACCTGAGGCTCAGTTTCGTTTTTGTCATTTTGGCTGTGTTCCAGCTCTACGTCTATGGCCGCTTTTCGCATCAAATCTTTTTGTTGGCCTTGATTTGTGCTGAGATTCTTGTTTTCGTAGCATGGATAAGCTACGCCGTCGTGTTCCGCTACCGGCATTTGGAGAACAGGCAGGATAAAAGGCCTTTTCATGTTCTTTTCAGTTTGGTTTCATGGTTGCTCATTTTAGTAATAAGCGCATTGATTTGGGATTACCAGTCCAAGGGACAAGTAATATGGCCCTTATTGGGGCTATGGGGCATCCAAGGAGGTTTTCTGTTGATTTTTCGAACCTCATGGTCGGGTAAAGTTTTGACTCCGATTCTTCATGTCTTAGAGCGTTTTTCTCCCGCTGGGCGACTTCCTGTGCTGGTCTTTACGTGTATGTTGGTGTGTTGGGTGATAGTTATTGGTTACATGCCCACTCTGGTATTGACTAATGCCGCTATTAACCTGGAAGACGATTTGTGGCAAAAAGCGGGTAAAGACTTGGCCCTGTCGGCTAAAAAGAAAAAGGTGATGGGCTGGGATAGCTTTCGTAGGTTCGATTTTCTGCTCTATAGGGCCATGCGGATTCAAATGAACAATGTTTCAGAGAATGAAAAACAAATTGAGCTTTTTCATAACCTGAATCCGATTTCGTTTAATGAAATTATTTGGAAACCCGACCCTCTTGGTGCCACCAAAGATCAACCTTATTACCGGGGAAAATGGTTGGCCCGATTTATTGGCTTTTTATTTTTTCTGGCTCTCTTGTTTCCATTGATTCACTTACTTGTTTGCCGGATTTTCTTGGTTAAAGTGATTCAATCTAAGTCCATTATTCCTGATGATTGGCACGAGTCAGGTGTTCTTCCCGCTTACTCCCAAGCGAGTAGAACCTTATGTATGGGGCCCTATTATTCAGGGCGGACCCGAAAGATGACACCGGACCTTGCCAAATCTTCGGCAGATCCTTGCCAAGTGGACTTGATAGAACTGGATTCGATTGATCAATTAAAACGTTTTATGGATCAATATGACCCGGGGAATCCCAGCTGCCAGAAACTCGTCATGCACAACTTTGATTACCTCTTGTATAGAAGTGATCGTTTGGATCAGTTTCTGGTCCAGTTTGAACGCCTTGTATCAACCAATGAGCTGGATTTATTGGTGTACTCGAATTCTTCTTTGGATGAGATTTTGGAGAAAATACAGGAAAACCGTTGGTTCAACGAGGATGAACGCTACTCGGGATCAGAACTTGCACAGTTGGTCGATCGGTTTGAGTATTTGTTGGCTTCTTTTGCAACGATTAAAGTTCCTTTGGCCGAACCCTCGGATGCCGATCGAAATATTCTCAATGAGTTTGCTTTTGGTCCTAACCTCAAGGATTTTGAACCTACCGGTATTCCGGACTCGATGACCACACTTCAGTCGGATCGCCTGATTTATCAAATCATTCAGTACAACAAGGCTTATTACCTGTCTATTTGGAGCTCATTAACCTTGCGAGAAAAGCATTTGATCTACGACACAGCAGAAAACGGTTATGTCAACTATGCCAACCGCGATGTGCTTATTCGAATGGTAGACAAAGGGTTGTTTGTCATCGATCACAAAAACTTTGCGATCAACCTGTTCAATCAGAGTTTCCGCTACTTTGTGTTGGATGTGGTGAACGATCGAGAGCGAGAAGGGTTTAGTATGCTACAGAGCCGTACTGGAAATTGGAAAAATGTAAGGGTGCTGGTTATTGTTTTAATTGCTGGATTGGTCATCTTCATGTACCTGACCGATCCCGGAATTTTCAATAAGTCTCTCGGTATCCTTAGCAGTTTGGCAGCGGTCATAGGAATTGTAGCCCAGACGGTATCCGGGGCACAATTCAAAAACTTTTTACCCTTCCTGAAATCAGGAGGAGGTAGCCAAACTTCTTCTAAAAATTAGTAGGCGTTCTCGTTCGTGACGAAGATCTGACGAGCCGTCTCAAAGATGATTCGGATGTCCATGGCCAAGTTGCCATAGTGAATGTAAAATAGATCCAGACGAACCCGGTTAGCCATGTGGTAAAAATTGATGGTTTCCCCGCGGTAACCTTTTACCTGAGCCAATCCAGTAATTCCTGGTTTAACAGCCAAACGTCCATAGTAGTCATCAATCAAGGTGTCGTATTGCTTGTCCAATTCAGGAGTATGAGGACGTGGGCCAATAACCGACATCTCATTGCGCAATACGTTGATGAATTGAGGAATCTCGTCCAAGTTTGTTTTACGCAACCAACGGCCAATACGAGTAACTCGTGGATCGTTTCTACTGGCTTGTTTAAAATCCCAGTTGCGGTTATACATCGTACGAAACTTCAAACACATAAATGGTTTACCGTCTTTTCCAGAACGAATTTGACGATAAAAGATAGGTCCCTTTGTGTCGAGTCTGATGAGCAATCCAACCAGTGGAATAAACCACCAGAGGAGGAGAATAAATACCAGTAAGCTGAATGTAACATCAAGTACACGAGCATAGGTAGCATGTTGGCTGGTCTTCACATGTTCGAGTGCAATGCCTAAACCACCTGGGTTCAGAGTCATTTGTTGTTTGCGACCTCGGTTGAGCATTTTTCTTTTTTTTGGTTTGAGAGAGGTTTTTTAATAGGGTTTATTAGAGAAACAAGTTCCCAAATTCACCTCCACTTTCCGGGCGCGAAAATAAGTACTCTGTTCTGCTTGAAAAAATAAATTTTCAACGGACAGAATAAATAATCTTAACGCCTTTTCAACGGGGCTAATTATCGGTTCTAAAAAAATTAAGAAATGTTCCACTTATCACCTATACATACCAATCTGAAAAGGGTTGGTTGGCTCTAATTTTTTTTGAATCGGCTTTTGACTCTTTTTATCGACGTATGACTCCTTTCGACCGTCGGACTGGTCGGTGTTTACAGGTGTTTCGGTGAAATGTGAAGTTTCTGTTAAGGTTTGAAACTTTCTGTTTGGTAGAGGTTGAATATTAAGAGATTTTAGGATCCTTGTGAATCTGTCTCCGGCCCAGATTCCATACTTTTTTGTGATTTCGTGGATAACATTAGGCTAAAAAACAGGACGAAAAAAACACTGCCTGTATGTCGCTCAAAAAGGGATTCGGTGATCGCCAAAAACAGAATCATCCAAGCCAAATAGTTAAATGCTGGATTAAAATGGCCCTTACTCAACCAAAAAACAGCTCCTAAAAGAGTGAGGAGGGCAAATAACCCCAACAACCCTGTGGAGTATAAATCTTGAAAATATTGGTTGTGTAAGTTGTAACCCAGGTAGCCAGTATCTCCGAATTCAACATTTCCGGTATAGAGTCCTCTTTCCACATAAGCGCTATCCAGATACTGCTGTGCATCTCCGGTACCAACTCCAACGTACCAGGGACCATGAATTTCGCTTTGTTGACGGGCTAAGTCCCAGATTAACAAACGTAAACTGAGTCCGTTTAAGGGAGTGTCGTACCTTAATTTTTCCAGTTTTAGCACAGCCAGACTATCACCAGATATGTTTTGAAAGCGCTGCCGAAGTCCTCCGCCAAGGGCAAGCATTACGGCTACTATTACTACAATGCTGATCCAGGTAGAAGGCTTCTTCCACAAAGATTTCTTGTTGAGTAAATCAAGGGCTGAAGATAGCACCCAGATTAGGAGGAAAAGGATCAAAATATTCTTGGAACTGAGCAATAGTAGTACCCCGAAAAGAAAAAGACCGACAGAACCATAGAGCCAGATTGGAACCTTTTTTCTCCAACCTTTCCAGATGAATAAGGCAAAGGCTATATAGAGCGAGTAGTATATCGCATGGGCGTTTATTTGATAGGCAAGTGGATGGTAAAAGAAGACTCCCTTATCTCCTTGCTCCAAGTATTCTAAACCAGCCAATCCTACCATGGTCAGGGCTCCTAAGGCCACAACAGAAGTAAAGCAGAGCAAGATCTGCTGAACCTGTTTTTGCATCAATCTGGGACCTGAAGCAAGAAAAATAGGGAGAAGAGCCATGCCTCCTTTTTTTTCAAGGATAAACAGGGCTTCCCGAGATTCTTCAGAGATTAGCCAGCCATATACCTGAACCAAGTAGTAAGCAATAAACAACCAGACCCATGGGTTGGCCTTCAGGTTTTTCCATTTCTCCCTTGGATGATTGCTCAATAGCCAGGATAGCCCGAAGAGGGCAATGCAAATGCTGTTTAAATGCGTGAAAAAGGGGAGTGTGATTACTACCAGAAGGAGACTAAAAAAGTAAATACGGTATGTAATCGCTTGATTCATCTTTACCTAAGATAGGCTTTTTAAGATGGCAGCTTCGTATTCATCTATGATCCTTTCCCACGAAAAGCGGTTTGTTATTTTTTCCCGATTTGCCTGAATTTGAGGAATGTCTACAGACGTTTTGGAGACGGTTTCTATAAGTTCCTTCACTTCTCCCGCTGTTTTGAAAAAATGGGCGTCCTCATTCAATATGGCTCGGTTAAATATGTTGTTGTGCGCTACAATCAAGCAATTGGAAGCCATCGCCTCCAGCAAAGAAGGATTAGTACCACCAACGGAGTGTCCGTGAAAATAGAGGTGGCTATAATGTCTTAAATGATTGAGTGCTTCCAAGTCGTAAAGTCCTCCGAGAAAACGGACAGAGGGGTGGTCATATTGTTTCTTAAGGCGTTGACCAAAAGCAGTGCCCTTCCAGTTTCCAATCAGGATCAAGGGACGTTCTGACGAGGCTTCTACTCTCCCTTGAATCACGACTTCTACATGATTTTCTGGCTCCATCCGTGCAATGAGTAGATCATAGCCAAAGGGCTTCAAGTCAAATCGACTGAGCACCTCTTCATCCGGAGTATTGAATAGATGGGCCCCGTAGGGAATGTACTCAGAGGGTTTGTTGTATTTCTTTTTGAGGTAATCCTGAATACCAATGGAGTCGGCAATGAGTAGGTCACTCGTGACTGCTCCCAGCCATTCGGCCACTTTCAGAAATTGTTGGACGGGCCAATTGTATTTGCTTCTTTTCCATTCAAGCCCATCCATGTTGGTCACGATTTGAGCTGATTTTGGAAAACGCCAATACCAAACCGTACTACTCGTATACCCCAGCTGCAAAATGACATCAAAATCGCGTTTGCGACTATCGTTTATACAATTGAGATCATAGGCAAATTGGCCAAAAGTAGAAGGTAGGTATTCCGGGTCCTTGCAACTGATAATGTTCACCCCATTCCAGGTAGCCTCCTGGTAGGGATGCTGAGACGAATTGTACACCGTTACTTCATATCCCTTTTCAACCAACCCCACTGATAAAAACTCAGCCAGTTGCTCAAAGCCACCGTAGTGGTTGGGAATTCCTCGTGTGCCGATAATGGCCACTTTTGGTTTTCTATTCACCCAAAACCTCCTTGTATGCTTGTAATGTTTTTTCCGCCGTTCTTTCCCAGGTATAATTGGCGCGAATGTGATCCTGGAAATCACCCAATCGAGATTCTTTGAAGGAAGATTCTACTGCCTCCCGGATGGAATCAGGACTTTCTGGGTCGCAATAAAATGCGTACTTCCCAAAGTATTCTTCCGTATCACCACGATTGGTGATTACGATTTCGCAACCTTGCATGGCCGCTTCCAAACTAACTAATCCGGTAGTTTCAAACCAGGAGGCCAATACATGTACCCGCTGTTCGGAAAATAGTTCTACCAGTTTATCATGTTCCATGAAGCTGAATAGCTTAAAGCGATCACCCAATTCCTTGGCCTCCTCCATACATTGCTCGTAATAGGAAATTTGGTTTGGGCTCGGATCTCCAACCAGAGTTAAAGTGTGATCTGTGTTTTTTAAGGCCCTAATCAGGTTGAGCTGATTTTTCCGATACTCAAAACGACCGACGGAAATAACGCCTTTTCTTTCCTTCCCAGACTGGGTATTGCTACCATCAAAAATGGCTGCATCCACTGCATTAGGAATCACTTTAAACGGTCCGCTGCAATTGTAATCCTTCATGAGTCTATTGATCTCACTTTGAGAGTTGGGCAGCATCAGATTGGCCTTTTGGATTAAGTATCGAATACAATTTCGATGCCCTCGTAGCAGGTAATCTTTGCTGGTAATGGCTTCCCCACTTTTAATCCATCTTGCTACAGCTTTTAGGTATTCAACACGATCCCTTCCCAACACGGAGTAGAGGGTTCTGAACAAAACACCTCTAATCTTCATGTCCAGTACACTGTAGTCCACATAAATGGTGGAGATGACGAAAGGAAGATTCGATTTTCGAACGTGGCTGATTATATCATCGGGGCGAATGATATTGAAGAAATGCAGCAAGTCATAATTCGAATAGTCGACAGGCTCACCGCTCAAAATGATATCAGCCTCAACGCCCAACTTTCTCAGGTATTCAGCGGTTTTTACGATCTGAACCGTATCTCCTCCTTTTCCCGAGTATAAGGTGCTACGTGCTATTAGAGCCACTTTCATGTGCTGACTGTTTTTTGTTTTTTGTCGAAATCGTGGAATCCGGGAACAAAGGCAATGACCCAAATTACGTATTCGGCGATGTTGGTTAAATAACTACCAGTGAATTGGTAGAGGAAAATGTAAGCGAATAGTGAAAAGCGGTAGTAGTTGCGGTATACCTTGGTTTTGAAGAAGAAGTAAAACTCCAGAACAAAACGCGCAACAATGCCTGTAATTCCAAAAACTGAGATGGTTTCACCCGTTACAGAAGGGATACGAATAATGGGAATATCATCAATCTGATACTTGTAGTAAACACGAACTACTTCTTCTCCCACTACCTTCATTTGCCCCAATCCACAGCCAAACCAATAACTCTTCAGTTCAATCATTTGGAAGGAAAGTTTCCAGGCTTCAAAGGTGCGTCCCTTTCCGCTGGTGTCCTCTCCAGCAAATATGTCTTCAATCCTTAAGAACAGCGGATTGTCGGGATAAACGACCAGCAAGGTTATAAACGCAAATAAGACTAAAGCAGTGGACCCAGTAACGGTGTACAGTACCTTCCTTGATTTCATGAGCGTCTTAAAAAAGAACAAGAAGGTGACCACCATGGCAAAAGTCAAAGAACTCAACACACCTAAGGAAAATGAAATAAGGAGCGGAATACCGATGAATATCAAAAGAAAGGCGACCTGTCTTGGGGTGTATCGCTTGACAAAGAAGCCGAGAAAATAATACAAGACGATAGGTACGAGTAAGGTGGAATAGTAGGAGGGTTCATAGGTCAACATCATCAATCGGCTAATATTGGTGATGTTGTGCGTTAGGTTTTTCGAATACCAAAAGAACTCTTTAAGCGGAGTAAAAAAGGCAATTACCGCCACAATGGTCATGGCAAAGTTTAGCAGGACAATTTTCCCGTACACCCTTTCCAGCTTGCCTGTGTTTTCCTTGAGATAGACATAAAAGGTATAGACTATGATATAGGTGAGCAGGTAGAGAACGACCGATTTGAAATAATAAAACAGGTCTACCCCCACACTGAGATGCACTACAAAATAGGGGAGGAGAACGATGAAGAAATAACCAAGCACATTCTTAACACCCTTCTTAATCATCCAATAATAGAAGAATGGAGTAAGAAAGAAGAGATACAGCAATCCTTGAGGAATCAAGAAATTGTTGAAGAAGAAATAGATAATTGCTATTCCAAAGAAGAAGTCAATATTTCGCTCTTTTGCTATCAAGATTTGCGTTTTAATAATGACTTTAATTCTTCTACCTGGTAAGCAATCGGTTTATTCGAATAGGCCACTACTACCCAAAGTGCTGTAACCACAGTCAAAGCAAAGAAGATGAGCGAATAAAGTAGCTCATTTCCCAAAAACAAAAGTGGAATAAACGCCAACATGGGTAGGACGAAGAAGATGTCTTGAGGAGCGATTTTTACTTCGGTCTGAAACAACTTTTTTCGAGCAATGATGGATTGAATGGGTACGTAAAGAAGTAAAATGGAAATGTATCCATAAACAATTCCAATACTGCCACCCAATTGATATCCAGCGATCAGGGTAGGAATAAAAACCACTTTGAGGCCTACATCTAAAATGGTGTTTTGTTTTACGCTTCCATTTCCAATCATAAATACTGACGGTATGTAGGTGAGGGCCATAAGAGAAGCCATGAATACAAAAGCCATAATGAAATCAATACTCTGGCTAAAGGTTTCTTCTCCAAGCCAAAGCTTGAATGCAAAGTTGCGCACCGTAAAAATGCCTAACATCGTCATCACAATCATGATAAAGTAGGCCCGCTTCGCCAAGGAATAAAGTCTTTGCAAGTTTTCCTTCATCACCGATTTGGCCGAAACTTTAGGTAAGAGCCAGTTGCTGGCTGCGAGGAAAACCTGTTGCAGCTGTTTGAAGATGAGTAAGCCAATGGAGTAGTAAGTTAGGGTCTCTAAACCTACAAAAAGGGCAATCACAAACTTATCCAGCTGCATAACCATGGTTGTGAAAACCACTTGCAGCCAACTCCACCCGCCAAATTGAACGGTACTCTTGTAGAGCTGCATGTTGAATCGAACCCTAAGCTTGAAGGTGGCAAACATTTGATTGAGCGCTATGGCCTCAACGATCAACATGACAAATACGATAATTATGATGGCCAGAAACAACTCCGTAAGGCCATAGCCCATAAACAGGACGATGACGTTGGAGAAAATGATCAGTAGTTTAGTGGTTAGTGAAAATCGGGAGGCTAAATCATACCTTCCATACCCCTTAAAAAACTCAGAAAGAATTGTTCCACCATTTTTAGGGTAAGTCCTACGAAGGCAATGGGAATTACAAATGCAAACAAGTCGTAGAGCTCAATAGGCACATCCAAAAAGGAAACACCAGGTTTGACCACATAGAACAATACGCCAGCCGAAATACCGACAATAACCGATAAAAGTAAAATCGGAAATAGGGTGGCTACCAGGTCAATGATTTTTTGGTGTTGGTCTTTAACAACGTAGGCCGAAATGAATTTAATCAGGGTTTCATTTACGCCAAACCCCAATATGTCGAGAAACGCTAAGGAACCGTTGATCAGCATCCAAAGGCCATACATTTCGACTCCCAGCTTTTCGATAAAAAAGGGGGTGGCCAAAAGCAGAACCAGAGGATAAATGATAACCTCTAAAACGCTCCAAAACGCATTTTGAAAAGATCCGTTTTGAATCACATTTCTCAACATCGCGCTAAGTTATGCTGCCCTTAAGGTCCTTCTACAAGCAATGATCCAACCGAGAAGAAGCATTATTGCCGCAATGCCGGCTACGTGTCTAAGTCTTGGGAATACGGGTTTTTCGTTCGTTACAAATGGAATGACCAGTTTAACCGGTTTCATCACTCTAAGTTCTTGTTCCAAACCAATTTTTTCGGAATGCAAAGCCCGAGCTTCCTGGTGAACGGTAACCGGGTTAATCGGTTCTCCATAGATCAAACCAGAGCCTTTACCTTGAATTTCGAGACTCTTTTCGACCACTTTCTTCAAGCTATCCATTTGAGAAAGTTGAGAGTTTAGGTTGTCAAGTTTGGAGATGATGATCTGTTTTCTTTTGTTGAAATCCTCTGAAGCCAGTGGTAGGTCGTTCAAATAATTAAGAATACTGGTTTCGAATAAGCTCATATCGGTGTTGTTATAGGCTTCCAAAACCACGAAGAAATCCTGGCCTTCCTGAACAGTGTCACCCACCTCAACTTCTTCTCCGAGCATGTCCAAGTAGGTGATGGAATACAAATCTTCCACCTTATCTTCTTCCAAATTTAAAAGGGTAGCCAAACTTTGGTAGGACTCATCATCGATCAACTCGTTCATCATTTGGACCGCATTAAAACAAGTGTGGTTCGAAATATCAGAGATACGGATCAAAGCTCTGGTCTGGTAAATCTTATCAACCGAAAAGTAAAGGATAGCTCCAAGGATCAATCCAATTACAGAGAAGACAGAAATCAATCGCCATTCATTTATGGCGCTGTCAGTCAGGAGCTTAAAAAATCGGCTAATAGCGTTGGCGCGATTTAGAAACCAGGCAATTAGCGGCTCAAAATCTACTTCCTGATCCTTGGGCGTATTTCTATTTTCGTTTTCCATATTGATACTCATGGTAGGGTGAAAGAATGGCTCTTTATTTGGCGGCAAAAGTAATCATTCGTTTCTTAACCTTCGTTAGTTTTTCTTCCTGTCCTATTGTTACGATTTTAGCGGTAAATAGTGGGGTTCGGTGCAACTTGGATTCGAATTCAGGATGAATGGATGGTAAAATCGAGGAAAGGATTTGGATGCATTTTTAGGGAGAGGCTAAGATGAGATATTGGATGGTGATCGACCATTGGATTTTTCATGGCTGAATGCCTCATTCAACTTGTTTTAGTGACCCGTAGTCCTGCTTTTTCGATTCAAAAAAAGAGTGAGATTATGGTTTAATTAGTGCTACATTTGCAGCCAAATTGATGACCAATATGATAGCCGTCGTAGCACCGTGCTTTAATGAACAGCTAACCATTACCACCTTCCTCGAGCGTTTGGAGTCTGTTTTAAGTCAGCAGAATGAGGAATTTATCGTGGTTATCGTAGACGACTGTTCCCAGGATAATTCTTTTGAACTTTTGTCAAACTACAAGTTCAAAGCAGCTAATGTTAGCTACAGTCCCATTCGGCTTACCTTTAATATGGGCCACCAAGGGGCAATCTATAATGGCCTGCTTCATGCCCACGACCTAAATTGTACATCTTCCATTATCATGGATTCTGATGGAGAGGATGATCCGGGGGCAATTCCACTTTTGCTTGCGCAAAAGGATAAGGAAATTGTGGTAGTAGGTCGAGGTAAAAGATCGGAAGGTTTTGTTTTCCGCTTTTCGTACATCATCTACAAGTTGATTTTTAAGTTGATCACCAACCAAACCATCAAGTTTGGTAACTACTGCTTGATTCAGCGAAATATTATGGAGCGCATTAAGCATACCTCTTTCATTCACTTGCCGGCCTACTTGCTTAAGCAAAAGGCTTCAAAAGGTGAAGTGATTTATAACCGGAGCAAAAGAATTGATGGGAAATCCAAATTGGGTTATAAGGGTTTGTTGATGCATGCTTTTAAATCCATGATTGAATTTGGGGAAGATCTTCTGATGTTGTTTTTGAAGATGTTTGCCTTTATCATGGTCATATTTGTGGTTGTCCTGGGCAATATCATTTATCAAAAATTTGTGGCCCATACGGCCATCCTTGGATGGTTTAGTACCTTGGCCTTGGGATTGCTAACCTTAGCCACCCTTTGCATTGGATTCTTTATCATAGGATTACTCTTGCTTAACCTGATCCATCAACAAAACAACAAAAGCCTTGTTAACTACAAGGAGTTTATCCGCAACAAGTAAATCATGGCGCAAATTCTGAATGTAATTAAGACGCAATGGGCATTGCTGTTCATCATTGCCCTTGCTACTTTTTTAAGGTTCTTTCATATCGATTTTCAAAGCCTGTGGTTGGATGAGTTACATACCATGGTTGAAGCTGATCCCTCCGAACCCTGGTCGGTTTTGTTTCACCATTTAAACTGTTGCGATCAGCATCCTCCGCTGCACTTTGTAGCTGAAAGGCTTTCCTTTCAAATTTTTGGGCACACAGCATTGGTAGCACGAGCCGTTTCTGCCATTGCCGGGATATTGACGGTATATGTGATGTTTCGTCTCGGTCGTGAATTGAAAAGCGATCGCCTGGGTTTGATTATGGCCCTGTTTACTGCTATTAACTACTATGCCATCTTTTATTCCCAAGAAGCCCGAGGTTACATTTTTGCCTTGCTTTTTGCGGCTTGGTCCATGTTATACCTTATTCGGTTAATCAAATCACCAAATCGAAAAAATGCGATCTACTACGCCTTAACCGCTTTGGGCCTTTTGTATAGCCATTACTTTAGTTTGTTTGTGGCCGTTGCACAGGCTGTTATTGCTGTGATTTTCCTACTGGACGAACCCAAGGAATCCCGGAAGAATCTGTTTATTCATCTTTGTGTTGCAGGTGGAGCCATTGCCGCAGGTTACTTGCCGTGGCTGCCATTTTTGCTGTCCATGTCAAAGATTGAATCCTTTTGGATTGCCCCTCCATCAGACGATTTTTTCCAAACCTATTTCCTGAATTATTTCGGTGACTCCAAATTACTGCTGCTTCCCTTGTTGGTGTTGCTCATTTCCTATGTGGTGCATGTCGTGATCAAGAATCAAAAAAGCAGTAACGAACCATTGAAAAATGAACCGGCTAACCTATTACTGGTGGTAGGCTTGGTCTGGATCGTAGTTTCGTTTATGATTCCATATTGGAGATCCTTGATGGTGGTTCCTATGCTTTTCCCACGGTATACCATTATTGTGCTCCCAGTTATTATTGCCTTCTTAGGCTACGGAGTAATTGCCTTGAAACAGCGTGTGATTCAGGCCGTTTTAGTGATTCTTGTGGTGATGTTCTCTTTTAGCGATCTGTTGTTGGTCAAGCATTATTACACAGCTCCAAGCAAAACTCAGTTTAGAGAAATGAATGCCTACCTGGCTGAGAACAACGAGGAGAATTACCCAATGATCAACGAACGCACAGAATTTCAGAATCAATACTTCATGAAGTTGTACAACATTCAATCTGAAGTATTGAGCGGTGGTAAAGTGGATCAGATAAACCGGATTCTGGAGTCTTCCGAATTGAAGGGATTCTGGGTTTTTAGAGCCCATGGTGATGAAGAAATTCCAGCCGACGTAAGGACAAGGTTATTGGATCAATATGCAGTTGCTAAACAACAGGAATTCTTCTTAGGCTCTTTGGAGCTTTTTGTCTTGAAATCGGAGTTTATGTACTTGGAAATAACTCACGACAAGGGCTTCGTGGAAGGTAAAGGTTCAGTCCTCAGTGATAATGGAGTTCGGGCTATTTGGGATAACAGTGATATAGAAAGTCTTCCATTCTCGCTTGAAAAAGGCAAATACACCATTGTTGTTTATGCCAATGGTACGCCTGCTCAGGGTGAGTTTCCACACCTTATTCTCAAGGTGGATGGAAAACAAGTAGGAGATTTTTTCGTCAAGGAGCAGATGGCTGATTATTCGTTTGAGTTTGAATACAATCCAGAGCAAGCAGCGGATGTAACCTTGACCCTGGAGATGGATAATGACTTTTACTCAGAAGGGGAAGGCGATAAAAACGCTTTTGTTGAACGGGTTATTTTTAGGAGGTAACCAGTTTCCCAATTCGCTTTATCTGAGATTCAATTTTCCAATTCGATTTTTTGCAAACTCATGGAGTTTATAAAGACATTTCTGTCTTCATGGGTAACTTGATCGGAACTATCATTAAGTAGTTCAAACTGGAAGACACTAACCGAGTCCGTTATCTCAATATTCTTTTCGAATAACTTAAAATCCGATGTGCAGGTAATGGATTGTACTTGGCTGTTGTTCAACTTTACCGCTACTTCAGAGAATACATTTCCAAGCGAAGTGCCTTTGCAGGCCACCGTGCATTTATAATGCCCAGGTTCAATTTTTAAGGCTTTCGTCTCGACAAAGCCATCCCAAATCGCAACCAATTTTTCCTCATCAATGGAAATGACATTATACTCATGGAAAGAGGTGTGGTTAAGTCTAATTTGATTTTCGCTTTCGGATTTTATGACGGTAACGCCATAGTTCTTAAAAGAAAATTGATCCATTATTCGGCGGCTGTATTCCAGCTTGGAATGGATCTCCTCAGAATTGGCCAGTTGATCCAAATTATAAAGTAAAACAGAGTTGTTGGGCAGGCCCAATGTTCGACTTTCTACTTCTTGAAAGGTAAGGTTCCAATTCAACGGAATGATTGTTTTGGGTTTTAACTGCCCGGTTTTTTCGTAATATCTAACCGTATTTATAGGAGTGGTGACAAATAGAGATACGCTGTCAGGTAAATTATTGACGTATTCCATGGAAGGTTTAAACTCTCGATACCACTGTGGAAATTCATGGTAGGACTTGATGCTGAATTGGTAGGCTGAAATCAAAACAACAATCCAGAATAAGGAGATATGAATTCGTTTGCCCAGAATATTTGCCCATTGATAGCAACCAATAGCTACAATCAAGATAAAGGGAGGGATAAGATCCAGAATTAGCCTTCGGTAAAATGGATAGATGTGAAAGGAAGAGAGGATTAAGTGGATTACAATCGGAAGAACAACCAGGCCATAAATAGCTCTGTTTTTACTCTTAATAGCGTACCCGACAAACCCTACGATAAAGGCTATAATGACCCAATAAAAGCCATATAGTGGAGAGATATTAAGAAGGAGGTCGAAAAAGACTTGCTTGTATTGGATTTGAATAAAGGACAGAAATTCAGCACTAAAAGGATTAATCGGCATGAAGGCTGAGTCCCAAAAATTCATCATCTCCGAACTTTTTCGATGCGGATTATTTGCGATAAAGAACAAATAATTGAATAGGAGAACGGCAACCCATGAGGCGAAAACAGCGAACTGCTTTTTATCTATCTTTTTGTCCCTTATCCACTGAGTCAAGGTATATGCTCCGATGCAAATCAGAATGATAACTGACGTAAAGGACATAAACAGGGCGATGGAACCGGCGATTAGAAGCCATAGGTTTCGGTATTTGGCAACTAAGCGATGGTCACTAATCGTGATATAGACCAAAGCCAGGTAGGCGGCTAAATCAACGGCATAAGGTTTCAATTCAGAAGCGAAGTAGCCCGGAGTTAGGCAAACAGCAAACAGAAAGAAGGCGAGTAAGCTAATTCGTCTGTTACCGGTGATTTTTAAGCTTATGAAATAGAAAAGTGGGAAGGTGAGAACGGATGACATAAAGGGGACACTTCTCAAAGCCATTTCGCCATAACCAAAAATGGATGTCATGATTTTGGTAGCCAGCATAAACAGCACCGGGGCGATTTGAAGGTGGTCAAGCGGTTCGGTTAATTCCCAAAATGATCGATCCAATAGATTTAAGGCCAAATGAGCCTCATCCTCCCAAAGGCTCCTACCCATTAAGTAATGGTATAGTCGGGATCCGAGGCCAATGGCCAGAATAGCATAAAACAACAAAGAGTGGATGAGTTTTGGACTTGCATCCTTAGGTTGGTTTTCCTCTTTTTGACTTTTCATTTTATCCTTACTGATTCTTGGATGATTCTTTTAAAATCAGTTTTTAATAGAATGCGATTATCTGAATGGAGGGACGTCTTTCTCCAAACATTCGTTTTGCTTTGATCGCCATCCAAAGATAAGAACCAAATAATACCCCGATAGGGCCTTAGGTGGTGCATCTTTTGGTGTATGAAGGGAATGAAATGCCGCCGTTTGACTTTTGATTAAATCTTTATTTCGGCGGCAAAATCTCAAGGCCTGTTAACGGCTAAAAAGATTGTACTTCAGTATGCAGTAGATAGCTCTGAATCCATCTTTCCATCCAATTTTCTTTCCTTCCTCATAAGTTCGACCGTAATAAGAAATTCCAACTTCGTAAATCCGGATTTTAGGAATTCTCGAAATCTTAGCAGTCACCTCAGGTTCAAACCCAAATCGATTTTCATTCAATTTGATGGACTGAAGGATTTTGGTATCAAACAATTTGTAGCAGGTTTCCATATCCGTTAGGTTCAAGTTCGTGAACATGTTGGAAAGGAAGGTGAGAAATTTATTTCCGATGGTGTGCCAAAAGAACAGAATGCGGTGAGGGTTTGCTCCCTGAAATCGAGAACCATAAACCACGTCTGCATTTCCATTTAACACTGGTTTAAGTAGGTCGTTATATTCTTCTGGGTCGTATTCAAGGTCAGCATCCTGAATAATTAGGTATTCTCCAGTGGCGTGCTCAATTCCAGTATGGAGTGCAGCACCCTTACCCTTATTCACCTCATGACGCAAGGTGCGAATATTCATTTCCGGATGATCATTTTTGTAAGCCTGAAGGGTTTCATAGGTACCATCTTTTGAACAATCGTCCACAATGATGATTTCTTTTTCGATTCCTTCAACAATTTTTACCTCCCCCACTTTATTCAAAATTAAGTGGATGGTAGCAGCTTCGTTGTAAGCTGGTATAATGATCGAAAGCTTTTGAAAATGATTTTGTGATGGTTCTTGAGTCATATTGTTAAAACTTTAGCGAATGCTGAGTAACAAAACTTTATTCTTTCAATTGATTTTTTCGTTTTGGTTCTAATGGTAAGGGTTGCCAAAAACGCCGCGAAGTTAGCATTAAAAACAACATTATTTATGCTGTTCGTGAATTGTTTTGGCTTCTTGGTAAGTATCCGATTACCAGAGTGCTAAGTCTATTTTGGCTTGTGAATTTTCACCACCTGATAATTCCATAATCCCTGGCGCAAGGTTTTGTATTGCCAGTAGCCGGATTGGTAATGCTTGCGGGCAAATCTACTCGCTGATGGATGAAACAGGTTGTACAACTCTGAAGGGATTGCCCCCAGGATGGCTCCATGGTACATTCGCTTGGCTGAGCGCAGTATGTGCGGAGTGTAATCTTTCATGATCACGTTTTCGAATCCCACGTCGTAGCACAGCTTTTCGAATTCATCCTTACGCACCAAATTGGGTATGGCCCAAAAGCCCAGCCATTTGTTAATGGGAGATGCTTCTTTGGTCGTTAAATCTCGATTGGGAAGGAAGTAATCGATAACGATCAACTTTCCACCTGGTTTTAACAGACGGTAGGCCTCTGCCAAGAAATCTTTCTTATGATCACTGTGGCACATACTTTCTACGGCATAAACTCCATCAAAACTATAATCCGGATATCCTGTAGCAAGGTAGTTCCGTTCTTCCAGAATTACTCGATTGCCGAGTTCCTGGGTTTCTGGGAGGTTGTTCGCAAATTCGATCAACTTGCTTCCCAGGGCAATTCCGGTTACCTGGCAATGAAAATGCTTGGCCAAAAATCGGGCGGTTCCCCCTACGCCGCATCCGGCGTCCAGCAAACGATGTTCTGGGCGAGGGTCCAGTAACTCGGCCACCTTTCGATTGGAGTTTTGCAAGGACTCAGCAAAACTTCGGGTGTCAGGATACCAGATTCCATAATGAATGGCTTGCTGTTGACGGAGCTTCCAATGTCGCTTGTAGTGCACCAGCGTTTGGTTGTAGTAGTCCGATATGTTTTGAGCCGGATTCATCCTGAACGCAAGGTTAGGCAAATTTGTGTTTTACCATGCCGAATACATGGAATAGGCTCATTTTCATTTATTTGGACTAATTTTTAGGCCAAGAATTAACCGGAATGGACGAGCAAAGAAGAGATTTTATCAAAAAGGTTGCTTTGGGTGGGCCGGCCCTGGCGACTATGGGAACGACCTTGGCTGTACAGAGTTGTGCAGCGGAAAATGTGCCCGAAGGTCAAAATGCCATGGCTGCAACACCTCTCCAGGTTAGAAAGCCAGTGGTTATCTCGACCTGGAAATTTGGCTTTCCGGCCAACGAAAAGGCCTGGGAAATACTCACTGAGGGTGGTCGAGCCTTGGATGCGGTGGAGCAGGGAGTTCGAGTGCCGGAGGATGACCCCAATGTGGCTACGGTCGGATATGGCGGGTACCCTGATCGAGATGGGTTTGTGACCCTCGATTCCTGTATCATGGATGAATTGGGGAATTGTGGATCGGTTGCCTATTTGCAGCACATCAAAAATCCTATATCTGTAGCCCGTAAGGTGATGGAAGAAACGCCCCACATTATGTTGGTGGGAGATGGTGCTTTGCAATTTGCGCTGGATCAAGGATTTGAAAAGATGGATTTGTCTACCGAACATTCTAAAAATCGATGGGAAGAGTGGAAAAAGGAAAAGAATTATGAGCCGGTAATCAATATCGAAAACCACGATACCATCGGAATGTTGGCTTTGGATGAAAACGGAGACTTGTCTGGAGCTTGTACCACAAGCGGACTGGCCTGGAAGATGCACGGCCGCGTTGGAGATTCACCTATTATTGGGGCCGGTCTATTTGTAGATAATGAAGTAGGAGCGGCTACGGCCACAGGAAAAGGGGAGGCTGTGATCAAAATTGCAGGAACCCATTTGATTGTGGAATTGATGCGACAAGGGAAAAGTCCCCAAGAAGCTTGTGAAGAGGCCATTCAAAGAATCATCAAAAAACAGCCCGACCATAAGGACTTTCAGGTGGGCTTTTTGGCGCTCAACAAGCAAGGCCAATATGGCGCCTATTCGATTCAAGACGGGTTTGCCTACAATGTTTTCTACGATGAAGAAAAGATCCATACCAAGTCGCCTTCAGCGTTAAAAAAGAAGTGAGAGCACGATGAATATTGAATATTGAATTCTGAATCCTGAAGGTTGATAGGGCTCGGAATTCAAAATTCAGAATTCAAAATTAACTTTGTCTCATGCCAAGATCCAAGGAAGCTTTTGAGGAGATAAGACTCGCCACCCGAAGTCGAATTTTGGAGCAAAGCATGAAGCTATTTGCGGATTACGGATTTAAGCATACCTCCATCAACCGAATTGCCGATGCCTGCGGCATAGCGAAAGGTACGGTTTACCACCACTTTAAGACCAAAGAAGACATCCTTCTGGCCATTATTCAGAATTATGTGGAGCAGATGATTGATGGAATTAATCAGATTCCAGTAACCCATGGAGCTGCCCAAATCCTTCATGAAAGGGTTAAGAACATCATTCGTATGGTCAAAGAAAACCCTGAAGTGCATCGACTTTTTACGGCTGTCATACAACAAATTCATAACCACCCGGCTGTGATTCCTTATCTTGAGAAGATGAAGGAAGTGATGCTGGTGGACTACATTGATTTGTTTCGCCAGATGAACTTTGAAGATCCTGAAATGGAGCTTATGTATTTTGATGCGGTGCTGGATGGGGCAATCTTCAAATTTCTTCTATTGGGAGAGGAATATCCTTTGGATCAGGTTATTGCAGAATTAATGAAGCGGTATTGATTTTTTAACCGGACCACTGGTCAGTTAAAAAAATCTGCTTTACATTTGATAAATAAAATCCTTACCATGAAATCTTTGATGATTTTCCTTTCACTCCTTTTGGGTATTGGACAGCCACTTGTAGCACAAGAACTTTCAGCACGAGATATTGTAGACAAAGCCAATCAATTGACCCTTGGCAATTCGGCGAAAAGTGAAATGGAAATGACCATTCAACGCCCTTCCTGGAACCGAACGATTACTATGAAATCCTGGAGTTTGGGAACGGAATACTCCATGATTTACATCACCGGGCCTGCTCGCGATAAAGGGCAAGTTTTTCTAAAGCGACAAACAGAAATGTGGAACTGGATGCCTACCGTTTCGCGAATGATCAAAATTCCAAGCTCCATGATGGGGCAAAGCTGGATGGGCTCTGATTTTACCAACGATGATCTGGTTCGGATGAACTCTAAGGTGGAAGATTATACCCACAAACTTCTCGGTGAAGAAAACATCGGTGGTTATGATTGCTACAAGGTGGAATTGATTCCAAAGGAAGATGCCGCCGTAGTTTGGGGGAAGCTAATCATGTGGATTGCCAAAGATGAGTTCTACACGATGAAGCAGGAGAATTACGACGAAGACATGGAACTGGTCAATACCATGATTGGATCGGACATTCGCCAGATGGGAGATCGAAAATTACCTGCACGCATGGAATTGGTTCCAGCAGATAAAAAGAATCAGAAGACCATAATTGTGGTGAAGTGGCAGGAATTTGGAATTGATATTCAAGAAGGCTTCTTCTCTCAGCAGAACATGAAAAAGGTGCGGTAGTGAAAACCTACTTCATATTGGCTTGGCGCAACTTGTGGCGTAATCGGCGACGAACGTTGATTACGGTGTCGAGCATTTGTTTCGCCCTGTTTTTTGGCCTCATGATGAAATCGGTGGTCAAAGGGATGTACGATCGCATCGATGATCAAATGATTCGTAACACTACGGGTTATGTTCAACTCCAGCATCCAGCTTATTGGGACGATAAGAACATTGATAATTCCATGGCCTGGGATGAGGATTTTAAATCCCTGGTTCAATCCACTCCTGGGGTGGAAGCGATGGCTCCTAAGCTTGATTATTTTGCCTTGGTTTCAACGGGTAATATCACCAAAGGAACCGCGGTCATTGGAACACTTCCTGAAATGGAAAAGCAGCTGTCGGGCATGCACACCAAGGTGGTGGAGGGGACTTACTTTTCTGAAGCTAATCAAGGAACGATGGTGGCGGTGGACTTGGCGAAATACCTCAAGCTTTCGATTGGTGATACGCTGGTACTGTTCGGTCAGGGCTACCATGGAATCACTGCTGCAGGAAAGTACTGGGTGCAGGGAATTGTAGATTTTAATGTTCCGTTGATGAATACCTCCATGTTGTTCATCCACCTGGAAGATGCCCAACACCTTTTCGGAGCAGAAGGCCGATTGACCCATGTGTCCCTCATGGTGGAGAGTCCTGAATACATGATCCCGGTCCAAAGCCAATTGAACCAGCAGCTAGATTCAACCCAAGCTATTGCCAAAAATTGGAAGGAACTTAACCCGGAATATGTCCAATCACAAGGCACAAAAAATGTTTCAACGGGAATTATGATTGGCGTTCTTTACCTGATCGTAGGTTTTGGCATTTTCGGAACCTTGTTTATGATGACCCTGGAACGGCGCAGGGAATTTTCAGTGATGATCTCCATCGGAATGAAGCGCAGTAAGCTCGCCATCGTGGTTTTTATTGAAAGCGTTTTACTTGGAATTATAGGCGTGTTGAGTGGATTGGGGATAAGCCTTCCGGTCTTGTTTTACCTCAATGCGAATCCTATCGAGTTAACCGGTGATATGGCCGCCATGTATCGCCAGTATAACATTGAGCCAACGTTCATATTCTCCACAGAGCCCGTTTTTATCTTTAACCAGCTGATGATCATCTTTTGTATTTGCGTCCTTCTGGCCGTGGTTCCCATTATCAGCGTTCATCGGCTCAATTTTGTTAATGCACTAAGAGGAAGATGATACTTGCAAGATTGGCCTGGAGAAACTTATGGCGCAACCGTCGCCGAACTTTGATCACGATATCGAGCATTGCCTTTGCCGTGGTTATCGCCGTGGTGATGCGCGGATTTCAGCTCGGTACCTATGATTCCATGATTGAAGGTACGCTGCGTACTTCAAGTGGACATGTCCAAATTCAGCACAAAGACTTTTTTGATGATGCCAGTATAGAGCACATTTTCGACTACACGCCAGAACTTCAAAAGTTAACTGCGGTAAATCCAGCTATTCAAAATCAATTTCCGCGGTTCGAAAATTTTGCCTTGGCGTCTTTCGAGTCCCACACCAAGGGCGTGCCTGTGGTAGGTATGAAGCCCGAACTTGAGGTTGATGCTCTGGCTATTCAAGATAAGCTGACCCAGGGAGAATATTTAGAACCGGGTGAAGACGGACTTCTAATTTCCGAAGATTTAGCTCGATTTCTGCAAGTAGCTTTGGGTGATAGTATGGTTCTGTTTGGTCAGGGCTATCATGGGGTGACGGCTGTTGGTAAATATCCGATCAAAGGGATTTATGATTTCAATTATTCAGGGCAGGGGGGAGGTCCTGTATTTCTTAATCTGGAACAAGCTCAGGATTTATACGGTGCCTACGGTATGCTCTCTTCCCTGAGCCTAATTCTGAATAACAAGGAGGAGTCAGAAGAGCTTCAAAAAGAACTTTTGACCGAATTTGAAGGTTCTCCAATTACCGCCTTGACCTGGAAAAAACTAAACGAGAATTTACTTCAAAGTATCGAGTTGGATAGCGTTTCGGGGCTCATTATGATTGGGGTTCTCTACCTCGTCATTGGCTTTGGAATTTTTGGAACGCTACTTATGATGGCGGCAGAACGTAGAAGGGAGTTCTCAGTTATGAATTCCATGGGTATGCAACGCAGGCATATTGTTCAGCTGGTGGCCATTGAAACGCTTTGGTTGGCCCTTATTTCGGTCATCGTTGGGGTACTGATTTCATTGCCCATAAATGCCTATTTCTGGTATAATCCCATTGAGTTTTCCGGCGAAACAGCCGAAATGTTTTCCGAATACAACGTGGAGCCCGTTATGAGGATGTCGATGGAGTTGGGTTATCTGATCGATCAGGCCTTGGTTGTGTTTCTTTTGAGCACAGTCTCGCTTATAGCACCGTTGAGCCTGATCTTAAATTTAAATATCGTAAACGCACTTAGAGGGAGGTAATATGCTACTAAAAATCGCCTGGAGAAATGTGTGGAGAAATAAATCCAGAAGTGCCGTGGTCATTTTGGCTATTGCCATTGGAATATTCGCTGCTATATTTTTCGCTGCCTTTATGACCGGAATGGTCAACCAGCAAATCGATCGGAATATTCGTTTAGAAACGTCTCATTTGCAGCTTTGCGCCAAGGATTTTCCACTGAACGAAGATCTCGGCTTGTACCTTGAAAATTCATCCCAAATAGTGGCCGATCTGAAGAGCCGAAGCGGGGTGCAAAGTGTCACTTCTCGAATCGTTTCCAATGGAATGGCGTCTACGGCCAACAAAGCCTTGGGCGTTCGAATTATGGGCGTTGATCCTGATCAAGAAAAGCAAACTACCAGGCTGTGGGCCGAAGTTGATACCGGTACCTATTTTGAAGGCAAGAGCAGAACCGCCCCCATATTAATCAGCCAAAAGCAAGCTGAAGAGTTAAAGGTTCGCCTCAAGTCTAAGATTGTACTCGATCTGCCAGATAGAACCGGGAATGTATCACGGGGGCTGTTTCGGGTTGTTGGTATTTATAAGACGGGAAATGGATTGTTTGATGGATCATCAATTTTCGTCAAAAAAGAAGATTTAAGGCCATTGCTCAATTTCCCGGAAGATGGTGCTCATGAAATAGCGGTAATGCTTCAGGATGACCGAATTCTTGAGGAGTTTCACAAGCAGGTAACGGAAGATTACCCCAATGCCGAAGTAAGAGATTGGGGAGAACTGCAGCCCAGCGTAAAAATGTATTCTGGCTTCATCGACCAGTTCAACTTCATCTTATTGGCCATCATTCTAATCGCCCTCATTTTTGGTATTATCAATACTATGCTCATGGTCATTATGGAGCGTACGCACGAAATCGGGATGTTGAGGTCCATTGGAATGAGTAAGCCCAGGGTAGCTGGAATGATTATCCTGGAGACCATGTTCTTGTCCTTGGTTGGGGGAATAGCCGGTTGCTTAATTTCCATAGTCGTAATTGGATATTTAGGGAATTCAGGAATTGACCTTACCGCTTATATGGGAGCTATGGAAGACTTAGGTTTTTCTCCCATTATTTATCCCGAGGTGGAGTTCGTGTTCTACTTCCAGATAACCATTATGGTGAGCATCACCGCCATCATTGCCGCTTGGTTTCCAGCGCGTAGAGCCATTAAATTAAACCCCGCTACCGCCATACGGGAAATGTGATTAACGAAAGAGATTAAAAAAGGAATTATGAGCGTCATAAAAATTTCTGATTTGCAGAAAACCTATAACGAAACTACCGTTCCGGTTCATGCCGTTAATGGAATTGATGTGGAATTTGAGGAGGGCGAATTCACGGCTTTGGTCGGTCCTTCCGGATGCGGTAAAACGACTTTTCTTAACATGCTGGGAGGTTTGGAACAAGCCAGTAGCGGCCACGTTCAAATTGCGGGTACCAATATTTCTACGCTCACACCGTCGCAGCTAACTGAGTTTAGGTTAAACCATATCGGCTTCGTGTTCCAGGCCTATAATCTGATCCCAGTGCTCAATGCCAAGGAAAACATCGAGTTTATCATGCAGTTACAAGGAGCCAATCTAAAGGAGAGCGAAGCCAGGGTAGACGAGTTAATCAAAGAGTTGGGAATTCTGGACCAAAAGTATAAGCGACCAAGTGAAATGTCGGGTGGTCAGCAACAGCGGGTAGCTGTGGCTCGGGCTTTGGCTTCTAAGCCTAAATTCGTTTTGGCTGATGAACCAACGGCCAACTTGGATAGCCGATCTACCGAAGCTTTATTGGACTTGATGAAAAAGCTAAACGAAAAAGAAAATACCACCTTCATATTTGCCACCCACGACGAACGGGTTATGCGTAAAGCCAGACGTATCGTGCACATGGAGGATGGAAAGATCATTCGAGACGAGCGTAAAGACGGATAATGAAAAAGCGTTATCTCTTGCTTTTAGCCCTGGCCACCTTGCTTGTTCTACCCCGTTTTTCGGTAGCACAGGAAGCCGCTGATTCAACCAAGAAGAAAAGTCAGCTTCTTCAAAATATGCAGTTCAATGGCTATGTCAAATACCTGAACACGCTGTTTGTCCCTCCCACAAGTTCAGGGCAATGGCAAGGAGACAACCTACTTCACAACCGCTTAAACTACAAGTGGTTTATCAACAATAGCCTGACTTTTGAGACCGCCATGCGGAATCGCTTTTTTTGGGGAGAGCTCCACAAGGCCAATTATACCCTTGTCCCTGATTATTACCAGCTCATGGATTCCGATCCCTCCTTTTTTGATTTAACCTGGATCTGGGCCAGCGATACGAGCTACATGATGCACAGTACCTTCGATCGACTCAACCTGTTCTATTCTTATAAAAACTGGGAAGTTATATTGGGAAGGCAGCGGATTAACTGGGGGACAGGATTGGTGTGGAATCCAAACGATGTTTTCAATGCCTACAGCTTTTTTGATTTCGATTACGAGGAGCGGCCGGGAACGGATGCGGCCTTAATTCGATATTTCACCGGACCCTCTTCCAGCATGGAGGTGGTTTACGCTCTTTCCGATAGCATTGAGAGTAGCAGTGTTGCCGGGCTTTATAAATTTAATAAGAAGGGCTACGATCTTCAGTTTTTTGCGGGCTGGCAGCGTAGTTATTGGATTAGTGGTTTAGGCTGGTCAGGTGAAATAAAGGGAGCAGGCTTTAGAGGCGAAGCCACCTATTTTTATCCCGCTTATCAATACCTTTCTTTTAATCCTCAGTTAGTGGCCTCCGTGGATTTGGATTATACCTTCAAAAACTCACTCTACATTCATGGTGCCTACTTGTATAATAGCGAAGGATTGGACGCCAAATCTGGAGATTACCAGGCCTTTTTTCTAAATCGGGAATTGTCGGCTCAGACGTTGAGCCCAGCTATGCACAACGTTTTTGGCGAAGTGTCCTACCAGTTGATGCCCATGTTACGAGGTTCTATCTTTTCCATTCTCAACCCATCTGACGGCTCTCTGTTTTTTGGCCCCATGGTCTCTTACACGGTGGCAGATAACTTTGAAATTCTGCTGAATGGCCAAATATTCGCTGGTGATCAGAATACTGCTTATGGCGGTTACGGTTCCATTTATTACCTCCGATTCAAGCTGAATTTTTAATTCACGGTCATCTATCTGAATTAACTGAGTTACATTTAGCCGATTTTTTGAAAGTAACTCAATTGGATTTATGAAGACGAAGTACATCGATCTGGTAGAGAATACCTTTGATTTTCCCCAGAAAGAGTTTCAATTAGATGATGATCAGTTGGTTTTCCACGGCATTCCACTCATGGATTTGATCAAACAGTATGGCACTCCACTCAAGTTTACTTACTTGCCGAAAATCTCTGAAAATATTAACCAGGCTAAGATCTGGTTTAATGTGTCCATGGCGAAGCATCAATACGAAGGCCGGTATTTTTATTGCTACTGTACCAAGAGCAATCATTTTAGACACGTTCTCGAAGAGGTGCTGAATAATGACGTTCATCTGGAAACTTCTTCAGCGTTTGATATCAATTTGATTGAAAGTCTATATGAGGCAGGTAAAGTAAGTAAGTTACATTATGTGTTGTGCAATGGATATAAGATGCCTGAATATGCTGAAGGAATCGCCAGATTGATTCGATTGGGATTCAAAAATGTAATTCCGATACTGGATAATATCCGTGAATTGGATCAACTTGATCGTGAAATTGACCAGCCTTTCGAGGTCGGTATCCGGATTGCTTCTGAGGAAGAACCTAAGTTTGAGTTTTACACCTCTCGTCTTGGAATTCGCTACAAAGACATTGAACGTTTGTACCTGGAAGAGATTAAGCCCAATCCTAAAGTGAAGCTGAAAATGCTTCATTTTTTCATTAATACTGGGATAAAGGACTCGGCCTACTACTGGAACGAGCTTTCCAAATGTCTGGATGTTTATGTGAAGCTAAAAAAGAACTGTCCGGAGCTAACCGCTTTAAATATTGGCGGTGGGTTTCCGATCAAAACTTCCTTGAATTTTCAGTATGACTACCAATACATTATCGATGAAATTATTGGTCATGTGAAGTTTACCTGCGACCGTGCTGGTATTCCCGTACCTGATATATTTACCGAGTTTGGCTCCTTTACAGTTGGGGAGGCCGGTGGAGCCATTTACGAAGTGGTTCACCAAAAAAGGCAAAACGACCGGGAAAACTGGAACATGATCAATAGTTCCTTTATGACCACTCTTCCGGATACCTGGGCCATTAATAGTCGTTTTCTCATGCTACCAGTCAATCGGTGGAAGGATGAATACGAGCGGGTACTTTTAGGAGGGCTTTCTTGCGACAGCGATGATTACTATAACTCCGAGCAGCATGTAAATGCGATTTACTTACCGAGGTATGAGGAAGAAAATCCCTTGTACATAGGTTTTTTCGGAACCGGAGCGTATCAGGAATCTGTAGGTGGGTTTGGAGGAGTTCAGCATTGTCTGATTCCCTCTCCAAGACAAATAATCATTGAGCGATTAGAGGATGGAAAGGCCCATTTCAAGCTGTTTTCCAAAGAACAGAGTTATAAAAGTATGTTGAAACCCCTTGGATATTAACTTTGAACCGGGTGACTATAGTCCGGCTGAAAATCAGCCAGACTATAGTTTAGCTTGATGAGTCGCTTGTGCAGGATCAGGGAAGAAGGGGTAAACGACCCACCCGGTTTTTGGTAGTTGCTTGAGGTAACCGATTCTTACCCTTGCCAGATCGGAATCGATTACGTTCATAGAACTACTTCAAAGGTATTGGCTTTCGCCGTTTTATTGACGGTGGAAATCCGGAGAAATTCGACCGTTTTCCCACATCCGAGGAGATGGGGTAATATGCATTTATTGATTTTATTGCCTTGATATTCATTAGTTTAAGTGGTGAAGTGATACCTAATTTACGAAAATTAATTCTAAAAGGTTTCATTTTTTAGTTCAAATAGCCTAAAATTTTTGATAAAGACTAAAAAGACCATAGGAAATGGCATATATCACCAATCCTGTGGATGATCTTGTTCCTGTTTTACGATAGAGTTGTTTTCGGATGTTTTCAATGCTTCTTTCCGAGATTTTAAGCTCTTCTGAAATTCCCTTATTTGTTTTTTCCTGGCAGATCAGTTGCAGTACTTCAATCTCGAGTGGCTTGAATTCAGGAGACAGTGAATAATCCCGAGATCTCGATACTTGATTGGATACATGACTGGCCAAAACCTTGGATACCCGTTTGGTAAAATATTTTTCTCCAGAACTTACGGTTAAGATAGCTCGGTGAAGATCTTCCGATGAAATCTTCTTATTCAAATAGGAATCGGCGCCGGCACTGACCAATTCAATGATGTTTTCGGGAGAATCGTACATAGACACCACAATGACTCCGATCTGCGGGTATTTGGCCTTTATAGCCTGCGTGGTTTGATAACCATCCAGATCTTCCATCTTTAAATCGGATATGACCAGATCAGGTAGATCGCTATTCGACTCCAGAAACTTGAGCAAAGGGTTTCCTCCGGCGGCATGAAATATGACTTCCATTCCCTCAAAGGCATGAATAATCCGACACAGTCCCTCACGGAATAGCCGATGATCGTCCACCACTGCAATGGTGAGCGTGTCCTCCTTGTTTAGCATAATGTTGATTGCCTACTCGACGCAAGTCTAAAATAGACCACTCTCTTATAAAACACCAGACTATTTACCCAGTGCCCAGATTTTCTACCCCTGTGGCTCTATTGAACCACTAATTTTTTGCGGAAGAAATACCCGTTTTGATCCGAACCTTCTACCAGGTAGAGCCCGGCTGGAAGATCGCTGATATCAATTTTTTCGGAGGTAGAAGAAAGGTCTATGGTCTTGGACCATTTTCCATCCACTGCCGTTAAATTTAAGGTTGCAATGGATTTCCCACTGTTGTTTCGGAATTCGAAATAGCCTTGTGCAGGTTGAGGAAACAAGGTTATTTGATCATCCAAATTGTATTCGCCAACGGAACCTGGATTGCCACCACCTCCAGAACCGAGTTCGGTGTAGATCAACTTAAACTCCATATCGGTATGGTATATTCCTGAAGCAGAGGCCCAAGCGGTACCGGGTTGATAACGGTCTCTCCAGCCATTGGAGTTGTAGTCGTAGCGAACACTTTGAGTAACCACCAGGCCATTGTTGTACTCACCGGCCAATACATTGGGCACTTCATCTCTAAATTCGTAAACCAGGAAAGCGTTTACGCGATTGGTGGCCAGTGGGTCGATGTACACATCTATGGTGTCATCGATGCCGTCTTGATGACCGGGAAAGAAAGATATGGTTGAGGCAAACAATCCCGTATCGAAGGGAAGGTTTACATCGAAGGCCAATCGACGTTGTCCGGCAAACATGGCCGTATCCTTATTGTCTAATAAATAGGTGATTTCATAAGATGGGTCTGAGCCTTTTCTTATCTGGTAGTCATAATCAACGTTCGCATAGGAGGCACCACTTTGCCATCCTGGATCATGTCGGGAGCGAATTTTGGTACGGTCATAAAACTGAATACGCAAGGTGTCAGGTGCCTGATCATTCCACCGGAAATAACGGTAGAAATAGGCTACTGAATCTACGGTGTAGCGAGAGGTGTCATTCAGGTTAACCAAATCCAGTTTGAAGTAGATCGACTTAGGATCAAAAACTTCACCAAAAGAGTGTTTCCAGACTGCTCCATAACCAGAGCTAAACTCCACTTGCACAGTAGAATCCGGATAGAGGTAATTTCTAAAATAGCTGCGTGAGCCTCCTTGGTTGTAGATAGCTCGACCATAGTTTAGCCATACTTCTTGAGTATCTCCAGCTGCTTGCATACCATGTACTGCAGGTAGCGGTAATTGGGAGGAAGGAATAGCTTCCTGGTTTTCACCGTAGTTAACGAGAGGAGAAAAATCTGATTGCTGGGCGTTAGCGGATAACCCGGTAAAAATTAAGGCGGTTAGGGTAAAAATAGAGAATAGCAAGTTCTTCATAGTAAGCTGTTTACGGTATTAAGAGCTTAAATGTAAACAATAATTTCGAGGAGTGTTTGACCGCTTATCAATTGGTTGAATTCGTAAAAAAAATGAAATGAAGCTTGTCGTCAAACTCTTTCATCGTAATATTGCAATAAATAATTATTACGATGGGTTTAACGAAATCAGAAAACTTCTCGGTTACACAAAACGACCTGGCTGAGTTATTCAAAGCCTTGGGACATCCCGCAAGAGTGGCGATTCTCGAGCATTTGATTCAGTCCAATACCTGTATTACCGGCGATATTGTAGAGCACCTGCCATTGTCTCAGGCCACCGTGTCACAGCATCTCAAAGCGCTCAAAAATACGGGGTTGATTAAAGGAACGATTGAAGGTACGAGTGTTTGCTACTGCATCGATGAAGTTGCCTGGGCTGAGGCCAAGTCCAAGCTGGGAGGCTTTTTCGATCAATTCGATCCCCATTCAACCTGTTGTTAAATAGAAATAGTGATGAAAAATCCAAGTATGCACGTTAGCTTGTATTCGGCTAACATCGATAATACGGTAGCGTTTTACAC
This sequence comes from bacterium SCSIO 12741, assembly GCA_024398055.1. Taxonomy (NCBI): domain Bacteria; species bacterium SCSIO 12741. The sequence goes on along the minus strand of CP073749.1, from coordinate 1,023,101 downwards.
CAAATTTTTTGGACAAGGTCCAGCCAAGGTAAAAAGTGGTTATGTCAAGTTTGAGTTAGAGGAACCTTCATTGGTTATTTCCTTTGCAGAGAATGCGGACCGGGTATCCCCCAATTTTGGACACCTGGGCATTCGTATCGATTCGGCGGAGGAACTTCAATCCAGAATGGAAGCCATTCAGGCGCTCGGATTGGAAACCAGAGAAGAAATGGGCACCAATTGTTGTTATGCCCGCCAGGATAAGTTTTGGGTTAAAGACCCGGATGGGCACCCTTGGGAAGTGTATCAGCTGCACGAGGATGTGGAGTATAACGATCCTCATTATGCAGATGAGAATGCACCGGAAGCCGAGGCTTGCTGTTCTCCAGCGATGGTAACCGAACCAAAACAAAAAATTCAATTGGCGGAGATTACCGCTGACGGCCCTTCTTGTGCTCCAGGATCTGGATGCTGCTAAGCGAATGAAACTATCAGGATTGACGGCCAGAATTCTGGCCGAAGGAATTGGAACCTATGGCCTCGTCTTTTTCGGGGCTGGTTCCATTGTTATGAATGAGGCGTATGCCGGAGTGCTTGGTCACCTTGGCATCGCCCTTGTTTTTGGAGCCATTGTGTTGGCTATGATCTATGCTTTTGGTGAATCCAGTGGGGCGCATATTAACCCAGCGGTGACCATCGCTTTCTCCCTTTCTGGTCGATTTCCGTGGAAAGAGGTACCTCTTTATGTTATAGCCCAAAGTATTGGAGCTGTTTTGGCCGCCTGGAGTTTACACCTGTTTTTTCCTGACAGCCAATACCTTGGAGGGACCTATCCCAGCTTGTCGCCTATGGCGGCTATGCTCATGGAATTTATCCTGACCTACTTTCTTATGTTGGTCATCATTATGGTTTCTACCGGATCCAAAGAAATTGGTACTCTGGCAGGAATTGCTATCAGTACCGTGGTGATGCTCGAAGCAGCTTTTGCTGGACCAATGACTGGAGCCAGCATGAATCCGGCGAGGTCTTTAGGTCCGGCATTGGTTTCTGGTCAATGGGCAGATCATTGGCTTTATTGGGTAGGTCCTATTGGTGGAGCTGCCTTTAGTATCCTCACCTGGAAAATGTTGAAACAGCAATCTCAAGAATAAACAAACATGTCAACTAAAAATGTGTTGGTACTCTGTACAGGAAATTCCTGCCGGAGTCAAATGGCTCAAGGGTACCTTAAATCCCTTGGACAAGGATGGTTTAATGCCTACAGTGCTGGAGTGGAAACCCATGGATTGAATCCCGATGCGGTGGCGGCCATGAAACGGGATGGAATTGATATCAGCGGACATACCTCTAATCATATTGATGAGTATGCCGATGTTGAGTTTAGTGCGGTCATTACGGTTTGTGATAATGCCAAAGAACGCTGCCCTTACTTTCCCACTCAAGCCAAAAAGCTTCACCACAATTTTTCCGATCCATCCAAATATGAAGGTTCTCCGGAAGACAAAATCAAAGAATTTGATCGTGTTCGTGGTGAAATTAAGGCCTATTGCCAGAATTTTGTGGAAGAATGGAAACAAGAAAACACTCAAGGGTAATTCTGCTCTCCGGTGCGGGGAGTGGAATCGGTAGGGCTACGGCTCTGTTGCTGGATAAAAATGGGTTCAGCTTATCCTTAACTTCTCGCAACCAGCAAAAACTGGATGCCCTGCAATCTGAATTGACAGGAGATCATTTGTATGTAGCTGCTGACGTTCGCAACGAAAGCGAGGTAGCTCATTGGATGAATCAAACGGTGGAGAAATGGGGCAAGATGGATGCCCTCGTCACCAATGCCGGTTTGGGATATTTCGATCCTGTAGAGGAGGGTAAGTTGGCTGAATGGCATACCATGGTGGATGTAAACATCAAGGGGCTCCTCAATTGTATTTACCATGCCTTGCCACACTTAAAAAAGTCGGAAGGTGCTCAACTGATTCAATTGGGATCTGTTGCTTCCCATCAGGTATTCCCAAATTCGGGAGTTTATTGCGCCACCAAACATGCCGTTTTGGCCATCAGTCAATCCATTCATTTGGAAATGGCCAAGGATATCCGAGTCACCACGATTTCACCCGGTGCTGTCGCAACTCCTTTTATCGAACAATCTACCAATGATGGATTGGTAAACGAAATGCGCGACTATTTTGCCGCAGGGTTGAAACCCGAAGATGTTGCAAATCAGATCTTGCATGCCTTAGAACAGCCCGAAGACGTTACCTTAAGCGAGATAATTGTTCGACCCAAAAGGTGACTCGAAATAAATTTTTAGACTAATCTAAAAATTCAAACTTATCCTTACCTTTGTGCCTTCGGTATGAAAGCTAATTGGTATTGGATATATATTGGGGCCCTAATCTTATTTGGGCCTCTTTCACTTTTTTCCCAGGTGACCTTTAAAGGGGAAGTTAAAGCAGGTAATGAGCCTCTTCCTTACGCCCAGGTTTCTGTTCAAGGCGGATCCACAGGTGCGGTGGCTAACCTTAACGGTTATTTCGAAATCAAAGATTTACCAGCTGGATGGTTGGTTTTTCAGATCCGAGCCATTGGATACAAGCCTTTTTCGGACAGTGTTGAGGTAAAAGATGGCCAGGTCTATTCCCAAAATTTCACCCTAAAACCAGATGTGTTTGGCTTGGAACAAGTGGTTGTTTCAGCTTCGAGAAACGAACAGAATCGGGCGCAAGCAGCCGTCCGGGTAGATGTAATTGGGCAACGACAATTGGAACAGGTCAACGCCTGGTCCGTTTCCGATGGGCTTAAATATTCCCCCGGATTGCGAATGGAAACCAATTGCCAGAATTGTGGTTTCTCCCAGGTTCGGATTAATGGATTGGCGGGTACATACAGCCAGATTCTGATTAACGGAAGACCTACCTTTTCGGCTCTTAATAGCATCTATGGATTGGAACAAATTCCCACCGACATGCTGGATCGGGTGGAGGTGATTAAGGGGGGAGGATCTGCTCTTTATGGCTCCAATGCCATCGGCGGTACCATCAATGTGATTACCAAAGAACCCGTGCGCAATAGTTATAGCATACACACGCAAGGCGCTGTCATGAATAGTAAGTCAGGAGCCTATAATCTGGGTTTCAATACCACCCGAATGACCAAGTCGTACAATGGAGGAATCAGTTTGTTTGGAAACTACCGCTCTCGGGAGGCTTATGACCGCGATGGAGATGGTTATTCCGAAATTCCCCGCTTGCAAAACTTGGGATTAGGTACAAGGGCCTTTCATCGCTTGGGCAAGCAAGCGAAACTTTCTTTGAATGTATATGGCCTTCAGGAATATCGCAGGGGAGGAAATTTACTGGATCTTGAACCCCACGAAACGGATATTGCTGAAGAATTGCAGTCAGAAGTTATTGGTGGTGAACTGGCCTTTGATTATTGGTCGAAGAACGGGAAGAACAAATGGAACGCCTTTGTAAGTGCCCAGAATACTAATATGGATAACTACTACGGTGGAGGTCAAGATCCCAATGGTTATGGAAAAACCACGGACTTTTCTTTCGTGAGTGGGTTGCAATATTCCAGAAAAAGCAAGGGGCCTTTTATCGGAAAAGGAGAATTGACCTCTGGACTCGAGTACAAGTGGGATGACATGGCGGATGAGAAACCTGGCTACAACTTATACATTGATCAAACGATTAGCACCCTGGGGCCTACTTGCAATACGATTGGAATGTAAACGGGTTGCTTAAAATCAAGGCAGGTGGTCGCTTGGATGCTTTCCAGCCTAACCAATACAACGCCAGTCCTATGATTAGTGCTCGCTATACCCTATCTCCCGGATTGGAGTTGCGTGGAAGCTATTCCCGAGGATTTCGAATTCCCCAGCTGTTTTCAGAAGAAGTACACACCGAGTTAGTATCTGGAGAAATTAGGGTCATTCGCTTGGCGGATAATTTGGATGCTGAACAGTCTGATTCCTATACCCTTTCGTTGGACTACGATAAAGAATGGTCCGGTGGACAAATTGAATTGGTGGCCGAAGGTTTTTATACTCGAATCCACAATCCTTTTGTGTTAGAAGATGCTTCTTCGGAGTATGATCAAAACGTATTGGAAAAACGAAATGGAGCAGGTGCCACGGTTCAGGGAATTAATCTGGAAGCCGCTATTACCAACGGTAGGTACTACACCCTTGAAGCCACATTTACCATCCTTCGGAGTCGTTATGATGAAGTGCTGAAATGGTCGGAAGAGGTGGGTGATGATCAGCTTACCCGCTCGTTTTTGAGAACGCCTGAGCGGTATGGAAGTTTAATGGCTGGCTTTAGCGGCTTGAAGAATACGGAAATTAATGCCTCCATGATTTATACAGGGCCTATGTGGGTTCAGCATTATGCAGGCTACATTGAAGCTGATCGATTGGAGCGCACACCCGATTTTGTGGAACTCAATCTGAAGGCGAGTCATACCTTTAAGTTGAAAAAGAACAAGCTGATCGTAAGCGCTGGAATCAACAACCTGTTGGATAGCTTCCAGGAGGATTTTGATCGCGGTCCGGATCGTGACGCTTCGTACATATACGGGCCACAGCAGCCAAGAACCTATTTTATAGGTCTACGACTTCACAATTAAATTACAAGGACAAGTAGGTATTCAGCGAATCTTCGGTCAGGGTTCCAATGGTCAATTCGTCGAAGAGTTTGACTGTGGAAGCTTTAAGGCTGGCGAATCGATGGTGAATGGGGCAGGGTTTTTCTTCCGAGCAGGCCGGTAGTCCTAAGAGGCAGGCCTTTGAAAAATCTTTACCATCCATAATCGAAATGATTTCACCCAATTTGACCTGAGCCGTATGAGGTTCTGCAGCAAATCCACCGTTAGGACCCTTCATCGATGAAATGACTCCATGGCGCACCAGTTGTTGGAGAATTTTTGCTGTAAAATGGGTAGGCGACTTTATGGCCTCAGCAATTTTCCGGATATCCACTCGATTTTCACCCGTTTGGGTTTCGCGTTGGATGTAGATTAAGGCTCGTATGGCGTATTGAGTGGTTTTGGACAGTAACATTCATTAAAAATCTTTCCGGTTTCCTTTTCTCAGAAGGATTCCCAAAGGTACAATTACCCATAATACGGCAGTCATCAAAGCCACGACGATACCGACAGAAGATCCTAAGAAATGTTTAAACGATGCACCGGTAAAACCGAGCAGCGCAGAAAGGTCCAACTGCAATAAAATCAATACCCGACCCAAGTCAATGGGGTTGAACAAGGTGGCGATGAGGGCGGCATTTTCGAGGGGGTAATCGCTGAACCACAAGAGGAGAATCAGGAACAATCCGTCGTAAATGATAGCAAAGAATAACCAGGTTAAAATGGCCATCCCAAATCCCTTGATTCGGTTTTCGTTTTGAAGACTAATCCACAAAGCAAGGGCTGAAAAGATGAGGGACAGGAGAATGCCTGAGGTGAGCAGAATTCCGAGTTGACCGATGTAGTTCCAACCAAAAACCAAGGCTGGAACACCCAGTCCGATTAAAAGACTGAGGATCATAGAAGCATTCAACCCGAGGTAATTGCCCAGGAAGAAGTGCACTCTTTTAATGGGTTGGGACAGCATCAACTCAGCAAATTCCCGGTTTTGATAAAAGTAGATGATCCCCAATAGCATGGAAACCAAGGGTGTGATGAATAGTACAATATTCATTAAGCTGGCTACTGCGTTGCTTGGGGAATTAGAAAAGTGGAGTAGCGCTGAAGCACAAATCAGGTAAAATACGGTATAGACCACACTCCAGCGACTGCGAAGCAGGTCAAACAAACAGTAGCGAAATACATTAACCATAAACCAGTCCTCCTTCGGTTTTTAGTTCAACAGATTCAGAGTTGGAAGAAGGTCCTATAGACAATACTCGTGCTATCGCCTGCTCCAGATCCTGACTTTGTGTTTTTTCCATCAATTCACCGGGACTTCCCTGGAATCCAACCTTGCCTTCCAGCAGGAAGATGATTTCATCGGATAGGGTCTCGGCCAAGTGAAGAATGTGGGTGGTCATCAAAATGGTTTTGCCTTCATCCCTCAATCGCATCAATCGATTTTTAAGATGAATTCGGTTGATCGGATCCAGGCCAGAGGTGGGCTCATCTAATATGAGCAGATCGGTGTCAAACATGAGAGCCAAAACCAGATTCACTTTTTGGCGGGTACCTCCACTTAGGTTTTTCAGCTTCTGATCCATAAAAGGATGTAGTTGAAAAAGCTCTATAAAGGGCTGAGGATTGGCTTTTTGTTTACGCAATCCGTCTATGAGACTAATTAACTCTTTTACCCGGAGGTTTTCAGGAAATCGGGCAATTTGAGGTACGTAGCTAATCCGTTCACGAAGGATGTCGTTGCCCAATATCGTTTGCTCTTGAATGGATACCTGACCAGAATTGGGATGAATCAATCCCAGAAGGGTTTTGATCAAAGTGGTTTTGCCTGATCCGTTCGGACCTAACACCGTATAGATTTTTCCGGCTTCCAGGTGCAGATCGATGCCCTTGAGAACAGAAAGCCGTCCGAAACTCTTGGATATGTTTTCTATTTTAATCACGTCTTGGGTTCATTAAGGGTTTATGATCTGTTAGCGATTCCGGGGTTACTCCAGGTGCAGCTTTTTCGGCAAACTCAAGGAGTCCAACAAAATGACTTCTTAATAGTAAGATGGCAGGCTCACTTTTCTCCACCACATAGGTAAAGAGGCTCACTGGACGATGGGGAACATCGCCAATTCCATCGTGGTTGAGGTCATAGCCGGAATAGTCGCTCCAGTAATTCTTTTCATACAGGTTGTAGTTGCGTGGCGTGTTGGTGAACAAACTGAAAGTATTACCCACAAAGTTGTTTCCGGTAATGGTATCTTCCATACAACTGCTGAGGATCTTCATGGCCCAGCCGTTGCTCTCAAAATGGTTGTTGTCTATCCGGGTACGCACAGCACCTTCACCGTAAATGGCAGTAGTGTTTTTGTAAAAGGTGTTGTGTGAAATTTGACTATCGAATATTTCCTTTAGGAGCAAACCATAAGCAGCGGGCCCCCAATTGTTGCGGAATTCATTGTCACGCATTTCGATAAAGCTGGAATACATCACCGCTACACCTGAGCCATTCTCCATGAATTGGTTGTGGATGTAACGATTTTTGTCAGAGAACATAAAATGCAGTCCGTAGCGAATGTTGTTAATGCTCTGGTTGTTTTGGATAACTGAATTTTCTACAAATTCCAGATAAATACCATCGCGGTGTTGAACCACTTTGTTGTTATCAATCAGAATGTCTTTGCAGTACCAAAGGTGAATGGCGTTGCCTGAAGACATCTCCATTTCGGCTTGGCCTAACACTTCATTTCCCCGGATGATACATTGGTCGGAATGACGTAGGTAAATCCCAAAAAAGGCATTGATCAAACGGTTGTTTTCAATAACACATCCGGTGCATCGATCCGAGCTGATGGCTGCCCAGTCCTTGATGTAACTCGTTCCAATATTTCGAAACTCCAGACCTGACACCGTTATGCTATCAGCATGCAAGGTGAGAATTTCCCCCTGTTCCTGTGCGTCGAAAATGGCACCGGGTTCGCCCGTGATTTTAAGCGGTTTTTGAATTTCGATGCCATGCTCAAAATAGGTTCCTGCTTCCACCACGATTTGATCAAAGGGCTGTGCCTGTTGAACGGCCTCGGCCAGGGACAACCCACCGGGTGAAACCCGGATATTTTGACCTATGAGTAAGCCAGGTAGAAGGAGTAACCCACCAAGTATGGAGCTTAACGCTTTCATCAGAATCGGATTTGAGCCTCTTTCCAGTGAAGGACAGAGCCACCGTGATTAAACTGGTAGGCCAACACAGAATCAGAATTGCCAAAAGCCGTGAGGTATCGGCCCATTGGACTTGGCATTGCTTCACTTTTTAGGATGAAACAAGAATCAGCTGGAACCAATTTGGACGGGTGTGTAAATGAAGTCAGCCACAGGCTATGAATCTCCGTCTCATTTTCCAAAAGGTAATCGATTAGGCACTCTACTGAATCGAATTTGTAGCGTTTTCCTTTTGCTGTTACCAGCTCAGAGCCATAGCGAGCATCGGTGATGATCATCTTACAATGGGCACAGGGATCGGTGCCGTAACTAATGGGCTCCACTCGAGGTGTGCAGCCCACTAGTGTTAGCAGGGGCAAAGCCAAAATGAACCACGCTTTCATCGCCGACTGGTTTTGGGATAAGTCAAAAAGGCAACCAGAGACAACATGAGTCCTGTTCCAAACAACCACCCGCCGGTGGCAGGTAATGAGGTAGCTTCAAAATTCAGGAGCATTTTGGTGCCAATCAGAGGCGGTTGATACACCATGCCTGGAATTTTGATGGGAGCCGTTTCGCTGAGGTTATGACCATAATCGTACTCCCACAAATAGAAGTCGTAAATACCCAAGGCGCCTAAAAGGGCCACTAAGATGAACCAGGATAGGTAGAGGTATTTGCGATTGGCAATAAGCGCTCCCATTCCGAGAAGGGAAATGGCCAATACAACGTATTTGAAGTATTGCAGCTCCGGAATAGAATCCGGTTCGATGTATTTCATTCCCACGTAGTGATTCAGAATATTAATGTTCTGAAGCGTGTATTCCGTATCCCCGGTGATACGATCAATCCAGATAAACATGGTAATGCCGTCCGGATATTGAGGGGCCACCAGGGTAATGGACCACATGGGGAAAAGGAACAGTTGCATGGTGAGTAACACCGCCAGCAACATAAATAAACGTGGTAATTGTTTCATTTTATTCCCGATTAAATGTCTTTGATGACAAGCGAAAAACAGGAAAGAACCGGCCCAAAAGAATTCAAAATGTCAGGTACATCTGTTGTTCTCCCGGTCCTTTCCTGCATACGCTCAAGCTTATTTTTATTCGCCTAAAGACCAGCTAAGCTCTGTATTGGCATCTGCGGCAGATACGCGGATGTAGCCTTGCATTTCCTGGTGCAGGGCAGAGCAGAAGTCGGTGCAGTAGAAAGGAATTACACCTTCAAATTTGGGCTCCCACAGCAAGGTTTCAGTTTGACCCGGCATGATGAGTAGCTCAGAAGTGTTGGCACCCATGATGCTCACACCGTGAGGGGTGTCCCAATCCTGTTCGAGGTTGGTAACGTGTAGGTACACTTTGTCACCCACTTTTACCCCTTCAATGTTGTCGGGGGCAAAGTGACTTCGGATACAGGTCATATAGATATGTACCTCGTTGCCATTACGCTCTACCCGAACCTGATCTTCTTTCAAAGTGGCATGAGGGTGATGGTTTTCTTCCAGTGGATAGATCTTCTTGCTGCGGTCTTTGATCACGTCCGCAGCAATACCTTGAGCGTAGTGTGGTTCACCCATGGTAGGGAAATCCAGGATAAGTTTCATCTTATCGCCGGAGATGTCATACAATTGAGCAGAGTGTGCCAATTCTGGACCTGTAGGTAGGTATCTGTCCTTGGTGATTTTGTTCATCGCCACCAGGTATTTACCCCATGGTTTTTTAGAATCTCCACCAGGAATCATCAAGTGACCTACAGAGTAGTAACAAGGTACGCGGTCAACCACTTCCCAGGTTCCAATTTTCCATTTCACTACTTCACTGGAGATAAAGAAGGTGGTGTAAGCATATCCGTTACCGTCAAATTCGGTGTGTAATGGACCAAGACCTCCACTCTGTACCGCTCCTTCCACAACAGCGTCGAATTTCAGTACAGGAATACCGTCAATTTCTCCATCAAATGCCTGGCTTTCGATAGCGGCAATCATCTTGTCAAAAGAGTGAACGGTAATGTCTGCAGAAAGCTTACCAGCACCCACGATGTAAGATCCTGTTGGGTCTACGTCAACTCCGTGAGGAGATTTAGGTGTAGGTAGATAATAAATCAGCCCTGGGCATTCAGAAGGGATCAGCACTTTCACGTTTTCTTTCATTTCAGAAGTAGCCATGTGGGTCTCTTCGTTGTAGTAGTTGTGCGCATAGCGGGCTGGCATTTCTTTGAAGTTTCCAGCAGCGATATACTCCTCCGCTTTTTTCCAGTTAATGGCAGCGATGAAGTCTTTGTCATTTTGAGAAGCGTTGACCTCTTTTAGGGTATGACTTTCTTCGGTGTTGTAAGAGGTAAAGAAGGTCCAGCCGTGAGACTTTCCTTTACCAGAGTGGGCCAAATCGTAATCATATCCTGGAACGAGGATTTGGAAACTTACGTCCATGCTTCCTGGTTCATCAGCTTTGATGAAAGAAAGAGCTCCTTTAAAGTTTTCCTTGTAGGAGTTGATCGCTACATCCGTTTGAGGATAAGGCACACTAAAGCGGGTACCAGCTACGATGTATTCAGAGTTTTCCGTAGTGAATGGAGAACTGTGGTTTCCTCCACTGTTTGGAATCTCGAGAATCTCAGTGGTTTCAAAAGTTCCCAGATCAATCCGGGCTACCCTTGGTGTATTGTTACCGTTGATGAATAACCAGCGACCATCCGGCACACCATTAGTCTGAGATAACTCGGGGTGGTGAGCATCATCCCAGGGAATGAATCCGAATGATGTTTCCAACATGGGTTTTGTTTCTTCGTTATATCCCCAAGCCTTTTCGGCATCTTGCGAGAATACCGGAATGATTTTAAACAATCGTCCTGAAGGAAGTCCGTAGACCGTTACCTGACCGCTGAATCCTCCAGAGAGGAAGGCGTAGAATTCATCGTGTTCACCAGGTGGGACATATACCTGAGAGGCAGCGTCACCATTCCCGATGGGTGTTGTTGTTGCTTTTTGGCCTGCGTTGTTTTGGCATCCGTAGAACAGGAAGCCGGCCAGAGCCAAAAACGAAAGGATTTTACCTGACTTTTTCATTTGAGAATGTATTAATGATTAAAGCGTTCTGAAGTATTCCAAAATCTTTCTTGCCTGGTCTTCACTAAGCCCTTGATTGGCCATTGGGGCCATATTGGCTTCCACCAGCAATTGTTTGGCAATAGGATCTTCTTTCACCATTTGTTCGGGATTAAGAATCATGTTCATAATCCACTCTGGGGTACGTCTGTCGGCTACTCCACTAATAGCTGGACCGATAAATTTCTTATCCAACTTGTGGCAAGCCACGCAGTTTTGTTCGTAAATCTCTTTCCCTTCAGCTGCCATGGCCTGATCTATGGCTTCCAATTGAATCTCCGTAATGGGGCCAACTCCTTTACTGTCGCTTTTTTCAAGCGTAGTGGTCGGTTTTGGAGGAGCAGCGGGAAGAGTGGTGGGTTCGCTGTCTAATTTCATTTTTTCCTTCTTCGGTGCGGTAGCTTCTGGGTCGCCACCACAACTGGCCAGAAAGGCGATTGCCAATGTTGCCAGTATTACAGATGTGAATTTCATAATGACCTTCTTTTTGGATATTCAAAGGTTTTAATCTTCATTAAAAGAAAAAAAGACCTTTATATCTTAAATAAATGATTGATGTCACTTTTATTCTGGTTGTGAGGAGGTTGGCTTTGGAAGTGCTTGAAGGTCAGCGCAAAAAAAATCCCCTAACCAGCTCATTTGCCGGGTTAGGGGATTCTGTATTTTGAGAGTCAGGTTTTAGCTCAATCCAAAAGCAGATTTTACCTGATCAACGTAATCGAGTTTTTCCCAAGTAAACAACTCTACTTCAACGTCACAAGAAGATCCGTCAGGAGAAGTAAATGTTTTGGTTACCGTCTCAGCTTGACGACCCATGTGGCCATAAGCTGCAGACTCTTGGTAAATAGGATTTCTCAACTTCAGTCTTTGCTCAATAGCAAAAGGACGCATGTCGAAAATCTCTTCCACCTTACGAGCGATTTCTCCGTCCGATAGGTCTACGTGGGCAGTACCGAAGGTATTGATGAAAATACCCATAGGCTTAGCTACACCAATTGCGTAAGAAACCTGAACCAGAATTTCGTCAGCTACACCTGCAGCAACCAGGTTTTTAGCAATGTGACGAGTCGCGTAAGCGGCAGAACGGTCTACTTTAGAAGGATCTTTTCCAGAGAAAGCACCACCACCGTGAGCACCTTTACCACCGTAAGTGTCAACGATGATTTTTCTTCCAGTCAATCCGGTGTCTCCGTGAGGACCACCAATTACAAACTTTCCGGTAGGATTAATGTGGTATTTAATTCCCGATCCAAACAACTCCTGGATGTGTGCAGGCAATTGAGCTTTAACACGTGGAATCAAAATGTTTTTTACATCGTCATTGATCTTCTGAAGCATGCTAGCTTCGCTGTCAAAATCATCGTGCTGGGTAGATACTACAATCGTATCGATTCTCACCGGACGGTTGTTGTCATCATATTCCAGAGTAACCTGAGATTTTGAGTCAGGACGTAGGTATTTAATTTCATCATTTTCGCGGCGCAAATCGGCCAATTCTTTAAGAATCAGGTGAGCCAATTCGAGAGCCAATGGCATGTAGTTCGCCGTTTCGTTGGTGGCATAACCAAACATCATTCCTTGGTCACCCGCACCTTGATCTTCTTTGCTGGTACGATCAACACCCTGGTTGATATCTGCACTTTGCTCGTGAATAGCTGAAAGTACACCACAAGAGCTGGCGTCAAACATGTATTCACTTTTAGTATATCCGATTTTAGCGATTACTTCTCGAGCAATTTTTTGTACATCCAGGTAGGTATTGGATTTTACCTCACCTGCTAGTACAACTTGTCCTGTAGTAACGAGCGTTTCACAGGCCACTTTGGAATCTGCATCCCAAGCCAGGAAGTTGTCGATCAATGCGTCTGAAATCTGATCAGCAACTTTATCGGGATGTCCTTCTGAAACTGATTCAGAGGTAAAGAAATAAGGCATACTTCTTGATTTTTTATAAATGAATTGCGAAAATATACAGTTTAGGTATTGGTTGTATGCACTTACCGGACTTTTCGCACCTGATTTCGGCGATTTATTTGGGATATCCTACCAAGCCTCCTCCAATGCTCGGTTTTTTGGAGGGATTGAACACCTAAAATGACTGTTATGGTGAGCATTATGGGCTAAAACTGGAGTTCTATTGTATAAAATGGACGAACTCGTTCTGCGGCTAATCAGCCCAACTGAAGTCGTTTCCATTATAATTCATAATCGACATACTCATCCCTACTACTTCCTGTCATGTTGAAGAATTTGAATTTGGTAATGGTCATTCTTCCGGAAATGGAATAATGGGCTTCGGAGCGCGGAACGATCAGAAAGGCCATAAAAGGTTTGCGACTCGAGGACTTGCCATCATAGCCTTTAATCTTGATAGTGAAATCGATCTCTTCGTCGGTGGAATTTACTTTGACCTTATATCCTCTTAATTCTGGGCACTCGCCGGTTTCACTTCTTGGATAGGCCGTCATTAAAAATACAACCTCTTCATCCAGATTCACATGGTCTAAAATGCCACCAGATAGAGGAATAACCGAATCCAAAAGAGTTTGATTGTCAATTTTCACGATTTTGGTTGAACCGTCATCATTCATTTGATGTAACCTCGAAAAATCAATAGCCGTGGTATCCTGAGGTGGGTAAGCACAATGACGGACTTGCATATCTGCATCGCGAAAATCCTGTTTTTTACATCCGGATACAAACAAAAGAATTAACGCTATTAGAGTTAAGATGTTGGTTTTCATGGCTTACTAAGTTAGTCTATTTGAGCACAACTCAACGAAAGAATAGGAGGGTTATTTTCAAATCTAGCTTGAAATAGGGCGAAAAATGGAAGGGGACAGTAGATTAAGGCTTCTTCCGGGTCAGGTTTTTAAATACCGACTCCAGTCCTTGCTCTTCTTTTTGAAGGGTCAATATAGACAGCCCTTGATCTACACTGAGTTTGAACAGATCTTCACGAATGTCACGATCTGCCTCAATGATCCAACTGTTGCCGGATTCCACTTCGGCAAGAGTAACACCCTCCAGCGAGAGTAGAATTTTCTGCTCGGGATTGTTGGCAAACTCTACCTTAAATCGCAGGGAGCTGTCCTGCGCTGCCTGAATCTCGCCAGCCTTACCATCGGCCACCAATACACCTCGGTTAATGATCATCACCCGGTCGCAAACGGCTTCTACCTCTTGCATGATATGGGTACTCATCATGACGGTTTTGGTTTTACCAATCGACTTGATTAATTCCCGGATCTCTTCAATCTGATTGGGGTCAAGCCCAGTGGTAGGCTCATCGAGAATCAATACTTCAGGATCGTGAATCATGGCCTGCGCCAATCCTACCCGCTGACGATATCCCTTAGAGAGTGCGCCGATTTTTTTGTGCTGTTCCAATTGGAGTCCCACCTTTTCAATCATTTCGGCAACCCGTTGTTTTTTGTTGGACAATCCGTGCAATCCGGCTATAAAGTGCAGGTATTCCTTCACATACATTTCCAGATAAAGGGGATTGTGCTCCGGAAGGTAACCCACCTTCTTTTTCACCGCCATAGGTTCTTCACGCACATCGTGACCACATACGGTCACTTCACCCGAAGTTTGGGGCAAAAAGCAGGTGATGATTTTCATCATTGTCGATTTACCTGCGCCATTAGGTCCTAAAAATCCAACAATTTCACCCTTGCGGATGGAAAAGCTTACCTCATTCAAGGCCTTTTGAGTACCGTAAATCTTATTAACTGATGAGACTTCAATCGACATGGGCCAAAAGTATAAACGTTTTTTAATGAAATAGCTTCCCGGAAAGCACGTTAGCGCAAATTAACATCGAGTCACTTTTTTACTTTTGCGCATTGAATGAAAGGCAGAGTTTATAAATCGACCGGTAGTTGGCTGGAGGTGAAGTTGGAAAATGGAGAGTCCCTTCCTTGTAAGGTGAAGGGTAAATTTCGCTTGAAGGGTATTCGATCTACCAATCCGATTGCCGTAGGTGATTGGGTAGAAATAGAGCGAGTGGATGACGGCACTGGTGTGGTGAAGAAACTCATTCCACGCAACAACTACCTGATTCGTAAATCGGTTAACCTCTCGCACCGGGCGCAAATTTTGGCATCCAATATCGATCAGGTTATTCTTTTGGTGACGCTCAAACAGCCGGAAACGACATTGGGTTTTATTGATCGTATTCTGTGTTCGGCTGAGGCTTTTCACATCACACCCGTTCTTTTGTTCAACAAGATCGACTTGTTGGAAGAAGAGGAAATGGGCCGGTTGGCAGAATGGATGGAATTGTACGAGCAGGTGGGCTATCGCTGCGAGGCTATATCGGTGGAAAAGGGTGTAAACCTGGATGTGGTGAAAGAACTCATGACCGACAAAACATCGACCATTTCAGGGCATTCAGGAGCCGGAAAATCTTCCTTGATCAATGCCTTGGATCCCAATTTGGATTTAAAGGTAAAGGCGATTTCCACCTACCACAAACAAGGAGTGCATACCACCACATTTGCTGAAATGTTTGACCTGGACTTTGGCGCTCAAATCATTGATACGCCCGGAATTCGAGGCTTTGGCGTTCTCGATATCGATCGCTCTGAGCTCTCTCACTATTTTTTAGAAATGCGTGAGCTGTTGTCGGATTGCAAGTTCAATAATTGCCAGCACATCAATGAACCGGGATGTGGTATCAAAAAAGGATTGGTGGAAGGAAGGGTAGCAGAATCACGTTATTTCAATTACCTGGATATCTACGAGGAAGACAAATCCGAAAACTACCGCGGTACGGATTATTAAAGTCTTTTACCCTTAATCGAACTTCTTATTCTCTTTTGTATCCGGCAATTTTAGGCAGGATGAAAACCCTATTCGAATCGTTTTTAAGCTGAATTGGGGCTAAATGGCCGTATAGCAGGATGCGCGGTGAACATCTACAGATGAGGTGTTCTAAATTTGGAGAAAATTGAATCGTTATGAATCCTGTTAAGCAATTGGGAATTGCTGCACTGTCGTTTGGCCTTTTAGCCACAGCGGTATCTTGCAGTAGCCCGGCACCCGAAGAAAAGATGGAAACCGTTCAGGTCAAGCAATACGACTTGAAAGAGTTCTTCAAAAATCCCGATAAATCCAGTTACCAAATATCTCCCGATGGGTCTCATTTTTCCTACCTGGCTCCGTACCAGGATCGGATGAATGTGTTTGTTCAAAAAGTGGGCAGCGAAGAGAGCAAGCGTTTGACCGAAATCACCGACAGAGACATTTCAGGCTACACCTGGGCCAATGACAATCGTATCCTTTACCTAAAAGACAATGGTGGAGATGAGAATTGGGCTATCTACGGAGTTGACATCGATGGAAGCAATCCCAAAACCTTAACGAAGTTCGATTCTGTAACCACCCGTTGGATTGACGACCTGGAAGGATTGGATGACTACATCTTGGTTGGTTTGAACAAGAGAAACAAAATGATCTTCGATCCTTATCGCCTCAACATTGTGACGGGTGAACTGGAGATGTTGGCTGAGAATCCAGGCAATATTCAAGGTTGGATCACCGACCATGAAGGCAAACTTCGTCTGGCTACGACTACCGATGGGGTGAATACTTCCATCTTGTACCGTGCCACAGAGCAGGACGATTGGAAAGTAATTGTGACCAACAACTACAAGGAATCCATCAGTCCATTGTTCTTCACTTTTGACAACAAAAACATCTATGCCAGTTCTAACATTGGTCGCGATAAATCGGCCATTATCCTGTTTGATCTGGAGAGCGGAGAAGAAGTAGAAGAGATTTTTAACCACCCTGAAGTGGATGTTTCTTCTTTGAATTACTCAGAAAAGAGAAAGGTGTTGACCAGCGTTAGCTACAATACGGACAAGCGTCACCGTCACTTCCTTGACGAGGAGACCAAAGGCTGGTTTAGCAAGCTTGAGAAAAAGCTCGAGGGTTACGAAATCGGTATCGGTGCTATGAATAAGGAAGAAGACAAAATGGTTGTTCGTACTTATTCCGACAAGTCCAGAGGAGCTTTCTACATCTATGACAAAAACAGCGATAAGCTGGATAAAATTCACGATATCAGCCCTTGGTTGAACGAAGACGATATGGCTGAAATGAAGCCTATCCAATACAAGTCCAGAGATGGTCTGACCATTAACGGTTACCTGACCTT
The DNA here is from genome assembly GCA_024398055.1 of bacterium SCSIO 12741. NCBI lineage: Bacteria > bacterium SCSIO 12741. The sequence goes on along the minus strand of CP073749.1, from coordinate 1,006,017 downwards.
GCCAAAAGGAAAAGACCCAAAGAATCTACCCGTTGTGGTTAATCCACACGGTGGTCCATGGGCTCGTGACTATTGGGGATTCAACCCACAGTGTCAGTTTTTAGCTAACCGTGGTTATGCGGTGTTGCAGATGAACTTTAGAGGGTCAACCGGATTTGGACGTGCCTTCTGGGAAGCTTCTTTCAAGCAATGGGGGCAAGCCATGCAAAATGATGTGACTGATGGCGCTCAATGGTTGATTGACCAGGGAATTGCAGATCCAAAGCGTATCGCTATCTACGGCGGAAGCTATGGTGGATATGCTACTTTGGCGGGTCTTTGCTACAGCCCTGAAATGTACGCCTGTGGTATCGATTATGTAGGTGTTTCTAACTTGTTTACCTTTATGAACACATTTCCTCCCTACTGGGAACCTTTTAAGCCTATGGTTTATGAGATGGTAGGGAACCCGAATACGGAAGATAGTGTGATGATGGCTAAGTACTCGCCATCCTTGAATGCAGATAAAATTGTAGCGCCTCTTTACATCGCGCAAGGAGCCAATGACCCTCGGGTGAAAAAGTCTGAGAGTGATCAGATGGTGGAAGCTATGCGTGCCAGAGGAGTAGAAGTGGAGTACCTCGTTAAAGACGACGAAGGCCACGGATTTAGAAATGAAGAGAACCGGTTTGAGTTTTACGAAGCCATGATCGGATTCCTCGATAAGCACATCGGCGACGCTCCGGCTGAGACTGCTGCTGCTGAATAAGACTTGGTTTTAGCACAAAGCCAGAAAGCCTTCGGTTGAATTTATTCGGCCGGAGGCTTTTTTAATTTACAATCCGATGATTATCGGAACAGGATCAATTTTCAATTTTCGGGAAAACCTTTTGGATCCTGGATCGAAGGTTCTTGTTCATTTCCAGCTTCGGGCTCAACACTCCATTCTCGCTTCTGATCTCCTACCTTTGCCGCATGTCGCAGGAATTGCTCGTTCGTTTTTTTGATAATCAGGATCTGCCCGAAGGCCGGATGTCAACTTATGCCCGAATCAATGAAGAATTGGATACGCTTAAGGAAGCTGGCTTAGAAAAGACGGTGTCCTATTGCACAACGCTTTGGTCTTCGATTGATTTGATGGCTCGTTTTTACAGTGGTCAATTGGTCAACCGGAATTCCACGGGGCGAATCAGCAGATACCTGAGAGGACCCATGAGTCGCAATGGGAAGAACAGCGAGATTTTGCTTCTATTCCGCCATGCCTGTACCCATGGTTTAGGAATGTATGCTTTTGATGCTACCCGAAAAACCGAAGTGCGCTTTTCCTTAAGCACCCAATCTCCCGATTTGATCACCAAAATTGGCTCCAGCCATTTCCGCATCAATCCCCATTTATTGAGGAACCTCTTTCAAAAATCGGTGGAAAACTACCGCGGGCAATTGGAGCAGGATGAGGAATTATTGAAGAAGTTTGCCAAGGTCTATCGCAAGTTGGGATACGCCATAATTTACCAAGAATGAACTACCTCTCCGTAGAAAATATATCCCGCCGGTTTGGCGAACGAGTCATCTTTAAGGACATTTCATTTGGAATGGCCAAAGGGGATAAGCTGGCTTTGGTGGCGCAAAACGGAACCGGAAAATCCACGCTGCTCAATATTTTGGCCCAGCTCGATGAACCGGATGATGGGCAGGTCGTTTATCGCAAGGGAATTAAGGTGCGCTACTTGTCTCAAGATCCAGATCTACCCGTTCACCTTAAAGTATGGGATGCTGTTTTCGAAGGATCCGATCCGGTGATGCGGGCGGTGAAAAAATACGAGGAGTGCATTGAAAATCAAGTGGAAGGGGAAGAGCTTCAAAATGCTATTGATCAAATTGAAGAACTCAAGGCTTGGGATACGGAAGTTCGGGTAAAAACTATTCTTACCGAGCTGGATATTCATCATTACGACCTCGAAGTAGGGCAACTATCCGGAGGGCAAAAAAAGAGATTGGCTTTGGCTCGGCTGCTTTTGGAAAACCCCGACTTTCTTATTCTCGATGAGCCTACCAACCACCTTGATCTGGACATGATCGAATGGCTGGAACGCTTTCTGATTAACGAGAACCTTACACTCTTAATGGTGACGCACGACCGCTATTTTTTAGAGCGGGTATGCAACGTTATTCTGGAGATGGATGACCACGGTCTGTACTCTTACAAGGGGAACTACTCCTACTTTCTGGAAAAGCGGGAAGAACGCAAACAGATTGAAGCCTCGGAAATCACCAAAGCCAAAAACCTGTACCGAAAGGAGCTCGACTGGATGCGTCGACAGCCGAAAGCTCGAGGAACCAAAGCCAAAGCAAGGGTTGATTCCTTTTATGACCTCAAGCAAGTAGCTAAGCGGAAAATTGATCAATGCGAAGTGGAGTTGGAGATCAATATGCAGCGCCTCGGAAGTAAGATCCTGGAGTTTCATACGGTAGGTAAGTCCTTTGGTGAGAAGCACCTGTTCGAGAAATTTTCATACAAGTTTGTTCGAGGGGAAAAGGCCGGAATTATCGGAAAGAATGGAACTGGAAAGTCGACCCTGCTCAATATGGTGATGGGGTTAACTGAACCCACTTCGGGTAAGATCGTTGTTGGAGATACGGTTTCCATGGGCTATTACAACCAGGAGGGGATGAACCTCAAACCCGATGGTCGGGTTATTGAGATCGTCCGTGAAGTGGGAGAATATTTGCCCCTCAATAAGGGTAAAAAGCTATCGGCTGCGCAGCTGTTGGAGCGTTTTCTATTTCCCAGAAGCATGCACTTTAACCGAGTGGAAAAGCTAAGTGGAGGGGAGAAGAAAAGATTGCATCTACTGACCATATTGATGAAAAACCCCAATTTTCTGATCCTGGATGAGCCGACCAACGATCTGGATATTATGACCTTGAATGTTCTGGAGAATTTCTTGCTCGATTTTCCGGGATGTGTTCTCATCGTTAGCCACGATCGCTACTTCATGGATAAGCTCGTGGATCACTTATTTGTTTTTAACCAAGGGACCGAGATCCGGGATTTTCCAGGGAACTATTCCCTGTGGCGAAACGAAAAAAAGCCACCCAAAGAAGCCAAAGCCGTTAAGCCGGAAAGTGAGAAATCCGAAAAGAAAAAATCGGATCGTTCAAACAAACTTACGTTCAACGAAAAGCGTGAATTTGGTTTATTGGAAAAGGACATTGAACGTCTCGAAAAACGCAAAGCACAAATCGATCAGAAGTTTCTTCAAGCCGATACTTCTCCAGAAGAATTAATGGAATTGTCCGAAGAATTGGGAATCGTGCTTCAGCAATTGGATGAGAAAGGGGATCGCTGGTTAGAACTTTCAGAGAAGGTGGAGTAGCTTCCACAAAGATTTTCTTACACTTCGTAAAGGATTTTCCACAGTTCGAAAAGTAAATGCCGTATTTGGGTATAAGTAGTTGTTTTTGAGTGGTTTGTTGAGTTAATTTTAAATCAACATAAGTCCCATTAACTCAACTACTCATGAAAACCTCTACCTCTTTAATTAGTCTTGCCTTCTTGTTATTTTCAACCTACAACCAGGCCCAGGAACTAACCCCCATTTACCAAGGACAAATATTTGAACAAGGCTACAGCCGATCATTATCCGATGTAGTGGATGAAGAATCAGCCCTTGATGTGGTCGTCACTCCAAATGGTTTGGCCTTTTGTGGCTGGATTGGAAATGAATCCATTGGAAAAAATATGGCCGTCTGGAACGTGGATGATATTGGAGACCCCGTTCTATTTGGTGATTACGGCACGTCCTCATCCGATGAAATTGCAACGGCCATGGCCTTGAGCTCCTACGGTGAAATGGTATTGGTTGGTCGGGAGACCAATCCAGGGTATACCGACGATGATCATGATCTTATAAAAGATGATGATCGGATTCTTATCAAAGTCATTTCTGCCATGGGGCAGGAGATTTGGACTCGATCTTTAGATTCTCTGCCGGATACGGCTCAGGTGGCCGTTGATGTGATTAATGACGGGAGTGATAACTTCATCGTATTGGCCAATCGTATGTATGACCAGGGAGCCTCACAAGATATTCGTTTGTTCAAATTGTCTAACAGTGGGCAGATTGTGTGGAACGAAACCATTACGCTGAGCAATCAGATGATCTTCGCTCAAAAAATCATCCCTATGACCGGTAATAACCACTACCTCATTCTGGCCAATGACGTAACCGATCCCAATAATTCTTTTCCCATGGTCATTGAGGTTGATGGAGATGGGGTCTATGAAACCCGGGAGGAATACGCCCTTCCCCTTCATACCAAAGGATACGGAATTGCTGCACGAGGCCATGAATATGTAGTAGCCGGATTACAACACAATGGCGGAAATGAAGATGGTATAGTTATGAGTTTGGACGGCGACTTGCTTCAAACCAACATGAATATTATCGTTAATGATGAAGCTGGAAATGAAGGCTTTCGTGATGTCGTTTCTTTCGGAACAGGATTGTTGGCCACAGGATATTGTGACAATCGCGGAGAAGGATTATCCGATGTATGGGTGTGTCATTTGGACACCTTACTCGATACTACCTATGTAGAAACTCTCGGGGGTGTAGATACTGATTATGGTCGATCTGCCGTATACCTTCCTGGGGTGAATTCAGCTTTTGTTGTAGGGTATAACAACAGCTACACCATCGAGGAAAGTGGAAATGCCTATTTGGGAGGAATCAAAGTAGGAACCGATTTTCCAGCGGCTTCCAGTGCTAGTTGCCAAGTACCCCGATCGTTGTTTGTTGATCGATTTACCTGGCATGATGGTAACGGTGGTATTGATCTTAGCAACAACATTTTAGGAAATGCAACGGCAGAAGCTAATTTGATTAATTACGCTAAAAAACACAACATTACCTACCTCATTTTATATGGATTGAACTTCGTTTATGATCCCAATTACCAATCGCATCCAACCACTCAAACTGCAAAGAATAACCTAAACTCCTTCATCGCTCAGTGCGCTCGAAGCACACCCCGCATCCATGTTGGATTGATTTCTACCACCAAAGAAGCGGTGTATTTGAATGCCATTGATTACAACGATGATGTGGTCAACAATTCCACGAAGTACAACTACAACAACACGGGTAAGATCTCCTACTTTGTGTTAGAGCATGAATTTTGGAATCCACAAACCATTAATGCATCCACAGGACCAACCGCACCGCCCACCTACGATAATGAGGATGGAAACACTTCAAACGACGTTCCTAATAATCAAATGAATGTGCATTTTGATCAAGTGTACGACGATCACAAAGACATTTTGGACAAGTTGGATAAAAACAAAAAATTCGACGCCAATGTTTTGGGCATGCATGACTACATTGGTTATTTCTTCAACCGTTGGTCGGCTACAACATCGAACACTTCACCAAGGTCAAATTTGACCAAGAGAAGCACCAAGGCTGCTTATATCGAGTCTCATTGCGACGGAATTTTCCTGGTTTATTACCAACGATACAGCTCTCAGGACAACGGAAAGGATTTTTTAACCACCCAGGCCACTTCAGGGGTCCGGTTAGCGAATGTTGATACCTGGAAAGAACGGATTGGTTTCTTGGGGCAGCAATCCAACAAAGAGACCAATATAATGCCCTTGTTCTCTGCTGAAATGGATCACCAAGGGCAATCTTGTGGAGACGGAAACCAGTTTTTGGGCCGTTATTTGGAAGACCCTCCCGGGAATGGAGCAGGTTCGTTTTTCTCGGTGGAAACGTCCTATCAGTCTCAGCACAACACGGTTTATAACAATACCACCTCTTATCCAGATATTCAGAATGTGAAAGTGATTGCTAATTCGTGGTTTACCTACTCTTGTGTGGATCAGAAGGATTTTGGAGCCAGCAATGGGCTTCCCGATTGTAACGTATTCAATTCCGTTTTGTCCAACGCAGATATGGATTTGGAAAGCGACAACTGGGTACTTTACCCCAATCCCAATAATGGAGAGTTCTTCTTGAATTTGGGTCGAACAGAGGATTTAAAGTCCATTGAAATTTTCGATTTAAAGGGTAAATTGATACATTCGGATGACTTCAATCACGGGCGTTCCGATGACGGGCAAATTCAAGTGAAACTGCACTCAGCAGATCCTGGGATGTACTTGGTTAAATTGAATTACCTGAACGAAAGTCCTCAAGTGAAGAAGTGCATTGTAAAATAAAACCACCCCTATGAAAATATTGCTGGGCATCATTTGGATCATCCTGTTTTCGGCTTGGTCGGGATATGCCCAGCATTCTTTGGATACCTACCTTCGATACGACCAGCTCGAAACTACCGGGAAACTCGATAACGTTACCGGAGTCAATTGGCGGATCAATCATCCAGATAGCTTCCAATTAATTGGAGTGAGTCGAAAGCTTTCCAATTCGAGGTTTTTTATCGCCCATTACGATAATCTCGGGGAGCTCCATCAAGTGGACATGCTGTCCGATTTACATTCTGATTGCTTTTTTGAGCAAGCCATAGACTGGAAAAATGATGAGCTTTTTTTGATAGGAGTGGGAGACAATTCTCAAGCTATCCAAGTAACGTTCAATTACCGATATGATTCCAATAACCAGTTGATCTGGCAAAATGATTCATCCGGCTTTTTCAAAAAGGAGGTGCGTACCGACGGGGATTCTATTCTGTTTGGAGCCTTAGTACGTCCTGCTGGTTTCGGGGTGAGCAGTAAATCAGAAAATCACTTTGGTCTTTTGCTGGGGGCCAATGATTCTATTCTATCAGTGCCCTTGTTTCAATTGGCCGGTTCTGATTCTTCTAATCGTGATCTCAACCTATTGGGAGTAGAAAAATTGGACTCGCTTTATCACTTGTTTATCCAAGACTCTTCCCTGAATAATCAACAGATCTATATCCGGTGTAATGGTGACTTTCAAAACAAGGGACAAGACACCATTCCTGTCTATGGAGCTTTGCATTGGACCCAAAAAGTGGGAAATCAAATTCTGTTTAGTGAGCAACAGGAACCCTCCAATGGGCCTGAATTTTTTCTGCGGGCCTTTGATGATCAGGGAAGTAAAATCTGGGAATTGGATGGCTCGAATGAATACGATTATCACTCAGTTAGGCTCGGTTTGATCCAAAACCAAAACGACTATCCGATATATGCTTATTTAGATATCGTGGATACCAAATCCACCTTTTCGGCCTATACCCAGTTAGTGCGGCTGAACAAAAACGGGACCTTACAAGAAATTCGAAGTTATCAAAACGACTCCAGTGATTTTGACTTTTACCCGATGTTGCTCAATGCCCATTCCACCCTGATCGGAAGCGGAGTGATGAATCAGGTATCTCCATGGAACTCGCTGCTTATTGCTACCGATACCACTGGATGTTTTTACCAAACCGATTTTTCTACTCCTTTGGTTTGTAACCACCTTACCATAGAACAGCTCTACTTGGAGGACAAGGTGAAAATCTATCCCAATCCGGTAAGCGATGTATTGTTCATAGATACGGATGCTGAGGTGAGTTTATCCTTAGTGAGTATTACCGGACAGGTAATGATTCAAAGAACCATTCAAGCCGCAAGCCAGATTGATCTAACTCCATTAAAAACCGGGGCATACCTCCTTTATGTTCAAAGTGAAGGGGAGCTTGAGGTACATAGACTCCTTGTAAATCGGTAGAGCGAAGAAAGTACCCGTAATTGGATGTACTCAATTATGAATGCTCACTAGTAGGTGTGTCCTCAGGCTGGAAACCTAAACCCAATTATTTATAGAAACTGGATCAGGCCTTCAGATTACTTATGATTTGGAGCTGGTATAATTGAACCTATCACGAACAACAAGCCACAAAAAAAGGCCCTCCGAAAAGGGCCTTTCTTAAAATTTAACCTTAGGGTTTAAGATTTATCATTTATTCACCGTCATCCGCTCCCGGTAGCTTCCGCCATTTTCGGAGGTCAGATTCAGGTAGTAAATTCCGCTGCTTAAGTGATCCAGTTCAAACACCCGCTTCACTTGCTGATCAGATGGGTGAATGGTTTCCTTATGCACCACTTGTCCATTCAAGGTGATAATCTCGATGGTAATGGGTGAAGGAACTTCGTTGTAGAATTCAACCGTGAATCTTCCTGTAGAAGGATTCGGGTACAAGTTGAAATCGACAAAGTCAGCTGCTGGATCGTAAACGCTTACCGTAGTGAAGGTAAATGGCTCAGACAAGGCTTTACAACCATTTGAATCGGCTACTTCTACCTGGAATACTCCATTGTTAAGTGGTAAAAAGATTTGGCCAATTTCACCTGGGATGGCATCACCACCCAAGTACCATTGGTAATTGGAAGCCTTGGTAGTTTCCAAAACGTTACCCACATTGGTAATTACTGGAGTAGCCGGAGCCGCTAACATAACCACAGATACGCTGTCAGACAATACGCTACATTGGTTGTTGTCTGTGTAAGTCACGTAGTAGTTACCTGCTTGGTATACATCAATACTTGCGGCTTGAATGGAGTTTACATTCCATACCACGTTGTTTGGAATACTTGAGGTAAGCGTGGTCGTGTCACCTGGACAAAGTTCAACCGTTCCGCCTGGAGCTATGGATGGAGGTGTAGGTAAAGCGTGAACCACTACATCTTGTGGTACCGACATACTGCTACATCCGTTAGAATCGGTATAACTCACCTGGTAAGATCCAGATTGGTAAACCGTCATCGACGGGGCACTTCCACCTCCATGCGACCAAGTATTATCAGAGCTATAGGAAGAGAACAACGTTAAGCTATCACCCATACAGAAAGCTGAATCTCCACTGTAGGAAATGACGGGAGCACTTGGGTTTGGATAAACCGTAATCGCCGTATCCTGTACAGATGAGAAACATCCGCTGTTGTACAACCTGAGTTCTACATTCGCGGAACTCTTAACAGTAATGCTCGCTGTGCTATCTCCCGTAGACCAAACGTTGTCTACCGGGCTGGATGAAATCAAAGTAACACTGTCTCCCTGGCAGAACTCAGAAGCACCTACCAACGAAATGGAAGGAGCAACTGGCACATTGTTTACCGTAATGCTAATCGGGGTAGAAGAGGCTTCACAACCCTGAGCGTTTTCAGCAGTTACTGAGTAGAAACCAGTGTTGTAAACCGTAATGGTTGAAGTGGTGTCATTGGTCGACCAAGTGTTGCCATTCGTTGCGTTGGAAACAAGAACCACACTATCACCATTACAGAAATTAGTTGCACCCAGGGCCGTAATGGTTGGCGTTGCAGGAAGAGCGTTTGCTGTAACAGCAATGCTACTCTGACCCGAGAAGCAGGAATTAGTATCCAAAACCATCAAGGTGATGAGGGCAGTGGATTTAACCACAGTTTGCTGAGTAGAATCTCCATTCGACCAAATGTTTCCTTGAGTAGAGCTTGAGGAAAGCAATACACTATCTCCCATACAGAAGGTGGTGTCACCTACGTACGTGATGGTAGGTGTAATTGGAGTTGCATACACCTCTACAAACAGAGAAGTAGATTGAGCAGAACATCCGGCCAGGTTGGTCGTGGTTACATCATAATTGCCGGTTTGGGTAACAATAATACTTGAAGTAGTATCATTCGTAGACCAGGTATTTCCAGAAGAGTTAGACGAAGTCAAGGTTACCTGTCCGCCATCACAGAACTTAACCGGACCATTGGCAGAAATCGTAGGAACGGCAGGCAAATTATGAACCGTCACATTCAGCGCCTTCGAACTTGCCTGACATTGATTGCTGTCGGTATAAGTAACGTGGAAGTTACCCGATTGGAATACGGTAATGGAAGGAGTGGTATCTCCAGAACTCCATTGAATTCCTTTGCTCAGTCCAGATTGAATGGTCAAGCTATCTCCTGCACAGAATACGCTATCGCCAATCAAGGATAGAGTAGGAGTGGCAGGTAATGCAAATACTTCAACAAAGGTTTGAGCCGATGAGGAAGAACATCCGTGGATATTCGTTACCACCACATTGTAGTTACCTGTTTGGCTTACCGTGATGCTTGAAGTAGTATCATTTGTAGACCAGTTATTCAATCCAGTTCCACTTGAGGTGAGGACCACTTGACCGCCATCACAGAAGGAGGTAGATCCTGAAGCAGAAATGCTGGGTACAGGTGGAAGCGCATTAACCGCTACCGTAACTGGAGCTGAAGTGGCTTTACATCCGTTTGTATCCGTGTGAGTCACTGAGTAAACACCAGCCAACTTGGTATGAATTTGACCCGTAGTATCTGCGGTTGACCAAAGGTTAGACGAGCCATAGTTCGAAGTCAGAAGAACGCTGTCTCCTGCACAAAGGTTCGTGTCTCCTACAACGCCAATTGTCGGCTGAGTAGGATTGTTCCATACGGTCACCTGAACATCATCAGACTGTCTTTCACAACCCTGATTGTTGATCGCTGTCACACTATATGTTCCAGAATTCTTAGCCACCAATGACGACCCAGTTGAAAGATCCGACCATCTACGTTGTCCATTAATTCCACTGTTTAGAACCACACTATCACCTTGACAGAAGTTCAACGCTCCCTGAGCAGAGATAACCGGTTTGGCAGGCAAAGAGTGGACAACCACTAATTCGCTAACCGTAGCACTTGAACAAGCTCCGTTGTCCACTTTTAAGGAGTAGGTTCCACCGGTATATGCCACAATGGAAGAAGTAGTATCACCTGTTGACCAAACATTGTCGTTTGGAGAACTGGAATAAAGCACTACTGAGTCACCTACACAAAGATCTCCGGTATCACTTAAAGTAATTACTGGATCTACCGGAGTAGAAGTAACCGTTACGTTCTGAGTTGCTGACTGAGCCGAGCATCCAAAGGCATTGGTATGAGTAACCGAATAAGTTCCGCTGGATTTAGCGAAAATGGAAGTAGCCGTATCACCAGAGCTCCAGATGTTGCCGGATGAGTAGCTACTGATCAGTTCCACACTATCCCCTTGACAGAAGGTCGCATTTCCGTTAAGAGAAATGACCGGTGCTGATGGAGTAGGGTTAGCCGTAACTTGGGTAGATACAGTGTCACTCTTACAACCAAAGTTATTCTTCACATATAAGGTATAGTTACCACTACTATTCACCGCAATGCTTTGGGTGGTGTCCCCATTTGACCAGTAGTTGCGGGTAGAGCTTCCGGAAATAAGCAGTACACTATCTCCTTGACAGAAAGTAGTAGATCCTATTTTGTTCACCTGTGGCTTAGCTGGCAAAGCATGAGCAGTAACTTGGGTAGGCATGGAAGTCGATTGACAACCGTTGGTGTCCGTATGGGTAACGGTAACAGCCAAAGAGCTATCAACGATGGCAAAATTACCAGCTACACCCGTTGACCATTGGTTGCCGAAAGTGTAACTCGAATTCAAGGTTACCGAACCACCTTTACAGAATGAAGTAGCAGAACCGGCAGTAATAACCGGAATGGCCGGAAGTGGGCTCACTTTAACATTAAGTGTGTTAGAAGTGGCTTTACAACCATTGGTATCTGTAATGCTGGCGAAATAGTTTCCACCATTCGATACTTGAATGCTTCCTGAAGTAGCTCCGTTGCTCCAGGTAATACCTGAGCTATCCGATGAGCTAAGCGTCACTGTTTCTCCTTGACAAACACGTCCGCCATGGGTAGCTGAAATCACAGGGCTCGATGGAGGAGTGTTGATCGTAACACTTTCCTGAGCCGATCCCGAGCGACATCCGTTTTGGTCCACAATCGAAAGATCAAATTGACCGGAATGAGCTACACGGATCGATTGATTCGTATCTCCGTTTGACCAGGAGTTACCGTACAAAGAACTTGAAGTAAGGGTGATCGTATCTCCCAAACAAGCTTGAGCTGCTCCGGTTCTTGTAATGCTCGGAGTAGCTGGTAGGGCGTTCGATTGAACAAGTACAGGCGTTGAAGTAGTGCTACATCCAAATGAATTGGTGTTGCTCACGGTCAATGTTCCCGATGTCTTAACCACAATAGACTGCGAAGTATCTCCATTGGACCAAACATTGCCTCCAGCGGCACTTGAACTAAGAACTACCGAATCACCCGCACAGAAAGTAGCATTTCCGATAGTGCTGATCACCGGTTTGGCCGGAGCCGATTTCAAGGAAGTCGTTAATTCATTGGAAACAGAGCTACATCCATTTGAGTGGGTGTACGTGGCATAAACGGTGAGTGAGGTATCAACTGTAAGTACTGAATCAACCACTCCCGTGCTCCAGGTAATACCTGTAGTAGGACTTGCCTTGAAGGTAACTGATGTTCCAGGACAAAGGTTCAAGGAACCATTCGCAGTAATTGTTGGAGGAGCCGGCTTACTTTTTACGGTAACCGTATCCGGTACTGAGTTTGTCGTACAGTTATTATTGTCGGTTACTTGCACGTAGTACACTCCCGATTGAGTTACTTTCAAAGATTGAGTAGTGTCTCCACCTGGATACCACACGTTGCCAGTTGCACTGCTTGAGGTCAAGGTAACTGTATCGCCTTGGCAAACTGCTGCCGGAGCTTGAACTGAAACCGTTGGAACTGGATTGGTAGTCACATTGGTGGCCAGAGAAGTGGCAGAGCAACCTGTAGAATCAGTATAGGTTACAGAATAGCTTCCTCCAGATGTCACAGTGATGGATTGAGTCTTTTGACCTCCTGGATACCAAGTATTGCCAGTAGGTTTATTCGATGTGAGTACCACATTTCCACCGATACAGAAATTGGTAGGCCCTCCGGCCGCAACCGTAGGTCTTGATGGAGGTGCTCCTACAGATACTTGTAAGGAGTTAGATTGAGCACTACATCCATTGGTGTCAGTTACTACAACATAGTAGCTTCCTGCTGTATTTACCGTAATAGTTTGTGTGGTTGCTCCTCCGGGATACCAGGTGTTTCCTGTAGCAAAGCTCGAAGTTAAGGTCACATTTTCACCGGTACATAGTTTGGTTTTACCCAAAGCGCTCACCACAGGAACACTTTGTCCGGATACCACAAACAAGCTATCACTTTGATCCGTTTTAGTGGAATCGGCAGCATCGCTTACCCGAACCAGGTATTGGTTACCTGCCAGGGTAGGAACGGTCCAGTTAAAGCTTTTTGTTGCCGCGCTAGACGAGTAACTGGCTGTAATCAGGTTCCAGCTTTGTCCAGCATTGTTACTGTATTCCAATTTGTAGGAAGCAGAACTTCCGGCATCCGTCCATTTAATGTCCTGTTTCGAACAGGCTTGCCAACTTTCACCACCTTTAGGGGTGACCAAGTCGATGGTTTTGTTGCTGGCCGAAATGGTAAATGGAATAACGCTTTCTGTTTTCTTACAGTTATTAATGTTGTCCGTTACCCGGATTTTGCAATTGCTGGATACGGTTCCAGGTACTTTCCAGGCGTAGCTGTTTCCACTGGTATTGTAGTTAAACACTACTGATGTCCAACTAACGCCACCATTGGTCGAGTAATCGATGTTGTAGTAGTTCGATGTTCCGTTAGATTTCCAAACGATATTAAAGGTATCTCCTACGTAAAGAATTCCACCGTAATTCGGCTGAATCAAATTGATCGGAGCAGTAATAGTAAAGGTATTGTCACTCTGATCCGTCTTAGTCGCATTGTTTCGATCACTTACCCTAACCAAGGCTTTGGTAGTGGCCGTGTTTGGCATGGTCCAGTTGTATACTGGGTTGGAGCTTGAACTGTAGAAGCTGGAAGCAATAGTACTCCAGGTTGAGCCATTGTCCAGCGAGTATTCAATTTTGTAGTAGCGCGAAGTTCCACCAGCTGTCCATTTAATTGAGGTAACGGTACAACCACGGTAATCCACAAATCCATTGTCTCCGTTTGGAGCGGTCAACTCGATCGATGGCTTAATGCTGAATACAGCATCACTAATGTCCTGCATCGAAGGATTGTTGTACTCCTGGATTCTAACCAGTGCATTATCGGTAACAATGTTAGGGACGGCCCAGTTGTAGCTGCCGTTGTTGTTCGCCGCATTTACAATTGGAATCCAGGTAGCTCCGGAATCGGTTGAATAATCCAAACGAACGAAAGGAGCAGTTAAGTTGGCACTGGTCCAGCGAATGGTGTAGGACTGGCCTTCATAAATCGTATTGGCTCCATTAGGACTGGTCAAGGTAAGAACAGGTACTGGAGGCGTAATGGCAAAGGCACTATCTGAATCGTCGTACTTACAAGAGTTGTAGTAATCGCGAATTCGAATTTTGTAGTTGTTGCCAGGAGCATTTGGTGCCGTCCAGTTTACGGAATTTCCATAAGAATGACTGTAGTATGACCAAGAGGCTCCGTTGTTGGATGAGTAGTAAATCCGAGCTCTGGAAACACCCTGATCCAACCATTGAATGTTGATCGACTTATTGGCTTCGTAGCTTCCACCACCATTCGGCTTGATTACGGCGATATCCTGATAAGGAACCAATGTAGCCACGGCATCACTGGTATCCGAAAGATTTCGGTTCGAATCGTTATCCTTAGCTCTAAACAAGAGCTTAGATGTATTTGACTTGGTAGGCACGGTCCAGTTAAATGAACCCGACTTGTTTCCAAGGGTAATCCAGGTAGCACCGGAATCCAGTGAGTAATCCACGGTATAGGTTCCAGATCCACCACCTACAGACAAAGAAATGCTCTTGCTGTCGCAGCCTTTCCAGATTTCACCACCATTCGGAGAATTGACCCGCAAGTAAGGTGTTGCCATGGTAAAACGATTGCTCCAGTCATTGACAGATGGTCTTCCCACTTCAGAAATTCGGAAAAAGCACTTACTCGAAATAACGTTCGGTAAGGTCCAGGAATGAGAACCATCGTTGTTTGTACTGTTGATTACGCTGGTCCAGGTACTACCGCTATCCGAGGAGAATTCAATGTTTACAAAGCTGGAGCTTAGGTATTGACTGCTCCATGAAATGTTAACGGATTGAAGGGGGTAATAGGTTCCACCACTTGGTGAGTTAACCGAAATCCAAGGTATTGGAGCAATGACCGTAAAGTTAGAGTCACTAATGTCTTGTTCACAGCTATTGTGGTAGTTGGTTACCCGAATGCGGTAGTTGCTTCCAGGGTTGTTAGGAACAGACCAACTAACGGAGTTACCATAAGAATAAGTATAATAGCTCCAGGAGGCTCCGCCATTAGAAGAGTAATAAACATTGGCACGAGAAACGCCATTGTCTACCCATTGTATCGTAGTTGATTTGTTAGCTTCCAATACTTCGCCGCCATTGGGCTTCGTGATGATGATATCGGTATTGGGAGTAATCGTAAATACGTTATTACTAACGTCCGATTTACCGGTTGATGCGTTGTTGATTCGCACCAATGCCTTAGAAGTGCTTAGGCTCGATGGCAGAGTCCAGGATCGAGAGCTGCTACTCGAAGATCCAACGGTTATCCAGGTACTTCCGGAATCTGCAGAATATTGAATTAAACTGCTTCCTACGAGTCCACCTGAACTCCAGGTAATGTTTCTGCTATCACATCCTTTCCATACTTCACCACCGTTAGGCGAGGTAATGGTTACATAAGGTTCAGCAATGATAAAACGGTTGCTCCAGTCATATACGGATGGACGTCCATATTCCGATACTCGGAAAAAACAGTTGTTTGAAATGTTGTTTGGTAAAGTCCAATTGTAGGAGCCATTGTTATTGGTCACCGATACCACGCTTGTCCAGGTTGAACCGCTATCCGAGGAGAAGTCAATGGTTACGAAGCTTGAATTCAAGTATGAGCTTGACCAACGAACCTGGACCGAAGAATTCGGATAATAAGTACTACTTCCAGGTGAGGTCACCGTAATAGTTGGAATGGGAGGTACGATGGTGAAGTTGTTGTCACTCTCATCGAACTTACAAGTATTGTAATAGTCTACAACTTTGATTTTATAGGTGTTGCCAGGGCTATTTGGAACAGACCAGTTGTAGGAGTTGCTATAGGTGCTTGTGATGTAGTTATAACTTGCTCCGGAATTTGCAGAGTAGTAAATGCGGAAACGAGAGACACTATTGTCAACCCATGAAATACTTTTAGTCTTTCCGGCTTCTAAAGAGTCACCGCCATTGGGTGTAGTAAGTACGATGTCGGTACTCGGAATAATGGTGAACGGAGCATTACTTTGATCCTGCAAGTTTCTGGTTGCATCCGTAATTCGGATAAAGGCTTTGTTGGAAGATAATTTAGCAGGAAGGGTCCAGCTTCTTGAGCTTCCACCATAGGTCCCAATAGTCGTCCAGGTAGAAGCTGAATCCAGTGAGTATTCCAGCTTGTAGCTGTTTGATCCACCTCCAACGCTCCAGCTAATGGTTTGAGACTGGCAGCCTTTCCAAACTTGGCCTCCATTGGGAGATGTCAGCGTAAGGAATGGAGCTCTAATACTAAATTGGGCACTGGTGTCATTAACCGATGGTCTACCCACCTCAGAGATTCGGATAAAACATTTGGTAGAAACATTGTTTGGAACCGTCCAGGAATGACTTCCGTCGTTGTTGGTTCCGTTCACGATCGTGTTCCAGCTTGACATGCTATCCGAAGAGAACTCAATGTTTACGAAGTTCGAATTCAGGTATTGACTCGACCATTGAATCGTAAAGTTGTTTTGAGGGTAAATCGTGCTTGACGCATAAGGGCGAGTTACATTGATATAAGGGGTAGGAGGGATAACTGTAAATACAGAATCACTTTCATCCACCTTACAGCTGGTGTAATAATCATTTACGCGAATCTTGTATTGAGATGTTGGTGTGTTAGGCACCGACCAGTTATAGGAGTTGCTATAGGTGTTGGTGATATGAGTCCAGTTTGCTCCGTTGTTAGTCGAATAGTACACTCTAAAACGACTTACGCCATTGTCTACCCAGGAAATGGTTTTTGAGGTAGCAGCTTCCCAGGATTCACCCCCATTTGGGGAGGTGATAATGATGTCTGTATTAGGAATAATAGAGAATATTGCGGCACTGGTGTCACCCAAACCGGAAGTAGGGTTTATAACCCGAATTAATGCCTTGGTACTGGATGTTTTGCTCGGGATGGTCCACGATCTTGAAGTTCCGGAAGTAGAGCTGATGTAATTCCAGGTACTACCTGAGTCTAACGAGTATTCGACCCGGTTGCTTCCTGTGTTTCCACCTTGAGACCATGAGATAGTTTTCGATTCACATCCCTTCCAGATTTCACCTCCATTTGGCGAGGTTAAATTGAGGTAAGGTGGGGCGATGGTGAAGGTGGCATTGCTGATGTCGAATACGCTGGCATTGTTATACTCCGATACTCGAACCAAACATTTTGTGGATACCGCATTGGGTACTGTCCATCCATGGCTTCCATCGTTGTTTGTTACTGAAACTACACTGGTCCAGGTTGAACCACTATCTGAGGAAAAATCAATGGTTACAAAAGGAGAGGTTAGGTGAGCCGAACTCCAGTTAATGTTGGTTGATGCGTTTGGATAAAAGGTGTTTCCTCCATTGGGATAAGAAACCGTAATCACAGGTACGGGTGGGGTAATGGTGAATACGTTATTGCTCTCATCCTTTTTGCAGGAATTATTGTAGTCTTGAACGCGGATCAGGCAGTTGGAAGAAACGGCTGATGTTGGAATGTTCCAGTTTACATAGTTGTTGTAGGTGCTGGAAGTAATGTAGCTCCAGTTTGCTCCATTATCGATGGAGTAATAAACCCGGAAACGACTCACGCCATTGTCTACCCATTCCACTTTATAGGTTTTTCCCGCTTCCCAGGATTCGCCACCATTAGGAGTGGTCACAATGATATTGGAATTCGGAACCAGGGTAAAGGTTGAATCGGTTTGATCGTAATTTGCACTGTTGTTGTAATCCGATACCCGAATCAGGGCATTGGCTTGAATGTTGGGTACCGTCCAGTTATAAGTTGCATTGGTTTGACTGCTTTGGTAGTAATTGGTGGCTATATTGATCCAGCTAAAGCCGTTATCAGTAGAGTACTGAATGTTGTAACGGCGATTAACCGTTCCACCACTCGACCATCGAATGGTTTGGGTGTTACAGCCCGACCAGGTTTCGGTTCCATTAGGAGTATTGAGCTGAATAAAAGGTTCTTTAATCGAGAAGTAGAAGTCACTGGAATCCTTTAGGGTAGTCGATCCTACTACTTTGAGTCTTATCCGGCAGGCATTGGATGGAGTATTGGGAACTGTCCAGGAATGAGATCCGGTATTTGAAATTCCAGTTACAATCGGAATCCAGGTTTTGGAGGAATCAATGGAGTAATCCAGGGCAATAAGGGCACTGGTCAGGTTTTGAGAACTCCAGGTAATGTTATAAGCTTTTCCGGAGTATAGGGTTTGCCCGCCGTTGGGGTAGGTTAGCCCAATGGTAGGAGTTGGAGGATCGATAGTGAATACGTTGTCACTCTTGTCAGTCATACAAGAAGTGTAGTAGTCGGTGATTCTGATCAAGCAAGAAGTAGAAGGAGCGTTAGGAACGGTCCAGTTGTAAATCCCACTGGTGTTGTAGTAGTTGGTTACAATGTTGGTCCAGCTGCTTCCTGCATTCGTGGAGTACTGAATGTTGTAGCGCTTAGAGGTTCCGGTAGCAGCGAAAGTGATGGATTTAACCGTTCCGGCTTCCCATTTTTCACCTCCATTTGGAGCGGTTAGAATCAAGGGGGCGGTAATGGTAAAACTCGCATTACTCTGATCCTTGGTTCCCGGATTGTTGGAGTCGGTGATTCGAACCAGGCAGTTCGACGAGTTAATGTTGGGCACCGTCCAGGAATAGGATCCGGAAGTGGTGTTGTAAAAACTCGTTACCGAGGTCCAATTGGTTCCCCCATCCGTCGAGTAGTCGATCGAATAAAAGTTAGAGGTACCGGAAGCGGTCCAGGTAATGTTTTTTGTGGTACAACCGGCCCAGATTTCTCCGCCGTTAGGCGCGGTTACAGTAATGGTTTGGGCCAAAAGCGAACCAGACAATAATAGGGTCGACAAGGCCGTTAACAAGATGGATGTAATACGGTTCATAGCAAAAGCACTTAGCGATAGTCAGCTATCTTTTTTCGGTTTGATTATCGTTCATATCAGCAACTAATCCAGGGTAAGATTAATACGTTACTTTCAATTTCTAAAAAGCCCCACAAGGTAGGAAAAAATCAGGACTGATAGACAGCCCAAGAGGTTATATAACAGATAGCTAACGTCATCGCCAAGAATGAAGAAGGATGCGATGACCAAAGTTTGGGTGATGATAGCGCCAATAAAGGTCTCAAAACTCTTTAGTTTTTTCAAGAAAAAAGCGATCAAAAAGACACCCAGAACCGTCCCGTAAAACAGGGACCCAAGGATATTAACCGCCTCAATCAAATTCTCCACCAGGCGGGCAAAAAGGGCGAAGCTAATGGCCAGAATGCCCCAAAATAAGGTGAGCCATTTCGACGCCAATACTTCCTGTTTAGCACTTTGGACCTTTCCCAATCGCTTGTAAAAATCGATCGTAGTGGTTGAGGCCAATGCATTGAGCTCGCCCGAAGTTGAAGACATGGCAGCTGAAAGTATCACGGCTATCAATAACCCTACAATCCCTTTTGGTAAATGGTCGAGAATATAGGTCAGGAAAACGTAATCTGAATCTTTGGATACGGTGGTGGGATCGGCCTGAAAAGCCAATTCCTGTGCCTGATCGCGTAGTGCTTTGGACTCTTTGTCCATCACCTGCAATTGATTCTGGTATATATCGGTTTGATCCTGGTCTTCTTCATGAATGGCCTGAACGAGGTGGTGAATCGTTTCCTTTTTCTGGTCGTGCAGAAGGTGATGCTGGTGATTGAGTTGAGAAAACTCTTCCGCATATTCAGACTGCTGCACGGCTGAAACGGCATTTCTGTTGAACAACAAGGGCTGATCATTAAGCTGGTAAAAAACGAAAACCAATACCCCGGTCAGCAAAATGAAAAACTGCATTGGGATCTTCAATAAGGCATTGAAAATGAGCCCCATTCGGCTTTCGTTTACGGATTTACCACCCAGGTAGCGTTGAACTTGAGATTGATCGGTGCCAAAGTAGGAGAGTGCTAAGAAAAATCCACCACCTATCCCGGTCCAAATGGTATATCTCTTTTTCAGATCAAAGGAAAAATCAACGATTTCCAAACGACCCGATTTTCCAGCCACATGCAGAGCGTCGGTAAATCCAAAGGATTCGGGTAAGCTTTGCAGCAAAAGGAAAAAGGCAGTGAACATTCCGGTAAGAATGATCATCATTTGCCACTTCTGAGTCAGGCTTACCGCTCGGGTACCTCCGGTAACGGTATAGATGATTACAAGGGCTCCCACTCCAATGATGGTTAGGTTCAAATCCCAACCCAGCATCGCAGCCAGTATAATGGCCGGCGCATAAATCGTAATCCCTGCTGCGAGTCCACGCTGAACGAGAAACAAAAAGGCCGTTAATAGTCGGACCTTGAGGTCAAATCGCTGTTCCAGGTATTCGTAGGCGGTATAGACTTTGAGCTTGTAATAAATGGGAATGAAAACCGCACAAACCACAATCAGGGCAAGCGGCAGACCGAAGTAATTCTGCACAAATGCCATTCCCGATTCATAAGCCTGTCCGGGTGTGGAAATGAAGGTGATGGCACTGGCCTGTGTAGCCATTACCGAAAGCCCAATAGTAGCCCAGCCTAAGTCTTTTCCTCCCTTGAGGTATTCGTTGAGGTTGGCATTTTTTCGGGTTTTCCAAACTCCATAGCCCACAATTGTTGCGAGCGTCCCAATTAAAACTACCCAGTCAATTTGACTCATGAGAAATGCTGAGTTAGCAAGAGATAAATACCAATTTGAGCAACCAGGGCAAAGGCGATGAACCAGTACCAGTTACTCCATTTGGAAAACAAAGGAGGTTTGTTATTTGGCGGGTTGCTTTCCATAGGATAGAATATTCGCAAATAGTCGATATGCTCCTTCTACACCCGCAGGCAATTGGCGGAAAAATGAAATTCCTGTATACACAAAGTGTCCTTTGCCATAAGGCGCTGCAATCAATCCGCCTTCCATGGGTTTTTCGCCTGGGTCGTTCCAGGACAATACGGTTTCGTACTGGTTATCCCACTTATTAGCAAAGTATAATCCTCGTTCTTGTACCCAGCCTTCAAAGTCTTCCTGGCTTAGCTTATTAGGAATCTGCAAAATGGAATGATCGGGAGATTTAAACCGAACTTCAGCATACTCATCGGTTACCCGATCTCTGGAAAGGGAAAAAGGATAGGGGCCAATGTTCTCTGTTTTCAAACCTCGGTTGGTGTTGTACTGCACCACAAGTAGACCGCCTTTCTCTACATAATTGAGCAAAAGTTCCTGGAAAGAGCCCAGCGCTTCTTGGGTATTGTACGCTCGGATTCCGGTAAGAATTACATCGAAGCTGTCCAGCGGGGTTGAG
This sequence comes from bacterium SCSIO 12741, assembly GCA_024398055.1. Classification (NCBI taxonomy): domain Bacteria; species bacterium SCSIO 12741. Next base: position 984,582 of record CP073749.1, on the reverse strand, counting down.
GGAATTTCCTCCGGAACAATGATGGTAGGTTGAAGCCCCATTTGCATCAAAGCCTCAGGAATTTCATCACCTGCCCCTTTAATGTATCCCACCTTGGTAGAAAGCGATTGGAGGTCAACGGCTACCAATTTTCCCTCACATTTTGGGAAAAGTACCTGTTTGTGAATATGGAGGTAATCGATCACCACAAGAGAGCGATCAAATGTTTTTGGTCCCACTACACACTGCGCCTTGAGGGGGCCGGTTTGAGCATTTTTTCCGGGAACAGCACGAAAGGTGTAAACCTTGGTTGTTCCTTTGGTGTTGATGGTAAATTGATGATTGGCAGGTAAAATATCCCATCCTTCAGGAACCTTTAGTTCGAGTTTACCCGTTAGTCTTTCTTTGTGGGTTTGAAGCGTTACGCTAATCGTTTGCTCTTTTCCATTCGGGGCCAGGTATACCTTATCATCCAGGTTGACGGTTACATCCGGAACCACGGAGAAATTGGCCACATTTTCCCCGTCTACCCGGTCTCTCCATTTGTAAACTACCGGAGTGGTGTAGGTGAAGTAAGTGCCGCCAATCATGATTTTATAGCCTACGGTTAAGGTAGGAGGGTTTTCCGGTAATCCCCGAAGCATGGGGTCGCGCACCACAAACATGTTTTCATAGGGCTCGGTCAACCAATAGGGCTGAGTGATTGGGGTATTGGCAGGCAAGGTATAGGTGGTGGTGTATTTCAACCACTTGTTCACTTCAATGGGGTTAAGGATGGCGGTATCTTTTCCTGGAAAATGAACCGTATCCAGATCGATGCCAGGATAGTTTCCTGCATTGATGATTTCCGCGGTAATTCGAATAGGTGAACCAGGTACTCCATATTCCTCAGAAGCGATGGCCTCGATCCAAAGTCCGGATGCATCAAAGATCAATTGCTTTAATTCTTCCTTTTTTCGATCCATCATAAAATCGCGGTACGGGTATTTTTCCATCATTTGGTACAGTTCCACCAAGTCGGGAACTGATTTAGAAGGGTCGCGAGGATCGTAGGCTTCGATGATATCGTTTAACCGGTTTTGAATGGTTTCGGTTTTAGCTAAGCGTTTCCAGGAAATGTCGAGTCCTTGAAACAAATCGTTGTTACCTGCTTTTTGCCCTTTGATGTATTGCAGGTATTCCATTTGCTCTCCGCGAAGCAACGAAGCTCCGAATCCCTGGCTCTTGTGCTGGCTTCGGCTTTCCATGGCAATCTGGTTGTGCCACTGACCCAAGTTAGGGTTGTATGACCCGACATCGATGGATATAATGTCGTCGCGGTATTTGGCCTTTTCCGGAAGCGATTTATCCCACCATTCAGAGGTGTTGTGATACATGCGATTTGGTTTCCAAGCCGTAACTACCGATAACTGCTCGGGAAACTGAGCTGGGTCTCCGGCCATATCAAAGGCTTTTTCAGCAAGAATGGCTGACGCGGAATGATGACCATGTCCGGCATATTTATCTTTTGGGAATCGAGTGATGATGATGTCAGGTCTAAATTGACGGATTACCCACACCATATCCCTTAGTACTTCTTGCTCATCCCATTTTTGAAAAGTCTCTTCGCTGGTTTTGGAATACCCAAAGTCCACTGCACGGCTAAAGAATTGCTGGCCTCCGTCAATCTTGCGGGCTTCGAGCAACTCCTGGGTTCTGAGCACACCAATTAGTTCTCCTTTTTCAGTTCCAATCAGGTTCTGTCCGCCGTCTCCACGGGTAAGCGATAGGTAAGCGGTTCGTACCTTTTTGTCATTGGCCAGCCAAGAAATGAGGCGGGTGTTTTCATCATCCGGGTGTGCAGCAATGTATAGCACAGAGCCCATGACGTTTAACTTTTGAAGGCGTTCCAAAACCTCGGTCGAACTCAATGGGGAAGGCGAGTGGCTTCCTTTTGCCCAGCTGCTAATTACAGCCAAAACCAAAAGAGCACTAAGTAGTAGGTGTTTTCTCATCGTTGTTGAAAATCGAAAGACAAAAATAGCAGTTTGGGTATAGCAACCGAAGAGTATAACAATCGGAGCCAAAAATGTTTTCGAAATGACGAATTGAACGCCCTTCAAGAGAGCAAATACCTGGACTCTATTTCAGGCCATGCCTTAGAACAAATACCCTATGCCCAGTCGGAAATGGTAGAAGTTTTTAAAGGAAATACGAGATTGAGTAGCGCTTTTGGTTAATGATTCTAAATCCTCGTTTGATGTCATTTCTGAACTATCGATGTTGTCATCAGAGAATATATCAGTGGCCACTCGTCTTTCGTGAATCCAGGCCAGGTTGAGCCCTAGTTGACCGGCTACGTTAATCATAAGGTGGTTCCCAATCAAATGCTGGGTGCCTATTCCAAGGCGCAGCATGGGAGAGAGGTAAGGACGAGTTTGGGTGTAGGAAAAAACGGTCTCCTGATGAGTACTGTTCCACCAATTGGCCGCTTCGGTGATGACGCTTGCTCTTACTGTTCCGTCCAATTCAGTAATCGCCATGCCCAAGCCTACATTCAAATAGGTGCCAAGTGGCGCATTTAAATCATTGATGAATCGGTAAAATTGAATGCCTACCTCGGTAGTTCGAAAAGGGGTATAAGTTTTTCTTGAGTCAAAAATATGGGCACTGGTGTATTCGATGTCGGCCACATCTCGGCTATACATGCCGTGGATGCCTGCCACCCAATGGCGATTGAGGCAATAGTTGAGCGACAAATCGTGAAATCGGTTTAGATAGGGTAGGGCAGTTGGATTTTCGGGTTTGTTTCCAATCAGGTTTACAGATGCGCCAAAATTGTACTGAAGATACAGGCGATGTCCCTGATATCCGTAAGGATTCTGACCATGCAGGTATAAACAGCCCAGGGTTAGTAGGGCTAAGAGAAGTAGGTTCGTTTTCAAAACAGTGGTTTAAATGCAGGACCAAAATATTGCATTTTTACCTAAGTTCACCTTTTTGGCTTTTTTGGGGACTGCCTAAAAATGATCTAATTACCTGCGTTGATAAGCATCTGGGCTTCTTTTACCGTAATCAATACACCATCATAATCTCCAACGATTCTTGGTTTACCAAATCCGGCTGCTTCCAATTCTTTTTGATACTTCTCAGCAAGGCTGATATCAGAGAAGGTATTGGACAAGAAGGCTACTGGTGGATCGTTTTTGGATGCACCTTTTGAAACGTAACCCAGTTCTTCCAATTTCTTTAATTGATCCGGGTTCAAGTTAGCTTCAAATACACCCAGCTCAAGGCGATAGGAGATCTTCTTCTTATCTATGGATTCAATGCCGTTGTTAGGTGCATCAGGATTGGTTTTCAATAACAAGTCATCGATCAAGTCATCTACCTGATCAAATTCCTGGCGATTGTCAATTTCCTGTGGTCCTTCATTTTGATCGATTAACTCGTCAATCAAGTTATTCAAGTCTTCGTAGTCGCTCATGTCGGCCAATGATTCCAGCGATTCACCATCGGTGGTTTGGTTATTCGTTGTTGCAGGAGCTTGTGTTGCCTGGGCAGGAGTGGCATTGGAGCGGGCCTGTTGAGCACGACGCTGTTCGGCTTGCTGACGTCTTCTTTCTTCATCCTGACGCTTAAGTCGTTCAGCTTCTTCCAGTGAAATGATTTTGCCGTCGTAGTCCGCAACAATTTTTGGATCTGGATCCTTAAATCCTTCATCAATCATATCATCCCGGTAGCTTTCAGCATTTGGTAGTTGACGGAACTTTTCTGACAGGTAGCGCACCTTGCCATCAATAGGTTCATTGTCTTCTTTGTATCCCAGGCGAATGAGCTTATTAAGAATGTCCGCAGGAACGTCATTGGTAAACTCACCCAGGTCAACCCGGTAGCCGAGTTTTTGTGGATCAAATTCGGTTTCCTCATTTAGGATGTTGTCCGGAATATCGGTTTGTCTACGTCCGTTTTGGAAGGCATTTGGAGCAGCTACCTGAGCCGGTGCGCTCTGTTGTTGAGCTGTTTTTTCTTCTAAGTTTTTCAATCGATCAGACAAGGCCTGAATCAACTCCTGCTGGTCTTTGATCAGTTTTTCCAGTTCGGGGCTTACACCACCGCCACTGCCTGCTGCTGGATCCTGAGTCTTTTCAGGTTCAGCTTTGGGTTCGTCATTGCCGGCACCAAATGATTTAAACTGGTATACCTGATTTCCTGACGTATTGATGCCACGGTCTTTCTCCTTGAAAACAAAGTCGATGTTGTACACCGCATTTTGACTAAAGTCGATGATGTACTCGTCGTTTTCAATTTCAAAATCAGGGCCCAGGGTGTTGTGGCATTTCACCTGGAAAACGCCCGATTGAGGAATCGTTAAGGTGTAGTTTCCATAGTCATCGGTAAAGGTGGCAAACTCTTCGTTGTTGCTGTTGGTGGCGGTAATCTTTATTCCTTTAAGCTCCAGGTTGTCGTGATTACTGAAGTTCTCATCACGTTCTACCATAACCTTCCCAACCGATTTGAAGGACTCGATAAAAGGAATGTAATACGTGGTGTTTGAGGTGATAATTATTTTTTGTTCGTTGCCATAGCGAGGGAAAATGTCCTGCAAATTTTCCATGGGGATGATGGAAATGTCATAAGTTCCTTCGGCAATTTTGTTGTATTCCACCATGCCCTCAGGACTGGTACAAAGATCTTTGCTGGCAAAGTAGACCTTGTCTACATCCGGAATCTCGGTGTTTCTTTCAAAGTGAATCAGAATGTTCGGCAAAACGTTTTCGTTTTCATCCTTCATTCCATTTCCGTTCACATCTTTAAAACATACCACGTCGATGTCGTAGTACTTCATTCGAGGTTGCTGCCAGTCAAATGATTTCTTAAATCCAAACAACATGGTCAAACCATTGGTGGTAACGGTTCCGCTTCCTTCCCGGTTCCAGCTGGTGCTTTGCCAGTTGGCAGCAGCGTTAAACGACCAGTAATTCGGTAGGTACAAATCTCCGCGTAAATAAACGCCGGTGGCCACCCGTCGTGCTGGGAGCATGTACATGTAGTTGAGGTAGGTCGTCAGCTTAATAAAGTTGTTGAAGAAGAAACGCTGGTAGGCCGGACGAATCTGAATAATCTGATTCGGGGATAAGTCATAGGGCTCATCAGCCAATGGATCGTATACCAGACGGAAAGTTGGATTCTTGGAGTAATAGGCCAAAACTCGCAGGTGCTTTCCATAATAGTTTATCCCAACACGGTAAGTAGGCTCCCAGTTGGAAGTCCAATTGGGAAATAAAGTATCGTTCGAGGCTACTTGAACCTGATAGGCACCGGCATTAAAATTCAGAGATACCGATTTAAATTCATCCAGACGGTAACGCATCAATCCATAAATACCCGGGTTGTATAAGGAGTTGCGGGTCTCGGTTTGTCTGAGCGTATTGTAGCGATTGTTCACCGATCCCACATAAGAAGGTCCAATTCGGCTGATCGTTCGGTCCCCTAAAGGCATTTGAATGGTTAGCAATCCATAGTCGTAGTTGTAGTAATCCGTTGGTCGGAAGAATCGCAGGGGATACCGGGTTTGGTTTTGGCGTCTGAGGTTGTAGTTGAGCTCCAGCAGCACCTTTTTGGTGAACTTGTACATACTCCGAATCCGAATTTGATTGGAGCCACTATTCATAATGTAGTTGTTGGTGTGATTTAGGTTGTTGATTGAGAAACTGAATTTTCTAAACCCAAACGCATAGCCCAGGTTGTAGGCATAACCCAGAACGGATGTATCCGATTGGCTGGTGTTGATTCCCGGGAAAGTATTCATGTTGTTGAAGTCCGCTTGGGTGAACAACACATCCAGGAATACGTGGTTGTACTTCAATACCCTCAATTTACCACCCAATTGCAGCGACTGCGCATTGTAGCGGAATACCTCGTTGGTCTCCAAAATAATCCCGGCACGGGCGGTGATTCCATTTTTGTAAAAACCGTTGTAAAAAGCCGAAAACCCTTGAATGGGCGCTAACGGATAGCTTACATATCCGGCTTCAATGTGGTGGTTTTTGAGAAGCTTGTAGTAAGCGTTTATTCCTCGACCATTCACCGAGTGTAGCTTACCCGTATTCAAACGATCGCCGTAAGTCAAGGTGAGTTTTGGTGAACGGTAAACCAAGTACAAAAAGGCATTTTGGTTGTAGTTCCACTGATCCAGCTTATTGAAATTCCAAATACTGTAGAAGCGGTAGTACAATTCTCGTTGACGTTTTAGCTCAACGGTGCCCCACACATTCAGGCGCAGCCGAGGTCTTTTGACAAAAATCAGGTTCGAAAAACGACCGCTGATGTTTAAGGGGAATTTGCTCGTAGGACGCTCATTGGTATACTCACTTTCCAAGGCTATTACACGGAAACTTCGGTATTCTTTCTTTTCGGTGTTGCCCACTTCCAAATTGATCGAGGTGGCTTTCCAGCTATTCTTGTAGCGGTCGGCCAAATCCGGGTCCATGTCGGTGTTGGGCATCACATACCAGGTAATGGTAGTGTCTGTTTGCGGAGGAATTTCAATGTATTTGAAATTGAGGTCTTTGTTGAATCCGCTTACCTTAAGAAGTTTCCCGATTTCCAGCTGCACCCGAATAAGTTCCGTGGTGTTTCCATCGTTCTTCAACTTGAACTGCATGGGGGTAAACTCATCCGTTTTGGTTTGGTAAGCCAACCCTTTGTCCATGATCAATTTCCAGTTGGACTTAACCGGGGTACGAACGAAATCGATACCGGTATATTTCTTGTCGTCCAATTCAAAATAGGCGTTGAGAATATAACTCAGGCCTCCGTAAGTTTCTGCGGGAAGGGATATTCGGAAGGGGATATAGAGAGGTTGTCCAGGCTGAACTGTCGTAGATCCTGATATACTGTATACGATGTTCCAGTTGTCAGGGCCTATGATTTTAACCTTTCCGGAAATGGGGCTTCCCGTGTTGTTGTCAATCTTGACAATATTGAAGTAGGAAGAATCGGGAGAGTGAGATTGATTAGGTCTCATAAAGGCAATCGACAGATCGCCATCTGGATTGAGTTGATCCAGTTTTTCTTGCAGGCTCAAGCCATCACCCAGAGAATCCAAAGCCAAGGAGTCTCCTGCGATACCCGTAGAATCGGGCTCGGTAACCTGGGCATGGGCGGCAAGGCTAAATAGCAAGAGGCCGCTCCAAATGATTGACCTAATGGTTCCCACTGGGTGTTTATGTATTTAGAATCCAGGCCCTGTAGGGATAAGCTGGAATTCAATTTCAACACTGTAATAGTCTGCAGGCATTCCCAACAGGCTACCGCCGTCCCCACAACGGTAACTGATATTAATCTGGTGAGATGCCGCGTCCAGACTGTTAAAAACCGGCGCGCCTAAGGCCGCCGCTTCGGTGTATTCTACACAATTCTTAAACACCTGATCCAATTCCTGAGGTCCTCCGAGTCCGTCATTAAAAATGATTACTCCGGGAGCCGTTCCTATTCCGTTGTCGCTGGCTTCAACTTCGATTTCGCTGAGTGGTAAAAAATTGAGTGGGTTCTCACCTGTGATTTGCGTGGCGCCATTAAAGGCACGAAACTGCAATTCAAATCCCGTTAGATCGTGACCAACCTGGTTGCTGTCAACCATGGTGATTCCGATTACGGTGTAGTCAGTGAGGGTTATCCCGTTTTTCAATTTGTTCAGGGAATTGAAGTTAAAGGGCACCCGACCTCCATTAACAATAGAGACCCGGGCATAATTCCATTCCTGGGCGACAGATTGCAAGCAGCCGGCAAGGGCAAATAATAATAATAATGCTACTCTCAGGAACAATGTTGAACGCTTTTAAGCAAATGTAACAAGACAAAAAAATGGCCACTAGGGCCATTTTTTATATCATGAACAAATGAATCTTAATTAGAAGCGTTCAGCTCAAAGATCACGTTCGTCACGTAACGGTCAGCGGCATTACCCTGATCGATGAGTGACTGTGTATTCATATCGTCGTTCGCGTTGTTTGAAGCTTCAGTAGTACCACATCTCCAGTGAATGGTGAAGTCGTTATCTGCTTCATCGCCAGCGTTTGAGTCGTTAGATGTATCAGTGTGACGGAACAAAAGACGGTTCATACCAGTTGAGTATTGCAACAAGGCTTCAACGTCGTTAGATGAGTCCCAGGAAGTAGTAGATGTTGTCATTTCAGTCAACAACTCTGTTCCTAATACGTGGTTACCTGTAATTTCCAAAGTGTAACCAACATTGTTTAGTTCGATTGTGTGGGTGTTATCGTCCACTCCAATGAAAGTCGCGTCCTCTGATCCCATTCTTACTTCCCAATCCGAGGAAGATGATACTGAAAAACGAGTGTTGTACTCATCATCATTATCAATTCCACTTTCATACTGCTCAATAGTTGAGAACGTAAATTCTACGTTACCACCATCCAGAATATCCAGACGCAAAATCTGGTTCAGGTTAACGGCAATGGGTACAACATCACGATCTGAAACAGCTTGAGCATTGGCCGTGGCACTGAAGAGAGCAAAGGCGGCAAGCAACGTTCCGAATTTTTTCATTTTTTGTGTTTTAGTAGTTTAACAATTTCGATTATTGATGACCCCTTGTACGGGGGGCAAACAAAAAAGTTAGGACCAAAGAAGTTTTTTTTCGTCTGCCCATATGAATTTGATCGATGAAACTGTTAAAAATCGGTTGTTAATAACCTTGTCAGCAAGGGGTTATGATTTTTAAGGCATCTTTGTTAGAAAATTGACCAAAACCCAAATTAAACTTCGGCGTATAAAGCTCTACTTTGAAAATTAATTCGCCCAATATGAAACATCTACTCACCACCTTGTTCGCTGCACTTCTATATACAGGATTGAGCGCCCAGGATTTTGAAGTTGCTCCAGTTGTTATGAGTTATCAGGTTGAGCCTGGTAATATCGAAACCAAAAAGGTTACCATTACCAATCATGCCAACGAACCTCAGCGTTTCGTTTTTAAAATGGCTGACTACGGAGTAAACGAAAAGGGAGGAAAGTACTCCATGGAGGTTGGTACCTCGGAACGAAGCTTGTCTTCCTGGATGACGATTAACCCCGGATATTTAGATCTGAATCCTAATGAATCAGCAACTTTTGACGTTATTATAACGGTTCCTCAAAACAATTTTCAAACCCGCTGGGGAATGATTCATGTTCAATCCCGTGAAAAAGAAGGGGTAGATCCTATTGATAAGGACAAGACCGCTGCGGGTGTGATCGTGTTACCCAGAATTGCCATTTTGGTGAAGCAATCTCCTAAATCCAATAACAACTACAAATCCCGGGTTTTTGACTTGCACGAACTGGATGAGAAATTCAACGGGTTTCGGGTATTTGAAGTAACCGTTGAAAATACGGGTGACAAAATTGTAGAAGGCGAGCTTAGCCTGGCCTTGGCCAACATCGAAACGGCGGTGGAAGAAAAGTATCAGCCTAAAAAGATTACTGTATATCCAGGACACCCTTTAAAGGTAAAACTGGTATTGCCCACGCAACTTTCTCCGGGCAACTACGCTCTGGCTGCTCTGTTTAACTACGGGCACCGACAGCCTATTGAAGCAACTCAGGTTCCTCTTACCGTAAAATAGATTCGATGGCATTGTTTCGACCTATTGGTTGTTTGATCATAGCGCTTCTTTTTGCCTTTCAAGTAAAGGCTCAAACGGATTCCCTGGTTGATAAACAGGGCTTTAAGGAAGTATTTGGAATTCAAAAGGTGGATACCGGAAACGTTCGCCACGGTAAGTATTCCCGCTACTATCCAGATGGAAAGCTGGAGCAGGAGGGAAGCTACAACCGTGGAAAGAATACGGGAATGTGGATTTTGTACCATGAAAATGGTCAAGTAAGACAAACGCTCTTTTTTGCGGATGGTTTTCTCGAAGGACCTGTTGAGATCTACTACGAAGACGGAGCTTTGAAAAAGGAGATTCCCTACATCGGGGATGTGGTTCATGGGGTTGTAACCTCTTATTACCCCAATGGTCAGATCATGGAAATGAGCACGTACAACAAAGGCGAACTCAACGGCATGGCCCAAGGGTTTTCCGATGAAGGCGTTATGCTGTATGAAAAGTACTTTCTAAAGGATCTCGAACATGGTCCTTTTAAGACCTGGTACCGGAACGGATATATCCGGTCGGAGGGATCGCGAAAAGAAGGGAAATACTCAGGGCCATTTAAATCCTATTACAAAGATTTTAAGCCGGGTGCACTCCAAAAGGAATGTACCTATGTAGATGGAATGTTAGACGGGGATTTTCGCGGTTACTATCCGAACGGTAATTTGATGGTGGAAAGCCAATACAAGGACAACGTACAGGTAGGCATTTTCAAAAAATATTTTGGTTCCACAAAAGATACAACCGCCTACAACGGTCAACAAATACTTTGGAGGCAAGGCGTCTACGATCAAGGAAAAAAATCGGGTCGATGGGAGACCTGGTTCTCCAATGGCCAGCTTCAATCGGAAGGAATTTACCTCGATGGTGAATACTCGGGTGAATGGAAAGTATATTTCCACGACGGCAGTTTAAAGCACAAGGGACTTTACAAAAAAGGATGGGCCCAGGGTGAGTGGGAGTTTTATTACCCGGATGGAACCTTGCGTAAAAAAGGATCTTACCTCGACGACCTCAAAGAAGGGGAGTGGAAAAGCTTTTATCCTTCTGGAAACTTGCAAGCGGTGACTCATTTTAAGCAAGCCCGAAGAGAAGGCTGGGCTATAGTTTACTCCGATAATGGGGTTGAATTAGGTCGCCAGCGATTTGAAGACGATCAGTTGAAAGAATCCATAAAGGGAGGAACACAATAATATGGTGGCTTCCTATTTTCAGAGCACGGCATTCAAAATTGCTGTAGCTCGTTCGATGTATCGCTTGCTCAAACCCATTACCGGTAAGAACAAAGAAGTAACCCGAAATGGTATTCGTTATGCCCTGGACCTCAGCGAAGGGATTGATTTCTCCATTTGGTTGAGAGGCAATTTTCAGGAATACATTTTTGCCAGCAAGCAGTTTCAGTTACCCGAAAATGCCGTGGTGATGGATGTGGGAGCCAATGTAGGAGCCATTTCCCTCCAGTTTGCCCGCCAGATTCCTCAAGGAAAAGTATGGGCCTTTGAACCCACTGACTACGCGCTCCAAAAGCTAAAGACGAACTTGAAACTCAATCCCGATTTGGCCGGACGCATTGAAGTGACTCAGACCTTTATTTCTGATCAATCTGAGGAGAATCCCGAACTCAAGGCATTTTCAAGCTGGTCTTTGGAGAAGGAAGAGGGCGACTTGCATCCCGTTCATCTGGGAACCGCCAAGTCGGCAGAGGGAGTCGGAGCCATTTCCCTGGACGATTTTGCTCAGGCACAATCCATCGATCGGGTGGACCTGATCAAGATTGATACCGACGGATATGAGTGGGAAGTGCTTAAAGGATTTGAGCAGGGCCTGCAAAAATACCGTCCTGCAGTGGTATTTGAATGTGGTCTGTATCTCTTAAAAGAAAGAGGGCAGCGGTTCGAACAATTTGAGACCTTTTTTAAGGGCTTGAACTACGACCTTTTTGAAGCGAAGTCGGGTAAATCGATCTCCTCGAACTCCATTGAGCAAATAATTCCACCTCAGGGAACCGCAGATATTTTGGCATTACCGAAGTCATGAAAGAGCTTTTTGAAAAGAAAAAATCACTGGCTTTAGATGATCCGGAAACCTCCCTGGTTCACCGGGAAATCATCTTAGGGAAACCCTTCCTCAAGAAGTTGTACACCGAGTGGTACGATGGATTCATACAAGCTGCAGAAAAAGGCCCCGAAGGCATGTGGTTGGAGATTGGAAGCGGCGGCGGTTTTCTAAAAGATAGAGATCCTCGAATCACCACTTCCGATATTTTGCCCCTGGGTTGCGATTATACATTCTCGGCCTTAGATATGCCTTTGGAGGAGGGGAGTGTGAGCGCTCTGTTTATGCTCAACGTATTTCACCACCTGCCTGATGTAGAGCAGTTTTTGCGAGAGGCAGCTCGGGTAATTAAACCCGGAGGAATTGTTTACATGGTAGAACCTGCCAATACCCTTTGGGGGCGTTTTTTTTACCAAAACATTCACCACGAACCTTTCGATCCAAATCGCGCGGAATGGACCTTTCCTTCAGCTGGCCCCCTTTCCGATGCGAATGGTGCTTTGCCTTGGATCGTGTTTCAACGAGACCGTAAAAGCTTTCTTAAAAACCACCCTCAGTGGAATGCGCCACAGGTTCAATTACACACGCCGGCAGCCTACCTTTTGTCCGGTGGATTATCCACTCCTTTATCCCTACCAGCATCCTTATTTTCCATGGTTAGATTAACCGAACGAATCTTTTCGCCATTAAATGCGTTAACTGCCATGTTTCAAACGATTACTATAGTACGCTCACATGAATCCTAAGCTGGAAGCCCGCAACCGTTTTTATTCTTTTTTCGAAGACTTCGCTCCTCGCTATTCCCGGTATCGATCGGGAAGGAAGTACTATTGGAAGTCCATCACCAATTGGTGTAACTACTTTATTCATGAGGATGACAAGGTGCTGGAAATTGGCTGTGGAACCGGAGCTACTTTGAGTCAACTCAAAGGATCAAAGCGTGTGGGAATCGATTATTCTCCCGCCATGATTGACGCGGCTAAAAAAGAAAACCCCGATCTGGAATTTCATTGCATGGCAGCCGATGAGCTTGATTTGGATGAGAAGTTTGACGTGATCGTGCTCACCAATGTGGTAGGTGTGTTTGCTAATGTGCAGGATGTTTTTGAAACCCTGCACCGGGTGTCTCATCCACAAACTCGGGTCCTGATTAGTTACTTTAACTACTTCTGGCAGCCTCTTTCTTCTTTGGGGGAGACTTTGGGATTCAAAAAGAAAATGCCTGTTCAAAACTGGTTGTCCAACCAAGATATTGCCAACCTACTTTACCTGGCCGACTTCGAGGCTTTTAAGCAAGCCAAGGGAATGTTGATTCCTTTTAATATTCCTTTGATCTCGTTTATCTGCAACCGCTACCTGGCACGTTTGCCTTTGATTAATAGGTTGTGTTTAAACAGTTTTCTGGTAGCTCGCCCACAGCCTTATACAAGGTCTGATGTGGAGGAGAAGTATTCTTCTACCATTGTTATTCCCGCCAGAAATGAAGCAGGGAATATTGAAAATGCGATCTTACGCCTACCCAAGTTTGGGAAACACCAGGAAATCATTTTTGTAGAAGGAAATTCTACCGATAATACCTGGGAAGTTATTCAGGAAATAAGCGAAAAATACAAGGATTCCCACGACATAAAAATCGCTCGTCAGGATGGCAAAGGAAAAGGAGATGCCGTTCGCAAGGGCTACCAAATGGCTACGGGCGATATTCTCATGATTTTGGATGCAGACCTAACCGTCCCGCCCGAAGAGTTACCCAAGTTCTATCATGCATTGGCCTCAGGTAAAGGAGAATTTATCAATGGGTCAAGAATGGTTTATCCCCTGGAGCAAAACTCCATGCGAACCCTCAACATCATGGGGAATAAGTTTTTTAGCATGGCCTTTAGCTGGATTTTGGAGCGTCCTATCCGCGATACCTTGTGCGGTACCAAAGTGATGTTTCGCACCGATTACCTCAAGTTGGCCAAAAACCGAAAGTTCTTTGGGGAGTTTGATCCCTTTGGTGACTTCGACCTCATTTTTGGAGCCTACAAACTCAATTTGAAGATTATAGATTTGCCTATTCGCTATCAGGAAAGAATCTATGGGGATACCAATATTTCTCGATTCCGCCATGGTTTTATTTTGTTGAAAATGAGTTGGTATGCCATGCATAAAATTAAATTCTGGTAAGTTGTCATGAGTCGTTCATTTACCCTTTCTCAGCGCTCCGAGCGCCTATGGCTACTGGTTATATTGTTGGTGACCTTTGCCGGTTTTTACCCGTCCTTGTTTTGCGATTTTACCAACTGGGATGACCCCAAGCTAATTATCTGGAATCCCCTGATTCGCCATTTTGATGGTGATGCCCTGGTGACCATGTTTACTCAAACCTATTGGCTCAATTACCAGCCGCTTACCCTGCTCACGCTGGCTTTGGAACATCATTTCTTTGGACTCAACTCTTTTGTCGTTCACCTGGATAACCTATTGCTGCATTTGATCAATACCATTCTGGTCTATGTCTTCATTCGCAAGTTGTCTGATAAACCTTTGGTAGCTCTAATTGCCACAGCCTTCTGGGCCTTTAATCCCATGCGGGTGGAATCGGTGAGTTGGGCTGTAGAGCGTAAGGATGTGCTGTATACTTTGTTTTACTTGCTGGCTTTAATTCATTATGTGAACTACCTGAAGCAAGGCTTGAAAAACAAGTACCTTCTCTTTGCCCTTGGATTCTTTATCATTTCCTGTTTTGCCAAGGGGATGGCCGTTTCCTTGAGTTTGGCCATCATCGCTTTAGATTACTACTACAAGCGTAAAATCACGACTAAGGCCATTGTGGAGAAGGTGCCCTTCTTTGCATTATCCATGGTCTTTGGTTTGATTGCCGTTTTTGCCACGGCTACCGATGGACAGGATCAGGTGAATGCCATGTACAACTTGCCCGAGCGTGTTTCCCTGGCGAGTTTGGGCTACCTGCTTTATTTGAAGAAATTTATTTTCCCCTTTAACCTGTCCAATCTCTATCCCTATCCAGTTTATGGGACGGGTGAGTTTCCTTATTCCTTTTGGCTTTATCCGGTGGCTGTAACCTTGCTTTTAGGCTTGGTTGCCTTGACTCACCGAGTGACTCGGGTAATAGTATTTGGATTCGCGTTTTTCAGCGTTACCATCGTTATGGTCCTTCAGCTGTTGGCCACCAACACCGGTTTTATCGCTGATCGATACACCTATATTCCCTATATCGGATTGTGCTTTATACTGGCAGAAGGAATCTACTACTTAATCAATAAGCCTTTGCCTGCTTTGGACGACAAGCTGAAAAACCGACTCATCTTCGGAACGTTGGCCGTTGGATGGATCATTCTTGCTATTGGTACCAATATTAGAACCCGAGTTTGGCAGAATGGAGAAACCCTTTGGGAAAACGCAGTAGCTACCTGGCCGGTATCCGATAAGAGTCACGCTAACCTGGCTGCTACTTACGCAGAACAAGAACGCTACGACGATGCCTTGTTCCAAATTCGGTTGGCTCAGGCCAAGCGTCCAAGTTTTAGTCAATACTACATGGAGGAGGCGCTATTGCACAGCTCCCTCAAAGATTTTGAAAGTGCCAACCGCAGTGCTCAACGTGCATTGGAGATTAACCCAAGCAATGCGACCAACCTACACAAGTTTGGCGCTCTGATGTACCACCAAAAAAACTACGACGAAGCCCTTAAGTTTTTGAACCTGGCCGTGGAGAAAAAGCCAGACGATGAAATCAATTATTACTACCGGGGAAATGTTTGGATTAAGAAAGGAAAGCAAGACAGCGCTTTAGCCGATTTTAATCGAGCTTTAATCATCAAGCCAGTCTATACGGAATGTATCCACGCTCGGGGTAATACTTACCAGGAATTGGGTCGCTTCAAGGAAGCCATGCAAGACTATAAGCGGGCCTTGGATGTGGATCCAAGCTTTACACCCACTTACACAGCGATGGCCCTTTACTACATGAATCAGGTGAATGATATGGATAGTGCTTGTGCCTGCTTGATGAAAGGCAAAAAGCTGGGCAATGAGCGTTCATCTGAAATGCATCAGAAGTACTGTGTCGAGAAAACGGTCAAAATCAAAAAACAAGAACCGGCGGAAAAGGTCTATTACGACAATGGTAAGATTATGCTGGAAACGGTAAGAGAATTTCGTGACGGCGATAGCCTCACTCTTTTGAAACGCTATAACCGTGCAGGTTGGTTAGAAGAAGAAGGGGTGATTGAAAACGGGGTGTATGCTGGAAAGGTTCGTTGGTTTTTTGAAACTGGACGAGTTGGAATTGAAGGTTATCACCAGGACAAAACACCTTATGGTGATTGGATTGAATACTACCCGGGTGGTGCTGTAAAAGCCAAATACAGTTATCAAAATGGAGTGAAGGAAGGCGTTTACGACTTCTTCTACGATATGCCAGGTAGACTGTGGACCCGAAGAATTTACCGCGGAGGAAAGCTCTGGGAGGTTCCTGTGGTTCTTTCCTT
Source organism: bacterium SCSIO 12741 (assembly GCA_024398055.1). Taxonomy (NCBI): domain Bacteria; species bacterium SCSIO 12741. The sequence continues at coordinate 968,408 of CP073749.1, read as the reverse complement.
TACTGGGGATACATTGGAGGTAGGTTCCTTCAAGTCAGGTAGTGGTGTCCTCAATCAGTACAATGCTAATGGGAAACGCGTTAAGCAGGTGTTGTATAAAAATGGGGAGGTTGTGAATCGATGAATAAGGAGTGGCTGAAGAAGAACCGCAATTTGCTGGGTTTGCTTGTGCTTACCTTTCTTCTTTATTCGCCAGGGCTTTTCTTTGATTTTACCAATTGGGATGATCGGAAACTGATTGTCCAAAATCCTTACACGGTACTTTCCTTCTCTACTTTGATAGACATGTTCACTCAACCGTATTGGTTGAATTACATGCCACTGACTTATCTGTCCTTCGCCTTAGAAAGAAGCATTTTTGGTCTGAGTAGTACAGTAGTTCACTTTACCAATTTGATGCTCCATGTTGCCAATGTCGCGCTGGTATTTTTCTGGATTAAGAAATTGACACGAGGCCAGGTTGCCGTTGCTTTTTTTACCGCTGCACTGTTTGCTGTTCACCCCCTACGGGCAGAGTCGGTAGTATGGGCTGCGGAGCGCAAAGATCTCCTTTATACCTTGTTCTACCTTTTGGCCTTGATGCGGTACACGGATTATGTACTCACTGGAAAGAGCAAGTATTGGTGGCTGGGAATTTTGTTTTTCGGCCTGTCTTGCTTGAGTAAGGGAATGGCGGTTTCCCTCTCGTTGGTTTTGATCTTAATTGATGTATTCCTGAATCGTAAATGGTCTTGGAAATGGGTGGGGGATAAGGTTCCCTTTTTCGCCCTGTCTTTGACTTTTGGATTGATTGCCGTTTGGGCAACGAGCACCCAGGATCAGGTGGCGGTTGATGCCGTGTATTCCTGGCCGGAGAAAATGAAACTGGCCGGAATGGGATTCATCATTTACACCTGGCAACACATTTGGCCCTTCGATTTGTCGCCTATTCATCCTTATCCGGAGGTATCTTCCTGGCGCTATTGGCTCTACCCATTTGCTGCTCTTTTGATGGGTGGATTGGCTATGTGGCGTTGGAAACGTTTTCCGGCACTTTTGTTTGGACTTGGATTTTTTACGGTCAACCTTCTATTTGTTCTTCAGCTCTATGCCACCAACAACTCCTTTGTGGCGGATCATTATACCTACCTGGCTTCTGTTGGAATGTTCTTTCTATGGGCAAGAGGTATTACCTGGTTTAAAAATAATTATCCCCGTTTTCAACGTACCGACCTGGTCAAGCTGGCTTGGATGATGACTATTTGCCTTTCGCTGTTAACCTGGAAACAGAATCAAATCTGGCAGAATAGCGAAACATTATGGACCCGGGTGATAGAAGTATACCCGGATTATTGGAAGGGGTATTTATCTCGGGGGCAACATCACCTGGAGAATTGGAACTTTGAACCCGCAACTGCCGATTTGAGACAAGCTTACGAACTGAACCCTAACCAGGAGATTGTTGCAATGTCATGGGCTCAAAACCTGATTTATACCAAAAATCACAAGGAAGCCGGTGAGGTTTTGAAAGCCTGGGTAGAGCAACATCCTGATCATGCAAAAGGTTGGAGTATGATGGCGTCCCTGGCTTACGAATTACAGGGTTATGAAAAGGCTATCGAATTTGCTGAAAAGGCCATTGAATTAGATCCGGACTATTCGGTTACCTATTATTACCTGGGGTGTTCTCAGGTAGCCATTGGTCAGTCGTATTCCGCCATTGGGTCCTTTACTCGACAGATAGAATTGAACCCCTTGGAGAGTGCACGTTCTTACCAAATGCGGGGTTATTGCTACAACATAAGAGAGAATTATGATCAGGCCCTGAATGATCTATATACCAGTGTTTCATTAGACCCTGAATTCGCCAAGGCCTACCTCGGTATTGCTGATATTCTATTGCGCCGAAAGAACGATCGAGACGGAGCTTGTCAAGCCTTTGCTCGAGCAGCAGAGCTCGGTGATGAACAAGGGAAAAAGCTTCATGTGATGCTTTGCCAGAACAAGACGCAAGGTCGATAGTTTGAAATAGACTGATTATATCCTTATATTTGAGGTTGTTAACCTCAAAATCCAACTTATGAAACAAGCAGCCATTACCCTTTTCATTTTTCTCATGGTCGGTTACGGCTTCGGTCAGGAAGTTTCTGAGCCAGGCGATTTACCTACTTCAAACAAGCAAAACGTTAAGTTCAACATCAATGATTTGGGCTTTGCCTTTGGAACAAGCACAAATGGACTGACCAACCTGGTTGTGGACTTGAGCTACGAGCGGTCTTTAAACAGAAGTTTTTCGGTTCAAGGAGGCATCCTGTTTGGAGCTACAGAGATGTCATCTACCTATACACCAGCGTTCCATTCTGGTTTTGAATTGAGCGGACGGTTTTATCATTTGGCCAAGAAAGCAGGACGGCCTTTAATGACTGGTGGGTATATTTCAACCGAATACAATTGGATTCAAACCCAACGGAGAAACTACTTCGATACCGACAACATGATTCATGCCGTTCACTCTCAGATTTCCTTACTCTATGGATGGCAATTTGACATCGGGCAAAAGGGATTTATTGATATCAACGTAGGGCCGGCCTATCAAATCGGTCATGATCAATTCAAAGACAATGCCTTGATTATGGATTTCAATTTTGGGATTGGGCTCGGCTTCTAAGGCCTAAAAAAGCAGGATTCCTACCCCCAACTTAAAGTTGAGCAGGTTCTTATAGAATACGCGGCTCTGAATGCTCTTCTTGGCCATGTTCTCGTAACGGGTCGGATCCGTTTCATCGGTATTTTTCGACAATTCAAGGCCTACCAAATTGATCAAGCTATCATACACCAGAGCGTCTCCAATGTAGGCCAGATTCAGGCCAATAGACATTCCGTATTGTATAAAGATTCGATTGCTCAGCAGCTGGCGGTTTCCAAAGTGGAAACGCAACATCGGAGATACGACTGGACCGGTTAACTGAAAAGTCGTGTCACTTAAGTTGGGTCCATTATTAAAACCAAATTGAGGGTCTGTGCTACGGATGTGGATGGAATCATTAAACGACGAAAAAGCAGCGCCAATACCTATTCCAAAGTATTTCCCCAGGGGAGCATTAGTGCCTGATCGGTACCAGAAGTGTTCCACTGAAATATCCGTAGTTCGAAATGCCTGTTTGTCCAGCGAATCTTCCTCAAAAGAATAATCGCTATAACTCCACCAAGCCGTTCCATTGTAGGTCATGGTAGCAACGTCATTGTACAGTTTAACACTCAGGCCTAATTCATTGCGCTTGTTGTAGACATGACGAAGCGATATCTCCGGCATAACGTTTACCGGCGGACTGAAGAGTTTTCCCTCCTCATTGTGAGCCAAAACCCGAAGGCTACCGGTCAAATCTCCTGTTAGGTAAGTACGTTTCCCTTTATATCCGTAAGGGGATTGGGCAAAGGCAAAGGTGGTGACAAGGAAACTAAAAAGAAATAGTACAAAAGCTCTTTTCACAATCACCACGGCTTAAAACAATAGGATTCCCCCACCAATTTTGAAGTTAAGCAGGTTCTTCATGAAAACACGTTGTTGAACAGCTGCTCGAGTATTTTGATTTAAGGTTTCCTGATCAATGTTACCACTGCCAACGAGTATCGGTTCAATGGGGTCGCCGTTTGAACTAAGGGCGGCTCCAATAATTCCCAAATTCAGTCCAAATTCCATTGCTGCATTCAAAAAGAAGCGATCAAAAAACAGCTGCTGACCACCCAGGGTGGTGCGGAAAATTGGAGAAATAATAGGTCGGGCGTTGTCGTAGAAAATGAAAACATCATCTGGGTTAGGAACTCCAGAACTTGTTTCATTTAGTCCTTTTAGGTAGTCCTCCTGGTAAGTAGACACCCGAAATGTTTCAGGGAAGTTGGACATACCCAAGCCTAATCCCATACTCACGTAACGTCCCAAAGGAGCGTTAAGATCGGAAGTGTACCAAGTGATGTGCACGCCAATCTCATTGGTCGTAAACCGCTCATGAGCTAAAAAATCGCTGCTACTTAAAGGGCCAGAACTGAAAGGGCCAATATTAGCACCATCCGTAACCGAAGCAACGTCGCTGTAATACTTGTAGTTTAATCCCAATGCCGTGGTTTTGTTCGTAACCATCGACAGCGAAACATTGTGAAACAGGTTCAATGCCGGAAATGCATTTTCACCACTTTCGGTCATTCTCAAAATACTCAATGATCCAGATAGATCGTAGTTGAGAAAAAGCTTTTTCCCTTTGTAACCATAGGGGCTTTGTGCCGAGGCCGTATGGTTAGCCATCAATACCAGAACAGCCAACCCAATTATTGTTTGAATAGATCTGTTCATGATTATCGACGTTTAATTTGGGACATACTATCGTAGAGGCAGCTATTGACATTGGCGTCGCTGTCTCGATGGAGAAATACGTATTCCTCATCAAATACGCTGTTGCCCGATTTCAAATCGAGTACATAGAATCGAATGTAGGTTCCTTCCGTTGGCGTCACCATTTTGTAGATCGCCCAGGGGATCGTTACTACAAAAAACATCGGCCAGATGTACTTTCCTTTGTTTTCGTTGATGGTGAAATTGTAGCAGGCCGGAACCGCGACATAAGGCGTGTTAAAGGAATTAGAAACCTGGTTCAGTTCTTCCAGCAGGATGGAGTTAACGGAGTCTACTTCATGGGAGGACATCTCACTAATCCATTCTTTCATTTTCATCAAGGCGTTAAATTCTTTCGTTTGAGAGTAATCAAACACCTTAGGGTCAAGTAGGGTAGTCTTAAGTTCAATGTCGCTCGATATGTCGGAGATTTTGTCTTTCAAGTCTTGCTTCTTGCCTTCTGACTGAGCGTAATTGACCTTGCTGTTTGAACCCCGGTCATCAATCACGAGGTAGGTAGGATCAACCACCACCAACTCGTCAATGCCTAAGGCTTCCCCTTTCTTGGCAATCATCTTTTCCCGCTTCTTGGCTTGTTTCGTCATACGAGCTCTTTCCGATTCGCTGATGTCCGTATTTTTCTGGTACCGTGAATAGGCCTTTTCAAACATGATTTCGAAGTCAGGATCCTTGAAGAAAGAACGGAAGGCATTGAGGTAGTAATACTTCTCGTCGTCAGACATGGCTTCTTTGTCCTCGCTCTTCTTCTTTTTGATTTTGTCGTATTTACTCAGTTCCTCATCGTCGTCTTCATCCTCATCTTCATCGTCCTCCGATTCAGCAGAAGCCGATTCTTCATCGTCCCCATCTTCGTCCTCACTTTCATCTTCCTTGTCCCGGGTAAAGTCTTCCAAAGACAATTCGTAGAATGAGATCAGGTGATACATTAAGTCCTCAGCATACTTAGCCAGGTACTTATCGTCTGGGTACTTCTGGTAAATTTCGTAGGCCTTGGCGGTGGTCGTAATGGCCAATTCCTTCTTTTTGATTTTGCGCAGGAAGTAGGATACATCCTGGGAGTAGCCTTCTACTTTTTTGTAGTAAGACATCGCCTCCGATGATTTGTTTTGTTCCTTGTAAGCCAGAGCTCCGGATAGAGCTTGAATCAAACACTTATCCAGCCATTTGTTATTGGGGTAGTCTTCCTTCATCAGGAAGCAGTTGTAAATGGCTCTGTCGTAGCGGTGCATCAGCAGGTTTTGACGAATAATTTCAAAACGGGCAATGTCGCGAACGTATCTGAATTCTTCTTTGCTGGTAAGGTAAGTGCTTTTTCCTTTCGAGCTTTTCTGAAGTTTTTTGAATCGTTTTAGAGCGGCGTCGCGTCGCTTGCGGATGTTGGGGTGGGTGCTTAATTCGTCACTCACATCATCACGAGCACTAATGCTTTTTACACTGTCCAAAAAGTACTTTTCTGGAAACTCGAAGGAGGAATTACCTAAGAATCCACGGTCAAATTCTTCTTCGTCGAAAGGTAGGTAGGAGTAAAGCAAAACATCAAACAGGCCTTTGGCCTTCTTAATGTTGTAATTGGTGTTGGCCAGCATTTTAAGGCCTTCCTTATCCGCTTCAGTCTCCAATTCGCGGGAATATTGGTAGTAGGAGTTAACACGATCGGAGGTGCTGGTGTAACGGTATTTTCCTTTTCCTTTTTTGATCAGGTCCGTTTCCAAAAATTCCTGAATGTTGTGCTGTTCGCGGTAGTGAACCAATTCGTGTGAGAGTACGAAAGCCAATTCCGTTTCATTCGATACCTGAGCCAGCAAGCCAACATTTACGAAGATGTATCCCTGGTCTGTGGCAAAGGCATTTACGTGAGGAGATTTGAAAGTGAAGAAGGTGACCTTTTTTTGTAGTTCAGGGTTGTCCTTCATGAGTTCTTTCCCAATCTTGTTGAAGTATCGGGTAAGGGTAGCACCAAACAAGATGTCACCGCTTAGGAGAATTTGATCGAGCATGAAATTGCTCATCTCATAAAAATTCTCGGTTTGTTTTCTGACCCTTTTGCTTTCGGTGGCGTATTGGTTCTGTTCGTTTATTTCTTTAGAAATTTCACTGGAGAGGCGGAGAAAAACTTCAGGAATTTCCCCTTTGCATTCCAATGGTCGGTAATCTTCTTTTGATAGCTGAGCGAAAGTAGGTATCGCTGCAATCAGAAGTAGGAACGCGATGCTGAGAGGTTTTTTCATAATTAGGGTTATGTTTTTTTGGCTCGTATTAGGAAATAGATACCACCAAAAATAAAAGGAATACTTAATAATTGTCCCATATTGAAATATAGCCCGTCTTCAAAGGCCACTTGATTCTCTTTGACAAACTCAATGAGAAAACGTGCAGCAAACAGTAAAATCAGGAATAATCCAAAGATGGCACCGGAGCGTTCGCCCCATTTTTTCTTCCAGTAAAGGAAGTTAAGTACCAGGAAAATGGTGATATAACTCAAGGCTTCATACAACTGGCTGGGATGCCGTGGAAGGTCGTCAACTTGCTTAAAAATGAATCCCCATGGCAAGTCCGTAGGTTGGCCAATGATTTCAGAATTCATCAGGTTACCCATTCGAATGAAAAATCCACCAAGGGCAACGGTAATTACCACACGGTCGAGAATCCAGATGATGGACTTTTTGCTCACCTTGCGAGACCACAGCCAAAGGGCCAATATTATTCCGATTGCCGCACCATGACTGGCAAGGCCCAAGAATCCAGTGAATCGAAACTCGGGCTCAAATTGGACAGGTAGAAATATTTCCAGAAGATGATTCTGAAAGTAAGCCCAGTCGTAAAAAACGCAATGCCCGATGCGAGCTCCGGCCACCGCGCCAATAATCACATACATCAATACGCTATCCAACCATTCCTTATTCACTTGCTCATTGCGGAACATGCGGTTGAGAACAAAATATCCGGATAGGAAGGCACTGGCAAACAAAAGGCCGTAGTACCGAATCGCTATTGGAGAGGAGATGATTTCAGGGTCAATGTCCCAGGTGATATAAAGCATGTGCATGATGTATGGCTTGCAAATTAGCTAAAAAATAGTTCTTTTTTTGGAGCCTTGTTCAAGGCAATCAAAGGTTTAGGTTTGTTCTTCCAGGATTTTAAAGATGGAATCTCCGGGCAAGTAGGTTTCAAAATGGTCAAATACTTCGTCCAGGTTGGAGCACAAATGAATTAAGGGGCGATGCTTATCACGTAGCAGACCTTCCTTCGCCATTAAGTCCAATTGTTGGCCGAGTAAATCATAATATCCATTGACGTTTAAAAGGGCAACTGGCTTGGCGTAGAGCCCCAATTGAATCCAGGTGACGATTTCAAAGAGTTCTTCAAAGGTTCCAAATCCTCCGGGAAGGGTAAGTACAGCGTCAGAACGCTCATGCATTTCCAATTTTCGCTCATGCATGGAAGAAACCGTTAGAAGATCGGTAATTCCAGTGTGTCCAACCTCATGAGGAATCATGAATTCAGGAATAATTCCGGTCACTTTTCCTCCGGCTTCCATAGCACCGTCTGCCACGGCACCCATAAGGCCAACTTTACCTCCGCCATAAATCAATTCCATGCCACGCTGGGCAATGGCTTTACCTGCTTCTCGGGCAGACTTTTTGTAAATGGGGTTGTTGCCTTCTCCTGAGGCACAGAATACACAAACGCTACTGATTTTATTTCCCATAAACTCCTTATCAATGGTGCTACGAAGTAAACAATTCCTCGGGGAATCGGCAGGCATATCGGAGCAGAATAATCCCGCTTTAACGTTTCTTATTTTTTGAATAAAGATTCCCCGCTACCATTGAGCCGTTGGCGCTACTTTTGGCCTAATTTTGAAGGGTTAGTGGAGAACCTCCCTAACTCAATTCAGAACCTAAGTAAAGAACAAAACAATGCACAGAAGACCAAGAAGAAATCGCATGACGCCTCTAACCCGAGGTCACTTGAGAGAAACCAGATTATCTCTGGAAAATTTGGTTCAACCTCTATTTATGGTCGATGGAAAGGGAATTAGGGATGAGGTGAAATCCATGCCAGGAAATTTTCGCCTGTCTACGGATGAACTGCTCAAGGAAATTGATTCCTGCCTCGAGCTGGGAATTGGAAGTTTCATTTTGTTCCCTGCGGTTCAGGAAGAACTCAAAGATTCAAGAGCGACCTACGGTGGTCACCCGGATAACTTTTACCTAAAGGCTTTTACCGAAATCAAAAAGCGATTTGGCAAGGATGTTTGCCTCATTACCGATGTAGCCATGGATCCCTATTCCAGCGATGGTCACGACGGATTGGTGGTAGGAGATGATATCGTAAACGATGAAACCCTTCCCATCTTGGCGGAAATGGCTTTGGCTCAGGTTCAGGCCGGAGCAGATATCATTGGGCCATCGGATATGATGGATGGTCGAGTGGGGTACTTGCGGGAAATGTTGGACAGCAACGGATATACCGATCGTGGCATTATGGCTTACACCGCCAAGTATGCGTCCGGTTTCTACGGCCCCTTCCGTGATGCCCTGGATTCGGCACCCAAAAAAGGGGATAAAAAGACTTATCAGATGGATCCGGCAAACAAAAGAGAGGCCCTGCTTGAAGCAGATCTTGATTATGCCGAAGGAGCGGATTATCTGATGGTGAAGCCGGCTTTGCCTTATCTGGACATCATTCACATGTTGAACGAGAACTACGATATTCCCATTGCTGCTTACAACGTGAGTGGTGAGTGTGCCATGTTAATTGCGGCTGCACAAAATGGTTGGTTGGATTTTGATAAGGTGATGCCTGAAATGTTACTGTCCATCCGACGTGCAGGAGCCCAGGTTATTTTGACCTACTTCGCAAAAACATATGCCCAAATGGCCAAAGACGGCAAAATCTAAGACCCCTTAGAGCATGAAGATGAAGAATTTGCCCTTTTCCGGAGTGGCTGAAAAAAGACCGGAGCAGTTGGAAAAACACGGTGACCTAAGAACCGATGATTACTACTGGCTGCGAGAAAGAGAAAACGAAGAAGTACTGGATTACCTCCGGCGGGAGAATGCCCATACCGAAGAGGTTATGGCTGACCTGAAAGACTTTCGTCAATCCCTTTTTGAGGAGATGAAAGGCCGGATTAAGGAAACGGACATGTCGGTTCCTTACCAATCAGATGGTTGGTGGTATTATTCGCGGTACGAAGAAGGGTTGGAGTATCCCATCTATTGCCGAAAGGAGGGAAGCCTGGATGCTCCGGAAGAGATATTGCTCAACGTAAATGAGCTGGCCAAGGACTATGAGTACTATCAGGTTGTTGGCCTGGCCCTCAGTCCAAACAAGAAGATATTGGCCTTCGGTGAGGATACCCTGAGCCGGAGAATCTATACCATCCGTTTCAAAAATTTGGAGACGGGTGAATTACTCGATGAACGAATCGAAAATACCAGTGGCGATGTGGCTTGGGCCAATGATAATGGCCACATTTTTTACTCAAGAAAAGACGAGACTCTTCGTCCTTATCAGGTTTGGCGCCATGCCTTTGAATCTAATCCGGCTGAGGATGTAAAGGTTTTTGAGGAAGAAGATGCTACCTTCAATTGCTTTGTCTACAAGTCGAAGTCCAAGAAGTACATTTTAATTGGAACCTCAAGTACGCTTTCTACGGAATATCGATACCTGGATGCGGATCATCCTTTTCAGGACTTTACCATAATTCAACCGAGGGAAGATGACCTCGAATATGGTGTCGGTCACATTGGAGATAAGTTTTACGTACTCACGAATTGGAAAGCCAAAAATTTCCGATTGATGGAGGTGCCGGTTGGCGTCACCAGCAAAGAAGAATGGGTAGAGGTTATTCCGCACCGTGAGGATGTGTTGCTGGAGGATATCGAGCTGTTTGAAAACTACCTGATATTAGAAGAACGCATTCAGGGAATCGTTAACATCCGAGTGATGACCTTGGATGGCTCACGAGATGAATACCTCCAATTTGGAGAAGAAGCTTACCAGGCATACTGCGTCAATAATTATGAGTTTGCCGCTCAAAAATTGAGAATTAGCTATACTTCCATGACCACTCCGTCTTCCATTATGGAATACGATTTTGAGAGTCGGAATATGGAGGTGTTGAAGCAGCAAGAGGTTCTTGGTGAATTTGATGTGGCGAACTACCAGAGTGAGCGTTTACAATTAGAAGTTCGTGATGGAGTTAAAGTGCCGGTTTCATTGGTTTATCGAAAGGGCGCCATGGATCAAGGTGCAGCCCCTTTACTTTTGTACGGATACGGAAGCTACGGACACAGCATCGATCCTTATTTCTCTTCCGTAAGACTATCTCTATTGGATAGAGGAGTGGTATTTGCCATTGCCCACATTCGAGGGAGTGAAACTCTGGGCAGATCCTGGTACGAGGACGGGAAGCTTCTCAAAAAGAAAAATACTTTCTTCGATTTTATCGATGTTGCCGAAAGTCTTATCCAAAAAGGATATACCAGTAAGGAGCAACTTTTTGCCATGGGCGGAAGTGCCGGTGGTTTGCTTATGGGGGCGGTTATGAATGAGCGCCCTGATTTGTTTAAGGGGATGGTGGCTGCCGTGCCTTTTGTGGATGTAGTAACCACCATGCTGGACGAATCTATTCCATTGACAACAGGTGAGTATGACGAATGGGGAAACCCCAATGATCCGGAATACTACAACTACATCAAGTCCTATTCTCCCTATGACCAGGTAGAAGCCAAGGATTATCCAAACATTTTGGTAACTACAGGGCTACACGATTCTCAAGTTCAATACTGGGAACCTGCCAAATGGGTAGCTAAACTCAGGGAGTTAAAAACGGATAACAACATTCTCCTGCTTCAAACCGAAATGGATTTTGGCCACAGTGGAGCAAGCGGACGATTTGAATCGTTGAAAGAAATTGCACAGGAATATGCCTTCCTGTTGGATCTAATGGATCGCGCAGAATAAAATCCGGCGAGGTCTCCTGCTTATCGATTAGCGGGAGACTCGCTGTTTTCCAACACCTTTTCAGATACACCACGAGTACCTTCCGACTGTTGTTTGATTTCTTCAATCGTTTTGTCCTGCTTCAAAGGCTGGTACATTGCCTTGGTTGCAGGCTGACCATAAGCCTCAGGATGTAAGTATTTTCCACGCTCCTCAGCATTCTTGTCCTGAACAGGAACAATACGATTTTGCTGTGCGTATGGATCGTTACGAATTCCGGTAACCTGCCAGCTAACTTTGACATTAGGCTGATCCGTTTGAATGATGAACTGATTGCCCGAAATTTCCTCTTTTACAATACACTGAGCAAACTGACCAATGGGAGTCAATTGGTAACGGTATTCAATGTTGTTGCCATCAAAGTAGTCTGGTAGGGTAACAGTAGCATATCCTTGAGCATCAGTTACAATGTTTCCGTTGTAGATGTTCATCATATCAGGACTTTCCACAAAACTGTGCACCAAGAATTTGTTCTCTGGATCTTCTGGGTGATCAATCTTAAAGGTACCAGAACCTTTACTGATTGAACCGGTAATAGACAAGTTTCCTGTGATGGTCACGTTTCCGATGAAGTATCCTGCTAAGCTACCGGTACTGGTATTTACTCGAGAATAAACACCGATGTTGGGGTGGGCGAAATCGTCGGCTGCATAACCGTACAAGGCAATATTGGTATCAGCACCCCAGGCATAGCCGTAGGATCCAACATTCCATTTTCCACCACCGGTTGCAACACCGTAGGCAAATCCGGCCGATCCATAGTTTCGATCAGCCACTGTCCCATAGGCCTGTCCTACCACACCATAGTTAAGCGTACTATGACCTCTTGAGAATCCACTTAAACCTGCATTGAAACCATTGCTAAAGGCCGAGTTAGTTACTTCTGCAAAACCCGCTACCCCTTCATTTCTTAGAGTAGTAGATGATTCGGCAATACCGGTTACACCTCGGTTGTCGCTATTAGAAGAAGTAGATCCACTGTTGGCCTCGCCAAAAAGGCCTGAACTCAAGGTTTGACTAGCCCCACTTCCTCCTCCTTCGGCATAACCGTAAACACCGTAGTGGTTTCCACTTCCACCAGTACCAAATTGGGGACGAGCTTGACCAAATACACCATGTTGTTCGAATGTATTTCCAGCAGTGGAGTAGGTATTGGCTATAATGGCCGTATTCGTATTAGTGCTCCGAGCATCCGATTGAATACCAATGGCTCTCTGACTCCCTTCCTGTAAATTATAAATACCGATAGCAGGACCGTTATTGGCAGTTACCTGGTTGTAGATCCCAATGTTTTGCGTGGCAATTCCTGAGCCTGAGACTAAAGTTCCAATCATACCGAAGTTTGATCCTCCATTCTCAACAGAATAGGAAATACCAATGTTCGCATCAGAGGCTCCTGAGCTTTCCGCTACCGCTTGCACCGCAATGTTGGTGTCGGCATCGGTGGCATAACCTAAAACCCCTACGTTGTGGCCTGAAGAGTTTCCGGCAGACACCCCTTGAACACCGCGATTCACACCATCGGTACCCACTATGGTGGCGCCTATGCCAGCATATTCTGTGTTGGCTGAGTTGGTAATTTGAGATTGAACCAATACTCCATAACCTTGATTAGTTGTACTGGTTTGATTGGTCGTATCCAATACGTGCAACTGATGAGAAGGAGCAGATCCACCGATGGCAACGTTGCCTGCGGCATAATAAATATCGCTTCCGCTTTCGCCCCAAACGCCGGAGTTATTTACCACAAATCCACCATTTTTGGAAAGGTATATAGTATCGTTAGACGAGGAGATCGTTTGAATTTCATTCGTGCTATCACGGTCGTGATCCGTTGCACCACCGGAGTTAATCAATCCGCGGAGAACAGAAGCAGTATCCGCCAAGTGCGTGGTCTGTACAATGGAATCGGCTCTGATTTTCGCTAATAGGGTGGCCGAAGTAGTCGCAACGTTGGCAGAATGAACCAACGAGTCAGCTTGAATTTTGGCCAAAAGCGCATTGGATGTAGCTGCAATGCTTGCGGAAAGAACCAAGGAGTCAGCTTGAATTTTTGTGGTGAGAGCAGTGCTCACGGCTACAATCCGAGTGGCATGAACCACGGAGTCCAATCTGATTTTCGTAGCCAGGGTTAATGAATCGGCTACTTGCTTGATTACAATTTGTTGCAAAATGGTGGCAAAAATGAGGGAGTCATTTCTGCGTTGGATTACTAAGTCGTTGAAATCCGCTTCGAGCGAATCCAAATCCATGTTCAAGGTATCTACATCTCCTTCGAGGGTATCCAGGCGAAGGGCATAGGTGGATAGATCTACTTGTCCGCCGTTTTTGGACAATTCAATAATATCGTTGTTGAAGGATAGCGTTTGAATCTCATTGGTTGAATCCTGGTCATGATCGTTTGGATTATCCGATGTGGCTGCATACAATGCGTATGGCACAGAGACCAGTTGAGAATTGCTCAACACCGTGTAATTGGTGCCTCCGTCCGGATCAACCTCTACTTTCAATACGTGTTCAAATTGGCCCCATTTTACCGTGCTGAAATCTCCGGATACAACGGTTCCTTCACCGATTCTCAAGCTTACTAAACCGTAGCCATTGGTAGTTGCCGTTTGTGTTTCCACATACACATCTACGCCACCCGAGTGATTCTCAAAAATGGTGAATTGGAAATTGACAGTTTTGTTGGGTACAACATCTCCGTCAGAGTTTCTTACTACTGCTTGATAACTAAACAAGTCAGGAGCCTGGGAGAAAGCCTGCAGGCTCAGTAGCATAATTAGGAAAGGAAGTATTTTTTTCATCGCAAGGATTTATTGGGACTTAATAACTTTAAAATGCTCTTGGTATCTTCCGGATTCGGAACGAATCAAAAGCAAATATTGTGCATCAGCTAATGGTGGAAATTCTAAGGTGTTTTTGTCATTGATCAGGTCAAATCGGTGAAGAACCTTACCCGTCATGTCTGTAAGGGTGGCTGTAAACGACTCTTCCTCAAAATCCTGAGGAACAAGATTCAACTCATGTTGGAAAGGGTTGGGATAGATTCTGAATTGGCCAGCACTGGGCTCTCCAATACGATCAATGGATACAATGGTAAATCCAGCTTGATGTAATCCCTGCGTAAATGTAAAATTGCCCGAAGTATCGGTTAGGGTCATTATTTCCCCCACGGTCCAACTAATGGAATATCCATTTGTATCGATCGTTGAGCTGGCAACAGTTCCTATCAACTCCTGGCCCGATAATGAAAGGGGCAGAAGACTGGATCCGAACAGGATATAGGAAAATAGCTTCTTCATGGTTTTGATGTCTTATTCAAATATACCGAATACTTAAATGCCTTTTTTCAAAAAAATGGAATGGAAGAATAGTCTTGGTTTCTTCGCATCGTCTCTCACTTCAAAAGAACACGTTTAAGCGCACATGCGTTGGTGTGTTGAAGTTGAGGTTAGTTTAGCAGCATAAAAATTCGACGAAAGCCTCGACCTCGGATTACTCGATTTTCCAAGTGTTGTTTCCGGCCAGCAATTCATCCAAATCACCTTCACCTTGTTGTTCGATAGCCTGGTTGATTTGAAGCTGCATAGCTTCTTCATAACACAAGCGATCTGCGGTGAAAAAGATTCCAAATGGACGAGGCATGGCGCGCTCATCTCTTGGATCGTCAAACATTCGGCTAAGCAAATGAGCTTTAAAGGGATCTTTTTCATCATGAATCCATAGGTCATCAGCCGAATAATCCGAACCTAAACTCACTACTTCAGGTGAAAATCCGTTTAAGCGAATTCCTTTGTCGTTATTGGCTCCGAAGATCAATGGCTTCCCTTGTTCGAGGAAGAGGGCCATTTCCGGTTTGGTGTCTTTATCGGTAAAGGTGAAGAAAGCTCCGTCGTTAAATACATTGCAATTCTGATAAATCTCTACCAATGAAGAACCACGATGGCTCTCAGCTCTTTTGAGAATGTCTTTCAAATGGCGAGGATCACGATCCATGGTACGCGCTACAAAGGTGGCATCAGCTCCCAGGGCCAAGGCCAGAGGATTGAAGGCATGGTCCAGTGCACCTAACGGACTGGATTTCGTGATTTTTCCTTCACGGGAAGTGGGCGAATACTGCCCTTTTGTCAAGCCGTAAATTTCATTGTTGAACAGAAGAATATTAACATCGAAGTTTCTTCTCAACAAATGGATCAGGTGGTTACCTCCAATGGATAGGGAGTCACCGTCGCCGGTGATGATCCAAACATCCAATTCGGGATTTGTAGCCTTAAGTCCGGAAGCAATAGCTGTGGCACGTCCATGAATCGAGTGCATACCATAGGTTTCCATGTAGTATGGAAAGCGACTTGAGCATCCGATACCGGAAATAAATACGGTTTCTTCACGATTTTTGCCCAATTCAGCCAATACCGATTGAACTTGTTTGAGGATGGAATAATCCCCGCAACCAGGACACCATCTCACATCTTGATCGGTGGCGAAATCCTTAGCTGTTAATGTATTTTTTATTGTGGAGTTTTCCATAATTAGTCTTCGTAGATTTCCCGAACCTTGTCTTTGATTTCCTTAGCTGTAAAGGGGAGTCCTTTGATTTTGCACAATCGAATGGACGGGATCAAAAACTTGTTTCGAATCAAAATATCCAACTGACCATCGTTGATTTCTGGAATCAACACTTGATCAAAACGTTCCAGAATTTCGCCCAGATTTTTGGGGAATGGATTCAGGTAACGCAATTGGGCATGACTTACTTCATAGCCTTCCAAAAGAAGATCGCGAACAGCCGATTTAACGGCTCCATAAGGAGAACCCCAACTCAGGATTAAAATTTTACCAGATTCAGCTCCCTGATCAATGGTTTGAAGGGGAATGTCTTCGGCAATTTTATCAATCTTGGCGGCTCTGGTTTTTACCATGTGCTCATGGTTATCCGGATCGTACGAAACGTTTCCGGTCAAATCTTCTTTTTCCAAACCACCTACCCGGTGTTCCAATCCTTTCATACCTGGAATGGCCCATTGGCGAACGAGGTTTTCGTCGCGTTTGTAGGGGTAGTAAGTCTCTTCGGTAAAGTCTTCCGGATTGGGAAATTTGGCCGTAATGCTTGGCAATTGATCAGCTGTTGGGAAGGCCCATGGTTCAGAGCCGTTGGCGACATAACCATCGCTGAGTACCATGACAGGAACCATATGCTCCACGGCAATCCGACAACCTTCATACACTGCGTCAAAACAATCTTTAGGCGTTTGCGGAGCTACTACCACCGTTTGAGCCTCACCATTCCGTCCAAACAAGGCTTGCATCAAGTCAGACTGTTCCGTTTTGGTAGGAAGTCCTGTTGAGGGGCCACCACGTTGAACGTTGATGATAACCAACGGCAATTCCAGCATAACAGCCAGTCCCAAGGCTTCTCCTTTGATGGCAATTCCAGGCCCGGATGAACCTGTAGCAGCCAGAGCTCCGCCGAAGGATGCTCCGATACAAGCGGTAACAGCAGCAATCTCGTCTTCGGCTTGAAAGGTTTTTACGCCGTATTTTTTATGCTTTGCTAATTCGTGCAGAATGTCGGAAGCAGGTGTAATGGGATAAGATCCATAGAAAAGATCCAGATTTGCCTTTTTAGAAGCAGCGATCAATCCCAATGCTGCAGCTTGGTTTCCCATTACCGCACGGTAGGTGCCTTTCGGCATGTTGGCCCGCTCTACGTTGAATCGAGAGGTGAAAGTTTCGGTCGTCTCACCGTAGTGATAACCCGCTTTCAAAACTTGGATATTGGCTTCTGCAATCTCGGGTTTGCTGGCAAACTTTTGATGGATAAAGCCCAATGTTTGATCCAAAGAACGGTTAAACATCCAGTACACAAAACCCAGCACAAACATGTTTTTGCTTCGGTCAACCACCTTTCTGGATAAGCCTGATTCTTTCAGGGCTTCACGAGTTAGGGTGGTAACTGGCATGGTAATCACCTGATAGTCGGAAAGAGATCCATCCTCCAGGGGATTACTCTCTTGACCAGCTAATTTTTGGTTCTTTTTGTCAAATCCATCTGTGTTGATGAGAATGACTCCGTTTTCGGCAATTTTATGTTTGTTCGCTACCAATCCGGCAACGTTCATAGCAACCAATACATCACACAAATCTCCAGGAGTGAATACATCAATGCTACCAAATTTCATTTGATAACCCGATACTCCGGCAACCGTTCCAATTGGAGCGCGGATTTCTGCAGGGTAATTTGGAAAAGTGGCCAGGTCGTTACCGAACCACGCATTGGTGTTGGCCAATTGGTTCCCGGTCAACTGCATACCATCCCCGGAATCTCCGGCAAATAGGATGGTAATTTCCTTTTTGATTTCTTCTGTTTTTGTCATAGTCGTAAATCGGTGCAAAAGTAGTGATAAACCGCTACTCGTCCGGTGACCTTTATTACAATTCATCGGGAGAAAAGTTGCAAACCGCGAAACAAGGCTGTTGTGCCTATCCCAGACTGTGAATGAGCCAGATAGCCAATAGAATAGAACGCAAAGTCCAGCTTGCAGTTCGAATCCAATTGGTTCGAATCAAAAACCGGATGAGTTGAGGGTTAGGAGAGGCTGCCAAGCGAAGGTGAGTGGGAACCTGAAACAGAAAGGTACTAAGGCCGATGGCGATCATAAGGGCTCCATTAATCATCCACCAAACATCGGGTGTTTCCCAAAGCATCCAAAATCCAGTGATCCATTCTACAATCATAACGGGCACCGTGATGTAGCCTGTGGCAAAATTGCGCTGTTCGTATTCAGCAAAATCTTCTTGCCTGATTTGCAAGAACAAGGGATAGTGTACGATTTGAACAAACCAACAGAGGCCCGTCATGAAAAGGGTCAGGAGAATATGAATGGTGAGGACGATGGTCATGATGTTTCAAACATAACTCTTTCGGCCCCGATAACCATCGGGGATCCGAAAGGAAGAGTTGCGGATTTAAAATCCGCGGCTCCCACATCTGGATTGCAAATCCAGATGAGTTACTTCAATTTGGATGACGATTTAGCCTTACCTATCTTGTGATCTATTAACCAATCAAATTAAACCATGAGCCAGAAAAACAAAATTTACCCTGGTCTCGTCTATTTTCTTACGCTCACTGTCGTCGACTGGGTAGACCTTTTTACGAGACCTGTATACCGCCATATCATTGTTGATTCAATCTCTTTCGGATTTGCAATCCGAAAGGAAGAGTTGCGGATTTAAAATCCGCTGCTCCTACATATAGATTGCAAATCCAGATGAGTTACTTCTTTTTGGATGTCGATTTAGCCTTGCCTATCTTTGATTCATTAACCAACCAAATTAAACCATGGGCCAGAAAAACAAAATTTACCCTGGTCTCGTCTATTTTCTTACGCTCACTGTCGTCGACTGGGTAGACCTTTTTACGAGACCTGTATACCGTCATATTATTGTTGATTCATTAAACTATTGCATTAGCCACAAAGGCTTGAAGGTTTATTCCTGGGTTCTTATGTCGAATCATCTTCACTTAATTGCTTCATCCGATAAACAGGATTTGAGCTCCATTTTACGAGATTTCAAGAAGTATACCTCCAAGAAAATATCGGCAGAAATTATTCAAAATCCTCAAGAGAGTCGAAAGACTTGGCTCTTGGATCGATTCGAATTTGCCGGAAGATTTGATTCGAAAATTCGATATTTCAAAATATGGGCTCCTGGAAACGAAGCCAAGGAGATGGATTCAGTAGAAATATTGGACCAGAAAGTGAATTACATTCACCAAAATCCGGTTAAGGCAGAGTGGGTAGAAAATGAAGAGGAATACATCTATAGCTCTGCTCGAAATGTGAGTGGGCAAAGAGGATTGGTAAATTGAACAGCTATAGGACTTTTTCAGGATTACAAATCCTGAGCTCTTGCTTTCGGATTATTCCCTACGGTCATGAGGCAGTTGCAAATCCGAAAGAGTTGTCCGGAATTGAAATCCCAAAAGGTGTATTTTCGATTCCCTCAAAAGCTTTTTACCATGGTCCACGGAACCCACAACGCACTGGATGATCCACGCAACGAATCGATTCAAATTTCGATAAATGGAGAATTGTTCAACCGAAATGAAGCCCGAATCTCGGTTTTTGACAGCGGTTACCTGGTGGGCGACGGCGTTTGGGAAGCCTTACGACTTCACCAGGGAGTTTTGGTATTTCTGGACCTCCACCTGGATCGGTTATGGGAAGGTGCAGCGGCTATCGGGATGAAGCTTCCTTTTAGCCGAGAGGAGTTGACAAACCAAATAGGGGCTACGCTCAAGGCAAACCAAATGACAGACAACGTCCATGTTCGAATCATGGTGACCCGTGGAATTAAAAAGACACCCTCTCAAGACCCAAGGCTTACCATTTCGGGTCCCAATGTCGTAATCATTCCGGAGTACAAAGTAGCCTCACCCAAAAGTCGCGATGAGGGAATTACCTTATTCACCAGCACTATCCGTCGCGGATCTGCCGACTACCTGGATCCTAAACTCAATTGTCATAGCAAATTACACGAGGTTCAGGCCTTGGTGCAAGCCATAGAAGCGGGAGCCGACGAAGCACTAATGCTCGATGTTAATGGTTTTGTGTCCACTTGCAATGCCACCAACTTTTTTGTAGTCAAAAGGGGAGAGGTGTGGACCTCAACCGGAGCTTACTGCATGAATGGAATTACCCGAGCCAAAGTCATCGAAGCTTGCAGCCGATTGGGGGTAGCATGTCACCAAAAGGACTTTAGCCTGACGGATGTGTACTCGGCTGATGAAGCA
Source organism: bacterium SCSIO 12741 (assembly GCA_024398055.1). Taxonomy (NCBI): domain Bacteria; species bacterium SCSIO 12741. The sequence goes on along the minus strand of CP073749.1, from coordinate 948,207 downwards.
TTTGTAACCGGAACTTTTGGCGGACTTACACCAGTCAATCGAATCGACGGTCGGGATATCGGAACGGGCAGTCATGCCATGATTGATAAGCTTCGAAAAGGTTATCACGGTTTGATCCAAGAAGAGATTGATAAAAACAGATTGGCCTAAAGACTAAGAAAGCGCCTTCTCAACGGAGGCCCATAATAGGTCGGCGGATCTTTGCCAGGTAAACTCTTTAGACCGATTTAAACCTCGTGCAATGAGGTTGTTTCTAAGATCCGAATTATTCCATACTTCGTGTAGTCCGCGGGTAATCGAATCTGCGTTAAAAGGATCAATCCCGAATCCTGCCTCGCCACAGATTTCCGGCATGCTGGTAAGGTTGGAAACCACCACGGGTACCCCAGCTTTCATGGCCTCCAAAGGAGGTACTCCAAATCCTTCAAAGGTGGATGGATACACCATCAATTCAGCTCCTCCAACAAGAGTATTGGCCTCGCTCTGTTCAAAGCCAGGAACAAAATGAATTTCACTTTTATACGGTGAGCTCTGAAAGGCAGATTCCATATCTTGATCCCACCATTTCTTTCTTCCCGCCAACACCAACTGGATTTCTTCTGATCCCTGAGTTTTCTTGAAGTCATCAAAAGCCCGAATGAGTCGTGCAATATTTTTTCTTGGATGTAGGCTTCCGATAAACAAGAAGTAGGGTTTCCCTCCGGCGTATTTTTGACGGGCCTTTTCCTTTTCTGCCGAATCAATAGGATGGTAATCTTCCGAAATCCCATTATAAACCACATCGATTAATTCCGAAGAAATTCCATAACGTTCGCTGATGTCTTTTTTCGAATACTCGCTAACGGTGGCAATTCGGGTGGCTTTTTTGGCATACTTGGGAAAGAAATGCCGGTAGTAATGCCTGTACCAAAAGGGTAAGTCCTCCGGGTGATGTTCAAAGTTGAGGTCATGAATTACGGGTACGCAAGGCACGTGAGTGAAATGCGGCAGGTAACCATCCGGAGATAAAAATAAATCCGGTTTAAGGTGATTGAGCAGGCGTGGAACCGTGTTGCCAAACCAGATATACCATAAAAAAGGATGGCGACTTGGCGGACCCGCCCAAACGCCACGCACATTTTCGCTGAATAAATAGGGAGGATGATATCGACGGTCGAATAGAAAAATAAATTCAACCTCCGGACGTTGTTGCGTGATACGTTTCAGGGTCTCGTAGGTGAACCACCCGATTCCGTCAAGTTTATTCGGAAGCAAAAGACGGGTATTAACCGCGATTTTCATGGACAGCTAAACTAATTCAATTTCGCTTACTTTTGGCGAAATTTAAGCGATACAGATTGATGAATTCTGAAGAAAGAAAGTCAGCAGATTTTGATTCAACCAACTTATTGGTGTTTTTGCTGCAGTGGAAGAAACCGCTCATTATTATCACTGCGATAGCGGCCATAGGGTCGGCCATTGTATCGCTTCTAATCGAAGAGAAGTACGAATCCACGTATGTTTTCTTCCCCGCTTACACCAGTTCGATTTCCAAAGGGGTAATGACGGAAGATGCCGGGGCAAAAAACGATATCGTACAATTTGGGGAAGAAGAACAAGCCGAACAAATGCTTCAAATTTTGAATTCCGAAGAAATCCGGGACAAAATTGTAGCCAAGTACAACTTGTTTGAGCACTATGAAATTGATGCGGACGACAGCTATCCTCAAACCAAATTGATTAAAACCTGGGAGAGTAACGTTTCTTATAAAAGAACAGAATTCCAGTCCATCGAAATTCGGGTATTGGACAAGGATCCAAAAATCGCTGCTGGTATTGCCAACGACATTGCGTCCCTCTTGGACTCCACCAAAAACCGGATGATCCACGACCGTGCCATTCAGGCCTTTGAGGTAATTAAGAAAGAGTACAAGCAAATGGAAGCCCAGATGCAACGTATGGACGATACCTTGAGCTACTTGGGTGAACTTGGAATCTACAACGTGGAAAAACAAACTGAGATGCTGGGGCAGGAGTACTACAAGGCTTTGGCTCAAGGTAAATCTGAGGCAGTTAAGAAATTGAAAGCTCAATTGGATGTTTTGGGTAAATACGGAGCCCAGCACGAACGTCTGTCCGATCAGCGTGAATTTGAGCTGGAACGTATGATCCTTCTTCGCTCTAAGTACGAGGAATTGAAAGTAGATGCATCTCAATCGGTAACGCACAAGTTTACCGTAAACAAGGCTTGGCCAGCTGAGAAAAAGGCCTATCCTATCCGCTGGTTGATTGTGGTTATTTCAACCCTTTCCACCTTTATTCTGGCCGTTTTGGTCATCATCGGAATTGAGAACTACAAACGCATGCAGCGCAAAGGAATGCTGTAAGTCACTTTGGACTCCAATCCTTCTATAGCTTCCAAGTCAAGTCAATGGGTGTTTTATGCCCTATTGGGGACTTACCTTATTGCAGCAGGACTGGCTACCTATGCTGAGTTCTATTGGCTGTGGGCCTTGCCCGTTTTTGTTGGCATTGTTGGGGTAGCGTTATTCAAGATGGATTGGTTGCTTTTGGCCATCGTATTCTTCGTGCCCTTATCCCAAAACCTGGAGAAGCTTGAATTTGGATTAGGAGTCTACCTTCCTACCGAGCCACTCATGTTTGGGGCTATGATCGTGTATGGGGTCAAATTGTTTTTTGATGGTGACTACGATCGAAGGATTTTGTCCTATCCGCTAACCTTGGCCGTGTTGGCTAACTTACTTTGGATCTTTCTTACCATATTTCCGAGTCAACTTCCTTTGGTTTCGTTGAAGTTTTTGATTTCCAGACTTTGGTTTGTTGTGCCCTTCTTTTTCATGGCGGTCCTTCTGTTCAAAAACACCAAAAACATAGACCGTCTTTTCTGGTTGTACATCATTCCCATGGCTGCCGTTATCATTTACACGGTTTATAATCACGCCATTCGAGGCTTTGAAGAAAAGCCCGCCCACTGGGTCATGCAACCCTTTTTTAAAGATCATACTTCCTATGGTGCGATGATCGCCTATTTCATGCCCATGATGGTGTGCTACCTGGCCTTGCCTAAGCTGAGAATTACCTCAAAGATTCAGGTTTTTCTCATCCTTATCGTATTCACCGTAGGGGTTATTTTCTCCTATACCCGGGCTGCATGGGTAAGTCTTTTAGGAGCCTTTTTGGTTTGGTTGGTGATTTACTTGAGGGTCCATTTAAAATACTTGATTGTATTGGCCGGTTTTGCCCTGTTTGTCTTCGTCAATTTGCAGGATCAAATCTTCATGAAATTGGAGAAGAACAGGCAGGATTCTTCCAGTGACCTATCTGAGCACGTAGAATCGATTTCTAACGTGGCAACGGATGCGTCGAACCTCGAGCGTATCAATCGTTGGAGCGCGGCGTTTAGGATGTTTGAAGAACGGCCTGTGTTTGGTCATGGTCCAGGAACTTATTCCTTTTTGTATGCTCCTTATCAGCATTCGAGTCAATTAACCATCATCTCCACCAACTTTGGAGATGGAGGAAATGCCCACAGCGAGTATTTCGGGCCTCTGGCAGAAACGGGAGTACTGGGATTGGTGACTTTTATCGTGATTGTCTTTTTCTTCTATTACAAGGCCATACCTCTTTATTACGTGCTGGAGGACACACGACTCAAATACCTGCTCATGGGTGCCATTCTTGGGCAAACAACCTACCTCATACACGGAGTGCTCAACAACTTCTTAGATACGGATAAGGCTTCCGTTCCCTTCTGGGCAAGTGCTGCTTTGGTGGTAAGTTTGGATTTGTATCAGAAGAAGATCAGCAAAACCGAACACTCAGAATAGCCAGATCATCGGCGTGTGGTTGATCTCCCAACCAATCCTCAATTCGCGTAACAATCTTTTTATTGATCTCCTCTGGCGGCGCATCATCAAAACCATTGAGAAGTTCCATTAGGCCTTCGCTTTGAAACATTTCTCCTTCGAGGTTTTCGGCTTCCGTTACACCATCGGTTGAGCAAACCAAATAGGCGCCTGGAATCACTTCCAAGGTAGCCACATCGTGGTCGGGAAGTTTGTCGAGCATGCCAATACCTGGTAGGGTCGATTTTAAAGGAGTGATGATTCCCTCTTCAATCAAAAGGGCATCTGGATGAGCGCAATTGATGTAACTAAGTTCTCGGGTAGTGGAATTGTAGTGGCCTATAAAGAGCGTAAGAAAATTGGTTCCTTTTGTGTTTTCTACAATTACCCGATTTAGTTCCTGCAGGGCAATTGGCAGTGGGAATCCCATTCGGATAAGGGAGCGAAAAGAAGCTTGGAAATTGCTCATTATAAGGGCCGCCGATACTCCTTTCCCAGAAATATCGGCCATACAAAAGACATATTCTCCTGGACGTATTTCCAACATATCGTAGTAGTCGCCACCCACGCGGTCATGAGATTGGTGGAAGGCAGCTGCTTGAATGCGATCGTCGTAGGGCAGGTTTTGAGGCAATAAGCCCTTCTGAATCTGGCCAGCGAGTTTCATCTCATTTCGGATGCGTTCCTGATTCAGGGCTTCCTTGGCCATCCTCTTATTTTCAATAGCCACCATAATGATGTTGGCCAAGCTTTGAATGTAGTTCAGGTTTTTGATGAGCGGGCTTACCCGGTTCACTTCATCTTCCTGATCTTTTAGCAAGACCACTCCAAGAACCCGTTCTTTGTGGTAAACTGGAATGACCATCTCCACGTCAGGAAATAGTTCATTGTCAGCTACACCTAAGGAGGTGATTTCATGAAAACGATGGAGTTCCTTTTCCGGAATTTGATTGGTCCAATTGGGAAAGCCAATGTGAATTACCTTGCCCCATTGTTTGTTTTCACAAGTGTAGAAGAGGAGATGAGGTAAATGAAGATCCTGAGCCAATATTTCTTCAAATATGGCATATAGGGCCTCTCCTGACTCGTTGTTGTTAATCGCCGTGGTGATTTGGAGAATACGGCGGAATTGGAATTTTGCTTCAGCTAATTTTTCTCTTTGCGTAGGGTTAATGGCCATGGTTCTTGGTTAACGATCGAATAGCCGCCACTTCCCTGAATTTTTCGCGCATGGGGCCTGCTGGAGACCCAAATTGAGTCTCATTGGCAGGAACGCTTTTTGCGATTCCCGACTGCGCGTAAACAACTGCATTTTCGCCAATTTCAATATCACTAATCACGCCTACCTGTCCCCATAGAGTAACATTGTCTTTGACCACCACGCAGCCTGCAATTCCCACCTGGGAAGCCAATAAACAATTTTTACCCAACACGGTATCGTGACCTATATGGACCAGATTGTCCAATTTGCTTCCAGCACCAATTGTTGTATCTCCCGTTACACCACGATCAATGGTGCAATTGGCACCAATATGAACGTCATCCTCGATAACCACACGCCCGCCAGAGGTGAACTGCTTGTAAGCACCGTTTCTCTTTTGGTAATAAAAGGCATCGGCTCCCAATACGGTATTGGCATGAATAATTACCCGATCTCCGATTACTGAGTAATCATTGATCACGGCATTGGCGTGAATCACGCAGTCTTTGCCAATCGTAACGTGATTTCCGATAAAGGCTCCGGGTTGAATGTGCGTTCCTTCTCCAATGGTGCTGGAGTTGCTAATCGCTTCTGTCGCTTTTTCAAAAGGACGGAAGTGTTCGATCAGCTTCAGAAAATCTTCAAAAGGATCTTCGCTAATTAGCAGTGCCTTGCCTTCCGGGCATTCCACTTCCTTGTTGATCAAGACAATGGTAGCTGCAGAATTCAAGGCCTTGTCATAGTACTTGGGGTGATCTACAAAAACGATATCACCAGGTTCTACAACGTGAATTTCATTCAATCCCAGAATCGGGAAATCATCCGGACCTACCTTACTGCAACCAATGAGGTCGGCTACAGTGGTGAGCGTTTGGGGGCTTGGAAACTTCATGGATTAGGATTTCACCCTTTCTGAATAGGTTCCGTCCTTCGTGTTAATTTTTACTTTATCTCCGGTATTGATAAACAACGGTACACGTACTTCAGCACCTGTTTCTACAGTAGCTGGCTTAAGTGTGTTAGTAGCTGTATCTCCTTTTACGCCAGGCTCGGTGTAAGTAATTTCCATCACCACATAAGCCGGTAATTCTGCAGACAGCGCAGCTTCTTCATCAGCGTGAAAAAGAACATTTACAATGTCTCCTTCCTTAAGGAATCCAGGAGCATTGATCAGCTTCTCGTCCAAGAAAATTTGCTCATAGGTATCGGTGTGCATAAAGTGGTATTGCTCACCATCGTTGTATAGGTACTGATAATTGCGGTTCTCAATACGAACAACGTCAATTTTATGTCCTGAAGGGAAGGTGTGATCCAATACTTTACCGGAAGTCAGGCTCTTAATTTTTGTCCGAACGAAAGCTGGACCTTTACCTGGTTTTACGTGCAAAAACTCAATGATTTGGTATAGGTCATTGTTGAAGTTGATACACAATCCGTTCTTTATATCTGAAGTTGATGCCATAATAGTATTATCAATGTATTTGCTGCGAAATTAGGGGATAATTTTCAATTTTCAATCCGATCTATATGGGATCCCTTTTAAGGGGTAGATTTTAGAATTGGATTCTGGAGAATTAATTCTTGTACGCTGCCAGATCGATGTTCTTGTCGCAGAAGAAGTATTCGTCCTCTACCTGATTGGAGCACACACAAATGACTCGGTTTTCCTGGTGCTCACGAATGGTTCTTTTATACCAGGCAATTCCGTTAGCGTCGAGGTTAGATAGAGGTTCATCCAATAAGAGAAGCGGACTGTCGCTGAGCAAAGCCAGGGCAAGTTTTATTCGTTGCTTCATTCCCGAAGAGAACAGGTGTAGGGCCTTGTCATGTTGGTAATGAATTTCCGTAAACTCCGACATTTCTTTACCACTAAAGTGGCGCTTCAAAGGTTTTACCGATTGGTGGAATTGAAGCATCTCATCCAGGGTAAACTCTTCGATAAGTTGTAAGTAAGGTGTACAAATATTCAGGTGTCGATAAATCTGATCCACCTCAATGGCTTGCCCATCTATTTCATACGAGATTTTGCCCTCATTAGGGCTTACCACGCCAGAAATAACTTTGAGTAGGGTAGATTTTCCAGAGCCATTGTTTCCTTGAATTAGGTAATGGTGTCCAGATTCGATCGTGGTACTAAGATGACGGAATATCCAATCGTAGTTAAACCGTTTTCCTACATCGCTTAACCCGATTTTTATCATCCTAAACCCCTTTCATAATTCCGTTGGGCGATTCAGCGATGAATTTTAGGATCATTTCTTTCTCCATACAATCGGGAACCGTTTCACGGATAATCTGGATGGCTTTGGTCATGTTTTTATTCTGGATGTACAGAATCTTATAAATCTTCTCGATGGTGCGAATCGTTTCCTCATCGTAGCCTCTACGCTTCAATCCTACAGAGTTGATTCCGATGTAGGAAATAGGCTCACGAGCGGCTTTTACAAAAGGAGGAATGTTTTTCCGTACCAAAGAACCACCTGCGATAAAGGAGTGAGCTCCAATTCGGATGAACTGACCGGTGCCTACCTTTCCTTCCAGAATGGCGTAGTCTTCCACCACCGTGTGCCCGGAAAGTCCGGAGTACCCAGCAATAATACAGTGATCACCCACCACGCAGTCGTGCGCAATGTGTACGTAAGACATTAATAAGGTATGGCTACCAACTACTGTTTTCCATCGATCGGCGGTGCCTCGGTGAATGGTTACCCCTTCGCGAATGGTGGTATGATCACCAATTTCTACGGTGGTGTACTCACCTTGGTATTTGAGGTCTTGCGATACAGCAGAAATAACGGCTGTTGGATAAATGGTACAGTGACTTCCAATACGAGCCCCGTCAAGAATATTGACGTTGGACATAATTTCCGTATTGTCACCAATTTCCACATCTGCAGCGATGTGGGTAAAGGGTCCAATCTTTACATTCTTGCCGATCTTGGCATCTGGGTGTACGTCAGAAAACTTGTGAATCATGGATTAGCGAACTTTTGCTACCTGGGCCATTAATTCTCCTTCGGTAACCAATTTGTCACCGACGTAGGCCTTGGCTTCTACAACACAAATTCCGCGCCGTATAGGCTGGATCAGTTTAAGCTCCATAATCAGGGTGTCGCCGGGTACGACTTTCTGCTTAAACTTCACCTTGTCAATTTTCATAAAATAAGTGGCGTACTCTGAAGGATCGTCCACGGCGTGAAGGAATAAAATCCCTCCGGTTTGTGCCATCGCTTCAATGATCAATACACCTGGCATTACGGGCTCTCCAGGGAAGTGACCATTAAAGAATTCTTCATTACGCGTTACGTTCTTCACTCCAACTACACTATTCTCGGTCAACTCAATAATCTTGTCAACCAATAGGAAAGGGTAGCGGTGGGGAAGAAGTCGGGTGATCTCGTGAATGTCTGCTACTGCAGGTTTGTTTGGATCGTATTGAGGAGGACGTTTCTCCTCTTTGCGGATCAAGCCTTTGATCAGTTTTCCAAACTCTACGTTTCCGTAGTGACCTGGGCGAGCAGCCAAAATGTGACCACGAATCGGGCGACCTACCAAAGCGAGGTCTCCAACGATATCAAGCAATTTGTGACGAGCTGGCTCATTTTCAAATTGCAGTTCCAGGTTGTTGAGTATTCCAATGCCCACTTTAGCCAATTCCGATTTGTCTCGGTTAAAGGCTGCAGCCAGGCGATCTTTTTCTTCTTCTTCGAGTTGGGTATCCACCATAACGATGGCGTTGTCTGCATCACCACCTTTAATCAGTCCGGCGTTTACCAGATTCATTAATTCACGGAGGAATACAAAGGTGCGGCAGTTGGCAATCTCCTCTTCAAACTCATCCATGGTGTACATGTGAGCGTGCTGAGTTCCCAGTAGAGGAGAGTTGTAGTCAACCATTACGGTCAATCTGAATTCTCCACCGTCAGTAGGTACGGCCAACATTTCGATGCCTTTCTCGGTGTCTTCGTAAGCCAGGTTTTCTTTGAGAACAAAGTAGTTTCTGTCTTTGTCCTGATCCACGATGCCTGCTTTACGAATGGCTTGAACAAAGTAGCGTGAGCTACCGTCCAGAATCGGAATTTCAGGGCCATCAAGTTCGATCAAAGCATTGTCTACACCGAGGCCTCTCAAAGCAGCCAACAAGTGCTCAGTCGTATGCACTTCGGCGCCATTTTGACGCATAGAAGTTCCACGCTGAGTAGCAAATACATTGTCTACATCAGCCTTGATGGTGGGCCCGCCGTCAAGGTCCACTCGTTTAAAAACATACCAGTGGTCTACCGGTGCGGGCTTTAGGGTGATGTTCACGTGCTTCCCTGTGTGAAGACCAATACCCGATAAAGTTATTTCGTTAGCTAAAGTCTTTTGCTTATCACTCATATAACTACTAAACTCAGTTTAACTATCTTTTTCCAATTGATCAATCCTGGACTTCAATTCTGGCAAATTTCTAAAAATTACGTAAGAACGCTGGAAATCACGCACTTTAATTGCTGGAGAACCTTGCCAAAGTGAGTTTTCCTCCTTTATTGGTCCGCCAATTCCAGATTGAGCAGCAATCTTAACTCCGTCAGCAATAGACAGGTGACCGACGATACCAACTTGGCCGCCAATCATGCAGTTCTTGCCAATTTTCGTAGAGCCTGCAATTCCAGTTTGGGCAGCGATTACGGTGTTTTCACCAACCTCCACATTGTGACCTACTTGAATTAGATTGTCCAGTTTAGCTCCTTTGCGGATCACAGTGGATCCCAAGGTGCCTTTATCAATGGTGGTGTTCGATCCAATTTCTACATGATCTTCAACGATCACGTTTCCAATATGTACCACCTTTTGGTAATTGTTTTCACTATTTGGGGCAAACCCAAAGCCATCTCCACCGAGAATAACTCCACTGTAGATCATACATTCCTTACCTACTACGGTGTCGGCGTGAACTACAGCATTGGCGAGTACCTGGGTATTATCACCGATACTTACCATATCTCCCAAGGTAACATTCGCATGAAGTTTAACTCCATTGCCAACCTTACATTGTTCTCCGATGCTTACTCCAGGCCCGATGTATACTTGCTCACCAATTTGAGCACTATCTGCCACTACGGCACTCGGATGAATTCCTACTTTGCTGTTTCGAAATTGCTGGTAAGCTTCCAACAACTTGGCAAAGCTCATTCGTGGATCGGCTACGCGAACCAGAGTAAGGGATTCTTTAATGGGACGGCTCGGACTAAAAGTTTCAGCTACAATAGCTACAGAGGCGTCGGTTTCGTATATGTACTCGGTATAGGCCTCGTTGGCCAAAAAAGTCAGAGAGCCAGATTCGCCCTCTTCAATCTTTGAAAGTTTGCTGATTTTGACTTCGGGGTCTCCTTCAACTGTACCGGTTAAAAGATCTGCTACTTGCTTAGCGGTAAATTCCATAAAATCTTCTCGTCCCTAACGGGATACAGTGCTGTCCTTGATGTTTAAAAACGCTCAAAAATAAATAATAAAAAAGAGGCCGTTGGTCAGTGATATCAAACTTTTCAACAAAACTTTCTCTAGATCGAATGACCTGATGGATAACAGAGAAAAAACTTGGTCACCGGTTTCGAAAGAGCAGATATGTTTAACAAGTCGGCGGCTTGAGCAATATCTTGTTTGGTTCCATCTTTAAAAAGCAAATTAATTCCAGTCATTTCGCTTTGGTAGGCCCGGTTGTAAATGGAGTCTGAAAACACAAAGTAGGAAACTTCGTCAGGGCTGAGATTGCTGGATTGCAGGGTTTTATCTTTGGCTTCCTGGATTTCGGACTCGCTAAAGGGAGAATTTTGCATTTTGATTTTCAAAAGCTTCCGATCCACCAGGCTTTGACACAGCTGAGATAATACGCGATCCTCATGATGAGCCCAAACTTTAATCGCTCCGAATATGTCGTAGTCGTCCAATTGAGCGAAGGTGGCTATCATTTCAGGATTCTTTCGGAAATCGTCTATTTTCCACGAATGGTATAGAAAATGACGCAAGGGAGCGGATCCAAATAGTTCTTCTCCGGCTTCGGCCAATTCCCGAGCCCTGCGCAAAATATTCACCAGCATCTGCTCAGCAGCAATCACGGTTTTGTGCAAGTATACCTGCCAATACATGAGTCGACGGGCCACAATGAATTTTTCGATGGAGTAGATTCCTTTGGCTTCGATCAGCAGCTCATCATCTACCACATTCAGCATTTTGATAATCCGCTCTACCCCGATCACTCCTTCAGATACGCCAGTAAAAAAACTATCGCGGCGCAGGTAGTCCAATCGGTCCATGTCGAGCTGGCTGGAAACCAATTGGTTCAAATACTTTTTCGGGTACTCATTTTTGAAAATGCTGATCGCAATGTCGAGTTTGCCCCCTAATTCCTGGTTGATTTGCTCCATGATGAGCAAGGAAATCTGCTCATGGCTAATTTCCGTAACCAGGCTATTTTCCAAAGTATGGGAATAGGGGCCGTGACCAATATCATGAAGGAGAATGGCAATTTGAACGCCCAAGGCCTCTTCGCCTGAAATGGGGTGTCCCTTCGATCGAATGACCTCGATGGCCTTGGTCATCAGGTGCATGGCGCCAATGGCGTGCTGAAATCGGGTGTGTTGAGCTCCACCATACACCAGGTTAGTCAGTCCCAATTGCGTAATACGCCTCAATCGTTGAAACCAGGGATGTTGGATGAGGTCAAAAATTAATTCATCCGGGATGGTAATAAATCCGTAAACCGGATCGTTCAGTAGTTTCCTTTTGCTGGTGTGAAGGGAGTCGTTCAAGCCTTACAATTATCAGGGGGCAAAAATAGATGGATTTATCGACTCGGCATCTTAACGCTCAACGAGTAAATGGAAATCTCGATCGAATAACTTTTAACTTTTAATTTTTTAAACCCAGGGTTCCATCCCTTTGGGTATCTTAATTTCGCATTAAACACTTTCACTCCATGAACGAAATAAACATTCTCTGGGCCGACGATGAAATTGATTTGCTAAAACCGCACATTCTATTTCTAGAGGAAAAAGGATATCGGGTATTTACCGCAACTAGTGGCGACGATGCTTTGGAATACCTGGAATACCAGCCCATTGATATTGTTTTTCTCGATGAAAATATGCCTGGGTTGACGGGGTTAGAGACCTTAACGAAAATCAAGGAGACCTTTAGCTCCTTGCCTGTGGTAATGATTACCAAAAGCGAGGAAGAGCATATCATGGAGGATGCCATCGGATCCAAGATTTCGGATTACCTGATTAAACCGGTAAACCCCAAGCAGATTTTGCTTTCGGTTAAAAAGAACCTGGATACGAGAAGATTGGTTCGCGAGAAAACATCTTCTGAATACCAGCAGGAATTTCGCCAGTTGAGCATGCGTATCAACGATCGATTGGATGCGGATGAATGGACTGAGGTATACCGTAAACTGGTATACTGGGAATTGGAGCTGGATAAGTCGAAAGGAAGCGGAATGGGAGATATTCTTTCCATGCAAAAAGAGGAAGCCAATAATTCCTTCTGCCGCTTTTACGAAGACAACTACCTGGATTGGATTAATGGAAGGAGTGAAGTGGCACCAATTATGTCGCACACGCTTTTCCCAAAACGCATCTTGCCACAGGTAAAAGACGGGGAAGATCCGCTAGTGGTTATTTGCATCGACAACATGAGATACGATCAATGGAAAACCATTGAACCTATTATATCAAATTACTACCGTTCCGAGTCCGAAGAGCTGTATTACAGTATTTTACCTACGGCTACTTCGTTTTCCAGAAATGCGCTGTTCTCGGGATTACTTCCCACAGAAATTGAGTCCCGCTACGGCAAGCAGTGGTTTACCGACGATAATGACTTTACCGAAGAGCAGGTACTTTTGGAAGGAATGGTGAAGCTGTATGGCAAATCTGTTAAGTCGGAGTTCATTCATGTTTCCAATATCGAAGAAGGAAAAAAGTTGGCGGACACACTCTACAACCATTTGCATAACGATCTTTTGGTGATTAGCTACAATTTCGTGGACATGATGACTCATGCTAAAACGGATATGGAGGTCATTAAAGAGTTGGCTGATGATGAGTCTGCCTACCGTTCGGTTAGCCGTTCTTGGTTCGATCATTCTCCTTTGCTCGAGATCATTCAAAAGTTGGCTGAGAAAAAGGTGCGAGTAAACCTAACTACCGACCATGGTAGCATTCGAGTAAGTGATCCATCTAAAGTTATTGGTGATCGTAATACAAACACCAATTTGCGCTACAAGCAAGGGAAAAATCTGGATTACCAAAAAAGAGATGTGTTTGTGGTAGATGATCCTCGGGAAGCTCACCTTCCTGCTCCAAATATGAACACTGAATACATCTTTTCGAAAGGAGATAAGTACTTCATCTATCCAAACAATTACAATCATTTTGTGCAGTTCTATAAGGATACTTTTCAGCATGGAGGAATTTCTCTAGAAGAGGTCCTGATTCCCTTTGTAACTTTGTCGCCAAAGAACATTCTATGATTCAGTATGCACGGCAATTGGATGATTTACCAGCCATTGCCCGCAATTTGTTAGCCGAATTTCCGGAAGATCGAGTTTTTGCTTTTGTTGGTAAAATGGGTGCTGGTAAAACCACATTTATCAATGCCTTGTGCCAGGAATTGGGTGTGATAGAAGAAACGGGAAGTCCTACTTTTTCCTTGGTAAATGAATACCAGGGAGGAGCGGGTGATCCGGTTTATCACTTTGATTTTTACCGCATTGAGAATCCGGAAGAAGCCTTGGATATGGGCTTTGAAGAATACCTCGAAAGCGGTCATTACAACCTGGTAGAATGGCCGGATCGGGTGGACGCCTATTTACCTGCCGATATGATTTTGGTGAAGATTGTGGAAACCGAAGGCCAACGTGAGATTCGTGCCGATCGACTACCCCTTCCATCTGAGGGCTGATTTTATTACTTTTGAGTCATGAATTTGCACTCAGACGAACTGCGCCGCTTATCGGAATCAGCAGCGTTCTCGCCCAAGGAACAACTTCAGGCCATTGAAAACCAAAAAGACACTATTTTTTTTGGAATTCCCAAGGAAACTTCTTTTCAAGAGAGAAGGGTTGCCTTAACACCGGATGCGGTTGCCTTGATGGTAGCTCATGGACATCGGGTTATAGTGGAAAGCAAGGCCGGTAACGGATCCAATTTTAGCGACAATGAATTTATTCAAGCTGGAGCTGAAATTGCTGAAGATTCCAGAAGGCTTTACAAGGAGGCCAACATCATTATGAAGGTGGCTCCACCGTCCCTGGCCGAGATTGAGCTGATGCAAACCGGGCAGACTTTGATTTCTGCTCTTCAATTAAGCACCCAGCCTAAGAATTCTCTGCAACGCCTGATGGACAAGAAAATCACGGCTATTGCCTGGGATTTTATTCAGGATGAAGATGGCGTTTATCCCATCGTGAGAGCTATGGGTGAAATTGCAGGAAACACGTCCATACTTATTGCTGCTGAGTTGCTCAGCCAGGCCCCCAATAGCCAAAAGGCGATGTTGGGCGGAATCACTGGTGTGCCACCAACCGAGGTAGTTATCCTGGGAGCGGGTACCGTAGGTGAATATGCAGCACGTGCTGCCCTTGGTCTTGGAGCCTCCGTCCGTTTGTTTGATCGGTCGATGGCTAAGTTGAGAAGGTTGCAAAATGATATTGGAGTACGCTTAAATACTTGCACCATGCATCCGGATAGTCTGGCTCAGGCCTTATCTACTTGCCATGTGGCTATTGGAGCGGTTCGTTCTGATACGGGTCGCACGCCTTGTTTGGTGACCGAAGAAATGGTAAACAACATGAGCTATGGTTCGGTAATCGTGGATGTGTCTATCGATCAAGGCGGATGTTTCGAAACGTCTGAAGTAACGACTCATGAGCACCCCATCTGCACCAAGTATGGAGTGATCCATTATGGTGTACCCAATATTCCAAGTCGGGTATCGAGAACGGCCAGTAAAGCCCTGAGTAATATTTTTTCTCCTATCCTCATTAAGTTTGGTGAGCAGGGTAGCCTGGTCAATGTCCTGAGAAATTTTGAAGGAGTTAGAAATGGCGTGTATCTCTATAAGGGAACACTCACCAGCAATGCTCTGGCCAATTCCTTCGACCTGCCCTTCCGTGATTTGAAGATGTTACTGGGAATGTTTTAACCTATGGCACGAAGAGTTTTAATCTATTCCATCGGATTCCTGATGGGATGTATGGCCGTATATATGTTGTTTTATAAAGGTCAGGACCGCGAATTTTATGGCAGCTGGTTGCCTGAAGGTCGTGTGTTAAAAAAGATCCATACAACCCTTGATCGTTCAGATACTACTTTGAATTGCTTGATGGAGTGCCAGGGAGTTTTTGATTCTGATTTGGATCTGTTATTCAAGGACGGTGAGGTCGACTTCTCGTCCAGTGTAACCCAAGGATCCCCAAAGAATATAGTTTGAAAGTGGATCGTGAAGGAAATGAACCGCTTGAGATGAGGTTTTTCCTAGAAGAAGATAGTAGTTGGGTTCATTCTGCCCATGGAAAAACGCCTGCCGATTGTCAATGCCCATGAATTACCCGATTGTAATTGGGGATATCTCTTTTGAGTCCCTACAGCTTTTTTTGGCTGAAAATTTTGAAGGTTACCAGAAAATCATCCTGTGTGATGAGAACACCGAGGAAGCCAGCTTGATGCGAATTGATTTCGAGGGAGTGCCCGATCTCATTGGCGCGGAAACGATGACGGTTCCACCAGGAGAAGAGTCGAAGAGTTTTGCCATTGTTGAGCAGTTGGTTGAAGCTATGCTGGAATCTGGGTTAACCCGTAAAACACTCATCCTTAACTTAGGTGGAGGTATGGTTGGAGACTTAGGCGGTTTTTTGGCATCCATTTACAAGCGAGGAATTCCATTTATTCAAATCCCTACGTCTTTGTTGGCCATGGTAGATGCCTCTGTTGGTAGTAAAACGGCAATTAATGTAGGTGGAATTAAGAATCAAGCCGGCGTGTTTTCTGATCCACAAGGCGTTTTCATTTATCCGGGATTTTTGGAAACCCTTCCTGAAAGGGAATTGAAATCCGGGTACGCAGAAATGCTAAAGCACGCTTTGATTTCAGATGCCGAATACTGGAAAACCCTTACTTCAAGAGATTGGGGCCAGAACGAGGATTGGGAAGCTCTAATTCGGCAATCTGTGGACATTAAATCCGCCATTGTTGAATCCGACCCATTGGAAAAAGGGCCGAGAAAAGCCTTGAATTTTGGGCATACCTTTGGTCATGCCCTCGAAACACTTTCCCATGCTGCCGAAAAGCCTTTACTTCATGGTGAGGCCATTGCTTTTGGAATAATGTTGGAAGCCGGACTGTCTCAAATGCATTGTGGATTGTCGGCTCAGGAGTATGGTGAGATTTGTGAATTCATCAGTGAACATTTTGGATACTTGAATCCACCCAAATTTGCTTTTGAATCCTGGGTTCAAATTATGCGAGCCGACAAGAAGAATTCGTCAGACAAAATCAATTTTACCCTGCTTACGGGTATTGGAGCTCATGAAATCAATCGGGAATTTGAGGAGGCAGAACTTCAAACGGTCATCGATGAATTCAATGCCATTGATTTTTCAAGCGAGAATTAGTGATAGACTGGATTGAAAATCTGAAAAATATTCTCAATAATGTGACCCAGGTTACCAATTTTTCAACTTTTACGGGCGATCTTTGTCTTCCATTTAGTCCATCATGATTGGTAAGGGAACAAAATTATACAGCATCTTCGGGCTTAAGTGCCCCAAATGCCATGAGGGAGATCTATTCCCCAACAAGAATCCATACAAACTGGATAAGTTTTTTGAGATGCATTCGGAATGCCCGAATTGCGGCTTGAAATATGAACGAGAGCCTGGATTTTATTACGGAGCTATGTACGTATCCTACGGGGTCGCGGTAGCTTGGATGGTCTCTGTTTTTGTGGCTATGTATGTCATTTCTGATTGGATATCGGCAGAGTTTAATTTGGAGTGGTACTTGGCTGTATCAATCGGAAGTTTGATTGCGATTGCTCCATTGATGTTTAAGGTTTCAAGATCGATTTGGATCAATATGTTTGTGCATTACGATCCAAAGTACAAGGAGCCTAAAGCAACGGCTAATCCTTCAGCCGATAGCGTAGCGTAAAACCCCAATTTTCTGTA
Source organism: bacterium SCSIO 12741 (assembly GCA_024398055.1). NCBI lineage: Bacteria > bacterium SCSIO 12741. Next base: position 930,950 of record CP073749.1, on the reverse strand, counting down.
TAAAGATCGGTACGGTTTACAAAGGTGAATGACGGTCGATAATCAAAGCCGAAAGTAATCGGGAATTCAAAAGCATATTCGAATCCCATATTCGCGGCTATGCCCATTTCAAAATTCTGATCAAAGTAGAATTCCGGGCCAATACCTGGATATAAACGGAATCGTTTGCCAAAGTCGAAGAGTCGATCGAGGTAAAGTCCAACGCCAATTCCATTATTTAGCCAATAGAAGGAAGGGTGCATGCGGGTGTGAGCTGAAAGGCCCATGGTGCCATCGATACCAACTCCGGGAGAGCGTCCGGGACTATTGCCGATCCGAATACCAGCCTCAATTCCATTCTGACCAAAGGAGGAAAGAACCGACCCCAGAAAAAACACGCTTATCAGGATAATCCGGAATACCATATCTTGAGTATCTGGGGACGGAAGGTAACACTAAATCCGGTAATATGGGCGGTCCATACACCGGTATCGAACGGCCTCGGCTATGTGCAATTCCTGAATGAGTTTTTCTCCTCTCAGGTCCGCTATGGTGCGCGATACCTTTAAAATTCGGGTATATGCTCGTGCCGATAGATCCATCTTGTCAATGGCTTTCCGGAGCAGCTTTTCAGCCGTAGGCTCAATGTCACAATGTTTGCGAATCATCTTCGGTGTGAGTTGAGCATTGCAATGCACTTTTTTGATCCGCTTGAACCGTTTTTCCTGAATCTCCCGTGCTTGGATGACGCGTTCTCTGATGCTCTCCGATTTTTCACCCAGTGGTTTGCTGGTAAGATCATCAATAGATACCGGAGTAACTTCTACATGAATATCGATTCGGTCGAGCAGCGGGCCGGATACCTTGCTTAGGTACCTTCGGACTACATGCCAGGGATCGGATTCCGGATCATTTGGTGAATAGAAGTTTCCACTCGGAGAAGGATTCATGGAGGCGACGAGCATAAAAGAGGAAGGATACTCTACTGAAAGCCGGGTTCTCGAAATGGATACCTTTCGATCCTCCAGAGGCTGACGAAGCACTTCAAGAGCTTGTCGCTGAAATTCAGGTAACTCGTCCAGAAAAAGAACCCCGTTGTGAGCCAAAGAAATTTCTCCAGGCAGAGGATTGCTGCCACCTCCCGCCAAGGCCACATGAGAAACCGTATGATGCGGAGATCGAAAGGGGCGCTGGGTCATGAGAGCGGATTGGGCATCCAATTGCCCGGCGATTGAGTGAACCTGGGTGGTTTCGAGAGCTTCCTGCAAAGAGAGGGGAGGAAGTATGCTCGGGATTCGTTTGGCCAGCATCGATTTACCTACTCCCGGAGGTCCTATAAGCAAAATGTTGTGGCCGCCTGCCGCCGCAATTTCTAAACCTCTTCTCGCGGTGGATTGACCTTTAACATCTTCCATATCAGGAAGATCGGCATAGAGGTTTTTACTGGAGGATAACCCGGAATAGGATAAAACTGTGGGAACCAGTCCAAGACCGGTGGTAAGAAATTGAACCACATCCTGAAGTCGTTCCGCACCATAAACATCTATCCCCTCCACCACGGCTGCTTCCCGAGCATTGGCTTGGGGAAGAATGATGCCTTTGAATCCTTCCTTCCGGGCTTGAACGGCCATGGATAGTGCGCCTCTTAGAGGCTGAAGGCCACCGTCCAGGGAGAGCTCTCCCATGATCACATACTTGGAAAGGTGTTCCGCATCCATCTGCCCGGAAGCTTGAAGAATGCCTAAGGCAATGGGTAGATCAAAACAAGCACCTTCCTTTTTGAGGTCGGCAGGTGCCATGTTGATGATGATTTTTTTGCCGGGCATTTTGTAACCCGATTGAGACAAGGCGGACCGAATTCGAAATTGACTTTCTTTCACGGCGTTGTCAGGAAGTCCAACTAAATAATACTTGACTCCTTTAAATGCATTAACTTCGATGGTAATGGTTTGGGCGTGCACGCCAATGATGGCGCTCCCATAGATTTTGGTTAGCATAGTAAAAATTGGTTGATTTCCTGCTAAAATACAATTTTGGAACTAATTTTGGTGGGCTTTGAATAAAAGAACAAACTCATTCTCCATGAACGGTTTTTTTCCTTCGGCCTTCCTATCGTTCGTCGCCCTATTTCTTCAATTCACCGTATTTGCGCAGTCAGATACCCTCAATCCGAAAAAGGTTGACGCCAACTATGACAGGCTTTCTTTAACCTACCTCTACCAGCCCTCCGGTGATCGCTTCGAATCGCGGATGCAAAAGTTATTTGAAAAGGTGCGGGTAACGGATAAGTTCAACGACAATCGCCTGGAAGATAATGTGCTCGAAAAGTCACGCTCACTTGGGCCTGGTGCATCGGGCGGTGGAACCAATGCTCAAACAGCAGGCGTTCGCGAAAATTCCTTGGGCAATGTAATGCGCCATGAACAGGTCGGTAAACACATTCTTGAAATCTGGTACAACCAGCAGGAAGATGGCTCGATGAACATGGATCGGGTAACGCAACGTGGTCAATACAATGCGAGCGATGAGCAGGTAAAGGAAGCCATGATGACCCGAAGAGGTTTGTCCTTTTTGGATGAAATGGCCCTAACCCTCATTGATAAGAGTTATGTACTCGTGATGCGATACAACGGTATACGCACCATGAAAGAGATTTACGACCAGCAGGATGCTCAACGCCGTAAAAGAGCTCAGGCTACCAATCAACGATTTGTTCCGGTAGAGCGATCCAAAAACGGTTATAAAGGAAATGCTCACGTTTACCTATACAAGATTGATTTCAATGACGAATTGAGCTCAGAGTTCTATTCGCAATTGTGGGTAAACTCTACTGACCCAGATAGTGTGAAGCAGGCCCGTAAAGCGGCCCTCGATACCTTCGATATTCCATTCACTTTTGTTTTTCGTTCCAGTTTTTCGGTTGAGGGAACTCAGTTTAATCCGGGATATGGATTCATGAATAAGAAACAGGGATCCAAGGACGATATGTTGGTTAAGTTGATGCAAGATGGAGTGAATCGAGCCATCGATCGATTTGAACGTAAAATTCCTTCATTCCGGGTAAAAACCAGAATTACAGATACCCACCCAATTCGTGCCAAAGTGGGGCGCAAAGAAGGACTTGGTGTGGAACAGCGTTACTTCGTTTGGGAAGATCGCCAAGGGAAAGATGGAACCGTAGCATCCAAGAGAAAAGGGGTAATTCGGGTTCGTTCGGTGGTGGACAACCGCAAGATTTCAGAAGGAGATACCGAGCCCTCTCAATTTTTTCAGGTAGCTGGTAGAAAAATCAGACCGGGAATGCTCATCGAACAGAAAAAAGCTTTGGGAATTGGAATTCGTGCAGGTTACGGCTTTGGCGAAATTCGAGGCTTTATGCTTGGGTTTGACTTTAATCTCTCCAATTATATTGGGTCGCAATTACCCAATATGGATCCAGGATGGAAATTGTGGATTGAAGGAGCCGCGGATTTTAATACCTACAACAGTCCGCATTTGGATTACTACGATCGGTTCCACAAATTTTTGGCTACCCATCCCGATTTTTCGGATTACGAAAGCGACGAAATTTGGTCAGCTCCATTTAATTTTTACCGTTTGCAGGGTGGATTCTCAAGGGATTTTGCAGTTGGTCGCAACTTTACCATTACCCCGGGTATCGGCTGGTGCTATGAGTGGGGCTTTAGTACAATTTTGAGAGATTCAGATGGAAATCGGGTGAATACGGGAGCAGGAATTTACAATTACCAGGTCTTTTCCACTTTTCCGCAATATTCACTTGACGCCAATGTGTTAGAAGTAAGAGGGAACTTGTTTTTGGTAAACCTACAAGTGGCGAGGTATTTGTATTACCCGCTTCAAGTGTATGGAAGGGCGGATTATTACATCCCCTTTTTCAATGCAGTGGATAGAGAGGATAAGTTTTATTTGGATCGGAAGTACACAGATTTTTTTCCAGGTCGTGAGGGACTTACCCTTGAAGCCGGAATTCGAATTGATTTATAAATATACGTAATGAAAATGCTGAGGAATTTTCCCATTTTGATGTTGGCCCTACTCCTGTTTATGGGCATGGAGGGAATGGCGCAATCGAAAAAGAAGAAAAAGATTGCCGGGACCACAAAGACAGATTATGAAGCCGTTTGTGCTGGAACTGGAGCAGAAGGTACCCAATTAATTAAGGTGTACTTCTACTTTAAAAAGGACAAGAATGCCGGAATTTATGCGAAAATGAATGGCGTACAAGCAGTCATGTTTAGAGGGATTACTCAAGGATCAGGCTGTATGAAAAAGCCTTTGGTTAAGCCCGAAGAACGAAGCCAAAACGAGGCTTACTTTGAGAAGTTTTTCGAACCCGGCGGAGAGTATCTAAACTATGTGAATTCTACCGGAGGAATTACCGAAAGAACAATGGTGGGAAAACAAACGAAAGCGGCGATGGTTGTTTCAGTAAATCATGCAGCCTTGAGAAAAAAATTGGAAGATGATGGAATTATTAAATCCCTGGATTATGGATTTTAAGCGCAATCTATTCGCTCGACTCGGTTTGGTAGCCGGTTTTTTAATGCTGGCCGGAATGGTTACAGCTCAAGTAAAGAAACCTACCCTTATGGTAGTGCCCAGTGATGCATTTTGTAAGCAAGCGGGTTACATGCAGAAGTTTGACAACATAGGAACCATAATGGAAGTGCCCGATTACACGGCCGCTCTTCAAGGTGATCCTGATTTGTTGTTGGTAATTGGTAAGATCAATACCATGATGGCCGAAAGAGGATTTCCTCTGAAAAACCTGGAATCGGAACTTAAGTCAATTAAGCAAGAAGCTGCCGAATCTTCGGTGATGATGAGTAAACAAGGTTCGATGATTAGCGAATCGCCTATTGATGTACTTAAGCGTACGGCTCAGGCAGACATCATCATTCAATTGACTTACACGGTTAACGAAGTTGGACCTAAGAAGACCATTAGCTTCAACCTTCAGGGCTTGGATTCATACACCAATAAGCAAATTGCTGGAGCCCAGGGAACCGGAAACCCTTCATTTTCGGCTGATGTTCCCACATTGTTAGAGGAAGCGGTTTTGGCTAACATGGATAATTTCTCCAATACGCTTCAAACTTATTTCGAAGACATGTTCGAGAAAGGACGTGAAATTACTTTTCAGGTTAAAGTTTGGGATGGTTCACCGGTTGATTTAGAAGAGGCCTATGACTACAATGGAGAGAACGAAGAGCTCAACATCTTTATCGACGACTGGGTAGCTGAGAACACGGTTAAGCAGCGTTACAACCTTTCTACTGTTACTGCCAATCAAATGAAATTTGAACAGGTTCGTATTCCCTTGACCTACGAAAGAAATGGTCGTGAACGGGGAATGGACTCCCGGGTATTCGCCAATAATTTGAGAAAGTTTCTGGCACAAGAACCGTTTAACCTGGAATGTAAAGTATATCAAAAAGGCCTGGGCGAAGCTTGGGTGATTATTGGTGAGAAATAACAAAGACTTATGAAAAACTGGATAATGTTAATGATTGGCGTTTGCTTCACTTTGGGCTCGGTGGCTCAAAATGATCGCGGTGCCATGGACGATTTAGAACGAATTGCGCTTAAACCTATCGTTTTGAAATCGGAAGGAATGAGTGAAAACTCCGTCAAAATGTTGGAAGGGAGATTGATGCAATTGGCCACAGCAACTGGACTGGCAGCTAAAGGCGAAAGCTCTCAATTTGCGTTGGTGGGTAGAGTTTCATTGGTTGACAAGAATGTAACCATGACAGCGCCTCCTATGCAGACGGTTACGCTGCAATTTGACCTCTATGTGATTGACTTGTATTCGGAAGCGGTATTCAACAACTATACGCAAGAACTGAAGGGTGTAGGGGAGAATGATACCAAGGCATACAACTCTGCCATTAAGAATATTACTCCCAAGAATTCCGGAATTAAAGCCATGATTCAAAAGGGGAAAATGAAAATTGTGGAGTACTACAATGCACAATGCGAGCAGATTCTTGAGCAAGCCCGAGTATTGGCCACAGGAGGAATGACTCGTGAGGCTCTAACGGTTTACTACAACGTTCCTGATGTATGTGCGGAGTGTAAGTCACGGGCTAATGATGCCATGGGTGAAATCTTGAGCGAACACAACAATCAACTTTGTGAAGAGCGTTCGGCACTGGTTTTAGGTTTGATTAAGTCAGGCGCAGAAAGCGGTGAGATTATGAAGCGCTACGAAGAAATGGTTCAGACTCCAGGATGCTCAGCCAAATCGGAAGAAGTAATCCAGGCACTGAAAGAGAAGAACCTCGCGGATCAGGCCGCTAAAGCCGAAGAAATGGCGAAAGCCGAGGCAGCTTCCCAGGATGCTGAACCGACGCCAGAGTCAACCATGGCCGAAACCAAAAAGGTTATTAGCGAAATGAAGGACGCGGATGCAGAAGATGCTGCGATGCGTGCAGAAGAAAAAGCTCAGGAAATAATAGGAGGAAACTAACGAACCTCATAGGGCAAGTTTCTTAACCAGGCCCGTCCGGATTGACCGGATTTTTCCGCAGTATAATAAACGGTGCCCCTCAAGGTGCCGTTTTTCTTTTGGGGTATATCACCCTTGTATTCACAGGTGATTAAATGAACTCCTTTGCCCGAATAAGGATCTGTTCCTGGAAGCAAGGTAATGGATGGCTCGCCGGGAACAGTCAGGTCAATTTTTTCAATGCGAAAGGTGTTTCCGTATTTCTCAACCAGGGTCAAGCTTACTTTATAACCAGAACCAGCAGGCTCAAATACTACCTGATCCTTTCCTGTAAGTTCTACCTTTTCTGAAGTAACGTCAAACCTAAAGCGGCGAGTAACTCGGTCCGACCCGATTCGGTAGAGTACATCGATACCGTTTTCAGGATCATCTTCGATGCAGTAGTCGGCGTTGTACTTAACCAATACTCGGCCGTCAGATGACTGTGTATTGAGGATGTCTGCACAGGCTGAAGTTACCTTAGGATTTTTGCCATAGGTAAATGAACGCCCGTCATATTGCAGTTCAAACTCAAGCATGCCCAATTTGTGTGAAACGGCTACTACCTGCATGTTTTTGATCATACTTCTAAGCTCAGAGATAGCAGCAATGGCTCGGTCTTGGCGAAGGTCAACAAAACTGTTTTTGAGGGTAGATAATTGGGCAATACTGGACTGAATATCTTCCACTTTGTCCAATTCCGGAATAGCATTGACAATTTTATCCAGCTCGTAGGTCAATTCAGCGTCTTTACGCTTGTAATCCGTGATCAACTCGTCCAGCTCTGCTTGGCTGAATGGATATTTAATGTGGTAATCGTAGCGGTTACTTTTCTTGTCGGTGTCGTAAACTTTCTCCCAGTAAAAATCCTCCACTTTGCTGATGGAAATCCCTTTTACAAAATCGGTTTTCCCAGATTCGGTTGTAGTGGCCGAGGAGTAGTTTTCGATAAAGAATTCGACTTGCTTATTCTTGGATTGCTCCTCTGAACTGAGGTTAGAAGTGGTACGCACATTATCAGCAATAGAGGATACAATTTGCTCCTTCACTCTTACCAAAGCCTTTTGCTTGGCAGATTCAAGATCGGCATCTCCTGCCATGGTAATAATGTATCCAGTAGCAAGCGTATTGACCCACTTGGGTTTTTTGCCGCTTTTGTCAACGATTTTTTCTTTCGCACCAAGGGATAGAGTCAAGGTCAGGGCAAGCAACAAGGCCAGGTTTCTCATGGAAAAAAATTTTACCTAAAAGTAAGGATTAACCAGTCTCATCTGCAAAAACAAGACCAAATTCCATGAGTAATTTATCACCTGAAAAAATAGGTAATTACCAAACCCAAGATGACCAATAAATAGGGACTCCTTTTCAGAAGGAGGGCGGAAGCTCCTTAAGCTAGGATTTCAGCAGAGCTGGTAGGAATCTTACGATCTACCTTCTTTACCAATCCGCGAAGTACAGCGCCTGGGCCCACCTCAACAAATTCAGCAGTTCCGTCAGCAATCATTTGTTGCATAGTTTGTGTCCAGCGAACTGGGGCTGTCAATTGCTTAATCAGGTTTGCCTTGATTTCTTCCGGATCCGTTACAGCAGATGCTGTTACGTTTTGGTATACTGGACAAACTCCAGCTTTAAACTCCGTTTGAGCAATGGCTTCTTCCAATTCCTGACGTGCAGGCTCCATCAAAGGAGAATGGAAGGCTCCACCAACAGGCAAAACAAGTGCACGACGAGCACCGGCTTCGGTTAATTTTTCGCAGGCTTCATTTACGGCTGGAATGCTACCAGAAATAACCAGCTGGCCTGGGCAGTTGTAGTTAGCTGCGACAACGATGCCGTCTACTTCTGCGCATACTTTTTCTACGACCTCATCATCTAATCCCAAGATGGCGGCCATTGTTGACGGCTCTGCCTCACAGGCTTTCTGCATGGCCATAGCACGCTTAGATACCAAACGCAATCCATCTTCAAAATCGAGGGTGCCATTGGCTACCAAGGCAGACAATTCTCCCAGGGAGTGACCAGCTACCAAATCAGGCTGAAAACTATCGCCCAATTCTTTGGCGAGAATTACGGAATGCAAGAAAATTGCAGGCTGAGTAACCTTGGTTTGTTTCAATTCTTCATCGCTGCCTTCGAACATGATATCCGTGATTTTAAAACCAAGAATTTCATTGGCCTTTTCGAATAATTCGCGGGCAGTTTCGCTTTGATTGTACAAATCCGATCCCATGCCGGAAAACTGTGATCCTTGTCCAGGAAAAACGTATGCTTTCATCCTTATTTAATTTCCGTAATATTCAACGTAGTTGTTCTCGGTTTCGGTCAGCTTAATGCAGTGGAGAATTCCTCCCATGCCTTTAATTGGTTCTTCCAGCTGGGCCCAGATTTGCATGGCCAGGTTTTCAGTAGAAGCCATAAGTCCGTGCATGAAATCCACATCCAGGTTGAGATTGCTGTGATCAACCTTCTCGATAACCTGATCTTTAATGAGCTTACTCAGATCTTTTAAATCCACAACAAAGCCGGTATCAGGATTTACTTCTCCCTTTACCGTCACAAGTAATTCGAAATTGTGACCGTGCCAGTTTTTGTTAGCACATTTTCCAAAGACGGCCTCATTTTTCTCTTGACTCCAGTCCTCTTTCCACAATTTGTGGGCGGCGTTAAAGCACTCTCTTCGTGTAATATAGATCATAGTCCTGCGCTGAAAGCGTGCAAATATACTACGATTGATGAACTCAAAAACAGGATATTAGTCAGTATTCATTCTCCGACGGAGCAAAAGGGTTATTTTTGCGGAAAATCCTAAGTATGATCGTAGTTACCGGAGCGGCCGGATTTATCGCCAGTTGCTTAGTCACCCGACTAAATGAAGCAGGTTTCAAGGAATTGATTTTGGTAGATGATTTCTCCAGGGAATCGAACCGGGCTAACTATGAGAATAAAGAATACCGCGAACTTGTAGATCGCAATGAGTTTGTGGATTGGTTGAAGGAAAATCACAAACTTACCGAGTTCATTTTCCATATCGGTGCGCGCACAGATACAACGGAGTTTGATCGAGCCATATTTGATCGGTTAAACCTGAACTACACCAAAGATATTTGGAACCTCTGTACCGAACACGGTATTCCTTTGGTCTACGCTTCTTCTGCGGCAACCTATGGAATGGGTGAGTTGGGTTACCGAGATGATCATACTATCATACCGCAGCTCAAGCCACTAAATCCTTACGGAGATTCCAAGAACGAATTTGATATCTGGGCCCTGGAGCAAGAAAATAAGCCTTACTTCTGGGCGGGTTTAAAATTCTTCAACGTATATGGACCTAATGAATACCACAAAGGACGAATGGCTTCTGTGGTGATGCATGCATTCAAGCAGATTCAGGAAACAGGTGGAATGAAACTATTCCAATCCCACAATCCGGATTACAAAAATGGCGAGCAAATTCGTGATTTCGTATATGTAAAAGATGTGGTGGAAGTGCTCTTCTTCCTCATGCAAAACCGAAAAGATTCAGGAATTTATAACCTGGGTTCAGGAAAGGCCAGAACCTTCAACGATTTGGTTACGGCAACCTTTGCTGCCATGGGTAAGGAACCCAATATTTCTTACATCCCGACTCCCTTGGATATCCGTGATAAGTACCAGTACTTCACTGAAGCAGATATGAGCAAGCTTATTTCTATTGGTTATGACAGACCCTTTAGCAGCTTAGAAGAGGGAGTAAGTGATTACGTGATAAATTACTTAAGCGACGGGAGTTATTACTAAACTTCAGATTTTAAGTTGATCAGCTCGGTACGGATCTTTTCCAGGTTTTTGAGCAACTTATTTTCCGTCTGAATAGCATCCTTATTCTCTTTTAAGGCTCTTTTGGCGCCATCCAAAGTGTACCCTTTTTCCTTGACCAATCGGAAAATGATGTCAAAGTTTTCTAAGTCTTTTGGAGTAAATAAGCGATTGCCCTTTTTGTTCTTCTTGGGCTTAATGACATCGAACTCCTTCTCCCAAAAACGGATTAAAGAAGTGTTTACTTCGTATCGGGAGGCTACCTCGCCGATGGTGTAGTAAATCTTGGTTATTTCTTTTTCCCGGTAAGGCATTTCTATGGGCTCAAATAGGGCCCGTAAAGGTAATCATTTGGACCAATAATCAATCAAAGGATTGAAGTGGCATCTGCGATAATTCGATGATCTCCTCATATTGCTGGGGAGTCAGATCCTGGTAGTAAAAGTTCACGGGATTGATCTTCTTTCCATTATGGATTACTTCGTAGTGAAGGTGCGGACCGGTTGAGGTTCCGGTGTTACCAGAAAGACCTATAACTTCTCCTCGTTTTACCTTCTGACCCAGCTTAACTTTAAACTCGGAAAGGTGAGCGTATAGGCTTTGGTAACCGTATCCGTGGTCTACCACAATGTGCTTTCCATATCCGTTTCGCACATTTTTAATTTTAACCACTTTTCCGTTTCCGGTAACATAAATCTCGGTTCCAACATTGGCGGCGAAGTCCTGTCCCGGATGCATCTTTAGAATTTTAAGACGGGGATGGATTCGCATTCCAAACCCTGAACTTACCCGCTTAAGGTCATCGTTCGAAATTGGAATGATGGATGGAATAGAGGCCAACATGTCTTCCTTCTTCTGGGCCATGTCCATCACCTCATCGTATGATTTGGATTGGATGTATAGTTCCTTTTTGAGTTGATCCATACGCTTGTGCGCATCGATAACCAATTTTGAATTCTCGTAACCTTCCAAATGCTGGTGACGATTTACTCCACCAAACCCAGCCTTTCTAATGTTATCTGGAATCGGTTCGGCCTCCAAAACCACACGCCAAATATCGTCATCGCGACGCTCGAGGTCTGCCAAAACATTTTCCACCAGGTCCATGTCCTTATCCAGTAAATCATACTGAAGGCGGAGCTGGGCATTTTCTCGTTTAAGCTGTTTTTCCTTGGGACTGTCAATAAAGAAGTAAGTAAGCAATACAAAGATGGAAGCAAACACCACTCCGGTAAACGCATAGGTCGTCAAACGAACTAATCGATCCCGAGCAGTAAGCTGAATACGCTCATACGAAAGCGTGGTCCTGTTATACCGATACTTTTTTTCTTTCATGTAAGAGGAATTCCCTCGATAGGCTTGCCGGCAAAATTAGGGATTTCAACTAACTTTGCAATTTGGTAGCCACAGGCTACCTTTTTCTTTATGTTTTTTAACAAGGTGTCAGATTGCCAGTTAGTTAGCAAAAGGAAATAAAGTTGAATCAAAAATAATGTCAGCGAAGGTGAAGAACTGGGATGTAAATCGAATCAGGAAGGCTTTTTTAGAGTATTTCGAAGGGAAAGGACATAAAGTAGTGCCATCGGCACCGGTTGTGATCAAAAATGACCCGACTCTGCTTTTTACGAATGCAGGGATGAATCAGTTTAAAGATGTGTTTCTCGGTAATGATAACCGAGCGGAAAAAAGAGTGGCTGACGCTCAAAAGTGTCTTCGCGCATCCGGAAAGCACAACGATCTGGAAGAAGTGGGTGTAGATACCTACCACCACACTTTATTTGAAATGCTGGGAAACTGGTCTTTTGGAGACTATTTCAAAAAGGAAGCCATTGACATGGCCTGGGAGCTTCTCACCCAAGTTTATGGTATTGATCCGGCAGATTTGTACATCACCATTTTCGAAGGAGATAAAAAAGACGGTACTCAAGCTGATGAAGAAGCTCGGGAATACTGGCTCAATCACCTTCCTGCCGATCGAATTTTGGAATTCGACAAAAAAGACAACTTCTGGGAGATGGGTAAAACGGGGCCTTGTGGACCATGTTCTGAAATCCATATCGACATTCGTTCAGAGGAAGAAAAGAAACAGCAAGACGCCCGTGAGTTGGTCAATATGGATCACCCGCAGGTCATCGAAATTTGGAACTTGGTGTTTATCCAATACAACCGCATGGCTGATGAGAAGTTGGTTCCCTTACCAAGCAAGCATATTGATACTGGAATGGGTCTTGAACGCTTGGCTATGGTTCTCCAAGGCAAGCAATCGAACTACGATACCGATGTTTTCTCAGGACTGATTGGCCACCTCGAATCTTTAAGTGGAAGATCGTATGCTTCCAGTGAAGGAAAAGAAGAAGTGGCTTTCCGAGCTATTTCCGATCATATCCGTGCCGTAGCCTTTACCATTGCCGATGGTCAGTTGCCATCCAATAACAAGGCGGGGTATGTTATCCGTCGTATTTTGAGAAGAGCGGTTCGCTACGGATACAGCTTCTTGAATTTGAAGGAGCCATTCATGTATACCTTGATTCCTGTGCTTTCTGAACAAATGGGAGAAAGCTATCCTGAATTGAGATCCCAAGAACAATTTATCGCTCAAGTGATTCGGGAAGAAGAGGAAGGCTTCCTTAGAACCTTGGATAAAGGAATAGATCGCCTTCAAAAGATTCTTCAAAACGGAAATCAAGTAGACGGAAAATCGGCATTTGAACTCTATGATACCTTTGGTTTCCCCATTGATTTGACCGAACTTATTGCCTCTGAGGAAAACGCTTCGGTAGACCGCGAAGGGTATGAAGTGGAGTTGGAAAAGCAAAAGAACCGCTCCCGAGAAAGAAACCTTCTGGAGACCGATGACTGGGTTGAACTTACCGGAGAAAGTACCACCGGGCAGTTTTTGGGGTATGATCAGTTGCAAGCCGACGTCCAAATTCAGAAATACCGGAAAGTAAACCAAAAGGGAAAAGAATTCTATCAGTTGGTACTTGACCAAACACCTTTTTATCCAGAAGGTGGTGGACAGGTAGGCGATAAGGGAACCTTGGTTTTTGGAGATCAAACAATTGCTGTGTTCGATACCAAAAAGGAGAACGACTTAATCGTACACTTTACCAAGGAATTACCTGCTGATGCAAGTCTTTCAGGTAGAGCAACCGTATACTCCGGACCACGTCAGGATACGGCCAGCAACCACTCTGCAACTCACTTGCTTCATCACGTTTTAAGAAAACATTTGGGTAATCATGTGGAGCAAAAAGGATCTATGGTAAACAAAGATTACTTGCGATTTGATTTCTCCCACTTTCAAAAAGTGAGCGAAGAAGAGTTAGCTACCATCGAAAAAGAGGTGAACGAATGGATCGATGCTCGTGTGCCTTTGGATGAAAGACGCTCGGTGCCTTTGGCGGAGGCTAAGGGAATGGGCGCCATGTCACTGTTTGGTGAGAAATACGGCGAAGAAGTGCGTGTGATCAAATTTGGCGACTCGATCGAACTCTGTGGAGGAACTCATGTGGGCAACACGGGTGATATTAAGTATTTTAAAATCACGGGTGAATCATCTATTTCCGCTGGAGTTCGAAGAATTGAAGCGGTAACCGGTCAGGGCGCTATGGCTTTATTGGAACAAAAAGAGACTACCCTGGATGAGTTGATGGCGCTTTTGGGAAATCCTAAGGACATTAAGGCTTCTGTATCTCAGTTGATGGAGGATAAGAACAAGCTTGAAAAGAAACTGGCTCAATTTGATGAGGCTCGCAAGGCTGAATTGGTTCAATCGCTCAAAAACAACGCGGTAAGCAAAGATGGCATGGCCATCATGTCGGCAGTAACCGATTTGGACACCAAGAAGGTGCGCGATATTTGCTTCCAGTTGCAAAAAGAAGTAGATGGAGCCGTCGTTGTAATCGGATCCAAAATGGCCGATAAAGCTGGTCTTTCCGTACTGATCGATAAGGGCTTGGTCGAAGAAAAATCGCTTAATGCTATCCAAATGATCAAGGAAGTTTCCAGCCTCATTAGAGGTGGTGGGGGAGGGCAACCTTTCTTCGCTACAGCTGGAGGAAAGGAACCTGCCGGAGTGGATCAGGCGGTAGAGCAGATCGTAAGCAGTCTTTAGTGAACGACTAATCGGACCGTTTTAGGTTCTCCTTTTTCCGGACTTAAGTACAAAATATAGGTACCTGTTTCCAGCTGAACGGCGGGTTGAAAAACTTCTTTGGGTGCATTCTGATAGAGTGTGTTCTTCAAAATTTGTTTGCCTTGAATATCGGTAAGCCTTAACTCCCATTGTTGGCTGAGATCAGATTGAAGTTCAATATTAAGCTCACCCGAGCTTGGATTGGGATATACACGTGCTGAAAGATTTCCTGAATTTAAATCTTCCCATCCCACACCTATAATGCTGACTGTATCGGTATGACTTGAATCTCCGCAACGTTGACTACTTACAGTTAAGGTGACCACGTAATCATGAGTTCCGGGCTGTTGATAGGTGTGCAGGGTTTGCCAGGAAGTTCCCGAAGCCGTTTGACCGTCTCCAAATGACCAGGCATAGTTACTTGCGGACTTATCCTGTGCGGTAAATTGCACTTGATTCTGACTTTGAGAAGTGGTAAATAGGGCTTGATGTGCTTTTAAATGCGTTAAGATGAAATCATCGGAGCTGGTGCAGCCATACGGGTCCAGATGTTGCAGTCGATAGGTGCCCTGTTGATCTGCATTGATTTGGTGATTGGTATCTATCGCTTGACCATTAAGAGTCCATTGATATCCACCTGGCCCTTGCTTGGGGTTTAGGACTACAGACTGACCCGGGCAAACGGCCGTGTCAGAGCGAAGCTTTAGAGTTTTGGAATAGGTAACCTCTACGGTATCTGCAGAGCTACAACCGAGGGTGTCGATCAGGCTTACTTCATAAACCCCTGGTTTGGTGACCAATTGTGTACGGTTTTGAGTGCCATCGTTCCAAAGAAATTGGCCGGTAGCAACATTGGGTTGAATAATCCAGCTGAGGCCTGCACAGAGATGGGTATCTGGTCCTAATTCAATTTTGGGACTTTCATGAAGACTAAAGTATTGGCGTATCGAGCCACAAGCTGACGAGTAATCGACGAAATAGTTGCCGGGCTGGGCGCTTTGAAATTGGTGCGATTGAAGACTTGAATTCCACAACAGAGTATCCTTTGGACGAATTGAGGGAGCAAAAGTGTACGTGTCTCCTGGACAAATCCACCCATCTGCAATATGGAAGTTATTTAGGGAGATGAATTCGTAGGCACCAACATCAGGGTGATTTGGATCCCGATTAACAAGAGTTTGATCAAAGGCTATGCTGTGATTCGAATTGGCTCGATTGTCCAGTTGTGGGGAACAGGGGCGAAGGTTCTGAGGCGGCGAAAATTGAGGGTCTGTGAAGGTGCTATTTGAGTCGATTCCGGTTAAGAAGCGCCAAGTGGCCATTGAGGAGATTGTGTTGGCGCCAAACTTCAAAGTCGGGTTGAAAGGATCATAATAGTTATTGTGGTTCATAGAGGCAATGGAGGTCGATTGATCGAGGTAAACAATGTTTCCCAGGCTGTCGTTCACCAGATTATTGTTGTGAATTCTGAGTCCTGCTCCTTTATTGATGTATAGGCAATTGGATTGGCTGTGATTTCCTTTGATGGCTACGGTGTTATGGTAAATCTGAGTAAAACTTACGGAGTCTATGTCAAGACCTATGATAGGGTTTGTACGGGTATGGTTATAACCACTGGTCAAAACGTTGTTGGCAATTAGATTTAGTTGACCCGCCTTTCCGCTTGCAAACCTAACCCAAATACCTCGGTGCATGTTTTGTATGGTATTTCCGACCACCCACAAAGAATCTCGAACTCGATTTAGTTGTATGCCCATTTGAATAGCTTGGTTGGCATTGGAGGTAATTTGATTTTGTTCAATTATTACCCGCCTGGAATATTGAATGTCAATAGGGTTATTGTTTTGGTTGGTAAAGGTGCTGGACTTAATGGTTAAGTCCTTGTTCAATTTGCCAATGTTTCCGGATAAATAAATGGCACTGGCTCCATTCGTAAAAGTGGAGGAATCGATGCTGAGGTTTTCTATTTCATGGGGATAGGCGACATGAAGTAGCGAGGCTGTGGCAGGATCCTGAAAAGAGCTGGCTGAAGAAATGTGGCAATTGTGGAAAGAGATGTTTTGGGATTTATTCTTGAAGGTTCCAACCATGGCCCAAATCGAGGTATTGCGATTACGAATTCCAATATGCGAAAACAAAAGGTTGGATGTTTGATCAAACTCAATGGTTCCATTATCATTTGATCCGGTTGATTGAAATTCAATGGAGCAAAGGTTGTGGTTTTTGGATTTGGAGGTAAAGGTGACTAATTTGCTTGGAGCACTTCCCGGGTAGTCCTTAATGACAGGGCGAGCATAATGAACGGTATCCGTTAATTCGAAGGTTACCGGGCCGCACACTCCCCAGAGGTTTAGGATATCAACGGCTTCAACAATACTGTCAAAATCCAGGTTAGATCCTCCTACAGTATATTTTCCTTCCAGTCCGGGTCGAATAGAAAAGGTGAGGGTGTCGTTGTCGTTAATGGAATCAACAACCCCGTTGGGTAGGGATGTCCAGATTTTGAGATGAATTAAACTGTCGGCGGGAAAATTGATGTTGCCCAGGTGTAGAAGCGTATCATTGGGAAGGTTACCTCCTAAGGTATCCAACAATGATCGTAAGTGAATCATGGGTTGAGTAACCCCATTGACTGTCCAATGGACTTGAACGCTGTCCATTTGATTGCGTCCCCGGTTACTGATTTTAACGCCAATATCGTTGTTTCCTTTGCAAATGGGCTGGGGTAAGGTATGGTAGTGCAGAGCGGCATTGTTTTGGCCATTTGAATAAGAAATTCCAGTAACCTTAATATCGTCTATGAGGTGGTCATGGTAATAAGGGGTTGATGCATTTTTGTTGACCGAAATCCGTAATACGGCTTTCTTGTTTCGGGAAATTGGAAAGGGTGTAAGGTCAAGCGAAATTTTGTGCCATTGCTGATTCGAATAGTTACCTGCAAATACATGTACATTTTGATTCCATCGTTTGCCATCAAAGAAGTCAATATAAAAGGCATTATGTCCTCCGGTTTGAAAGGTTACATTGTAGGAAACATGCCATAGTTCTAAAAAGACCGAATCTGCTTTGGACAGATCCATGGAGTCACTTTGCAGGGTGCAAATGATGGGGTAGGGATAGCTACCATCCACCCAGGCAAAATGCCCACCGTTTCCGGTGTGATCATGCACGTTGGTATTTTGCCTAAGGCTGTCGTTGTATTTCCAGAATGAGTTGGGATGCGAATTGCCATAATTATTGGTGTTGGTCCAACCAATAGGTGTGCTGGGATTGTCGAAGGACTCCACATAGGAGTGGACAATAATTTGGGAATAGGAAGAATGGCAAAGGAGTAGGCTGAAGAGTAAGGCGACTCCAAAGGAATAAATGAATCTCATAGCGAATAGGATTAGGCTGTTGGTTCCCGTTTCATTCCTACAAACTAATCATCTCTCTGGTGAACCGTATAAGGATAGACCTTTTATTTTAATTGGAGTTGGCCTAAATGTTTGAAGCAAAAAAAAAGCCCGCTCAGCTAATGCGGAGCGGGCTTTCAGTGAGTATTGTTTATAGGCTTACTCTACAGTAAACTTAGCATTGTGTACTTGGTCATCCAGGGTAACTTTAATAAAGTATACTCCAGACTCCAGGTTCAAGGCGAAGTTCTCAGTAAGAGTACCGTAAATCGATCCAAGGTTGCGGTTAGCGATAACCTTACCTTGAACGTCGGTAATTACCATTTGAGCATTTTCAGCATTCACATCAGTGAAATCCACTTGGAACTGTCCGTGGTTCGGGTTAGGGAACAAGGTGAATACCATGTTTCCTCCGTTCTCATCAACTCCCAAGAACTCAACCATTACTTCGTAAGAAGCAGAGTCAGTTCCACAGTCGTTGGTAGAGTAATACCATACCGTATAGGTTCCTGAGCTACCGTAAAGGTGTCTTGGCTCTGGGAAATCAGAAGTATCACCGTCACCGAATACCCACAAGTGAGTAGTAGCTGAAGTGTTGTTCTGATCGATGTGGAAAGCCAAACCGTTAGTAGACCAAACGATTTGAGATGCATCTGGTGGAGTCTCACGGAAAGTGTAGATAGTATCAGATGTAGTACATCCTCTGTGATCCAAATTACATACTACCGTATCAGTGTCATTCACCTGGATGTAGTCAACGAATACGTTGTCACCAGTTTCAGCACCTGATCCTAAGAATCCATCCCAAGTATAAGATACATCTGGTCCGTCAGGTGTACCACCGAATAACTGGATGGCTACTCCTTGACAGATGATAGCTGTATCACTACCCATGTCTGCAGCATTAGAATAAGTAACATTTACTGAATCCATGGTGATACATCCCCAAACGTCAGTTACAGTTACAGTATACTTATCTTCAGCTGTTACAGTAATGTTAGCAGTAGAATCACCAGTAGACCATACATAGATATCACCGTCAACGATAGAAGCATCGTAAGAGATAGTTGTCATTGGACACTGGTTAGTGTCATTTGGAAGAACAACCATATCCGGATCAATAATAGTAATCGAGTCAACCAAAATACCACAGGCATTCAGAAGAGTTACCTCATAATCTCCAGGCTGGTGCACAACCAAGAACTGAGTAGAGTCAATTACTTGACCGGTACCCAAATCTTTCCAGATTACACGGTCACCGAAGTTGTTGTTACCACCTTTTAGGACAGTAGAGTCTCCAGGACACAATCCGTAGTCATCACCCAAAGAGAAGAATTCTACAGGAGCAAATTCATCAGCACCCATACATGGAGCAGAGGCATCTCTCATATCACCGTCGAAGTCATACATCACAGATGCAATTGGAACACCACCTTGGAATAGGGAGTCGTTACAAACGTGAAGGTCATTCTGAGCGACATTAAAGAAGTTAGGATTAGCTGTAATGGAGTTTGCATCCAATGAAGAGCTAAGCTGCCAATCAGCCAAAGTGGCTTGACTGGTTCCGTTGAATTCGGCTACGTCTTGTCCTGGGTTAACATACAAGTCGTTGTTATCAGAATTCAAGATAGCAGCTGCTGTAGTAGAGATCATAGCTTTACCTGTAAGCATAGAGGCAAAGATGTTGTTGTAGAATTGGTGATTAGCACCACCTTCAATATGAACACCGGCGTTGTCAGAGCTGTTACCAGTTGCAACGAAAGTGTTGTGGTAAGCCTCTACACCAACACTATTGTTGATAGCAATTGGATGGTAGCGAAGGCTACTCCAAGGCTGACCAACATTAATCATGTTGTTAGAAATGTGACAGGTCTTTCCAATAGCGTTATAGTCATAAGTACTAATACCGTAACGTGGCCACTGACCGTTAGAGGAAAGGATCGCGTTACCGTTGATGTGCAATTCACCGTGTACTCCATCCAAGAAGATAGCTGTACCGATGCTGGCTACAGTGTTAGTACTACTTGCGTAAGTAGACTTAGATCTGAACCAGTTGTCATCAATCAAAGTAGCTCCAAAATCCTCAAGACGAATAGACATCCAGTACTGATCTTCGAATACACAATCTTCAATCATGATGGAATCTCCGTCGATCAAGTAGATAGCGTCACTACCACCGTAGAACAGACACTCATCAAACTCGATATATCTACCCACTTTAGAATCCGTGTAAACCAATTGTTTTCTACCTCTGTTAGAAGTATTGGTCACTAAGTCTGTAGTGAATGAACAATCTTCAAAGCTTACGTGGTGTGCTCCATCTTCCAAAGCAATTACACTGTGGTAACCAGTTTGGTTAATCACATTAGTAGAAACGAAGTTGATTCCTTCGAAGTTAATGTGAGAAGCAGAACATTTAAGTGTGTAGTTCCGACTCGAATATGCAGAGTCTCCTAAAACGATGACTTCAGTCGTGTTCGTATCAATCGGACGGAAAGTGATGGTATTGATATAGGAAGTACCTAAGATGTTATCAATTTCATAGTGTCCTCTTGAGGTCAGATTTACTGTATCTGCCAGCATGAATATTACCGAGTCACAGATGGCTCCAAATGAATTCAAGTAATCAATCGCATCACTTAAAGTATGGAAATCATAGGCAAAGTGATTCGTATCACCAACGGAGTAGTGAGTTCCAGGAACAACCGCTTTAAGAGCAGTACAAAGAGTATCGTCAGTAGTATTGTCATCTGGCAAACTGTCTGGGAACGTAGCCCAAATGTAAATGGTATCACCAGGGTTAAATCCATTGCTGAAGCTGTACATGTTAATAGGTGCAGTTTCACTGCCTGAAAGAATCGGAACAGTGTAAAACGAATCCGGAATAGTATCTCTCAAACGGGTTGTGGTTCCACTAACTCCGTAGTGAATAACACCACCCAGGGTAAATCCTTTAGTCAAATCATTTTGACCGGTGTTTTCAACGGTAACAATCAAATCTGTGCTTCCTGAACAAGCAGGGTTTCCAGGAGAAACCAATTTTCCAGGAGAAACAGAGTAAGGTACAGAGTAGCTGATGGTGAAGTCAACTACGTTACCATCTCCGAAACCAGAATAACAAGGGTTCGCTTGGTTAATCATTAACCTGGCCCGTGTTGTGTTCTTAGCAGGATTGTTAGGAGGATTAATAGTGAACGTTTTCGTTTGTGGAAATGGAGCCGTGCTGGTATTTGATGCAATCAATTCAGCAGGGTTATCAAAAATGTTGTTACCATTCCAATCCGCCCACAAGTACAAGCGACCGCCTGACCAGGTAGATGACGAAAAACAGGTGGACATGTTCACGGTGAACGTTACCGCTGCACGTGACATAACCAAGGTATCAGTACCTGTGTTATCATGATAGTTTGGTCCAGACGAATTCGCACTTAGACCTTGCATGTTTAGGTTCGTTACCCCACCCGTAGTTGTAACGGAGCTAATGTAACCCCAACAGTCACCAAAGCTTGGAGAACAATATTGGGCGTTAGCGAGGTTTCCGAACATCAGTGCGGAAACCAAAAGTACCAGAGAGTATATCTTTCTCATATCTCTTAATTTACTGTTTTAAATGCTTACTTAATTGAAATTTTGTTCTGGTATACAGTGTTTCCAGCATCCTGAATTTGGATGAGGTATAGACCAGTTGAAGTTCCAGACAGATCAATGGCGTTGTTGCTACCACCTTGAAGTCTTTGTTCGTGGATCACTTTTCCTTGTGCGTCCAGAACTTGCAATTTCAATTTGCTGTCCAAAGAGTTCTCAATATCGATATTGAACAATCCGTTGTTTGGATTCGGGAAGATGTTGATGTCTTCATTGTTGATCAACTCAACAACGCTAACATCGATTACAGCAACGTCTTCTGTGTAAGTAGAATCTCCACAGAATTCGCTGGTAACAGTAAGTGTTACTCCGTATGTATTTGTTCCACCAGCTGTGTAGTGATTAATGGTTTTCCAAGCTGGACCGTTAACTGTTTTACCGTCACCGAAAGACCAGAAGTAGTTAGATCCTGTAGTATCATCTGCAGTGAACTCTACGTTGTTCTGATTTTGAGTGTAAGTAAATGTAGCATGAGGTCTTGGGTAAACTACAATGTCAAGAGTATCGGCACTGTTACAGCTGTTAGGATCAGTGTAGTTAACGATGTACTCACCGTCTACTGTAGCAAAGATCTTAGAAGCAGTAGTAATCAAGTTACCATCACGGTACCACTCATAGCTACCAGCTCCAGTTCCTGGATCAAGCTCAACGCTTTCACCGTCACATACTGCCGTGTCAGCTCCTAACATTACAGGAGTTCCAACAATGATTTCAGAAGTATCAGAAGATACACATCCGTCAGAATCAACTACGTGTACATAGTACTGTCCAGTTACACCTACCATAATGTTTTGAGTAGTATCACCTGTGTTCCACATGTAAGTACCGTTGTTAATGTCAACACCTACAGTAGTCATTTGACCGTAACACAAGTTCGTGTCATTAGAAGCCTTAGCCAAAGAGTTGATGGCTACTTCAAAAGTATCACGTGCAGTACCACAGAATCCAAAAGCTTCTACGATATACTGTCCTGCCATGGTAGTCATGAAAGTGGTAGTAGTATCAGCATTAGGAGTTCCTGGTTCGAATACCACAGTGTCAGTTGCACCAACAGTGGCTTCAAATACAGCTGTATCTCCAATACACATAGCTACATCGTCAACAACGAATCCAAGAACAGAAGCATACTCGTATGCACCTGGGTCAGGAGTAGAAGCATCACGTGGAGCTCCAAGAATATCTTCAGTTACAACCAATGAAGGCCATCCGATGTTATCCAGATCAGGAGAACACAAGTTCAACTCAAGTCTTCCGTGGAATTGAGGATCTGCAGATACAGACATTTGATCATAACCAGTGTTTGCTGTCCAAGATGCAAGGTTTCCTTGGCTAAGGTTATTGAAACTTGCCAATTGAAGTCCCATTGGAGCATAAAGGTCGTTGTAATCCATGATAGTGATACTACCATTACCCATTACGTCAACCGCTTTACCAGCTCCCATGCTCACGAAGATGTTGTTGTAAACTTCAGCTCCACTACAATCGTCTACCTCAAGAGCAGAGGAATTGTTGTCTTTACCATATACTACAACGGTGTTGTGTACAACATTGGTAAATTGAGATTGATACAAACGAATACCTACAAACATGTCAGTGCTTGAAGTATCACCTTCACTAATGATGTTGTTAGCAATCCAGTTGCGGTTTGATCTTGCACCTACATTTTGAGAAACAAAGATTCCGTAACGTGGCCAATCATTCTTAGTAGCGATCATGTTGTTATAGATCAACATTTCGCCGCTTGTATTCAGGATGCGCATGGCACGTCCGTCAGTACGAGTACTTGCAGATTCAAATTCATTTTCGTTGATGTCAACGTCAACTACATTGTCAATGCGGATACTACCGTAGTTCTGGTTCCAGAAACCGTTGTCTTCGATAGTAATGTTGTCGTGGATGAAAGCACGATCACCGTCCAGATTCAAGGCCCAAGAACCACCGTTTAGCAAACAGTCGTGGATCCAAAGTCCGTCAACCATAGACTCGTCATCAGCGTACATCAAAGCAGCATTGTTAGAAGTACCTGAGTTGTAGTCATTCTTAATATGACAGTTATCAAATTCGATGTTTTCTGGCTCATCAACAAAGTTTACAACTCTACCGTAAGTACCAGTACCACTATTGTACATTGTAATGTTTTCGAAAATGATATTCGTTGCGTTATTCAGTATTACAATGTGATTCGAATTGTTGTTGTTCGCCATGTAAGTCCATTCACATAAGGACGTATCACCAGATTCAGAGGTAAAGGTTACTGTGTTAATAGGAGAACTTCCAACAAAGTCAGTGATCTCAACTTGTTCATTCCAGGTCGAGTCAGCTAATTCAAATACTACGGGACCACAAACACCCCAGCGGTTCAAAAGATTAACAGCTGTAGTAATGTCAGGGAAGTCACCGTTAATAGAGTCAGCAATGGTATAAGTACCATTCAACGCTGCGTAATACTCATGATAAATCGTGTCATTCCAAGCAACGGTGTCAACGGTATCGTTAACCGTTTTAATCCAAGCTTTAATAGAGTAAAGGCTATCAGAAAGAATGTTGATTGAATCCAACAAAACTTTTACGCTTTGAGGGCTAGATCCAAG
The DNA here is from genome assembly GCA_024398055.1 of bacterium SCSIO 12741. Taxonomy (NCBI): domain Bacteria; species bacterium SCSIO 12741. Next base: position 906,896 of record CP073749.1, on the reverse strand, counting down.
CAAGGTATCGATCAAACCAATGTATTTTACATCTGGTTGAGCTACTCCGTTCAGAGTCCAAGCAAGTGATACACTATCTACTTGGTTAATACCATCATTCTGAACAATCGCATGAATGTTGTTCTTTCCAGCACAAACAGTCACAGGATCCAACTCAGGGATACCAGCATTGTTCATACCAAAAGCAGCCAATTCTCCTTCCAATTCAAAGTCATCGATAAGGATGTCATTGTAGAAGGTGGTACTTGCGTTTTTGTTCACTGTAAAGCGAACCTTACACATTTTGTTTCCATCAGGCGGATACGCCGAAAGGTCAACAACTTTTTGAACCCAAGCGTTGCTTGCGTTGCTACCCTTTTGGGTAAATACACCAATGTGCCAAGTTTGACCATCGTAGAAATCTACGCTGAAGTCGTTATGACCTGATGAAGAATAGGTCACATTATAACTAATGTGCCAAAAACGAAGTTCAAGATTTCTTTCAAGTGAGAAATCAAAAGATTTTGTTTCCAGGTGAACAACCTCTGGATAAGGAAATGATCCATCTACCCAAGCATACTCACCACCGTTTCCGGTGTGATCAGATGCACCCTGAACGTCATAGTTTGGAGAACCAGAGAAGGCTCCAATTTTCCAAAAAGCGTTCGCGGATGTGTTACCCGAGTTATTGGAAGTAGTCCAACCTGCAGGCATCGTGTTGAAATTATCAAACGACTCCTGATAGGTCTTGATTTTTTGTGAGTAAGCGTACTCACCGGTGAGAAAAATGAGACACAATAAAAGTGCCTTTTTACAAAGTAACCACTTTTTCATAAGCTGAATTAATTAGAATATTTCTTAATTACCTCTAAAATGAACTCCCAAATATAGCAATTTAACTATAGGACACAAATCTTTTAAAAAATAGTTAAACCTGTTAAAGGCTATATTCCGACGGTGTGCCTAGGACGCTCAAAACCTGAAGAAAATCATTGTTTACAGCCGACACGATGAGGTATTTACCATGGGCTGTTTTTACCAGTTTCACATCCTTGACATCCCCGGGTGTATAATACCCGGTTGATGAGTATGGTAATGCGTCGAATCCACTTTTGCCATCCCCTTTCAGGAAGGTACCAATAGACGCATCGTTTCGGGGTGTTTCTACTTCTGAAGAGTACAAATTACCCGAAACCACGATATCCAAGTTGTGATCTCCGTCAAAATCACGGGCTATAATAGAGTGTACGATTGAAAATTGAGCGCGTTGGGGTAAATTTTTAATCTTGAATTGATTACCGCCCAAATTTTCGATGTACACCGAAGAAAATCGGGTGGCCTTATAGTTCAACGCATCTTTCAATTGCTTCCCATAAACGTCTTCTATAGTAGCCGAAGCAAAATCGTTATAAGTTGGAAATTTGTCTTTGATAAATGGCATCTGCTGAGAAGAACATTGACGACCTCTAACCGGGTAGCAACCACCGTGATCAAAGTACCCCAAAACGATATCCAGGGTGCCGTTAGCATCAAAATCATGACACCAAATCTGAAAGGGCTCTTCTGGCGATGTTTTGTACTTGTAGTTTAAGCCTAAGTTACCAACGACAAAATCTAAATCACCATCGTTGTCAAAATCGCCGGCTTCCAAGCCACTCCACCAACCGGTCTCTTCATGAAAGGGGTGTCCTTCTTCTAATTTGCTGAGTTTGCCTCCATCGTTGGTCATCAACAGGAGTGGCATCCATTCACCCACCACCATTAAGTCCAGATCATTGTCACCATCATAATCTACCCACATGGAGTTGGTTACCAACCCGGGTTCATACAAGTCAGGAGCAACTTCGTTGGTAGCGTCAACGTACTTACCGTCTTCATAGCGCAAAATGTAACTTCTGGGTGCAAAGGGATATTTGCCAGGAACTAATCGACCTCCTACAAAAAGGTCAAGGTCTCCATCCGCATCAAAGTCTCCAGCGGAAACTGATTTGCCACTGGTAAGCATAGTGGGTAGTACTCCTTTGGATTTGGTGAAGTTCCCTTTTCCATCATTGGTATAAAGGCGATCCTGAAGTTCGGGAGCATTTTCGGCATATTCATTTCCTCCACTTGCTACATATAAATCCAGGTCACCATCTTTATCGTAGTCGTAGAATAGGCTCCCTACATCCTCAGATTTTTTATCAGAGATAAAGGCGGGTAGCTTTTTGGGACTAAACTTCCCGTTTTCATTTTGAACAAACAATTGTCCGGCTTGATTCATCGCTCCACCTACATATATATCGTCCAGACCATCTCCATTGATGTCACCCACTGACATGCCAGGGCCATGTTGACTGTTGCGGTGAGGAAGTAGAATCTCTTTTTCGAAATCATCAAAAGGATTTTCTACATGTTTAAAATCCAAACCAATACCCGCGGCCTTGTTCTGAGCAAACAATGGATTTACACTTTCTGCGGCGTTGGCGCTCCGTGCAGCATCCTTGTAATCTAAGGTTAGAATTTGGTCACCTTTAATATTGGTTAGGGTTTGAGTTTTTCCATCGGGCCAGGTAACCGTGAGTCTATCCACTATACTCTGGTCGCCTAATCCGAAATGCAACAAATCGTTCATCGAGGAGATGTACCCTCGAGTTACATTGAGCAACTCTAATTGGATGCCATCTTGAGTTTCAATCTCTACTTGGGCGCCAATTGGATTTTTGGAATCGCTTTTCAAGGACACATTCAAGAAATGCTTTCCGGATTGATCGGCGGTGTTTTGATAGAGCCAGGCACGTTCGTTCATGTTGTTCATGACTAAGTCCAAATCACCATCGCGGTCAAAGTCGGCGAAAGCTGTACCCTGGGTAAATCCTTTTTGAGCAACACCCCACTCGTAGCTTTTCTTGGTGAAGGTGAAGTCTCCATTGTTTTTGAATACGTAGTTCGGCAATGGAGTAGAAGGCGTGTTTCTAAAGATGGTTTTCTTTTGATCGTCGGTAAATTGCTCAGTAGTTCCATATTCACGGGCTACCTTGCGCTGGTAATCGTTGTCGCGATCATCGAGGCGGTATCCATTGGACACAAAAAGATCCTTGTAGCCATCATTGTCGAAATCAGCAAATAGGGGAGCCCAACTCCAATCCGTACTGTGCACGCCGGCCAATTGTCCAATGTCACTAAAGGTTCCGTTTCCGTTATTTACCTGAAGGGTATTGTACATGTATTGATGGGGGAGTCCAAACTCAACCAACTCGTAAAACTTCTTAGGGGCCATCGCACCCATTTGGGTTTTTAACCGAAAGTGATCTTCAGCGGACATATCCAATGCGATAAAATCAAGTAGGCCATCGTTGTTGAAATCGGCAATGTCATTTCCCATACTATAAAGAGCAATATGAGAGGTGCGCTCTTTGATTTCATCCTTAAAGGTTCCATCCCCCTGATTCATATACATAAAGTCAGGTGAGTCATAGTCGTTGGATACGTATACATCTGGATATCCATTTCCATCCAAATCACCTACGGCGAGTCCAAGGCCATATCCACCAAAGATTTCATTCTTCAGTCCAGCAGACTTCGAAACATCGGTAAACTTTCCTCCATCATTGCGGTAGAGGTGATCGGCAGTGATCAGGTTATTTGTCAAATCGTTTCGACTCAGTTTGCGATCTCCTTTCCAGGTGTTCTTATGATTCAGTACGTATAAATCCAGATCACCATCCAGGTCAAAATCGAAGAAGGCAGATTGAGTAGTATACCCACTGTCGGCTATGCCATAAGATTCAGCTTCTTCCGAAAAGGTAAAATCACCTTTATTAATATAGAGTCTGTTTTTACGTTCTTCTCCAGGTAGGTATCCACTTTTGCTTACGTAAAGGTCGGGTAGACCATCATTGTTTACATCGGCTACCGTCACTCCTGTGCACCACTCATTCTCGGCACCCACTCCCGCTTTTTGAGTGAGGTCTTCAAATTTGAGGTTACCCAGGTTTCTATAGATACGGTTGCTTACTTCGTTACCCGAGAAGAAAATATCCGGTAAGCCATCCTGATCGAAATCGGCGACGGCTACACCTCCACCATTAAATAGGTATTGGAAGTTGTAGAACAGCAATTCAGTCTCTTCGGTAAAAGAGTTGCTAAAATCAATTCCGCTTTCTTCGGTAGAAAGCAATTTAAACAGGGTGGAGGATTGAGTAGGGGCGGCGGCATGGTGGTCTTTGGTTTGGGATTCCTTCGGCTTATCTCCACATCCTGTAAATAGAAATGGGGTGAGAAGTCCAGCTAGCAATACACGCATCTTCATAACATCTACCTTTTATTTAGGGTTCGCATACTTTTTAATGTCGTCGCCTCCAATTTCGTTATCACACAAAATGACGAGTCGTTCGACTATGTTCTTAAGTTCCCGAATGTTCCCTGTCCAGTCAATGGATTGCAATTCCTTAAGGGCTTCCGAATTGAAGGACTTTAGGGGGAGGCCCATATCCTCGCAACTCAACTTTAGAAAGTGTTCCGCCAATAAAGGAACATCTTTTTTTCGATCATTTAAAGAAGGGACCTCAATTAGTATGACGCTAAGTCGATGGAAAAGGTCTTCTCTAAATTTCTTTTCGTCAATTTCCTGACGCAAATTTTTATTGGTTGCCGCAAGTACTCTTACGTTAACCTTAATGTCTTTTTCACCACCCACCCGGGTGATCTTGTTTTCCTGGAGAGCTCTCAGCACCTTGGCTTGGGCAGGCAGACTCATATCACCAATTTCATCCAGAAATAAAGTTCCGCCCTGGGCTTGCTCAAACTTACCCTTCTTCATTTTTACGGCTGAAGTAAAAGCACCTTTCTCATGCCCAAATAATTCACTCTCGATCAATTCGGAGGGAATAGCCGCACAGTTTACTTCCACGAAAGGTTGTTTGCTTCGGTTACTTTGATTGTGAAGCTCCGAAGCCACCAATTCTTTTCCCGACCCATTGGGTCCGGTAATGAGCACACGAGCATCGGTCGGAGCCACTTTGGCAATCATGTCGTGAATGTTTTGGATGCCTTCAGACTCTCCTAAAATGGCTCCGCTTTTTTGCCGTTGAATTTTCTTTTTGAGTTGGCGGGTTTCCTGAATCAGCTCTTTTTTGTCCAAGCCGTTTCTCACGATGACCAAAAGGCGATTAAGGTCGAGGGGTTTCTCGAGGTAATCGTAGGCTCCTTTCTTAATAGACTCAACAGCCGTCTCAATGGTTCCGTGTCCGGAAATCATGATCACCGTGAGGTCAGGTTTTATCTCCAGGGCCATGGCCAAAACATCCATGCCATCCATTCTTGGCATTTTGATGTCGCACAAAACCAGGTCATAGTCGTTTTTCTTGATCAGAGAAATCCCTTCCATTCCCTGTTCGGCCAAATCTACCTGGTGACCTTCATATTCCAGTACGTCTTTTAAGGAGTTGCGAATGCTCTTCTCGTCATCAATGACTAACAGGTATGCCATAATTAATTGGATTTATAGGTAATCCACTTCCACAATTCTTTATAGGAGGCTTTTTTTCCGTACATCAATATTCCCGTTCTGTATATTCTTCCAGCCATCCAAGTAGTAAGTAGGAAGAAGATAATAAGTAAGGCCCCGGAAACGAATAATTCCCATTCATGTCCATCTTCCAGACCTACGGCCATCCGTATGGGCATGGTGATCGGAGAGGTGAGCGGAATCATCGATAGCCAAAAAGCCACAGGGCCTTCCGGATTCTGAATGATGGCCACCCCCGATATGTAAGCAACCGTGAGTGGTGCTGTGAGGGGAACCATAAATTGTTGGGTGTCGGTTTCACTATCCACAGCTGCTCCTACAGCAGCAAATAATGCACTGTATAAAAAGTAACCGCCAAAGAAGTAAAACAAGAAGCCTGCAATTAGGCTGACCCAAGGGGTATTGAACAAGATGTTGTTTTGATCAAAGTACGCTTTACTAACTGCCGATTGCTCTTGCTGTATCTGTTGGGCAATTTCGGGGGTTGCTTGAACGGTTTCAGACAAGCTTGCCGGATCCAAGAACTCCGAGATGAAAAAGGATTGTACTACAGTGAACAGGGCCATAGTAATCAGAATCCAGAAAAAGAACTGAGTTAGGCTGACCAATCCAACACCAAGAATTTTTCCCATCATCAATTGCATGGGTCTAACCGAAGTGACAATGACCTCAATAATTCGATTGGTCTTTTCTTCAATCACACCTCTCATCACCTGAACTCCATATAAGAAGATGAACAGGTAGATCATGGCTCCAAATATGAATCCAATAACTGCCTTTTTGCTATTGCCTTCTTCCTCTTCGCCGCTTTCCGAATATTTGACGGCCGTTAGGTTAAAATCTGTGTTGACCTTGTAAAAAGCTTCGCGATCAATGTTGTATTGATCGAGTTGAATTTCTTCGATGATTTTTTCAACCTCGTTTTCGATTACATGGAGGATGTTCAGGCTCGGTTGCTTCTTGTAAAACAGTTTAATGCTTCGGCTGAATTCCAAATTGGGTGGAATGTAAAGCACACCTGTGAAGTTGGTTTCGTAGAGCATCTGTTTGGCTGTGGCCAAATCCAATTCAGGTCTGTAAGTGAACTCCAGGTGTTTTTTGTTTCGCAAAGAATTAAAGGCTGGAGCGTGGCCATCGATCACCAGGATGTGATGGTCTTCTGTTTCCTGAAGACTCAACCATAAGGCCAGAGATAATCCAAGGATCATTACGACTGGTCCCAACAGGGTAATTAGCAAGAAGGTTTTCTTCTTGACCCGGGTCATGTATTCCCGCTCTATTATCAGTCCTATCTTACCCATGGCTTTCGTTTATTTCAGTTACCCGACGGATAAATATATCGTTCATAGAAGGTACTCGCTCTTGCAAGGCATGAATTTCCACATGCGGGATCAGAGCCTTGAGTAAGTCGTTTGGCGTTTTATTGTTCAGTAGTTTTATCTCTGCAGTATGCAGACTTCCTTTGCGCCCCTTGTCGATCAGTTCAGCATCAATCCAAAGCGCTCGGGTGAATTCAACTACGTCGCCTTTATACATGATTTCGTAGACGTTTTCCTTTCGTTCGTTTTTTACTTCTTCCAAAGATCCGCCCAGAATTTTCTTGGATCGGTAGATCAAGGCGATGTCATCACAAATCTCTTCAACCGAAGCCATGTTGTGGGTGGATAGAATGATGGAAGTTCCTTGGTCCCTTAGTGAAAGAATTTCGTTGCGAATCAAAGAAGCATTGATGGGGTCAAAGCCAGAAAAGGGTTCATCCAGAATCAAAAGATCGGGCTGATGCAAAACGGTAACGATGAACTGTACCTTTTGCTGCATCCCTTTGGAGAGCTCTTCAATTTTTTTATTCCACCAGGGGGTAATTTCAAACTTTTCAAACCAGTGCTTGAGGCGGTGCATCGCTTCCGATTTCGAAAGTCCCTTGAGTCGGCAGAGGTAGAGGGCTTGTTCCCCTACTTTCATTTTCTTGTAAAGACCGCGTTCTTCAGGTAGGTAGCCAATCTTAAGCTGATGAGCAGATTGAATCGGCTCCCCGTTAAATAGCACCTGGCCGCCGTCTGGCGCGGTGATTTGGTTGATAATTCGAATCAGACTTGTTTTACCAGCCCCATTTGGGCCAAGTAGTCCGAAAATTTTTCCTTCGGAAACCTCCAGCGACACATCGTCGAGCGCTTGGTGGTTTGCGTAGTGTTTGGAAATATGATCAATCGTGAGTGTAGCTCCCATTCGGAATCAGGCATAAAAAAAGCTGACTAATAACCTCTTCTTATATAAAGAGGTATACAGTCAGCTTTCAAATATAAAAATTGTCTGATTCCTTTGAGGGGAGATGCCCTAAGAATGGAAAAATTCGCGCATTCGGTTAAAGAAGCTTGAGTCCTTCTTGTCACCTGTCGGTTGAAAATGTTCTGCCTCTTTTAGATCTTCCATCATCTTTTTCTCTTCACGAGAAAGCTTGGTAGGTGTCCAAACGTTTACGTGAACCAAGAGATCTCCACGGCCATAGCCGTTGATGTCAGGTAAGCCTTTACCTCTCAGGCGTAGAATTTTACCCGCTTGAGTTCCGGCTTGAATATTGATTTTTGCTTTACCCGATACAGTAGGAATCTCCTTGGTGGCACCGAGAGCTACTTCTGGAAAACTTACATCCAAATCAAAGTAAAGGTTCGTGCCTTCCCGGTGCAATTCCGGATGAGGTTTTTCCTCCACTACGATGATCAAATCACCAGGTACCCCTTCATAAGGCCCTTCGTTTCCTTTCCCCCTTAGGGATAGCTGCATGCCTTCTTCAACCCCAGCAGGAATTTCAATGGTTTCCAGAACTTCTTTCCGGATCTGTCCATTGGAATCTCCTCCTTTGCCTCGGTTATTAATCTGCTTACCCGTTCCATGACAAGTAGGGCAAGTAGATGCCGTTTGCATTTGGCCTAAAATGGTATTGGTTACCCGAGTCACTTGTCCAGTACCTGCACACGTGGAACAGGTGCTAAAAGTTGCATCCGGATTGTTTACCAGTTTATTGAGTTTGATCTTCTTGGTCACCCCATTGGAGATTTCTTCAAGATCAAGTTTTACTTTAATTCTGAGATTGGAGCCTTTAACACGAGCCGATCTTCTAGGGCCTCCGCCGCCGCCGCCGAAACCGCCGCCAAATCCGCCACCAAATGCTCCTCCGAAAATATCTCCAAACTGACTGAAGATATCCTCCATGTTCATACCCTGGCCACCACCAAATCCACCGGCACCGCCACCCATGCCTGCATGGCCAAAACGGTCGTAACGGGCTTTCTTGTCAGGGTTGCTAAGCACTTCGTAGGCTTCAGCAGCTTCTTTAAACTGATCCTCAGCTTCCTTGTTGCCAGGATTTTTATCCGGGTGAAACTTGATGGCTAGCTTCCGATAAGCTTTTTTTATCTCGCTGTCGGATGCGCTGCGATCAACGCCAAGTACTTCGTAATAATCTCTTTTCGACATCGGTTATTCTCCTACTACTACTTTAGGGTATCGAATGACTTTGTCCTTGATTTTGTATCCTTTTTCCACTACGTCCAAAACCTTGCCTTTTTCCTTTTCAGAAGGAGCTGGGATTTTCGTGATTGCTTCGTGCAATTCCATATCAAAAGTTTCTCCCATGGCCTCAATTTCGGTAACGCCCGCTTGAGTCATAACGTGGGCAAACTTTTGATGCACCAGTTGAATTCCTTCCTTAACGGCGGCTATATCGTCTGTTTTTTCAGAGTTTTCAATAGCCCTGGCAAAGTCATCCATGACCGGAAGAAGGTCTCCAATAACTTTTTCACCCGCTGTTTGGATCATTTCCAGTTTCTCACGGGCCGTTCTGCGACGGAAGTTTTCGAACTCTGAATACAACCGAACATAGCGATCATTCAATTCCTGAACTTGATCTGTCAATTTTTGCAGCTCATCTACTTCAGTGTTCTCCGTTTCGGTGGTTTGTTCTTCAGCAGCCTCGGCTGATGTGTTTTCTGGGTTCACGATTTGTTCCTCAGTCGAATTAGTTGAAGTGTTCTTTTCCTCCTTGCTCATTTCACGTTCTCTTAACAGTTGCCAAGGGCAATACCAAATTATCTGCCAGATGGCATTTTTGACATAATGGCACAAAAAAAATAAAGGCAGAACAAATGTCTGCCTTTATTTCATAAAATATTGTCAGTGATTTAAAGTTCCTCGACCAACTGATCGATGGTCACATGGAGTTGGGCACCACGAAGGTTCTTCGCGATAATGATCCCATTCTCATCAATGAGGTAGTTCGTAGGGATGCTTGAAATACCGTAGTCAGTAGCGGCTTTTCCATACCAGAATTTCAAGTCACTTACGTGGTATTTCCAATCCAATTTATCTTGAGTGATGGCTCTTTCCCAATCCGGTTTGTTGCGGTCGAGAGATACGCTGTAGATCTCAAATCCTTTTCCAGATTTGAACTTGGCATCTTTGTACTTTTCGTACGCTGCCACTACGTTTGGATTCTCTCTCCTACAAGGGCCACACCAGCTTGCCCAGAAGTCAATTAAAACCACCTTGCCTTGCAATTCACTTAAGGCATATACGCTGCCATCGGGAGCCGCTAAGGAAATTTCCGGAGCTTTATCCCCAACTCGTGTGCCGACCAAAACTTCTTGCTTTGGAAGCGACGATAAAACGTAGTTGCAAGGAATAAAAGCAAGAATCATTAGCCCCAAGGCGCCGATCATTAGAATGGTTTTTGCTTGTAATTTCATAACAGTTATCATTTTGGTGTCAGTTTATCCTGACAATTTCCGCGCCAATTTTATTTAAGCGCTCATCGATGCGTTGATAACCCCTATCTATCTGTTCAATATTGTGAATAGTGCTGGTTCCTTCTGCCGACATGGCAGCTATCAACAACGACACTCCGGCACGAATATCAGGTGAGGTCATCTCAATGGCTCTCAATGGATATTGACGATTTAATCCAATAACAGTTGCCCGGTGTGGGTCGCACAAAATAATTTGGGCTCCCATGTCGATCAACTTATCTGTAAAGAACAAACGGCTTTCAAACATCTTCTGATGAATGAGAACACTTCCTTTGGCCTGCGTGGCCACCGTGAGCATAATGCTCAATAGGTCGGGTGTAAACCCTGGCCATGGAGCATCTGACAAGGTCATGATCGAGCCGTCAATAAAGGTTTCAATTTCGTAATTTTTTTGCGAAGGGATAATCAGATCATCGTCCTTTCGCACCAAAATGATTCCCAGCCGACGAAACATTTCGGGTATGATGCCCAAATGCTCATAACCTACATTTTTGATCGTCAACTCCGATTCTGTCATCGCAGCCAATCCAATCATACTTCCCACCTCAATCATGTCGGGAAGAATGGTGTGCTCACACCCACCTAACTCCTTTACACCATGTATGGTCAAAAGGTTGGATCCAACTCCTGATATTTTTGCACCCATGCTATTGAGCATGCGGCAGAGTTGCTGAATATAGGGTTCGCAAGCGGCATTGTAAATTGTAGTAACGCCTTTGGCCAACACAGCAGCCATAAGGATATTAGCGGTACCAGTTACGCTAGCTTCATCCAGCAACATGTGGGTTCCGCTCAAATTTTTGGCACGAGCTCTATAAACGCCTAATTCGGGGTCATAGCTGAAGGTAGCTCCCAACTTTTCAAATCCAATGAAGTGGGTGTCAACCCGGCGGCGACCAATTTTATCTCCACCTGGCTTAGGAATGTATCCTCTACCATAGCGGCCTAAAAGGGGGCCAACCACCATAATGGATCCTCGAAGGCCTCCACCTTGTCTGAAGTATTCAGGGGTGTTCATGTACTCGATGTCCACATCTTTGGCTTCAAAGGCGTAGGATTCTGGTCCCAATTTTTCCACCTCTACGTTCAGCGATCTGAGGAGGTCGATCAGCTTGTTTACATCCCGGATGTCGGGAACATTATTGATTATTACTCGCTCCTTGGTGAGGAGAGTTGCACATAGAATTTGCAGGGCCTCGTTCTTCGCACCTTGTGGAACAATTTCTCCACGAAGTTTGTGACCGCCAGTAATCTTAAAAGTTCCCATGGATCGTATTAGCGCTTTTTCTTTTTGTTTTTGGTGTTCTTGGATTTGTTTCTCGGCTTTGTAATGATCTCCGTGCTCTTGATCAATTCGGTACTCAGATCGAGTTGAAGCTGTCCTTTGGAAAGCCGATCAAGATCATTGATGATTTCTTCGTCGATCACGGATTCCTTATTCCAGGTCACGTAAGACTTTTTCATCATGTTGGCAATGGATAGAATCAAGGCATTCTTTTCATCTCCGTCTTCCATTTCAATAGCCGACTTGATGTACTTAGGAATAATCTTGCCGTAGTGCTTAAAGGGGATGCGTTCGTCGTTGTAACTCAGCATTTCAGGGCGAGCTTCCAGAGCTTCCTTCTCAGGAAGAGGGAAGGGGGAGTCTACATCCAACTTAAAGTCTGCGATGATGTGTAAATGGTCCCACAACTTGTGGTTAAACTCGTTGACATCACGGAGGCTGGGGTTCAATTGCCCCATAATTTTGATAATGGTTTTGGCGGCTTTATTTCGTTCTTCCCGGTCTTCAATCTCAATGGCCAGGTTGACCATCTTCTGTATGTTTCTTCCGTATTCCGGGATGATGAGGTGTTCTCTTACTGTATTGTATTCCATTTTTGGATCTTAGACTTTCAAAGTTAGATATTTCAGTGGGCTAGAGAAGCTGAAGTTTGGCAAACTTAAGGAGTAATTGTTTCTGGCCCACAGATTCAAAGTTTACCGAAGCTTTCCGGTTGTCAGACGGTCCTTGTATGTCGACGACCTTTCCTTTTCCAAATCGTTGATGCAACACTTCAGCACCAACGGTAATAAGGCTTACGTCAGATGGCGTGAAATCAGCGGGTGGTGTAGCAGGTTTGGCTGTATTCATCCGTTTCATGCCGGGTCTTGGTGGTCGGCTTGGTGCAGCGGATGGACGCGGTGAGCTTGAACTGGATTGGTAAGCAGGTTGGCGGTAGTTTAATCCACCTTCGCGTGCCCCTCGTTCAAAATCAATTCCTTCACTTGGCGATTTGCCTCCTGCTCCAAGGTCATTGCGTTCCACATAATTGGGATCGAGTTCCTCTAAAAAACGACTGGGTTCGCAATAGGTTAGGTTGCCCCAACGGTAGCGAGTGGTGGCGTAAGAAAGCATGGCTTTGTTTTCAGCCCGGGTTAAGGCCACGTAAAACAATCGTCGCTCTTCCTCCAGCTCCGTTCTTGAGTTTACCGATAGTTGGGAAGGGAACAGGTTTTCTTCCATTCCCGAGATGTATACATAGGGAAATTCAAGTCCCTTGGAGGCGTGAATGGTCATCAGGGTTACCGTGTCCTTATTCTCTTCCTTATTGTTGTCGGAGTCGGTGAGCAAGGCGATGTCCTGCATATAAACGTCCAGTGTTCGTTTGTCGTTTCCTTCCGGTAGATCGATTACATCGTCTACCGTGTCGTTTTCGGCAAACTCTTTGATCCCGCTCAAAAGTTCCTGAATGTTTTCATAGCGGGCAACCCCTTCTACAGATTTATCCGAATAGAGTTCTTTTAGAATAGTGGAGGTAGTTGCAATCCGACTTGCTAATTCAAAGGCATCTTCCGTTTGCAGCAATTGGTGGAAGGTTTCAACCATTTCTGCGAATCCTCGTAATTTGTTAATCACAGCAGCTGAAAACTGCAGGCCAAATTGAGCCGGATTATTGACCACCTGCCAGAGGCTAACGCCTCCCTGAGAAGCGGCGGCTGAAATCTTGTCCATGGTGGTGTTTCCGATTCCTCTTTTGGGATAGTTGATCACCCGTTTCAAGGCTTCTTCGTCCTTGGGGTTAATTGCCAATCGGAAATAGCCCAACAGGTCCTTAATTTCTTTTCGGTGGTAAAAGCTGAGCCCTCCATAAATGCGGTAAGGGATGTCCTTTTTTCTTAAGGCCTCTTCCAGCGAACGAGATTGAGAATTGGTTCGGTACAAAATGGCAAAGTCGGCGTTTTCCCGCTGTTCATTATGCTTCCGGAAGAAGATGTCATTGGCTATTTCAAAGCCCTCTTCGTTGTCAGAAAGCGCTTTTACGATTTTGATCTTTTCGCCTTCATCGTTGTTCGTCCAAACATTTTTCTCCAGCTGCTCCTTGTTTTTGCTGATCAGGCTATTGGCCGCCTGAACAATGTTTTTGGTTGAGCGGTAATTCTGCTCCAGCTTAAAGGTTTTTACGTCTGGATATTCGTTTTTGAAGTTGAGGATGTTTTGGATGTTCGCTCCACGGAAGGCATAGATACTCTGAGCATCATCACCCACCACGCAGATATTCTCAAACCGGGCGGCAAGCTTTTTCAGTATTAAGTACTGAGAAAAGTTCGTATCCTGGTACTCATCCACCAAAATGTAACGGAACTTGTTTTGATATTTGATCAAAGCGTCCGGATGGTCGCGAAACAAGACATTCGTTTTGAAGAGTAGATCATCAAAATCCATGGCTCCCGCTTGAAAGCATCTTTTCTCATACGTATGGTAGATTCGTGCCAATTCAGGCTTGCGGGATTGGATGTCCTCTTGTTGAATAACCGAATTGTTCGCATAGTTTGCTGCCGAGATCAAGTTGTTCTTCGCAGATGAAATCCGACTTAAGACCAGATTTGGTTTATATACCTTATCATCCAGGTTAAATTCTTTGATGATTCGCTTGATTAAACTTTTGGCGTCATCCGTATCATAAATGGTGAAATTAGATGGGTATCCCAAAAGTGTTGCTTCATTTCGCAATATTCGTGCAAACACCGAGTGGAAAGTTCCCATCCAAATATTCTTCGATTCGCTCGCTCCAACAATCTTGGCGATACGGCCTTTCATCTCACGTGCTGCCTTGTTGGTAAACGTTAGTGAAAGGATATTGAAGGAGTCGACTCCTCTTTCAATCATATGGGCTATTCGATAGGTGAGTACCCGTGTCTTTCCCGATCCCGCACCCGCAATTACCATTACTGGTCCTTCGATCTGCTGTACGGCCTTTCTCTGCTCCACATTTAGGTTGTCCAAATAACTCATGCTGCAAAACTATCTTTTATACCTATATATATAAGCCGTCGATGAGGCAATTTTTCCACCCTTTTGAAGTCGTCAATTTTTAAAAGTGCGCATAGGGAAATTGACGCTGTGTTTTGGGAGTTTATTCACCGGGGTTGTGGAGGGAATTGTGGATGTTTGCGGCCCGATGTTCTAAACGCTTGAATGCCTGTTTATTTATAGCGTTTAAAACTGGAATTCTGATCTTGGTAAATTAATTTCAAGGGTAGTTGAATTTAATTGGAAAAACTTCTACCTTTGCCGCCCTGAATTTATTGGGGTGGAGTGCCTCAATATAACAGATTTTAGAATATATGCCTACTATACAGCAATTAGTAAGAAAAGGAAGACAGAGCAAGATTAAGACATCTAAATCCGCTGCTCTAGATGCGTGTCCCCAGAGAAGAGGGGTATGCGTACGGGTGTATACTACCACCCCAAAGAAGCCGAACTCGGCCATGAGAAAAGTGGCCAGGGTTAGATTAACGAATGGTAACGAGGTGAACTCCTACATCGGAGGAGAAGGTCACAACCTACAGGAACACAGTATTGTACTGGTTCGTGGTGGTAGAGTGAAAGATCTTCCAGGTGTACGTTATCACATTGTACGTGGTGCATTGGATACCGCTGGTGTTGACGGGAGAGCTCAAAGAAGGTCTAAGTACGGAACAAAACGTCCAAAAAAATAGGAGACTGAACGATGAGAAAAGCGAGAGCAAAAAAGTTTGAAACCGCGCCGGATCCCAAATTCGGTGAGACACTGGTTACCACTTTTGTGAACAACTTGATGATCCAAGGAAAGAAGAGTATTTCCTTTAAAATCTTCTACGAAGCTTTGGATCGTGTAGAGTCAAAGACTGGCGAGAGTGGTCTTGAGACTTGGAAAAAAGCATTGTCTAACGTTACTCCTCAAGTAGAAGTACGTAGCCGCCGTGTTGGTGGGGCAACTTTCCAGATTCCTCAAGAGATTCGTTCGTCAAGAAAGACTTCTCAAGCTATGAAATGGATGATTCTTTTCGCCCGTAAGCGTAACGGAAGATCCATGGCTGAGAAATTGTCTGAAGAGATTATGGCAGCAGCTCGTGAAGAGGGTGGTGCTTATAAGAAGAAAGAGGATACTCACCGTATGGCTGAGGCTAACAAAGCGTTTTCACATTTTAGATTCTAACCCAAGATAATAAGGAAACAATGGCTAAAAGAGATTTAACATATACCAGAAACATTGGGATTATGGCCCACGTGGATGCCGGTAAAACGACAACCACCGAGCGTATTCTTTATTATACTGGTATCAGTCATAAGATTGGAGAGGTTCACGACGGTGCTGCCGTAATGGACTGGATGGCGCAGGAGCAGGAGAGAGGGATTACCATTACTTCCGCTGCTACTACCTGTTTTTGGAATTACAGAGACAAAGAATATCGTATCAACATTATTGATACTCCTGGACACGTTGACTTTACTGTTGAGGTAGAGCGCTCCTTGCGTGTATTGGATGCTGCTGTAGCTTTGTTCTGTGCTTCTTCAGGTGTTGAGCCACAATCAGAAACTGTATGGCGTCAGGCTGATAAGTACAACGTACCACGTTTGTGCTTCGTAAATAAAATGGACCGTGCTGGTGCTGACTTCTTTGGTACTGTTGAGCAGATCAAAGAAAGACTAGGCGGTAACCCAATTCCACTTCAGATTCCAATCGGAGCTGAAGACGAGTTTAAAGGTGTGGTTGATTTGATTAACAACCGTGCTATCGTATGGAATGAGGAAGATATGGGAATGACCTGGAAGGAGATTCCTATCCCTGAAGATTTAGTTGATCTTACTGCTGAGTGGCGTGAGAAGTTGGTTGAAGCTGTAGCTGAAACAGATGATTCTTTGATGGAGAAATTCTTCGAAGATCCAGATTCAATTACAGAAGAGGAAATGTTGAATGCAATCCGTACTTCTACCATCAATATGACTATCCAGCCTGTAATGTGTGGTTCTGCCTTTAAAAACAAAGGTGTTCAAACCATGTTGGATGGTGTAATGGAATTTATGCCATCTCCATTGGATAAAGGTGCTGTTGAAGGTCATGATATCAACGACGAAGAAAAAGTATTGAAGCGTGAGCCTTCTAAGGAAGAGCCTTTCTCTTCTTTGGCTTTTAAAATTGCTACTGACCCATACGTAGGTCGTCTTTGCTTCTTCCGTTGCTACTCTGGTAAATTGGATGCAGGTTCTTACGTAATGAACACTCGTACCCAAAAGAAAGAGCGTATTTCACGTATCTTCCAGATGCACTCAAACAAGCAAAACCAGATTCCTTTCATCGAGGCTGGTGATATCGGTGCAGCTGTAGGATTTAAAGATATTCGTACTGGAGATACTCTATGTGATGAGAAAGCTCCTATCGTACTTGAATCAATGACTTTCCCTGAGCCAGTAATTGGTATCGCTATCGAGCCAAAAACTCAAGGTGATGTGGATAAGTTGGGTGTTGCTCTTGGAAAGCTTTCTGAAGAGGATCCAACGTTCCGTGTTAAAACCGATGAGGATTCTGGTCAAACCGTAATTAGCGGTATGGGTGAGCTTCACCTGGAAATCATTTTGGATCGTTTGAAGCGTGAGTTTAAAGTTGAGTGTAGCCAAGGTGCTCCTCAGGTAGCTTACAAAGAAGCGATTACTTCATCTGTTGATCACCGTGAGACTTACAAGAAGCAAACAGGTGGTCGTGGTAAATTCGCCGATATCGTGGTGAAAGTTATGCCAGGTGATGAAGGTAAAGAAGGATTGGAATTCGTTAACTCCATTAAAGGTGGTAACATTCCAAGAGAATTTATTCCTTCAGTGGAAAAAGGATTTAAAGATGCTATGGTTAACGGTCCTTTGGCTGGTTACCCACTTGACAGCATGAAAGTTGAGTTGATTGATGGATCTTTCCACGCGGTTGACTCCGATTCACTTTCTTTTGAGGTTTGTGCCAAGTTGGCCTACCGTAACGCTGCCAAGAATGCTACTCCGGTATTGCTTGAGCCAATTATGAAATTGGAAGTAGTTACTCCGGAAGAAAACATGGGTGATATCGTTGCTGACTTGAACCGTCGTCGTGGTCAAATCCAGGGAATGGATAGCCGTAACAACGCTCAGGTAGTAAAAGCAATTGTTCCTCTTTCTGAAATGTTTGGATATGTGACTGCTTTGAGAACGATCTCTTCTGGTCGTGCAACTTCTACTATGGAGTTCTCTCACTACGATCCAACACCAAGGAACATCGCTGACGATGTAATAGCAAAAGTTAAAGGAACTGCAACTGTATAAGTAAGAAGACATGGCTCAGAAAATTAGAATTAAGTTGAAGTCTTACGATCACAATTTGGTAGACAAGTCTGCTGAGAAGATCGTAAAAACGGTAAAGTCTACCGGAGCAGTTGTGAGCGGGCCAATTCCATTGCCCACTGACAAAAAGATCTTCACCGTATTGCGTTCTCCACACGTAAACAAGAAGTCGAGAGAGCAATTCCAATTGAACTCATTCAAGCGTTTGTTGGATATCTACTCTTCGTCTTCAAAAACTGTGGACGCGTTGATGAAGCTGGAACTGCCCAGTGGTGTAGATGTAGAAATTAAGGTTTAAGAAAGCATTAATACAGAATAAAGATGCCTGGAATAATTGGTAGAAAAATAGGAATGACCAGCGTGTACAATGAAGAGGGTAAAAACCTTCCTTGTACCGTCATCGCTGCCGGTCCTTGTGTGGTGACACAGGTAAGGAACGAAGAAACAGATGGCTATACCGCTGTTCAGATTGGGTACGAAGAGAAATCCGAAAAACACACTTCCGCTGCCCTGAAAGGTCACTTTAAGAAATCCGGAACTACTCCGAAGAAACATGTTCAAGAATTTGATGGCTACGATCAGGATGTTAAGCCTGGCGATGTAATCGATGTGAGCATTTTCGAAGAAGGAGAATTTGTTGACGTTACCGGAACTTCTAAAGGTAAAGGCTTCCAGGGTGTAATGAAAAGACACGGTTTCCATGGTGTAGGTGATGCTACACACGGAACCAAAGACGTAGGTCGCGCTCCCGGTTCTATCGGGATGGCCTCTACTCCTTCTCGTGTATTTAAGGGAATGAGAATGGCAGGTCGTACTGGCGGCGATACGGTTAAAGTTCAAAACCTTCGTGTTTTGAAAGTTATTGGAGATAAAAACTTGTTGGTCGTTAAAGGTGCTGTTCCTGGTCCTAAAGGTTCAGTAGTTACAATTGAGAAGTAAGATGAAGGTAGATCTGTATAAAATTGATGGTTCTAAGGCTTCCAAAAAGGTAGACCTGAATGATGCCGTTTTCGGAATCGAACCAAATGAGCACGCTGTTTACCTCGACGTAAAGCAGTACCTGGCAAACCAAAGGCAAGGAACTCATAAAGCAAAGCAACGCGGAGAGATTACGGGTAGTACTCGTAAGATCAAGAAGCAAAAAGGTACCGGTACTGCTCGTGCGGGTAGCATCAAGAATCCATTGTTCCGTGGTGGTGGTCGTGTATTCGGTCCAGAACCTCGTTACTACGGTTTCAAATTGAACAAAAAAGTTAAAAAATTGGCCCGTAAATCTGCTTTGGCTGCTAAGGCAAAAGCTGATGAAATCATGGTCGTAGAAGACTTTTCGTTCGATGCTCCTAAAACTGCAGAGATGGTTAAAGTTCTGAATAACCTGAAGTTAACAGACAAAAAAACCACGCTGGTGTTGCCTGAGCAGAATAAAAATGTATATTTGTCCTCCCGAAATTTAGAGGGGCTTTCATATATAACTGCCTCAGAATTAAATACTTACAGTATTGTTAACTCTGGGAAATTGGTTTTGTGTGAAGGTGCGATTGGCAAAATTGAAACGATTTTAAGTTAAGATAACGATGAAAATTTTACTCAAACCAGTGATCACTGAAAAGATGACCCAAGACGGTGAAGATTTCAATCGTTATGGGTTTGTGGTTCCTAAAGACGTGAACAAGCTGCAAGTTAAAAATGCAGTGGAAGAGGCTTATGGGGTAACCGTAAAGTCAGTTAACACCATGATCGTTGCCGGCAAGAGCAAGACTCGCTATACCAAGAGAGGGGTTCAGCAAGGTTCTACGGGTTCTTACAAGAAAGCTGTAGTTACTTTGGTTGACGGTGATATGATTGATTTTTATAGTGGTATTTAAGAAATAACAGAAAACGATGGCTGTTAGAAAGTTTAATCCGATTACTCCAGGTCAACGACATAAAGTCGGGAGTATGTTTGGTGAGATCACCAAAGGCACTTCGGAGAAAAGTTTGACCAAATCCATCAAGAAGTCCGGAGGTAGAAATAACGATGGTCGTATGACTGTTCGTTACCGAGGCGGAGGACACAAAAGACGTTACCGCGTGATTGATTTCAAGCGTAACAAAATGGGTGTTCCTGGTAAGGTTGCTTCTGTAGAATACGATCCGAACCGTTCGGCTCGTATTGCTTTGATTGTATATGCTGATGGTGAAAAGAGATACATCATTGCCCCTAATGGCATTGAAGTAGGTCAAGAAATCATGAACGGTGAAAAGGCTGCTCCAGAAATTGGAAACGCTCTTTTCCTACGTGATATTCCTTTAGGTACAATTATTCACAACATTGAAATGCAGCCTGGTGCTGGTGGGAAAATTGCTCGTGGAGCAGGAGCTTACGCTCAACTTACCGCAAAGGATGGCAAGTTTGGTGTAGTGAAAATGCCTTCTGGTGAAACTCGTTTGATCTTGTTGACATGTATGGCCACAATTGGTTCTGTGTCCAACAGTGATCATAACTTGGAGCGCTCTGGTAAAGCAGGTCGCAGTCGCTGGTTAGGTCGTCGCCCACGTACTCGTGGTGTGGCCATGAACCCGGTTGATCACCCAATGGGTGGTGGTGAAGGACGTCAGTCTGGAGGTCACCCAAGATCACGTAACGGTGTTCCAGCTAAAGGATTTAAGACACGTTCAAAGAAAAAAGCATCTAATCGTTACATCATAACGAAGAGAAAGTAATTAGGGAGTAGATTATGAGTCGTTCATTGAAGAAACCGCCGTTTGTACATTACAAACTAGAGAAACGAGTACTGGACATGCAGGCTTCCGGCAAAAAGTCGGTGATCAAAACCTGGTCCAGAGCATCCATGATTACACCTGACTTCGTTGGGTTGACTATTGGGGTGCATAACGGAAGACAGTTTATTCCGGTATACGTAACTGAAAACATGGTAGGGCACAAATTGGGAGAATTTTCTCCAACCCGTACCTGGAGAGGTCACGCCGGTAAAAAAGATAAGAAACGATAGATAACTGAGGTTTAATATGGGAGCCAGAAAACACAATAAAGCACAAGAGAGAAAAGAGGCGAACAAAACCGTTTATTCGGCTAAGCTGAATAACTGTCCAAGCTCTCCCCGCAAAATGAGATTAGTCGCAGATCTAATCCGTGGTGAGGAAGTGGCTAAGGCCTCAAATGTTCTTCAGTTTCACAAGAAGGAAGCTGCTGGTCTTATGGCCAAGCTCCTGTGGTCGGCTGTAGCCAACTTCGAAGAGAAGAGTGGTGATAGCTGGGAAACTGCAGGCCTTTTCGTTAAAGAAGTGAAAGTTGACGGTGCTCGCACCCTTAAGAGAATTAGCCCACGGGCTCAGGGTCGCGCTTACCGCATCAGAAAGAGATCAAATCACGTAACACTAGTACTGGGAACACAAAACCAGGAGGTAGAAAACTAATAAGATGGGACAGAAGACAAATCCGATTGCTAACAGATTAGGTTTTATCCGCGGTTGGGATTCCAACTGGTACGGTGGAAGACGTTACGAAGACAAATTGGTTGAAGACCATAAGATTCGTCGTTACCTGAATGCTCGTTTGAGAAAGGCGAGTGTTTCTAAAATTGTGATTGAAAGAACACTTAAGCTGATCACTGTTACTGTTAAGACTGCACGTCCAGGTATCATTATCGGTAAAGGTGGATCTGAGGTTGATAAGCTGAAAGAAGAGTTGAAAAAGATCACCCGTAAGGATGTTCAAATCAACATCTTTGAGATAAAGCGTCCTGAATTGGATGCAAGCCTGGTGGCTGATAGCATTGCTCGTCAAATCGAAGGACGTATTTCCTTCCGTAGAGCGGCTAAAATGGCTGTAGCCTCCGCCATGAGAATGGGTTCTGAAGGTATTAAAGTAACTATCTCTGGTCGTTTGAATGGCGCTGAGATGGCACGTACCGAGCACTACAAAGATGGTCGTATTCCATTGCACACATTCCGTGCTGATATCGACTACGCTTTGAGTGAGGCTCACACCACTTATGGTCGTATTGGAATTAAAGTATGGATCTGTAATGGTGAAGTACTTGGAAAACGCGATTTGTCCCCTGTTGTTGAGAAACAGAAGAAAGGGCCACAAAAGCAGCGTTTTAACAGAAAGAAAAGAAATTAATCGTCGGAGATTTAATTTAGGGAAAGATGTTACAGCCCAGGAAAACAAAGCATAGAAAAGTACAGAAGGGAAGAATTAAAGGAAACGCCCAACGTGGCGCCCAGCTTGCCTACGGATCTTTCGGGATCAAAACCCTGGAAATGGGTCGCATTACAAGCCGTCAGATTGAGGCTGCTCGTATCGCAGTAACCCGTTACATGAAAAGGGAAGGACAAGTTTGGATTCGTATTTTCCCAGATACTCCGATCACCTCTAAGCCAGCCGAAGTACGGATGGGTAAAGGTAAGGGTAACTTGGACCACTGGGTGGCGAAAGTGAAGCCTGGTAGAATGTTGTTTGAGATCGAAGGAGTGAACTCCACCATCGCTCAGGAAGCCCTGAGACTGGCTGCTCAAAAACTACCAGTTACCTGTAAGTTAGTTGTTAGAAGAGATTACGACGGAGAATAACAAGAGAAGCGATGAAGCAATCTGTAATTAAAGAATTGACTACCGAGGAGTTGTTTGAGCGTTTGGGCGATGAGACTGAATCATTGGGCAAACTTGAAATGAATCACACGGTATCTCAGCTGGAAAACCCGATGGTAATCCGTGAGAAAAGAAGAACTATTGCCCGGTTGAAAACCGAAATCACCAAACGAGAGTTGGAGCAATCTAAATAAGAGCAATGCGAAATCTTAGAAAAGAAAGAATCGGTGTGGTAACCAGTGCAGCTATGGACAAGTCCATCGTTGTAGCTGTGGAGCGTAAAATTAAGCACCCGAAGTACGGTAAGTTCGTTAAGAAAACGACGAAGTTTATGGCACACGACGAAAAAGACGAGTGCGGAATAGGCGATACCGTAAAGATCATGGAGATGCGTCCAATGTCTAAAAACAAGCGTTGGAGGTTGACCGAAATTATTGAGAAAGCCAAGTAAGGTTTAACAGGCTAAAGGAATAACAATGATTCAGCAAGAAAGCAGGTTACATGTAGCAGACAATAGCGGCGCCAAAGAAGTATTGTGTATCCGCGTTCTGGGTGGTACCGGAAGAAGATACGCTTCAGTTGGTGACAAGATTGTAGTTACTGTGAAAGATGCCATGCCCTCAGGCAACGTGAAAAAGGGTGCAGTGAGCCGCGCGGTGATTGTGAGAACCAAGAAAGAGGTGAGAAGAGCAGACGGATCTTACATCCGTTTCGATAATAACGCCTGTGTGCTATTGAATGCTGCAGGAGAAATGAGAGGAACTCGGATTTTTGGTCCGGTAGCTCGTGAGCTGCGTGAAAAGCAATTCATGAAGATTGTTTCTCTTGCACCTGAAGTACTTTAACGGATAAGAAAAGGAAAGATGAAAATCCACATTAAAAAAGACGATACGGTAAAAGTGATTGCCGGATCCTACAAAGGCAAAACCGGAAGGGTTATGTCCGTAGATCGTGAAAAATACAGAGCGGTTGTGGAAGGTGTTAACGTGATTAAAGTTCACGCCAAGCCAAGCGCCACTAACCCTGACGGTGGAATTGTTGAGAAGGAAGGTACCGTACACATTTCCAACTTGATGCTCGTTGACAAGAACGGGGACGTAACCCGTGTTGGCCGCATGAAGAATGCTGAAGGAAAAACTGTACGCTATTCCAAGAAGTCTAAAGATAAACGGGAGGAGATTTAATTATGTATCAGCCCAGATTGAAAAAAACGTACCGGGAGACTATCGTATCCAACTTGATGGATAAGTTCCAATACAAGTCTTCCATGCAAGTGCCTAAACTGGAGAAGATTGTTATCAGCCAGGGTATGGGTAAAGCAACTACTGACAAAAAGATTTTGGAAGTAGCTGTTGAAGAGTTATCTATGATCGCAGGTCAGCGCGCTGTTTCTTGTAAAGCCAAGAAAGACGTGTCTAACTTTAAGATCAGAAAAGGGATGCCAATTGGTACCAAAGTGACTCTTAGAAACGATAATATGTACGAATTCCTGGATCGCCTGGTTGCCTTGGCTCTTCCACGTACTCGTGACTTCCGCGGAATTAGCCCTAAAGGGTTTGACGGACGTGGAAACTACACATTGGGTATCAAAGAGCAAATCATCTTTCCGGAAATCGATATCGATAAGATCAAATCGATCAATGGTATGGATATCACTTTTGTGACTTCAGCCGATACCAACGAGGAAGCTCGTGCATTGTTAGACGAATTTGGATTACCCTTTAAAAAATAAGACAGAAGGATGGCTAAAGAATCAATGAAAGCAAGAGAGCGCAAACGCGAAAGAATGGTTGCGAAATTTGCCGAAAAGCGTGCTGCTCTTAAAGCTGAAGGAAATTGGGAAGCTCTTCAGAAACTTCCTAAGAACTCTTCTTCCGTTCGTTTGCACAACCGTTGTAAACTAACCGGAAGACCAAGAGGATACATGCGTCACTTCGGTATTTCCAGGGTGACCTTCCGTGAAATGGCTGTACAAGGCTTGATTCCCGGAGTGAAGAAAGCGAGTTGGTAGAATAGAGACAAGAAGGAATTATGTATACAGATCCTATAGCAGATTTTTTGACCCGTATCCGAAACGGTGTACAGGCCAAACATAAAGTAGTTGAGATTCCTGCTTCTAACCTTAAGAAGCAGATGACCAAGATCCTTTTTGAGAAAGGGTACATCCTGAACTACAAATTCGTGGACGAAAAACCACAAGGTAAAATTATGGTCGCTTTGAAATACAATGCCGATGGCAAGACCAACGCGATCAAAAAGATTACCCGTATTTCTAAGCCAGGTTTACGTCAGTATACCAGCGCTAAAGAAATGCCACGCGTACTGAACGGATTGGGAGTGGCCATCGTGTCTACATCTCAAGGTGTGATGACGGATAAAGAAGCAAGAAATTTGAATGTTGGCGGAGAGGTTCTTTGCCACGTGTATTAATCAGATAGACAATTAGAAATGTCACGAGTAGGAAAAGCACCTATAGCAATACCTGAAAGCGCAACCGTTACCGTTGATGGTAACGTTGTGAACGTTAAGGGTCCTAAAGGAGAGCTGTCTCAGGAGTTGTCGGATCACGTAAGCGTGAAAATCGAAGACAACGTTCTGACTCTTGAAAGGAAAGATGACAGTAAAGATTCCCGTGCAAGACACGGTTTGTTCCGTGCTTTGATCAATAACATGATCATTGGAGTTACACAGGGATATAAGAAAGAATTGGAAATGATCGGTGTTGGTTACCGTGCTACCGCTAAGGGGCAGGAACTGGAACTGGTTGTAGGATTTTCCCACAACGTGCTGATCCAATTGCCTGAAGAAGTTAAGGTAGCAGCACAAACTGAAAGAGGTAAGAATCCTTTGATTCAGTTAGAGTCTCACGACAAGCAGTTGCTTGGAATGGTGGCCTCTAAAATTCGCTCCCTTAGAAAGCCTGAGCCTTACAAAGGAAAAGGTATTCGTTACGTAGGTGAGTACATCCGTAGAAAAGCAGGTAAGTCAGCAGCTAAATAAGTTTGAGAGATGGCACTAACGAAATTACAGAGACGTAGCAGAATTAAGAAGAGAATCCGCAAAATCGTTAGCGGTGACGCAAGTACTCCAAGATTGTCTGTATTCAGAAGCAACAAGGAGTTTTACGCTCAGTTGATCGATGATGTATCAGGAAAAACCCTGGCATCTGCATCTTCTTTAAATGATAAACAAGCCGCTGAAGGAAGCAAAAGCGACCAGGCTGCTTATGTAGGAAAAGTAATTGCCGGTAAAGCGGTAGAAGCTGGGATCGAAACCGTAAAGTTCGATCGTAACGGTTATTTGTATCACGGAAGAGTTAAATCTTTTGCTGACGCGGCAAGAGAAGGCGGACTCAAATTCTAATCGGATAATGGCAAACGCAAATATTAAACGAGTAAGATCCAGCGAGATCGAATTGAAAGATAAGCTGGTTAACATCCGCCGGGTGACTAAAGTAACCAAAGGTGGACGTACTTTTAGTTTCTCCGCTTTGGTTGTTGTGGGAAATGAGAATGGTGTAGTTGGATTTGGAACCGGTAAAGCGAAGGAAGTAACCTCTGCTATTGCCAAAGGAATTGACGACGCTAAGAAGAATTTGGTAAAAGTTCCTATCATTAGAGGAACTATTCCTCACCAACAAAGAGCACGTTATGGTGGATCTGATGTATACTTGCAGCCAGCTTCACACGGTACCGGGGTAATTGCCGGTGGTGCGATGCGTGCAGTATTGGAAAGCGTTGGTGTAACTGACGTATTGGCAAAGTCTAAAGGTTCCTCTAATCCACAGAACGTGGTTAAGGCTACAGTTAAGGCTTTGACTGAATTGAGAGACGCTTACACTGTGGCAAATCACCGTGGTGTGAATGTGAACAAAGTATTTAACGGTTAAGAATAAGACCATGGGTAAGATTAGAATCACTCAAGTACGTTCCGGAATTAATCGTCCGGCTAGACAGAAGAAGACTTTGGAAGCTCTAGGTCTGAAAAAAATGAATCAAACCGTAGAACATGAAGCTACTCCTCAAGTTGTAGGAATGGTGAAAAAGGTGGCTCACCTTGTTCAAACGGAAGAGGTTAAATAGATAAGAACCAGGAAAGATGAAATTAGAGAATCTGAAACCGGCAGAAGGATCGGTAAAAAGTAAGAAGCGCATCGGACGTGGGGAAGGAAGTGGAAAAGGCGGAACCTCCACACGTGGACATAAAGGTGCTAAGTCTCGTTCAGGATACTCTCGTAAGATTGGATTCGAAGGAGGTCAGATGCCCCTACAACGTCGTGTTCCAAAATTCGGTTTCAAGAACATTAACCGCGTTGAATATAAGCCTATCAACCTGAGCACGCTTCAGGAATTGGCTGACAAGAAGATTACTGAGGTAAATCAAGAAATTTTGGTAGCTAATGGATTGGCTTCTAAAAATGATTTGATCAAAATTCTCGGTAACGGTGAATTGAACGCGAAAATGAAAGTGACGGCTGACGCCTTTTCGGAAAAAGCTAAAAGCGCAATTATTGACCAAGGCGGAGAAGCATTGACCGCTTAATCAGAACAACCAAATGAAGAGATTAATAAGGACATTTGTAAACATTTATAAAATAGAAGATCTACGTATTCGAATCCTGAATACGTTGTTCTTTTTGCTTATTTATCGTTTGGGCTCGTTTATTGTTCTTCCGGGTGTAGACTCGGTTATGTTGGAACAATATGCCAGCCAGGGTACAGGACTTGCATCATTGTTAAACATGTTTGCGGGAGGTGCTTTTTCACGAGCATCTGTGTTTGCCCTGGGTATTATGCCTTATATCTCGGCATCGATTGTTATGCAGCTGCTGGGAATTGCAGTTCCTCAGTTTGCTAAGATGCAGAAAGAAGGAGAAAGCGGTCGTAAGAAAATTACACAGTGGACTCGTTTGTTGACTATCGCCATCTGTTTGGCTCAGGCTCCAGGGTATATCGCTACTCAGGTGCCAGCTGAAGCTATGGTAAGCAGCGGACCATTCTTCTGGATTTCTTCTACCGTTCTTTTGGTTACTGGTACCATGTTCGTAATGTGGTTGGGTGAGAAAATCACCGACAAAGGACTGGGTAACGGTATCTCCTTGTTGATCATGATCGGTATTATCGCCAACTTCCCAACAGCTATCATCTTTGAATTTGAGAGCCGTTTGGGTGTTGAAGCTGGTGGTACAGTGTTGTTCCTGGTTGAGATGGTATTCCTTCTTTTGGTTACCGTAGCTACTATCCTGTTAGTACAGGGTGTACGTAAGGTACCGGTTAATTTTGCGAAAAACGTAGTAGGTAGCCGCCAGTACGGTGGAGCTCGTAACTACATTCCATTGAAAGTAAATGCTTCTGGTGTAATGCCAATTATCTTTGCTCAGGCTTTGATGTTCTTGCCAATGACTTTGGTTGGATTCTCTTCTGATGAGTCCAGTGCATTGACCAGTTTTGCATCCGTATTTGCGGACATCACAGGGTTCTGGTACAACTTTACCTTCTTTGTGTTGATTATTGCATTTACATATTTCTATACCGCGATTACCATTAACCCGAATCAGATGGCAGATGACCTGAAGAAGAACGGTGGGTTTGTTCCCGGTATTCGTCCTGGAAAAGCTACGGCTGATTTCTTGGACAACATTCTTTCAAAAATTACTCTCCCTGGATCTATTTTCTTGGGAGTGATAGCCATATTACCTGCATTTGCTATGATCGCAGGAGTAAGTACTCAGTTTGCTTACTTCTTTGGTGGAACCAGTTTGTTGATCATGGTAGGGGTAATTTTGGACACACTTCAGCAAGTAGAAAGCTACCTGTTGATGCGTGAATATGACGGACTGATGAAGTCTGGAAAAATTAGTGGTCGTTCTACGGCTGGTGCTTATGGCACCGGAGGAGCAGCAATCTAATGGCGCAGATCTTTTACAAGACTGACGAAGAGATTGAGATCCTCCGCGAGAGTTGTTTGCTTGTTGGCAAAACCCTGGCGGAAGTAGCTAAACGAATTGAGCCTGGAGTTGTTCCGCTCGATTTGGACAAGATCGCAGAGGAGTTTATCCGCGATCATGGAGCTAAGCCAGGATTTAAAGGATTTGGCGGATTTCCAAATACCCTTTGTTTCTCAGTAAATGAGCAAGTGGTACACGGGATTCCTACAAATAAACCGCTTGAAAACGGGGATATTGCCTCGATTGATTGCGGAGTTGTTCTTAATGGTTTTTGTGGTGACTCAGCTTACACCTTTGAAATTGGTGAAGTTGCTCCGGAAGTGAAAAAGCTTTTGGAAGTAACCAAAGAAAGTTTGTACCTCGGTATTGAACAAGCCATAACTGGTAATCGCATTGGTGATATTGGTTATGCAGTTCAAACTCATGCGGAAAATCACGGCTATGGTGTGGTTCGTGAATTAGTCGGTCATGGGTTGGGGCGCGATCTTCATGAAGGTCCCGAAGTTCCTAACTACGGGAAGCCAGGAAGGGGTAAGATGTTGAAAACCGGAATGGCATTGGCAATTGAGCCAATGATCAATCTGGGAGTACGGGGCGTGAAACAATTGAACGATGGCTGGACCATTGTAACACGTGACGGAAAACCTTCAGCGCACTTTGAGCACGATATTGCCATCAGGAACGGCAAGGCAGATATTCTGTCAAGTTTTGAAGAGATAGAAAAGGTATTGGATAATAAAAAAAAGTATGCCTAAACAGTCATCGATAGTACAGGACGGTAAGATCATCGAAGCCCTGTCCAATGCTATGTTTCGCGTAGAACTCGAAAACGGTCACGTGATCACAGCACACATTTCTGGTAAAATGCGGATGCACTACATCAAGATTTTGCCAGGGGACACGGTAAAGGTGGAAATGTCTCCTTATGATTTGACGAAAGGTAGAATTACTTACAGATACAAATAAGGATTGAGATGAAAGTAAGAGCATCTTTGAAAAAGCGTAGTGAGGATTGCAAGATCGTCAGAAGAAAAGGACGCTTGTATGTGATCAACAAGAAGAATCCTAAATTCAAACAAAGACAAGGTTAATAGTTAAGTTATGGCCCGGATTACAGGTGTAGATTTACCAAAGAACAAAAGAGGAATTATCGGCCTTACCTACATTTATGGTATTGGTCCCTCGAAGGCGAAAGAGATTTTGGAAGCGGCTGAGGTCGATCCAAGCATTCGTGTGAAGGATTGGGATGACGATCAATTGTCAAGAATTCGTAGTTACATCAACTCTGAATTGAAGGTTGAGGGTGCACTTCGCTCGGAAGTACAACTAAACATCAAGCGATTGATGGATATTGGTTGTTACCGTGGAATTCGCCACCGTAACGGTCTGCCCCTACGTGGTCAGCGTACGAAGAACAACTGCAGAACCAGAAAAGGAAAGAGAAAAACGGTTGCAAACAAGAAAATTGCTTCCAAATAGTAGATAGATCATGGCAAAATCAAGTGCAAAAAAGTATAAGGTTAAGATTGATGCCGTTGGAGAAGCTCACGTTAGAGCATCTTTTAACAACATCATTATCACTTTGACCAACTCACAAGGACAAACTATCTCCTGGTCATCTGCTGGGAAAATGGGATTCCGTGGTTCGAAGAAGAATACTCCTTATGCTGCTCAGCAGGCAGCCCAAGATGCGGCTAAACCGGCTTACGAGGCAGGATTGAGAAAAGTGAAGGTGTACGTTAAAGGCCCGGGTTCAGGTAGAGAATCTGCTATCCGTAGCCTGCACAACGCTGGTATTACCGTGATGGAAATTGTGGACGTAACTCCACTTCCACATAACGGATGTCGCCCACCAAAGCGCAGAAGAGTTTAATTAGTTCAAGAAGAGAAAAGCAATAAGCAATGGCAAGATACAGAGGCCCCAAATCAAAAATTGCACGTAGGTTTAACGACCCGATTTTTGGTGCTGATAAATCACTGGATAGAAAGGCATATCCTCCCGGACAACACGGCCCAAACAAGCGTCGTATGAAGCAGTCCGAATATGCACTGCAATTGGCCGAAAAACAAAAAGCTAAGTATACTTACGGTATTCTTGAGCGTCAATTCTCGAACTTGTTTGACAAAGCATCCCGTTCTAAAGGAATTACAGGTGAGAACCTGTTGAGATTGTGTGAAGCCCGTTTGGATAACACCGTTTTCCGTTTGGGTATTTCAACTACTCGTCGTGGTGCTCGTCAGCTGGTTACTCACCGTCACATTACTGTTAATGGAACTGTAGTGAATGTACCTTCATACCACGTACGTCCAGGTGATGTTGTAGCGGTTCGCGAAAAGTCTAAAACCTTGGAAGTTATCCGCAACTCTTTAGGGGCTTCTAATGTATCTAAATACCCTTGGTTGGATTTTAACCGCGAAACTCTTTCTGGTACTTTCGTTCAAGAACCTCAAAGAGATGAGATTCCAGAAAATATCAAGGAGCAGCTAATCGTAGAATTGTATTCTAAATAATAATTAATCCCATTGGATTGGGGCTAAAGGGTTGGTTAGATTTCTTCACTCTCTCCAACCGCGCAACCCTGAAACAATTAAAAAGAAGAAAAAAATATGGCAATCCTAGATTTTCAGAAGCCCGATAAGGTAATCATGATTGAGTCAGACGAGCAAAATGGTCGTTTTGAATTCAGACCATTGGAGCCTGGCTATGGAATTACCATCGGAAACTCATTAAGACGTATCCTTCTGTCTTCTCTTGAAGGTTTTGCAGTGGTATCTGTAAAATTAGAAGGTGTTGATCATGAGTTCTCCACTTTGAAGGGTGTTTCGGAAGATATTACCGAAATCATTCTGAATCTGAAGCAAGTTCGGTTTAAGCAACAAATCGAAGATATTAACAGCGAAAAAGTGATCATCAAAGTAAGCGGAAAGGAAACTCTTACCGCTGGTGATATCGGTCAGTTTACTTCTGCCTTCCAGGTATTGAATCCTGACTTAGTGATCGCTCACATGGACGAGTCCGTAGACATCCAGATGGAATTGACCATCAATAAAGGTCGCGGATATGTTCCTGCTGAAGAAAATAAATCTGATTTGGCTATTGGCGTAATTCCGATCGATGCCATTTTTACTCCTATCCGCAACGTGAAATACTCGGTTGAAAACTACCGTGTTGAGCAAAAGACGGATTACGAGAAATTGATTGTTGATATTGAAACAGACGGGTCCATTCATCCTAAAGATGCTTTGAAAGAGGCCGCTAAGATTCTTATCCACCACTTTATGTTGTTCTCTGATGAGAAGATCACGTTGGATACAGAAGAAAAAGCTTCTGAAGAAGAATTCGATGAGACTTCATTGCACATGCGTCAATTGCTTAAAACCAAATTGGTTGATTTGGACTTGAGTGTACGTGCATTGAACTGCTTGAAAGCAGCGGAAATCGATACCCTCGGAGATCTTGTACAGTACGACAAAAACGACATGCTGAAGTTTAGAAACTTTGGTAAGAAGTCTTTGACCGAACTGGAAGAATTGGTAGAGGCGAAAGGATTGTCCTTTGGAATGAACTTGTCCAAGTACAAGTTAGACAAAGACTAAGAAGAGGAAGGTTTAAAGAGGAATATTTGTTGAGATGAGACACAATAATAAAACAAACAGCTTAGGTAGAAAAGCCGGTCACAGAAAGGCGATGATGGCAAATATGGCCAGCTCCCTGATCGAGCATAAGCGCATCAACACGACTGTTGCTAAAGCTCGTGCACTAAGACGGTATGTAGAGCCTTTGATCACCCGATCAAAAACGGATTCTACTCACTCCAGACGTGTGGTGTTTAGCTACCTTCAAAATAAAGTGGCAGTTTCCGAACTGTTCCGCGAAGTGGCTCCTAAAATTGCCGACAGACCAGGTGGATACACCCGCATTATCAAAACAGGATCTCGTAAGGGTGACGGTGCTGAAATGTGTATGATCGAACTGGTTGATTTCAACGAACTGTACGGTCAAGATGCCAAGAAGAAGACTACCCGTCGTCGTCGTCGCGGTGGATCTGCTTCTACTGCTCCTAAAGCGGAGGCTCAAGCTGAAACAACTGAGGCTGCTGCTCCTGAAGCAGAAGCGAAAGTTGAAGAAGCTCCTGCCGCTGAAGCTGCTCCAAAAGCAGAAGCGAAAGCTGATTCTGATAAAGGATCAGAAGAAAAAAGCAAAAAGGAAGGAGACAAAGAATAGAATTGAATCCTACACTCAAACAATACAAAAAAGGATAGGGCAACATTGCCTTGTCCTTTTTTTTTGATCTAAAATGAAGTATCACGAAAGACCCAAAGCCACATTGCTACTCGAGGATGGTAGCGTGTTTTATGGCAAAGCAGTAGGTAAAATTGGTACCGCCACCGGTGAGATCGCGTTTAATACCGGAATGAGCGGATACCAAGAAATTTTTACTGATCCCTCTTATTACGGGCAGATTCTTTTGCTCACAACATCGCATATCGGGAACTACGGTGTTAACGATAAGGAGATTGAATCGGACTCTATCAAGATTGAAGGTCTGGTTTGTAAGAAATTCTCTGAGGATTTTTCTCGGGTAGATTCCACAGGATCTCTGCAGAATTACTTTGAAGAAAATGACCGCGTAGGTATTTCTGATATTGATACCCGGGAATTGGTCCGCCATATCCGTCACAAAGGAGCGATGAATGCCATTATTTCTTCGGATATCCAGGATTTGGATGAGCTTAAAGCAAAACTTGCTGAAGTGCCATCTATGGACGGGTTGGAATTGGCCTCTAAGGTTTCTTGTACTGAGCCTTATTTCTTCGGTGATGAATCGGCTTCGATTCGTATCGCTGTGTTGGACTTAGGAGTAAAAAGAAACATTCTTCGTTGCTTGGCCGATCGCGGAGCCTACTTAAAGGTGTTCCCATACAATACACCGGCAAAGGATATTCTGGATTGGAATCCGGATGGAATCATGTTGTCCAATGGCCCTGGAGATCCATCGGCTATGAAAGATACCATTGCAACGGTTAAGGAGTTGGTGGATACCAACACACCGACCTTTGGAATTTGCCTGGGACACCAGGTATTAGCCCTTTCTCAAGGACTAACTACTTCAAAAATGTTTAACGGTCACCGTGGAATTAACCACCCGGTTAAGAATCTGGTTTCCGGACATTGTGAAGTGACTTCCCAAAACCATGGATTCGTGGTAGACTGGGAAACGGCGGAAAAAGATCCTCGGATCGAAATCACGCATCGTCATTTGAATGATAATACGCTTGCGGGACTTAAGGTAACCGATCGTAAAGCATTCTCGGTGCAGTATCACCCTGAATCGTCGGCTGGACCCAATGATTCCCGTTATCTATTTGATGATTTTATTACCCTGATCAAAACCTCTAAAAACATACCAGTACAATGAGCGCAATCATTGATGTAACCGGAAGACAAATTCTGGATTCTCGGGGAAACCCAACTCTTGAAGTAGAAGTATTTACCGAAAGTGGAGCTGTTGGCCGTGCCGCTGTTCCTTCTGGAGCCTCTACGGGAGTGCACGAAGCTGTTGAACTTCGCGATGGCGATAAGGACTATTACCTGGGCAAAAGTGTTTTGAACGCTGTAGACCATGTGAACAACGATATTGCTGAGTCCTTGATCGGTGTACCCGTATCTGATCAGAACGATATTGATCAACTTTTGCTTGATCTGGATGGTACCGAGAACAAAGGAAAGCTAGGTGCGAATGCAATCTTAGGTGTTTCTATGGCTGCGGCAAAAGCTGCTGCTGCCTATCATGGACAGCCTTTGTACCGCTATGTGGGCGGTGCCAATGCCAATACGCTTCCTGTACCGATGATGAACATCCTTAACGGAGGTTCCCACGCAGACAACAAAATTGACTTTCAGGAATTCATGATCATGCCTTTTGGCGCCGATCGTTTTTCGGAGTCTCTACGCATGGGCGTGGAAGTGTTTCATCACCTGAAAACGGTTTTGAAGAAAGCCGGATATTCGACGAATGTGGGTGATGAAGGTGGATTTGCACCAAACCTACAATCCAATGAAGAAGCAATCGAGTTTGTTTTGAAAGCGATCGAATCTGCTGGTTACCGTCCAGGAGAAGACATTTGGATTGCTATGGATGCTGCGTCAAGCGAATTCTACAACAAAGAAGAGCAGGTTTACCATTTCCACAAATCCGATGGTCGCAAATTGAGCGCTGGCGAGATGGTGGATTACTGGGAAAGCTGGACCAAGAAATACCCGATCGTATCCATTGAAGATGGAATGGACGAGGATGACTGGGCAGGCTGGAAATTGTTGACCGAAAGAATTGGAAATAGCTGTCAGTTGGTGGGAGACGATTTGTTCGTGACCAACACCAAAAGATTGCAAAAGGGAATCGATGAGTCGATTGCTAACTCCATTTTGATCAAAGTAAACCAGATTGGAAGCTTGTCCGAAACCATGAATGCGGTTGCATTGGCTACTGCTAACTCATATACTTCGGTAATGAGTCACCGATCAGGGGAGACGGAAGATGTAACTATTGCTGATTTGGCAGTAGCGATGAATACAGGACAGATCAAGACAGGAAGTGCTTCCCGTTCGGATCGTGTGGCTAAATACAACCAGTTGCTTCGCATTGAAGAAGAGCTTGGATCGGCTGCGAAATTTCCTGGAAAAAACTTCAAATTTCTTTAGCGATTTCGCATTAGGAATTCTGAAGCAGTAGTTGTATATTCGCGTGACGCGGGAAATCCCCCACAGAAGGCGAATTTCGACGGTTTTTCAAACGTATTTTTAAACTTGTAACAGGCATAAAATGTCAGACTTTGCAACACTCACCTATAATGGTCAATCCTACGAACTGCCGGTAATTGAAGGTACCGAAAATGAAAAGGCAGTAGATATCAGTAAATTGCGCGGTCAATCCGGGCTAATTACACTGGATCCAGGATTCAAAAACACCGGTTCAACCAAGAGCGGAATTACTTACCTCGATGGTGAAAACGGAGTGTTGAGATACCGTGGATACTCGATTGAGGACTTGGCTGAGAACGCTTCTTTCTTGGAAGTGGCTTACTTAATCATCTACGGTGAGTTGCCGAATAAGGCACAATACGAGAAGTTTTGTAAAGACATTACTGAGCATACCTTGGTTCACGAAGAGATCAAGAATATTTTGGACGGATTT
Organism: bacterium SCSIO 12741; assembly: GCA_024398055.1. NCBI lineage: Bacteria > bacterium SCSIO 12741. The sequence continues at coordinate 871,261 of CP073749.1, read as the reverse complement.
CCTTCAAAAGCTCACCCAATGGGTGTTCTTTCGTCCCTAATTTCTTCTCTGACTGCTTTCTATCCAGAGTCTTTGGATCCTAACCGTTCTGTGGAAGAAGTTAACTTGAGCATTATCCGCATCTTGGCTAAGATGCCTACGATTGCTGCTTGGGCTTACAAAAACGAAGTAGGTCACCCTGTGAACTACCCAGACAACTCTATGGATTATTGTTCGAACTTCTTGAAAATGATGTTCGCTATTCCATCTGAGTCTTACCAAACAGATCCGGTTATTTCCGATGCTTTGAACAAGCTTTTGATTCTTCATGCTGACCACGAGCAAAACTGCTCTACCTCTACCGTTAGAATCGTAGGATCAAGCCACGCCAGCTTGTACAGTTCGGTTTCAGCAGGTATTTCTGCTCTATGGGGTCCACTTCACGGTGGTGCTAACCAGGCAGTGATTGAAATGCTTGAAGCTATCCGCGCCGATGGTGGTGATACAGCTAAGTTTATCGCTAAGGCTAAGGACAAGAATGACCCATTCCGTTTGATGGGCTTCGGACACCGCGTTTACAAAAACTACGATCCTCGTGCTTTAATTATCAAGAAAGCTGCTGATAAAGTATTGGCTAAGCTGGGAGTGAATGATCCTGTACTTGAAATTGCTAAGAGCCTTGAAAAAGTGGCTTTGGAGGATGAGTACTTCATTCAAAGAAAACTGTATCCAAACGTAGATTTCTACTCTGGAATCATCTATCGGGCTATGGGTATTCCAACTCAAATGTTCACTGTAATGTTTGCTTTGGGACGTCTTCCTGGATGGATTGCACAGTGGAAAGAGATGCGTGAAAATAATGAGCCTATCGGACGCCCACGTCAGGTGTACACGGGTTCAACCCATCGCGACTTCGTCAACTTTGTTGATCGCAAGTAAGCGTTAAGAATTATATTGAGTCAGAAAGAGCGGCTAACCTTCTTCGGAAGAAGCCGCTTTTTTTGTGCCTAAAAATTAGGTTTACATTTCCCAGAGAATGGTTTGGTAGCTGATTAGTGAGTAGGAGGTAATGGAGCCATTTGCTTCGTATTCCATCCATTTGATGCGTCCTACCCGTGGGGAGTAAAAGTCTCTTCGAACAGGGAGATCGGCCTTCGCTGAGGCAAACTGAACTACTTCATCCACTTCTGTAAAAATGAGCGAACGAATTTTCATGCGATCCAGTCGCGGAGTTTGGTAGAGCAACTGGTCGTATTGCGGGTGAAAGAGCGTATCGTTAAGTTGAGCGCCACTTCTTTCCCAATAGGAGGGGAGAGAGGTAGACTCCTGATCGGTTGGAGGATTGCTAAACTCTCCTTCTGAGTAGGAATAACTGAAGTCGGCTGGTGATAGTTGACTCTGGATAAAGCAAATCGATTCGTGGTGCTCCTGATTTGGGGCTTGATCACGCTTAGTGCTTCTTACTTTAACCTGAATGAGTTCTCCAGTGCTGTCGTTTTGATAAATCCATTTAGATCCGGCGTCGAAAATATAATTCGACGACCGGAGCTGGCAGGATGGTGAGGTTAGGTTCCGGGTGGTTAGCCCTTGAACGTCATTTTTTTGGCAAGCATGTAGCAAGCTGATTGTGAGCAATGCCAAGAGGGGTAGTAGTTGGGACCTTGAAATTAACATAGGCGACGTGTCTATAAATCTAACAATCGCATTTTTCGGGGAGTTGGGTGCTCGGCATTTTTGAGGGGCTTGCTAAGGCTGAAATTGAGGAGATGAGAATGGGTAGTAGGGGAGGCTGAATAGGCCGGAATAAGGCTGTTTTTGGGCGGTATGAGTGAATTTATTTAAGGGATTGATGGAGGATGAAAAAAAACATCCTCAAACGCCTGTGCCGCCAACCTTTGCAGAAATGTGACCTGGTCACAACCTTAGACTATTGAACTGCAACGGCACCGGCGAATGAGGAATATTTTACTGGAGATATTCAGGGAATCTCCGAAGGGTGTGTTCTGGTTTGAAAGAGCGATCCAATAAACAAAACACCAAAGTAGATGCAAAGACCGACCAGTGCTCGATCCACGAGCCGGTCTTTTTCTTCCCACCCATCCTGCATTAGCCCTAAAGCCATGAGTGAAAACAGCAAATATTGCAACTGGAAGTAAGGTCTTGGAATAGAGCCGTACATCGGCACATGATCAACCTGTCGCATTCTATTGAGTAGCGTCAATAGTCCTACTGAGAATAGAATGCTCAAGGCCAAACCCAAATTGTAGAGCCAAGGCGTAAAAGGATTAAGACTTTGGAAGGCGGTAATGCAACTCACCACCAAAAAAGCCGTGCATTTGGCCAGGGTGCTGTAGGATACATTTACGGGAACCATCCAGTTCGCTTCCATTGTTTAGTTCTTAGTTTTTTCCTCCATTTACATGGAGTAATAATTCGGTTGAAAAAGTTCTTTTTAAATACAAAAAGAACAACTCAAATGTATTAAATTTGAGTTTTTGAGATTCCTGCGAAAAACAAGCCAATCTAACCGATTTTCTTCCTTTTTGCAGATGATACCACAAATATAAGTCAGTTGATTTTCAGTTTACCCCGAAAATCGTATAAGCTTACCCAGTTCTTGGGATAGTCTATACCCTTTTTGGAAAGGCAAAACAGTACGAATGTGTTGCTTTGTCTTTTACTATGAGTTCGCCAACTTCTTAAACACAAGTGGATCGATGGATCTCGCATTGGCCATTCGAATTTTACGAGAATACAAGCATTTTACACAAGAGTATGTTGCCATCCAATTGGGTGTTTCCCAAAAGGTGTATTCAAACTTAGAAAACGGAGTAACCCGAATTCAGGCTACTACATTTTATGAAATATCCCGGGTGTTGGGCTTCTCTATGGATGAGATTGTACGCTTTAGTCGAGAAGGAAACAAAGTGAGGCCGGATCAATTAAATCCCATTTCAAATCCAGCTGAAACCGAAATTAAAATGCTCTACCAAAGGTTGGAAAACCTGGAGCAAGAACTGAAGCAATTAAAAGGCAATTAGGATTTGCCCTGGCCAGAGTTGCCTGAACCTTTTTGGGAATTGTTTCCCTTTCCCGGTGGTCTTTTGCCTTGAGGTTTCTTGCCCGAACGATTGGACTGGTCATTGTTCTTTTTCTGACCACGAAAATTCTTCCCGCCTTTGTTACGGTTGTTCGAATTTCGGTTTTGTCCTCCTCCTTTTCTGCGGTTTCCTCCGCCCTGACGGTACCTGGACTTACCCCGGCCTTTTCTTTTTCGCTTGAGTAACTCATCCGGATTGTATTCCGGACTCGTTCCAATGGATTCCGGAATGGTCAATTTATCCAGTGATCGTTCGATAAGCTCTTCCACATTTAGAAGCTTGAACTGATCATCCCGGTTTACAAAAGAAATAGCTATTCCAGAGCGGTCAGCTCGGGCAGTTCTACCTACGCGATGTACATAATCGGCAGGGTCGTTCGGCATGTCATAATTAACAACATGGCTCAAGCCTTCAATGTCAATTCCGCGGGAAAGAACATCGGTGGCTACCAATATTTTTAGGCTTCCTGCTTTGAATTTGCGGAGTGCTTCGTTTCGCTCATCCTGTGATTTGCCCGAATGCAGGTTTTGAATACTGCGATTTCCACGGTTGAGCTTGCGGTAGATTTTATCGACGCCTTCTTTAGTGGAGGCGAAGATGATCATGTTACTGATCTCCTCAGCTTCGTTATCCAGCAAATGCTCGAGCAAAGCTATTTTGTGCTCGTCATTGACCAGGTATATTTTCTGAACCGCGTTTGCAGCAGGCTTTGCGATGGCCAGGTTTACTTGTACGGGATTCTTCTGAATCTTTTTGGCCAATACCCGAATCTCAGTAGCCATGGTCGCGGAAAAAAGTAGGGTTTGCCTTCCTTCTTGCGGACATAGATTGATGATTCGTTGAATGTCGTCGATAAATCCCATGTCGAGCATGCGATCCGCTTCATCCAGAATGAGTGTTTCCAGGTCATCCAGATTGAGGTAACCCAGATTATGGTGTGCCAGAAATCTTCCGGGTGTAGCGATAATGATATCGACCCCTTGCTGAATAGCCATTTTTTGCCGGGCAAATACATCACCAACACCACCGCCATACACAGGAACGGAGGAAACATCGGCAAAGTAACCGAGAGCGTCTACCTGCTCGTCAATTTGCATAGCCAATTCCCGGGTAGGAACCAAAATGAGTGCCTTAATTCCCTTTTTTTCTGACTTGGATATCTTCTCCAGCAGGGGAATTAAAAAGGCCGCTGTTTTCCCAGTTCCCGTTTGAGCGCAACCGATTAGGTCTTTGCCTTCGATAATGGATGGGATGGCCTGTTCTTGTATCGGGGTGGCCTTTTCAAAACCCATATAAAATATGGCGTCTTTCAGAGGCTCGGAAAGATCAAAATCGTCGAATTTCATACTAATAAACTGTCGGCTCTAAATTGAACAACAAATTAGAGCTGATGAAGTTTGCCAGGTGAAATTATCTCGGGAACGATGTTAATAACAGTAGCGGTTAGCTTCAATCATTTTGGCAGCAATAGCTCGGCGAGCTTCCTTAACATTGACTGGGTCCACCTTAGCAAACCTTTTTAAACCCATCAATTGCAAACGGAGATCGTCTCCCTCAACAAAGGAAGATAGAGCGTCCTTGCCGTGTTTGTGAATGGCATCAGCAGCATCGTAGATGAATAACTGAACCATGGCAATTTGTTCCCTGCAGGATTCTTCTCCCCGCATGCCAACGAGCTTTTCTACACGAAGCTGAATAGATTCGGCAATATACGTCATAATGGCCATGTCTGAGATGTTCATGAGTACTTCCTGCTCCTTGGCCAATTGCATCGCCAATTTTTGAGCCGCTGATCCGGCTACTAAAAGGACTGCTTTTTTGAAGTTGGCAATGGCCTTTTTCTCCTTTGCGAAAAGCCCTTCTTCAGCATCTCCGAATTCAGGAATGCCCATTAACTCATTGGCCACTTTTTGGGCATGTCCCATGAGGTCCAATTCTCCTCTCAGGGCCTTTTTAAGTAACATGTCAACCGTCAGCATCCGGTTAATCTCATTGGTCCCTTCAAATATCCGGTTAATACGAGCATCGCGGTAGGCACGGTCCATTGGAGCTTCTGCTGAGAATCCCATACCTCCATAGATCTGAACACCTTCGTCGATTACGTAGTCGGCTACTTCTGATCCGTATACCTTTAGCATGGCTGCCTCGGCTGCAAATTGTTCCACTCCTTTGAGTAAGGCTTGTCCATGTTCCATTCCGCTTTCTTCGAGAGCCAGAATGGCGTCATCGATGTTTTGAGAGCAACGGTACATGGCAGATTCCAAAGCAAAAGTGCGGGTTGCTTGCTCTGCCATTTTATGACGAATGGCGCCATACTTGGAAATAGGGCGTCCAAACTGATTTCTTTCGTTGGCATAATTCACGGACAAATCGATGGTGCGTTTCGATCCACCCAGGCAGGCCCCTGCGAGTTTAATTCTACCAATATTGAGAATGTTAAGAGCGATCTTAAACCCTTTGCCACGCTCATAGAGCATGTTTTCCACCGGAACTTTACAGTTGTTTAGAAACACCTGAACGGTAGAAGAACCTTTGATTCCCATTTTCTTCTCTTCTGCACCCAGTGAAATTCCTTCGTAACCGCGTTCAACGATAAAGGCACTCAAATCCTCGTCATCGTCAATTTTGGCAAAAACCGTGTACACATCTGCAAAGCCACCATTGGTGATCCACATTTTTTGCCCATTTAAGATGTAGTGCTTTCCATCTTCAGACAAAGTAGCTTTTGTTTTTCCAGAGTTGGCATCAGATCCCGAACCAGGTTCCGTTAAGCAATAGGATGCTTTCCACTCGCCGTTCGCCAGTTTGGGAATGTATTTTTGTTTTTGCTCCTCGTTACCATAGTATAGAATAGGGAGGGTTCCAATTCCGGCATGGGCCGAAAAGGCAACAGCAAATGAATGGCCCGCACCCGTAATTTCGGTGGTGAGCATAGAGGTGACGAATCGTTTTTCAAACCCTCCATATTCTTCCGGAACAGAAATACCAAGCATACCCAATTCTCCAGCTTTTTGAAGCAATTCGGGCATCAGGCCTTCTTCCATCGAATCAATGCGATCAAGGTGGGGAAATACCTCTTGATCCATAAAATCCTGGCAAGTTTGGGCGATCATTTTTTGTTCTTCGTTCCATTCTTCGGGAATAAAAACCGATTGAGCATCAGTTTCACGAATCAGGAATTCTCCTCCTTTAATAGCATCCATTTTTAAACGTTTTTTAGTTCTTAATCCAACAATTCATATACACCGGCAGCACCTTGTCCGGTTCCTACACACATGGTCACGATTCCATATTTCTGTTTTCTCAGTCGCATTTCATTAAACAACTGGACGGATAGCTTGGCTCCGGTACACCCCAGGGGATGACCAAGAGCGATAGCACCGCCGTTTACATTGACGATGTCTGGGTTGAGGCCTGCTTCTCGAATCACTGCGAGAGATTGAGAGGCAAAGGCTTCGTTGAGCTCGATGAGGTCAATATCTTGAAGGGACATGCCTGCCAGTTTCAAGGCCTTTGGAATAGCTTTCACCGGACCAATACCCATGATTTCAGGCTCTACCCCTACAGCTGCGTAAGACAGAAGTCGGGCGATAGGTTTGACGTTGAGCTCCTTGACCATTTTTTCAGACATCACCACTACGAAAGCAGCTCCATCCGAAGTTTGAGAAGCATTACCCGCTGTTACCGAACCATCGGCTGCAAAAACAGGTCGCAACCGAGCGAGAGCCTCCAAATTGGTGTTCGGTCGAACTCCTTCGTCCACGGATAAGGTTTTCTTACGGGTTTTACGTTCTTTTCCGTCAAGGAATACTTCTTCGACTTCTACCGGAGTAACTCCCAGTTGAAGGCGTTCTTCCTGAATGGCCAGAGCCGCTTTTTGATGAGACTTCATGGCAAATTCGTCCTGGTCTTCCCGGCTTACGTTGTAGCGGTTAGCTACTTCTTCTGCGGTTAGGCCCATTCCCCAGTACCACCCGGGATTGTTTTTTCCGATTCGCGCATTTGGAACCACACGCCATCCACCCATAGGAATAAGAGACATACTTTCTGTTCCTCCTGCAATAATGCAATCGGCCATTCCTGCATGAATTTTAGCGGCAGCAATGGATATGGTTTCTAATCCGGATGAGCAATACCGGTTTACGGTCATTCCAGGGACCTTGTCCGTGTCGAAGCTCATCAGGGAGATTAATCGACCTACGTTTAGTCCGTGCTCAGCCTCTGGCATGGCATTACCCACAATGAGGTCATCGATCCGGTCAACTTCTAACTCAGGTACCGAATCCATCAAATCGCGAATAACGTGCATGGCCAGGTCATCTGGGCGGAGAAATCGAAAGGTTCCCCTGTTGGCCTTACCTACAGCCGAACGCTTGGCAGCTACGATGTATGCATCCATTTTTCTATGCGTTTAATTTCTTAATACTTTACCTGTTTTAATAATGCTTTGAAGTCTTTCCAGGGTTTTACGTGTACCACATAATTCCAGGAATGCTCTTCGCTCCATATCCAACAGGTATTGTTCACTTACTTCAGTTATTTCAGAGAGATCTCCGCCACACAGAACCCATCCCAATTTTTCAGAGATCAGCTGATCGTGCTCAGAAATGTAATGACCCGATTTCATTGAATTGGCCCCAACGTATACGATTCCCAATCCTTCCTGACCAAGTACCTTGATGTCGGTTCTTGGAATGGGCTGTGTATATCCACGTTCGGCCATTTCCAAAGCGGCTCTTTTGGCCGTAGACAATTGTAGCTCACGGCTTACGACTACTTCGTCAATTCCCTTTCTTAGGTAGCCTAAATCAAAGGCCTCGTATGCTGAGGTAGATACTTTGGCTTGACCAATGGTCAGGAATCGATCGCGGAAAGTGTTGATTCTGATGTCACCATCTTTAAAACCGTCGGAGCAACGGAGGGCAAATTCTTTGGTTCCACCACCTCCTGGAATAACACCTACTCCAAATTCCACCAAGCCCATATACAGCTCGGAATGAGCCACCACCTTGTCAGCATGCATAGACATTTCACAACCACCACCTAAACAAAGATTGTGAGGGGCTACTACTACGGGAATCGAGGAGTATCTCACCCGCATAATAGTATTCTGAAAGGTTCGAATGGCAAAATCCAGCTCGTCGTATTCCTGCTCAATGGCCATCATGAAAATGAGTCCCACATTGGCGCCTGCCGAGAAGTTGTCTCCGGTATTTGAAATGACCAGACCTTGATATTCTTTTTCGGCCAGGTCTATGGCGTAATTGATTCCGGCGAGAACGTCACCTCCAATCGTATTCATCTTGGTGTGGAACTCCAAATTCAGAATGCCATCACCCAAATCTGTAAGGGTGGTGGAGGCGTTTTTCCAAACCGTATTTTGATCGCGGATAACGTCCAGGGAAATAGTCTTCTCTTGTCCTGGGATCAGGCGGTATTCACCGCTTGCTTTATCGTAGTAGGTCCGTTTGCCGTCTTCTACGCCGTAGAAAGATGTTTTACCTGAAGCTACCATTTCAGCAATCCAGGGAGCTGGAGCATGTCCACTGGCCTCCATTGCCTTTAACGTGTCTTCCAATCCCAGCATGTCCCAGGTTTCGAAAGGACCGTATTTCCAACCAAATCCAGCCCGAATGGCATCATCAATTTTGTATAGCGCATCTGTGATTTCCGGAATTCGGTAACTCACATAGGCGAACAGGGCCATGAATGACCTGCGGTAAAACTCACCAGCTTTGTCCTTGCCCGATACCAACACCTTGAAACGTTCGGCCATGTTTTCTACTGGCTTCGCTGCTTCTAATGTGGCAAATTTTGCTTTTTGGCGGGGGCCATATTCAAGGGTTTTAAGATCAAGTGATAGAATCTCACTTTTACCATTTTCCCCCTTTATTTTTTTGAAGAATCCCTGCTTGGTTTTACTTCCAAACCAGCGATTTTCTACCATTTTCTCGACGTAATCAGGCAACTTGAAAATGGCGCGTTGTTCATCGTTTGGCAGATGTTGTTCCAACCCCTTGGCTACTCGAACCAAGGTATCTAATCCAACCACGTCGCAGGTTCGGAAGGTTGCCGATTTAGGACGGCCAATGAGGGGGCCGGTTAATCGATCAACTTCGTCTACTGTTAGTTCTAATTCATCTACCAAATGGAAGAGGGCCATAATGGAGAAAATTCCAACCCGATTCGCGATAAATGCTGGAGTGTCTTGACACAATACCGTCTGCTTGCCCAGGTATCTCTTGCCATAATCCATTAAGAAGTCAATGACCGAAGAGTCTGTTTTCTGGGTAGGAATAATTTCCAATAAAGCCAGGTACCGAGGCGGGTTAAAAAAGTGAGTCCCGCAGAAGTGCTTTTGAAAATCATCGGAGCGCCCCTGAATCATCATGTTGATAGGGATGCCCGAGGTATTGGAACTGATCAAAGTGCCCGGTTTACGCAATCCATCCAATTTCTCGAACAAGGCTTGCTTAATACCCAGGTCCTCAATAATTACCTCGATAATCCAATCCGTATCACTCACCTTGTTGAGGTCATCGTCCAGGTTTCCGGTTTGTATCCTTGAGGCAAATTTTTTGCTGTAAATAGGGGAGGGGTTTGACTTTAAGGCTTGCTTGAGGGAATCGTTTACAATGCGATTTTTAACCGCCTTGTCCGACAGATTTAACCCCACTTTCTCCTCCTTCTCAGTGAGTGCGTCTGGTGCGCGATCCAACAATAGGACCTCCACACCTACGTTGGCAAAATGACAAGCTATTCGGGAGCCCATCACGCCAGATCCGATAACGGTTACGTGCTTAATTCTCCTCATGCTGAAAAAAAATGTTTTCGTTTTTTAATGATTCGTTTATCAATTCCATCACATCGAAGAAATGTTTACGCTTGCCATTTGGAATTTTCTTGGAGAAAAATTCATTGAAACGAAGAACGGCATCCTTGGATACCTCTCTTTTTTCATGACCCAGTTCGGTCAGGCAAATGCGCACTTTTCTTTTGTCAGAAACGTCAGACTCTTTGTAGATATAACCTTTGTCCTCCATCGTTTTTAACGTACGGGTGAGGCTCCCGGGTTCCATGCCAATTTTCGGTCCAAGCTGGGTGCTTGGAGTTCCCTCATTCATGTCGATGTTAAGCAATACATACCCCATCGTCATGGTTAATTCGTGGCGCGAAGCGATCAAATTATACTGTCTTTGAATGCCGTGCCATGCCCATCTGATAGGGAAGTCAATAGTGTCTTCAGGTTTCATATGACCCAAATTTAGATAAAAAAATACTATGCTCGCATAGTATTTTAAAGAATTTAAGAGATTACCCTTCGAAGGTAAAAGACACCAGAAAGATACGTGATTTCAGGTAGTTAAGCGGGGTGGCAAACAAAGTATTATCCTGAATCAGGTTATTGTTTAGCCCCATGGAAAGTTTAAATTCCGGAGAGAACTTAAAGTAGGGTAGAAAGAAATCAAACCCCGCTCCGATCTGATAACTGTAGGTATGTTGATTAAGTTTGATAACGATATCATCGGGGTTAACCGATTCATTGACCACGTCGTGCTGACTCACCAAATCGTAGCTATACATGAATCCACCGACTACATAAGCTGCAAAATTGTGATACCGGGCTGAACGTAATTTGAGGTTCAGGGGAAAGTCCAGGTAGGTGGATTCAACTGGTTTTATGTACTTCTTGTTTTGACTCCCTGCGAAACTTGTATAGGTATATTCCATGTTTCGTTGGCAGAAAGACAGAGTAGGAATAAACCGTAGACTTACGTGTTTGCCAAAGTGAAGAGCTCCTACAATTCCGAGATTAAAACCCAATTGAGGATTCGTTTCAACAATCTTGAGTGAGTCATTTCTACTTAAGTCATTCTCCTGGCGGAAACCAGCCGTGTTTACACCCAAGGAAAATCCGAAATGGACCAATTTATCATCGAAGGTAGAAAGGTTGGTAATCTTCTTCAGCTTATAGCGATGCCGTTGAGCCTGAACCTGGGTGGCGCTCAATAGGAGGAAGAGGGTAATCCCGGTAAGTATGTACAAACGACTTGTCAATCCGCTATCTTTCGCCCAAATATATAGATGCAATACCAAATGTTAGTGGAATGCATTGACCATTTCTAAATCCAACCTCTTTTAGAATAGACATGAACTCATCTCCATAAGGAAAGGCGTCCACCGATTCAGGTAGGTAAGTGTATGCTCTGGAGTCCTTTGAAATCGTTTTTCCGATAAAAGGCAGAATCGCTTTGAAATAGAATTGGTAGATCTGTTTAATAGGAAATGCCTGAGGCTTCGAAAATTCGATAATGGCCACTTTGCCACCAGGCTTAAGCACCCGATGCATTTCCGACAGACCAGCTTTTAGGTTTTCAAAGTTTCGCACGCCGAAGGAAACGGTAATAGCGTCAAACATATTGTCAGAGAAGGGAAGGTTTTCTGAATCGCCATATTTCAGCTCGATTTTTCCTTCCAGTCCGCGTTTTTTCACTTTTTCAACACCCACGGCCAGCATTTCGCGGCTAATGTCCACTCCAGTGATTTTGTCTGGATTTAAGCTCATCGCTTCCAAGGCGAAGTCACCAGTTCCAGTTGCAATGTCAAGCAATTGCTTAGGTGCTGAGGGCTTAAGCAGCTTGATGGCTTTTTTTCTCCAGGTAATATCAATGCCCATGGAGAGAAGGTGATTGAGCAAGTCGTAGTTGGCAGAGATGTTGTCAAACATTTCTGCTACTTGTTCCTTCTTGCTGGAATCGGATTCGTAAGGTGTTACTTTGCTCATGCTGTATAGGAATCTTCCTGATTGAGTGATAAACATTCTTTAAGGAGGTCTTCATGCAAAATGGGAACAACCCCCACTTGCTCGCATACCAAACCTCCGGCCAGGTTAGCAATTTCGGCCAAGTTTTGAGGTGAGGTGCCCGCCGCCAGGCAAAGAGCCGCAACGGAGATTACCGTGTCTCCGGCTCCGGATACATCGGCGATATTTCTTAAGTGAGCCGGAATAATGGAGGATTCACCTTTAGACGAAATGTAAACGCCTTTTTCAGATAGGGTAATCAAGGAAGTTTCGTGATTCAGCTTTTTAGTCAATTGCTGATTCGCTTCATTCAATCCATCAACGTCCGTTTGAAAATCCAAAAGATTAAGACCGTCCTTCAATTCTTTGAGATTGGGCTTAAACAAGGTCACTTTTTCGTAATGCAGGAAGTTTTTTCTCTTGGGATCAACAGCTGTGGGAATTTGATTGGCATTGCAATACTCCACCACCTTTTCAATCACCGTTCGATCGATCACTCCTTTATCGTAATCTTCAAAAATTACCACACCCACCTCTTCTTTCTTCAAGATAGACAAGATGTGGTCGATAAAGTTCAGGCGATCTTCGTCACTCAATGGCTCGATACGCTCTTCGTCAATTCGGAGCATGTGCTGACTGCCTGAGATAATCCGAGTTTTAACCGTTGTTTTTCTGGATTTGGATTGCAGGATTCCACGGGATGGAATTCCTTCGTTTTCCAACAATCCGATCAAATCACTACCATTTGGATCGGCACCAATAACGGAGCAGATGATCGGTGTGGCCTTCATGGCTGCCAGGTTAACGGTTACATTCCCTGCTCCACCCAATCGGGTTTCCCGTGAAGTAACTTCTACCACCGGAACTGGAGCTTCTGGAGAAATGCGTTCGATTTTGCCTCGGTAATAAGCGTCAATCATAACGTCACCGATGATCAATACCTTTTGGTTGATAAAGCTGTCGAACAGCGTATTTATTTCGTGATTACTTAATGTCAATGTAAACGGTTTAAGTGTTTTTTCATGCGGGCAGCAGCCTCTTTGAGTTGATCCTGAGAAGCGGCATACGATAGTCGAATGCATTCAGGATTACCAAATGCTTCCCCTGTTACCACACCTACATGAGCTTCTTTGAGTAGATACATGCTTAGGTCGCTGGCATTGTTGATTTCATATCCATCCGTTTTCTTTCCGAAAAATTCAGAAATATCCGGGAAGAGATAAAAGGCTCCAGGTGGACGGTTGCAACGAATACCTGGAATTTCGCTTAGCAATTCAATCATCAAATTGCGACGGAGCAAAAATTCATCACGCATGTAGGCAACTTTTGCCGGATCGGCTTCCACGGCAGCTTGTGCTGCTTTTTGGGAAATGCCGCTTGGAGCGGAAGTAAATTGCCCTTGCATTTTGGAGCAAGCTTGAGCAACCCACAGCGGGGCTCCGATATATCCAATTCTCCAACCGGTCATGGCAAAACCTTTGGAAACACCATTAACGGTGATGACCTGATCAAAAATTTCTGCATTGGTGGCTAAAGACGCATGGCGTGATTCAAAATTGATCATTTCATAAATCTCATCTGAAATCACCATCAGATTGGGGTACCTGGCAATGACCTTAGCCAATTGCGTTAACTCCTCAGCGGTGTATACCGAACCACTTGGGTTGCATGGTGAACTGAAAATGATCAACCGGGTATTCGGTGTGATCGCATTTTCCAATTGTTCTGCCGAGATTTTAAAATCCCGGTCGATCGACGTTTCGACGGGTACTGGAATTCCACCCGCCAATTTGACGATTTCATAATAGCTTACCCAATATGGAGCGGGAAGTAAAACTTCCTGACCTTCGTTAACAATGCTCAAAACAATGTTGGCCAGGGATTGCTTAGCTCCCGTTGAAATGACGATTTGATCAGCTGGATAATCCAGGTTGTTATCCCTTTTAAACTTGGCAGAAATGGCCTGCCTTAATTCGAGATAACCGTTAACTGGTGGATAATGAGAGTAATTATCATCAATGGCCTTTTTGGCAGCATCTTTAATGAAATCCGGAGTATTGAAATCAGGTTCACCCAGACTCAGACTAATGATATCAAGCCCTTGAGCTTTCATCTCCCGACTCAATCGTGCCATCGCCAGCGTTTGCGATTCAGACAAGGCTTGGATTCTGTCTGACAGTCGCTCCATGGTTTCTTGCGTCATGCTGCAAAGCTATAAAATTGGGGCGCTTGGTGGAATACTATTCTAGGGAAGGTGACGTTATGAAGCAAATTACGATATTTGGCCCCCTGAAAGTTGGACCTCGGGTTTCACAATCCGATGTTTAATCACCCTGCAGGGTTACCCAAATCGAAAAAAGGAGACCATGGATATAGTGCTTGAAATATTGAAATTGACGATTCCCGGAATGATCGTTTTCCTAACTACTTTTTACATGCTGAAGCAGGTATTGGAAAGTCAGTACAAGAGAAAGGAATTGGAACTCCGCAGAGAGGCTCGTCAGGCTTTTACTCCTACGAAGGTGAACGCTTATGAGCGTTTAACGCTGTTTTTGGAGCGCATCCATCCCTCAGAGTTGGTTTTGCGGACTCATAAAAAAGGAATGAAAGGTCGTCATTTTCAATCTGAATTGGTCAAGTCCATCCGGACCGAGTATCAGCATAATCTAACCCAACAGCTATATGTTTCTCCTGAGGCTTGGGGCTTGATTAAAATTGCGAAAGAAGAGACCATTAAGCTGATCAATATTGCAGCCTCCAACATGCCCGAAAATGCATCCGGAATTGATTTGAGCAACATGATTTTTCAAATCATGATGAAAATGAAGGAAAATCCAGTGGATGTAGCCAAGGACTACTTGCGCAGAGAGTTGCGTAAAAGTCTTTAGATCTCGTCCAGAAGTTGATCGGCCGCATAGAATGGGCTAACCTGGCCTTGAACAATGGCCTTTTCCAAATCTTTTATTCTTTCTTGAACCTTTGGTTCATCGAGGAAACGACTCTTGAGCTTTTCAGTTAGACTTTGTCTAAACCATTGCAAAGATTGCTGCCCACGTCTGTTTTCGAAATGATTGTTTTCCTGTACTTGGGTTAAAAAATCCTGGGCTTTGTCCCAAAGTTCAGATATGCCTTCGTGCTTTAGCGCTGAACAAGTCATAACAGGAGTGGTCCATCCATTTGGATTTGGTGGGAAGTAGTGCAACGCTGCAGCCAATTGTTTTTGAGCCAAACGAGCTTTTTTCTCGTTTTGTCCATCGGCTTTGTTGATGACGATCAGATCGGCCATTTCCATGATGCCCCGTTTAATTCCCTGCAGTTCATCACCTGCACCAGGTAACATGAGGAGCATAAAAAAGTCGACCATGGAATGTACTTCCGTTTCACTTTGACCAACACCTACCGTTTCCACGATGACCACATCAAATCCCGCCGCCTCGCAAAGCAGAATGCTCTCTTTTGTGGTTTGAGCCACTCCGCCCAAAGAATCTCCGGACGGGGAGGGGCGAATAAAAACCGAAGGATGCACACTCAGAGTTTCCATCCGGGTTTTATCACCTAAGATGCTGCCCTTGCTCATTTGACTACTAGGATCAATGGTAAGTACTGCAACCTGATGACCGGCATCGGCAAGCGTAGTACCAAAGGATTCAATAAAGGTACTTTTCCCCACGCCAGGCACCCCGGTGATTCCGATCCGAATCGATTTTTTGGGTTGTTGCAGAGCTTGATTGATCAGCTGATGGGCCTTTACCCGGTGCTGAGGTTTTTTACTTTCCAGCCAGGTTATGCCTTGAGCCAAAAGGTAACGATCGCCCGATTGAATTCCGGCAAGAATCTGCTCTACGGAAGGTTCCTTCCTTTTTTTGAGGTGAAAGTTTTTGTTCGTGGACACGGGTCAAAAATAACCCAAAATGTTAACGCCACTTTTGGTCAAATGCGACTATGGGTGACTCACAATTTCCGGATTTTACATCGCTGATGGAACCGGTGAATGAAACACCTACGCGAAGCGTATTGCGAACCAGGGCCTCTTGGGTGATTTCTACATTTCTCAATTCTCCTAAATCCTGGTATTCCCGAGAAAGCGTTCCCTGGTCAAATTGGAGCATCACCCGATAGGTGGAATCTCCATTGGCGTTTACCTCCTTGAATTCGATAGCCGAAATACCAGCATGGAACTTGGAAGTGTACCATTCACAAGGACCGGATTCCTGACATGCAGAAAGCATTAGGATCAAAGAAAAAAGGATGGAAAAGGAAAGGAAGGAGCCTACTCGGCCCGAAAAAAATGCCGTCATCAATTAAAATACTTGTCGTTCCAATTGTCGGAGGAAAAATCCTGCGACGTCATCACGCCATAAATCAGTGATGCGAAAAACAATAACCCACCGGTGACCAGAAAAAGGTAGCCGTGAAGTTGAATCCGCATACCGGTAGACGCTTGATCCGCCAAAAGTAAGCTATCCGGGAAAATCAAAGTAAGAAGAAGCGAGACCATAATTACCGACTTGATCAGGTGGCTCATGCTAATCCAAGGGTAGGATATGACTTTCCGAAAACGACTCATATCACGTCCCCATTGATGAACCAGTAAAAAACGATCGTCTCCCACGCGTAGAAAGAGCAAGGGGTCGTTTGTGCAATCCCTGAGTTGGAATTTTTCGGCCGGTGCAGCGATTCGAAAATCAGCAGCTTTCATGCCTAGTAAATCCTGGTACTTATGAATAATAAACTGGGCCTTGGGAGGAATGTCTCCTTTGTATAAGTGGAGGGGGAGAAATCGCAAACGGTAGCGAAGGCAAATGGTTCGGATAGAAGATTGGCAAAAACTGCTTTCCGAAACTTGGTAAGAGAGGGTAGGGCGAGAAGAGGGACTTTGAATTTGTTCAATCAATACCTCCTCCAGCTTTCGGTTACGCAAAATATAGTTCGCCTCCCGAATAATGCTTTTTTGCTTTTCGTATTCTTCCTCTCGTTTTAATTCTCTGACAAGAGGGTTATCCACTTTACTCATAACCTCCCGTTGTTTGTTCCACTAAAGGTAATGATTAAGTGGTTTCGTGGTCCGGCTTTTTTTAGGCGCCGTTAGGATTGATTTTATTCCCTCGTCAACGACTTGCACAATGTGGTAAGTAGATGACCTAAAAATGTGTTAACAAGGCACTAAAAGACTTTTTTCCTACCTGAGTGCGAACTACATTTGCTACCCTTATTACAATAGATTAAACCATGGAAGTAAAAGAACATCATAAATGTGTGATTATCGGTTCGGGTCCTGCTGGATATACAGCTGCGATTTACGCCGCTCGTGCCGATCTTAGTCCCGTAATGATTCAGGGTATGCAACCTGGAGGGCAGTTAATGGATACCACTGAGGTGGAAAATTTTCCTGGTTACCCGGAAGGTGTTACCGGCCCTAACATGATGGAAGAATTCAAAAAGCAAGCTGAAAGATTTGATACCGACATTCGTTACGGTTTTGTAACTGAGGTGAAATTTGAAGGTCCTATTCACTACGTTCAAGTGGATGGTGGTGATTGGATTTCAGCTGATAGTGTAATCATTTCAACAGGTGCTTCAGCCAAATGGCTTGGGTTGGAATCTGAGATCCGCTTGAGAGACATGGGTGGAGGAGTATCTGCCTGTGCGGTTTGTGACGGTTTCTTCTACCGTGGAAAAGATGTAGCCATCGTTGGAGCTGGTGATACCGCTGCAGAAGAGGCTACTTACCTGGCCAAATTGTGTAATAAAGTTTACATGATTGTTCGCAAGGACCACATGCGTGCTTCTAAAGCGATGCAGCACCGGGTTGAGAATACCGAAAACATCGAAATTTTGTACAACCATGAAACCCAGGAAGTATTGGGTGAGAATGGGGTAGAAGGTGCTCGTTTGTTGAACAACAAAACCAATGAAGAAACGACCATCAATGTGGAAGGATTCTTTGTTGCTATTGGCCATAAGCCTAACACAGACATTTTCAAGGGATGGCTCGATTTGGATGACGTTGGATACATTCTAAACAAGCCAGGTACTTCTCAAACCAATATTGAAGGAGTATTCGTTTCCGGTGATGCGGCTGATAAAGTATATCGCCAGGCAGTAACTGCCGCTGGAACCGGTTGTATGGCTGCCCTGGATGCTGAGCGTTACTTGGCTGCCAAGGGGATTCACTAAGAGATACCACATTCATAAAATGAAAGGCTGCTCCGGATCGGGGTGGCCTTTTTTTATGCGGTTTTGAAACCGGATTGATTCATTATGAATCTGGGGTGCGCAGCTGTGAAATGGTTTCTGCTTAGACCCGCCAGCCTCCGTACTTTGAGGAATTATCTTTTGTTTACTAACTCTGTTAAAATCAATTAGCTATGAAAAAAGAAATTCCCTTTTTTATGCTCCTGCTTTTAGTCGTTGGGGCCTTGCCTGCCCAGGTGATAACAACAACCTGGTACCTGGAGCCTGGATCGGATAATAAGGTGGTTATTCCTACTCATCCGGGGGTATCCTATATCTATGACTATGATGTCGATTGGGATGGTGATGGAATTTACGATGTGATGGGCGCAACAGGAAATGTGTCCCACGTTTATTCAAGTTCAGGTGCGCAAACGGTCCACATTAGGCCGAATAACAGTAGCACCTTTCCAGCGTTTTTCTTTCGAGGATTGGATCACGATGATCGGATAAAGTTGACCGGTGTCACAGATTGGGGAGGAACCCAATGGCAAACGTTCGGACTCGCCTTCTATGGATGCTCCAACTTGACTACTTTACCAGCCAATGCGCCTGACTTGTCTCAAGTCACCGATATAAGCTATGCCTTCAGCGGAGCAACGTCTTTCGATGTAGATATATCTAATTGGGATGTTTCCAACATTACCGATATGCGCGGAACCTTTATGAATGCCTCCAGCTTCAATCAGAATTTATCCAATTGGGCGGTTAATGCTGTAACGGACATGTCCTCTCTCTTTGCTGGAGCTTCAGCCTTTAATCAACCCTTAGCTAATTGGAATACGGGTGCTGTTACTAATATGAGCGCCATGTTTGCCAATGCGACTTCCTTTAACTATGATTTTCAGCAATCTTCCAGTTGGACCACGTCTTCGGTAGAAGATATGTCTCACCTATTCGAAGGGGCGGTTTCTTTTGATCAGTACATAGGAGATTGGGACATGTCGAGTGCAACCGATTTGAATAACATGTTGAGCGCATCAGGGCTTTCTGATTGTAACTACCAGGCCACCTTGAACGGATGGGAGTCTCAAGTGGGAATAGCGTCCAATTTGGTACTTGGTGCTGATGGACTTTTCTATGGATCATCTTTTACTTCGAGAGCAAACCTGATGAGTAACAAAGGATGGCAGTTTGATGGAGATCACCAGAGTAAATACGACGTTTGTCCAGATCCGAGTTGGTTTGTAACGAGATGGAGTATTCCGGCAGGAGGAACAACCGTGGTAACTATTCCTACCCAAGCCAGTCTTGGTAATTATCAATACAACTATGATATCGATTGGGACAATGATGGCGTTTTTGATCCCGTTGATCAAGGTTTAACCGGTGATGCTTCCCATAGTTATGTGAACACAGGTAGTGCACCGATGACCGTAACCATCAATATTCGCGGAACCTTCCCCGCTATTTGGTTTAACAATGGAGGTAGTAAAGATTTGATTACCGAGATTGTTCAATGGGGTGATATTCAGTGGTCGTCTTTTGTAGATGCCTTTTACGGATGTACGCATTTGACATTAGGAGCTCATTTACCTCCTGATATGAGCAATGTAACCAGTGCCCACGAAATGTTTCGGGAGTGCACCAGCTTCGTTGGCCCGATGCAGGATTGGGATATGTCCAACGTGAGCGACCTGAGTGGAATGTTCAATGGGGCAAGCTCGCTCATAGATGGTGGCGTGGGATCCTGGGAGAACTCAGCCACCGGCCGTACCACCAGCGGTTTTGTGGATCTAACCAATCTATTTGCAGGTTGTACGCAGTTCAATGCGAACATATCCAATTGGAACACTTCATCCGTTACCCACCTGACAAGAACCTTCTTAAATGCCCAGTCTTTTAATCAACCCATTGGCTCATGGGATGTGGGTAAAGTAACCACCATGATCGAAACTTTTGCATTGACCAAAAAATTCGATCAGGATATTTCGGATTGGAATGTGAGCAAGGTAACTCGAATGCTCGGTATGTTCAATGGAGCGGAAGTTTTTAATAATGGTGGAATAGATAAGCTGGGTAATTGGGAAAGAACTTCTCCAGACGTGAGTACCCTGGCCAATGTTTGGGATATGGAGTATTTCTTCTTTAAGGCTTACAAGTTCGATCAGGATATTTCCAATTGGAATACAGCAGGAGCAACTACTATGAAGTCTATGTTCAATCATAGTTTGGTGTTTGATCAGGACTTGAGTGCCTGGAATGTTTCCAATGTTACCAATATGGAAAAGATGTTTTTTCAGGCCAATTCATTTACCAATGGAGGGCAGCCTTTGAACGGGTGGGAAAGAACTTCGCCAACGTCAAGCTCCACGGCCAATGTGACTACAATGTTTAACATGTTTGCCTTTTCTGATTTTAATTCAGGAATTGACAACTGGGATGTAAGTTCGGTCACGAATATGAGCAATATGTTTCGGGCATCTCCCTTCAACAAAAGTGTGGGAAGTTGGGATGTTTCCTCCGTTCAAGACATGAGTTTCATGTTTGCCAATACCCCATTTAACCAAGCTCTGAATAATTGGGAACGATCAACTTCGGGGAATACGAGCACAACCCAAAACGTGAAGAACATGTCGTCTATGTTCTACAATGCCAATGATTTTAATCAACCCATTGGTGATTGGAACGTTACAGCGGTTGAAAACATGAGCTACATGTTTGCCTCCAGTAATGCAGCTAACAACTATTCATTCAACCAACCTTTGGCCAATTGGCAAAGATCGACGACAGGGAATTCAAGTACACTTGTCAATGTAAAAAATATGCTACGAATGTTCTGGTATACCGATCATTTTGATCAGCCTATTGGTAATTGGAATGTTTCCAATGTGGAGAACATGTTCAGTATGTTTGATCATGCCTCTGCTTTCAATCAGTCTTTGGGTAACTGGAAGCTGAATAGCATTGTAAACGCTCCACAATCAGGATTACTTCGCATGTTGGATGATTGTGGAATGAATAGAGCGAACTATGACTTAACCTTACATGGGTGGAATCAGAATGGCAACATAGTTCCGAACGTGGACCTTGGTGCGCAGAATATGAATTTTTGTAGTGAACTTCATTCGGGGTCTGGAGCTACGGCCATTACCAATATTGAGCACCAAAGAGGATGGACGATTACTGGTGATGGTGAGAACTGTAACGTTCCAAAGGCTCCGGGTGGTAGTCTGAATTCGGGTTCAAACAGTGGAGCCTTGAATCAGATGTCTATCTATCAACCTGCTCAGGGGGTGCTTCAAGTAGACCAAAGCAATCCTACGAAGCCAAATACTCAGTTAACGGTAAAGGTCTTTAGTGCTTCCGGGCAATTGGTGTATCAAGCCAAGCAATCGGCGAGCAACAACCAGTTTTACCTACCGGGTATAGCTACCGGAATTTATACTGTAACGGTTGAAGCCGATCAAAAGGTGCACAACCAAAAAATACAACTGCGCTAAGAGTAAGTTTTATCTATAGATAGAGTTGAGGTCGAAATAAGCGGCCCGATGCGCATATCCCTCCTTCCAGGATTTTCTGGAGGAGGGATTTTTTTTGCGATATACCAACTATGGGTGAACCAGATGGTTTTAATAGGTGTAGGGAATTAAGTTTGGTTTCCTACTTTAGTGTTCGATGACAGATACCCAAATCTCATATCAAAACTGACTTCAATCGATCTGTGCTATTAAACCTATCCCTTCAAGCCTTCTTCAGACATTTAAAAAGGTTCATTTGTACACACCTATGGGCACCTTGCTTATTTCCCTTTCTGCTCCTAATAGCTGCTCATCTCAGCGGGTATGCGCAAAAACCATTGCGGGCTATCGCTACGGATGCTGATTTTATTGGAAGGGATCAGTTTGGGGAGGGTAGGGTATATGATATGCATGTAGACGAGCGTGGAGTGTTATGGATTTTAGGAAACGGGGGCGATTTGTATACCTATTCCGGTGGCTCGAAAACCACCAGGATTCCTTTTTCGACCAATTCTCCAAGACGATTATATACGGCCCTGCACTCCGGCTATCAAGGGAAAATCTGGTTGAGTAGTCTGTACGGGATCGCCTATGTTGAAAATGATAGCATTTATGAACTTTCCATACCGGAACCGTATTCGGATAAGTGGACGCGTGGTTTTGAAGCAGTTTATAGCGATAGCTCAGGAACACTTCATCTTGCCCCCAGGGGCTTTGGGTATTATACCGTATCCAAGGATGGGGAGTTTACCGAGCAAATTGGCCGAAAGGATGGACTGCGCGGTCATGGTGTATTGGTTTTGGGGGATGGAAGGCTCTTCAATTTCTACGTTACAGATCCTATTCAAAAAAGTCTTTCACGTGGAATTTATTGGATTGAAAAGGATGCTGAGCCCAAATTGATTTTAGTAACGAATGAAAATACCATCTACGAAACTTCATTGGTACAACATGCTGATAGTTCCTATTCATTTTCTATTGGAAATCAGTTGATTATTCGATTTAAATCCGGTAAACTCATTGAAGAAAAGAACTTTCCGCATAAGGTCATAAAGCTGTTTACCGATAGCCGAAATGATCTGTGGATTGGTACTTTGGATCAAGGGATTTTTAGGGCAAAGGGAGGCTCCTTTTCGGATATGGATCATTTCCGGTCAGAGGCATCCGAGGCGGTGGTAACAGAAGGCCAAAACGGCGGACTTTGGATAAAGTCAAGTCAAAAAGGCTTTGGATTTATAGCCCATCCCTCGGCACCCCATTATTCCGAACGAAACGGATTTCCGGAGATGAATCGAGTATCAGACTTTACTTCTGTTCCCGGTGGTGTAATTGCTGTTATGCCTGATACCTTTTTGTTACGCATTGAGAAAGATTCAATTACAACCATTAGATTACCTGATGAAGTATCCGGTAAGGAATACCGACAGTATCCGGTATACGTTGTTTTCAATGATAAGACCGGGGAGCTTTGGGTGAGCTATAGTTCGAAAGTGATGGTTTATGATGGCTCCAATTGGAGGTTCATAAATTTATCTCGGGAGTTAATTGGTCAAAGATATCTTATAAAGCTTGCCGTACTTAACGATGGAACCGTAGTAGGAGCGACCACAAAAAATCTGGTTGTTGTTTCTGCGGAAGAACCCTATTTAATATCAAACTGGGCGCCTTGGAGAATAACCGATTTTATAGAAGATCCGGAAGGCACTATATGGGTGGCGAGTGACAAAGGGCTTTGGAAATTGGAAAATGAGGTGTTTGTGCGGCCTTTTGATGAAATACCGGAGGAATTGACCAAGTTGAATTTTGACTTTATCTGGGCTCATGATCGACTGTGGTTCAGTACCCTTGATTATGGATTCATGAATGTTGATCGAACAGGGGATTTCAACATAGCTAAAAATAAAGACGGGAGTAACCTTTTTCTGATTGGATATTGTACCGGACCTGATGGAAATATATGGAGCAGATGGAGCAGTGTAAGTGGCTACCTATGTCGAATTGGCTGGGAAAATGATCAACCTCAAATGGACTATCTGCATTTTGATAATCTAGCCTCGAGGGATTATGATATGTTCTCCTTTGTGATTCAGGGAGATTATCTTTTTTACGGCTCGAAAGAGGGTGTGTTTATCCAAAAAACTAATGAGATTTTGCCCGTTTCTCAACTTCCCTCTGTACTCATAACCGATGTAGGAGTCAATAACAAGAGGGTGGGGCTTAAGGATTCCTATGAGTTAGATTATTTCGAAAACGATCTTTACTTCACTTTTTCGGGATTGTCCTATTCCATGAAGGAATTGGATTTTCGATATCAATTGCTTGGTCAGGATTCTTCCTGGGTGCCCTCTGAATACGAGAATGTGAGGTATACCAACCTTCCATCCGGAGCGTACACCTTTAAGGTTCAAGCCAAGTTAAAAGGCGCCTTTTGGGGAGAATCCACGATCGTGCAAATAAACATTCGCCCTCCATTTTGGGAGACTTGGTGGTTTAGAATTGGCGTGGTTGTGGCCGCTCTTTTTGGGCTGTTTGGGATTATCCGTTGGCGTACCGATCAGGTGAAAAAGCTGGAGCAACGGAAAGCCAAATTAGTCACCGAACGAGCTTACCTTGAACTCAAGGCTCTGAAGGCCCAGATTAACCCCCATTTCATTTTTAACTCGATTTCTTCGGTCTCCTATTACATGCTCGAAAATGATTCGGTCAAAGCGGAGTCCTATCTCAAAAAATTTGCCCGGCTGATGAGGCTGGTACTCGAGAATTCGGATAAAAATGCCATTTCGTTGAGGGGTGAACTTTCTATGTTAGAGCACTACGTAGACCTGGAATCAGAGCGTTTTTCCGGTGATCGAATCGAATTAATTCTGGAATTTGGAGAATTGGACCTGGATGAGATTCAAATACCTCCGTCTTTGTTGCAGCCCTATGTGGAGAATGCGGTTAGACATGGTTTGAAGGATAAACTGAGTGACCGTAAAATTTGGATCAAGGGAAGAAGAGAAGGTGAGAACCTAATCCTAACGGTGGAGGATAATGGTATTGGTAGGAAGGCAGCTTCGCTCAAACCTGCTGCCGGCAATAATCATCGCTCCTATGGCATATTAGTGGCCACACGTCGTATCGAGGCTTTGAATATGGATAAACAATCCCAATTTGAAGTTGAAGATGTGATCAGTCCTGAAGGTGATGTCCTGGGGACAAAGGTTACTTTTTCGATTCCTTTGGTAATTTCAAAAACGATCAATTAACTGTGCACGCCCTTATATTAGACGACGAGATTAATCCCGCTAATCACCTCAAAGCATTGTTGAAAAAGTATTGCCCTGAAGTGACTTCTATTACCATTCTGACCAATCCGGTTGAGGCCTTACTCTATTTGAAAAAGGAGTCCACTCAGCTGCTTTTTTTGGATATTGAAATGCCCGAAATGAATGGGTTTGAGTTTATCGAAATTGTAGGGGTCGAAAATCTTCCTGGAGTGATTTTTACAACCGCTCATAGCAAATATGCGGTACAGGCTTTTCGGGTTAATCCCATTGACTTTTTGCTTAAACCCGTTGATGAAAATGAATTGGTTGAGGCCGTAAGTCGAGTGACTTCCACTGAGGTGAATGACCTCGAATCGAAATTGGAATCGTTGCTAAATCATTTTCCCGAACCCTTTCACAAACGCATACCGCTAACTGAAGGACAATCGTACCATTTTGTGGAGATCGATCAAATCATCCGGGTCAAAGCATCGGGGAGTTATTCGGAGTTTTACCTGAAAGAGGGGCGTAAAATTCTCACCAGTAGAAGGCTTAAATACTATGCTGATCGATTGGAAAAAAGAGGATTCATTCGCACCCACAATTCCCACTTAGTCAATGTTCAATGCGTCAAAACCTTCATTCGATCCAATGGAGGAGAATTGGAACTTGAGGGAGGGCATTTTGTTCCGGTGAGTTTACGAATGAAAGATCATGTGAAAAGGAAGCTACGCCTTTTGGAGTAAGGGTGCCGCAGTTCGTGGACCTTCCATGCCATGAGTTATCGCTGTTTTGGAGCATGAATCTATAGCGTCATTTAAGCCTTTATTGCCTCAAATTGTGAGAGTTGACCAGCCAACCACCGGGGTGCTTTTTTCGTCTATAACTGAAATAGTTGTTACCTTTAGTGACTTAGGTAGGATAAGCAGATTTAACACCCAACAATTATGAATAAAATATTTTCGCTGACCCTGGCTTTCCTTGCATTCAGTTTGACTGGTCTCGCCCAGCTTTCTGGTTCGTACACTGTCGGGGGTACTGGAGCCAATTATGCCACCGTTGTTGAAGCGGTTGATTCACTCAACTCTCAAGGTGTAAATGGGGCAGTAACCTTTAAGATTCGCACCGGTACTTATACCGGTCGGATACAGATAAATGCCATTACCGGAAGCTCGGCGATCAATACGGTTACCTTTCAACCTGATTCTGCCAATACAGGTGCTGTTATTCTGCAATATGGAGCCCTTTCAGCCGCCAATAGCGGAACGATCACCCTAAGTGGTTGTGATTATGTAACCTTCGATTCTCTTACTGTTCGCGTTACCGGTATCAGCTATGGTCATGCTGTTGAATTTACAGGAGCCACGAGCAATATCACCTTTACAGAATGCTCCCTCGAAGGTTACAATACCTTTATCAGCAATACAGTACATGCTACAGTTTATGACCATTCCGGAGCAGCCAATCAGGCCACCAACGTCACTTTTAAAGATTGCGCGATCCGAAATGGTTCGTACGGATTTTACATTGCTGGATCAAATACCGTTACCCTGCAAAACGGATGGACCTTGGAGAACAATGAGATTACCGGATGGTATTCCCGTGGTGTTGAAGCTTTGTATACCCTCAATCTAAAGTTGAAGGACAACAAGATTATTTCAAAAAATGTGGCTTCCACTGCTATTTATGGGGTCTATTTGAATTATTCTGATCGCGTTGAAATCGAGCGGAACCAGATTGAATGTTATCCAAGCAGCTACGCCTACGCTTTGTATTTGCGATACTGTGACGGAAGTTTTTCGGATCGAAATCTGATAGCCAGCAATACCATTTATGCCGCTCGTGCCTTTTACGGGGCCTGTCTATACAGCTGCAACTATTCTGACTTTGTTTTCAATACGGTTAAAGTAGATGCTGGATTAACGAACCTGAGAGCAGGTTACTTCTATTTTGGGTCTAACACCACGGTTAAAAACAACATTTTTGCCAACCTTGCTACCTCGGGTCATGCCTATTATACCTTGGGTACTCAAACCCATGATTACAACAACATTTGGGCGCCCCATTCACCTACGCCCAACAACACCACTCCAGGAGCCAATTCGATAGCCGTAGATCCCAATTTTCATGGCGTTACCGATTTGCATGTTGACTTTGTAAAGTTGAATGCCGCTGGACAAACCACTCCCGGTGTTACCACCGATATTGATGGAGACATCAGAAGCACAACTGAGCCCGATATTGGTGCAGATGAATTTGATCCCGATTCTTTGGACATGGGAATCGTCTGGTTGGATGATATCTACTGTACCGGAAGTCAAAGTGTCACCACCAATTTGCTTAATCTCGGATTGGATACCATTAAGACTGCTACCATTCACTGGCTGGTCAAAAGAAATGCGGGTGCATTCGTAGCTCAAACACCCTACAGCTGGACGGGGTCTTTGGCTTCGGCCGAAGAGACCATGGCGACTTTGGGTACCTATACTTTTCAGAAAGATTCTTCCTACCAAATCAGGGCCTATGTGTCGGCTCCGAATTCTGGCGTGGATTTGAATAGCAGCAACGATACCCTGGTTACCCGAACTTTCCAAACGGCCATGTCAGGTACCTATACCATTGGTGGTATTACTCCCGATTTTCCAACTGTTATGAGTGCCATCACAGCTTTGCAGCAAGATGGTGTTTGTGGCCCGGTTACCTTGAAATTGCGTGCCGGAAGTTATAACGAACGCTTGTTGATCAATGGAATTAGTGGTCTCAGTGCAACTGACTCCTTGTTGATTACCGCCGATACCGGAGTGCAGCAAAACCCATTGGTATTTACCAATTTGAGCCCGGGAGTAGAACTTACCGGAATGTCGCACGTAACGATCAAAAACATTCGCTTCCGGTGTGACAATGTTTTTGGTATTGCCATGAATTTTGTTGGCGATAACCATGACATTCACATTGACAGCTGTGAAATTCGGACTGATACAACAAGTACCTCGTTTCAATGTCGGGCAGTTTCTAATCGGGCGAATAATGTCTTGAGTCGTTTAACGATATCCAATTCCGTCATTCGAGGTGGATACTTTGGAGTGAACATAGAAGGTACGGGAGCTACTTTCCGCGATACCAGTTTTGTACTCCAAAATTCTGAAGTTCTTGATTTCTACTACCAGGGAATCAATATCGCTTACAATGAGGGGCCCAAAGTGGAGCATTGTAAAGTGTCTCCTCGGATAAATGTTCCTTACACGACCTATGGTGTTTACATTTACTACAGCCGCTTCCTGAAATTCAACAACAACTTTGTATCCGTTGGCGCTTCCAATGCCCAGGTAGTATACATGAACCTGATTGAAGGAGTTAACGGCAACCGTTGTGAAGTGTTCAATAACTGGATCGTGATGCCCAATCACAGTGCTCCAGAGGGGGATGGTCTTCAAATTCTTGCCGGAAGTTATATGGATATTGCCCACAACAATGTTTTATTCAATGCAGGAGGTCAGGCGTCAACAGCCATGTTTATGAACAATGCGGCTACTTGTCTTCTTCAAAACAACTGCGTGGCGCATTTGGGATCTGGAACAGCTTACGAGCAGGCAGGCCCCATGCAGGAATCTTACAACAACTTTCATTCCCGATCGGGAATTGACTTCCTATCTACCCAAACTCAGGCGTCAACCACCATCAACGTGGATCCGGGTTACTACTCCGTCTCTGATTTGCATGTTCAGGCCATTGATTTGAACAACATGGGAACACCGATTACCGCTGTTCCATTAGATTATGATGGCCAGGTAAGAAGTGTGACGGCACCCGATATCGGAGCGGATGAGTTTTCTCCAAAATCCATTGACCTTAGACCCATTGGTTTGATTTCACCGAACAGTGGTGATTGCGGGATGGATTCGGTTGATGTGGAAGTATTGGTAAAAAACAATGGTACCAATTCTATTACCAGCCTTCCGATAGAGGTGCAAGTGATCGGTGCTCATTCAGATACAATAAGTACGACCGTGAGTCGCACCATTCAGTCCAATAAAGCGGATACCGTTTTGGTGGGTAAAATCAGCACTCGATTGGGTGGCCGTTTTCAAATTAAAATCATTTCCAACCTGAACAACGATTCGCTTAGAATCAACGATACTTTAGAATTTGGCAACTTCTTTATCAATCGAACGCCAAACGATCCTGTAGTGGGAACCAACATAGTGGCATGTTCAGATATTGATACCACCTTGGTTTCAACCTCCAATGGAAAATTGACCTACTGGTATGACAAGCCAGGTGGAAATAGAATTCACACCGGAGACTCATTCCGTTTAAACATTTCCACTCCAGATACACTTTGGGTAGAGGCTTCTGATGACTACGTTAGTAATTTCGGGATGAAAAATATTTCCGGTACCACTGGAGCTAACTACTCCTTTATGACGCAGGGAATGACCTTTGATGCCGTTCGAGAATTTACGATTGACTCAGTTACCGTTCACCCCTTTGATTCGGGCGATGTAATCGTTAACCTATTGGATGCCTCCAATACCAAAATCATGTCCGATACCTTCAAGGTTGGAATTACGGGAGAAGAGGTTTTGCCTATTAACTTTTTGGTACCTCAGGGATACGGATACAAACTGGAAGCAACAGGGACCACTTGTCGTGGATTATGGAGAACCTACAGCACGGTAAATTATCCGTATTGGGATGCTGATTCCGCCTGTGTATTACTTGGAGATATCAACGGAAGCACCTTTTCTTACTACTTCTTCTATGATTGGTACATCTCGGTAGATGGTTGTAATTCTAATTTGGTAGAAGTGCCCGTTGGAGTGCGCCCTTCCTTGAATGTGGATATCGGCCGAGATACTGGTTATTGTGTGGGAGTTTCGATCAATCACCCTCTGAATGCCACGACCACTGGAGCTGTATCCTACAAATGGCAGGACAATTCCACCAGTCCGAATTTTAGTGTAACTCGCAAGGGTACCTACTTTGTGGATGTAGCTGCATCGAATGGATGTGTAACCCGGGATAGTATTGAAATTATTGAAGTGCCTTATCCCACTGTGACCTTTAGTCCACGGATGGTTTGCGAAAACGCGGCTGCCGATAGTCTCCATGGTCAGCCCAGAGGAGGTATGATTACCGGAACCGGTGTGGTCAACAATCGCTTTGACCCGAAGATTGCCGGACTCGGAAATCACTTGATCACTTATCGATATTCAAATTATTATGGATGTGCCAGTACGGCAACGGCTTTAGTAAAAGTGGATACAACCGTGAATGTATCCTTAGCCCCGATGACCGCCGTGTGCCAGGATCGTAGAAATCGAATGGCCCTAAGCGGAGGGTCACCCGTTGGTCCATCCGGATACTACTATGGTCGAAATGTGCAGCACAGCAAGTTCTTGCCCAAGGATGTGGGTACCGACACCATTTACTACGTGTTTTACGGAATGAATGGTTGCCACGACACGGCTTGGACAACCGTTCAAGTGAAGCCCGCACCTTACGTAACCTTTGACTCCATATCAACCCTGTGTGAGAATCAAGGAAATTTTGCACTAAATGTGACTCCGGCTGGAGGAACCTTCGGTGGAGGTACCGTGAATGGGACTATTTTGAATCCTGCTGCTACAGGCCCAGGTTTGCACAATATTACCTATACCGTGAATGGAACAGGTGGCTGTAATACCACTGAGATTCGTCCGGTACTGATTCACCCGAAACCTAACGTACAATTACCCGATCAGCCCGAGGCATGTGAAAATCAGACTACCGTTGGATTATTGAGTGGTACGCCTCCAGCAGGTACGTTGTTTGGGCAATACGTGAATTCTAACGCCCGAAGTTTTGATGTTCAATCATCAGGCTTGGGTAGTTTCCCAGTATACTACAGCTTTACTGACTTCAGAGGATGTACCGATACGGCGAGCAAGAATGTTTTGATAAAACCCATTCCAGCTGTGAATTTGGGGGGTGATCGTAGCTTCTGTGGGAATCAAACCTTAGAGTTGGATGCCGGAAATGCGGGTGCTAATTACACTTGGAACACAGGAGGAAGTAGCCAGAAAATTACCGTAACCAAGGCTGGCCGTTATTCAGTCGTAGTGGATTTGAATGGCTGCGCCAATCAGGATGAGGTGTTAATTTCCTATCAGGATATTTGTTTAGGCATTGATCCTTCATTGGCCCAAACAGCAGATATTACGCTATTTCCAAATCCATCAGATCAGCAGTTGAATATTGAGCTGAAAGGAATGGAGGGCATTGAGGCAGTTCTTACGCTTACCGGAATGTTGGGCGAAGAGATTACTTCCAGAACCCTTTATGAAATTCCTTCGGTTCATCAGGAAACCGTTGATGTATCGGCTTTGGCTAATGGAATCTATCTGTTGCGGATTTCCACTTCAAAAGGTGATGCCGTTTATCGAGTTACGGTTCAGCATTAGAATCTTGAATTCTGAATTTTGATGTTATCCTAAGCACTTAAAATTCGAAATATTGATCTCATTCTTCCATCTTGAAATCCTACAAATTTGAGCTTCAAGATTCAAGATTGAGGATTCAAGATTGAAACCCCATCGATCATTTCTCCGATTATGCGATATTTGGGATCCTAAAATTTCACGCACATGAAAACCAGAGCATATCTGCTTAGCGGATTGGCGGCACTTTCGCTGTATTCCTGCCAGGTAGAAAAATCGAATGACACAATGGATAACGCTGATAATCCAGAGAAAACAGAAGAAAAATTTAAGTATCAAACCGAGCAATTTGCGGATATTAAAATCATTCGCTATCAAGTGCCTGGGTTTGATCAGTTGACTCCGAAGCAAAAGGAACTTGTCTATTATCTATACCAAGTGAGCTTGAGTGGTCGCGATATTATCTACGATCAGAACTACAAGCACAACATAGTTATCCGGAGAGCTCTGGAAAATGTGATTGCTAACTACCAGGGTGATAAAAACTCGGCCGATTGGAAAGGGTTTATGGATTACACCAAAAGAGTATGGTTCTCCAACGGTATTCACCATCACTATTCCACGGAGAAATTCAACCCTACTTGTAGCCGGGAATTCTTCGATCAGGTATTGACCGAAACAAATACCACTTTGGACGCAGCTATCGTGGACATCATTTTTGATAAAACCACCGATACCAAGCGAGTGAATCTGGACCCTAAGAAAGACTTGATCGCTGGTTCTGCGAACAACTTCTACGACGATGGAATTACCCAAGAAGAAGTTAAGGCTTACTACAAATCAGTAATCGATACCAACGATGCCGAACCAATCTCTTATGGATTGAACTCTAAGTTGGTTCGCGACGAGAATGGTAACCTTACTGAAATGGTTTGGAAGGCTGACGGTATGTATGGTTCAGCGATCCAAAAAATGATTTATTGGTTGGAGAAAGCCGCCACCGTTGCTGAAAGCGAAGAGCAGAAAAAAGGATTTGAATTGTTGATCGAATACTACAAAACCGGTGATCTGGAAAAGTGGGATGAGTACAACATTCAATGGACTCAAACAACTGGTGATGTGGTAGACTACATCAATGGATTTATCGAGGTATATGGTGATGCCATGGGCTACCGTGCGACTTATGAATCCATTATTCAGGTAAAAGATTTTGATGCTTCTGAGCGGATGAAAGTTCTTCAGGACAACGTTCAGTGGTTTGAAGACAACTCGAGCATTGAAGACCGTCACAAGAAGGAAAAAGTAGTGGGTGTTACCTACAAGGTAATCAACGTTGCCGTGGAAAGTGGAGACGCTTCTCCAAGCACACCAATCGGTGTGAACTTACCTAATGCCAACTGGATCCGTGCTAAGCATGGTTCTAAGTCCGTTTCTCTTGGAAACATTGTTGAGGCCTACAGCCAGGCTGGTGGATCTAAAATGTTAAAGGAATTCTGCCTGACCGAGGAAGAGTACCAAAGAGCAAAAGATCACGGAAAATTGGCATCCAAACTACACACCGCTCTACACGAAGTAGTAGGTCACGCTTCCGGAAAACTGGAAGAAGGTGTAGGAACGCCTAAGGAAACTTTGGAAAGCTATGCATCAACTCTGGAAGAGGGTAGAGCTGACTTGGTAGCCTTGTACTTCTTGTTGGACTCTCATTTGATCGATTTGGGATTGATGGAAAGTCTTGAAGTTGGAAAAGCCGAGTACGATTCTTACATCCGCAATGGTTTGATGGCTCAGCTTCGTCGTTTGGAGCCAGGAGCTGATATTGAAGAAGCTCACATGAGAAACCGTCAGTTGGTAGCTTCTTGGGCCTACGAAAGAGGAAAAGAAGAAAACGTCATTGAAAAAGTGGTTCAGGATGGAAAGACCTATTTCCGGATCAACGACTATGAAAAACTACAGGTAATTTTCGGTGAATTGTTGCGTGAAATTCAGCGAATTAAATCTCAGGGTGATTATGCTGCCGCTACTGAAATGGTAGAAGGATATGGTGTAAAAGTGGATCAGGACATTCACCGCGAAGTATTGGAGCGTAGCGAGAAGCTAAACATTGCTCCTTACGGTGGATTCATTAACCCACGATTGGTACCCGTAGAAAAAGACGGAAAAATCGTTGACGTTAAAGTAGAATACCCAGACGACTTTAGCGAGCAAATGATGGAGTACGCTAAGAACTACTCATTCCTATAAAGAGAACGAGTTCGAAGAGCGAGGACGGTCTTTAAAAGATTCGTTCTCGTTCTACGTTCTCATTGCTTAAATGCTACAACCTTAATAAGCCGGATTCTGTTTTAATCCATCATTTGTCTATACGACCTACCCTCCCGGTTTGGACGAGCAGCCCTCAAACCCGGGTTTATTTGGCCTTTCACCCCAAAAGGTTTACCAAGCTAAGGCTGTTGCCAACCCTACTGGTGCGCTCTTACCGCACCTTTTCACCCTTACCTTTTCCAATAAAATTGAAAACGGCGGTATACTTTCTGCGGCCCTATCTGTCAATTGCCAGTCTCCCAACAACTGCCCCTGGTTTCTCAGGGTATGGCGCTCTTCGGTGTCCGGACTTTCCTCTCCGACAAAGCGGAGCGATGGAACGAATTGCAACGCTGCAAAAGTAACAAGGAAGTTTCAATCATCAATCTCGAATCTTGAACATGAAAAAATGAAGATTGATGATTCAAGATTCAAGATTGAAAAGTTCAACTCGAAATGTTAATAAGTACCTTTCCTAACTACCTGGCACGGTGTTGGATATTCTAATTTTAGATGTTGAATTCCCTTCAATTCGCGTAACACATGATCCGATCCGCAATTACCTGGTTCTTTTGCCTTTGGCTTGTCCTGCCCACCTATGCGCAGTTCAGCGATATCGCAGATGATCCGGAGTCAAAGCCCTACTTATCGACTTTTCAAACCCCCGAATTTCTGCTTGATTCTACCGATCAATGGGTGGATAAAACCATGCGTAACCTAACCGAAGAGCAACGGATCGCCCAGCTTTTTATGGTAGCAGCCTACTCCAACCGGGACGAGGATCACATTAAACAAATCAATAAGCTCATTACCCAGTACCACATTGGCGGGCTGATTTTCTTTCAAGGAGGTCCTGTTCGTCAGGCTAAATTGACGAATGCTTACCAGGAGAAAAGTGAGGTGCCGTTGATGATCGCAATGGATGCTGAATGGGGGCTTTCCATGCGGTTGGATAGCACGATGGAATTTCCTCGTCAAATGGCCTTGGGAGCCATTGCGGATCCCTCTGAAGTGTACGAAATGGGTCGTGTTTTGGCCATGCAATGTAAACGCCTTGGAGTGCACGTGAATTTTGCACCCGTGGTTGACATAAACAACAACCCCAACAACCCGGTTATCAATTCCCGGTCTTTTGGAGAAGATAAACTGCGTGTGGCTCAGATGGGAATGGCCTACATGAAGGGAATGCAGGATGAACATGTGGTGGCCTGTGCCAAGCACTTTCCTGGGCACGGCGATACGGACAAAGATTCGCACAAGGCACTTCCCGTGATTAACCACGATAGTACCCGCCTGCATGATATTGAACTCTATCCTTTCCGAGAGTTGATCAATGGTGGTTTGGCCAGTGTGATGGTTGCTCACTTGCAAGTACCTGCCTTAGAACCTGCAGAAAACACAGCAACAACTTTGAGCCCTAATGTGGTGACAGAACTGTTGCAAGATGACCTTAAATTCAAGGGACTCATTTTTACCGATGCACTCAACATGAAAGGGGTGAGCCAGTTTTACAAACCTGGAGAAGTAGATGTAAAAGCTTTGCTGGCCGGTAACGATGTATTGCTCTTTGCTGAAGATGTTCCTCAAGCGATCAAAAAAATCAAAGAAAGTATTGCTGAAGGGTTGATTACTCAAGAAGAAGTGGATCGTCGCTGCCGTAAAATATTAGCTGCCAAAAAGTGGGTGGGGTTGGATAAATACGAACCCATCGTTCTCGATAATTTGGCCAATGACCTGTCGGAAAAAGAGGCTGAAATGGTGAATCGGAACCTAGTGAAGAAGTCCCTGACTCTATTGAAAAACAACAAGCAGGTGATTCCCATTCGCAATTTGGATAGCCTGAAAATTGCCAGCATCGCCATTGGGGCTGATTCGGTAAATACCTTTCAAAGTGGTCTGTCCCGATATGCTCAGGTCGACCATTTTCAGGTGAGCAAGAAACCGCAACTTAAGAACCTGATTGAGATCAATGACAAAGTAGCCGACTACGATTTGCTCATTGTGAGTTTGCATGGTACAAGTCAATACCCTTCCCGAAAATTTGGAGTGACCAACGAAGCCGTTGACTTCTTGACCTTGCTCGCTGAGAAGAAACCAACGATATTCTCCTATTTCGGAAATCCTTATGGTCTTGCCCGTTTCACTGGGGTAAACCGATTGGAAGCATTGGCCATGGGATACCATGATAACGAATGGTACCAGGACTATATGGCTCAAGCCCTGTTTGGAG
Source organism: bacterium SCSIO 12741 (assembly GCA_024398055.1). Lineage (NCBI taxonomy): Bacteria > bacterium SCSIO 12741. Next base: position 835,485 of record CP073749.1, on the reverse strand, counting down.
CAATTCCGTTTGAAGGAAAGCTACCGGTTTCCGTTGGTGAAACTTTTCCGGTGGGAACAGGTCTAGCTGAAGAAGCTATTGGGCGGTTCGAATATTCGCTTCCTGAAGATTTAGGAATCAATAGTTCAGACCTGGCTCAAATCGATTCTATTGCCTGGGAAGGAATTCGCCAGGGAGCTTATCCTGGATGCCAGATTCTGGTAGCCCGCAAGGGAAAGGTACTTTACTCTAAAAATTTTGGATACCACACCTACGACAAAAAGATTCCGGTTACGGACGAATCCATTTACGATTTGGCTTCCATTACCAAAGTGGCAGCAACAACCTTCAGCTTGATGAAGCTGATGGATGAAGGGAAGGTTAGCCTCGATAATTACCTGTGTGATTATTTGCCAGAGTGGGTAGATACTGCCACCTATCAGTACAGCGAAATCAAGTTGAGAGATATGCTTGCTCACCAGGCCGGATTGGTGCCTTGGATTCCTTTCTACAAAAGAACTTTGGCCAACGGATACCCGATGTACAACTACTACTCCCTGGTTAAGTCAGAGACGTATCCCTACAAAGTAACTGAGAGCCTTTACATGCATAAGGATTACCCAGCTCAGATAATTAGCGAGATCCTCAATACACCTTTGCGCGACAACCGAGACTATAAATACAGCGATTTGGGTTATTACTTCCTTAAAATGATCGTTGAGAAGGAGACTGGACAGACCTTGGATCAATACGTGCTGCAGGAATTCTATCGCCCCATGGGCTTGACCACCACAGGGTTTTATCCACGGGAAAGGGCCCCTTTGGATCAGATTGTTCCGACAGAAAATGACAAAACCTTTCGCCGTCAGCTTATTCATGGAGACGTTCATGATCCTGGAGCGGCGATGATGGGTGGAGTAGGTGGTCATGCGGGATTGTTTTCCAATGCGAATGACCTGGCCAAGATCATGCAGTGTTTTATGCAATTTGGTCACTATGGCAATGAGCAATACCTCTCTCGGGTAGCGGTTAAAGAGTTTACCAAGTGTCAGTTCTGCGAAGATGACAATCGTCGTGGAGCAGGTTTCGATAAGCCGGTAAGAGATGGCGGCGGCGGCCCGACCTGCCACTGTATTTCTTACGAGAGCTTTGGCCACACAGGGTTTACCGGAACCATGGCTTGGGCCGATCCGACCGAAGAAGTGGTGTACATTTTTCTATCCAATCGGGTGTATCCTGATGCTTCTAACTACAAGCTTATTCAGCTCAATACCCGTACCCGAATTCAGGAAGTGATTTACGATGCGATCGAAGCGTCTAAAAGTCGTGTAGAAGGCTAAACCCTGAAATAGTCTTAAATATTGATCGCCATCAATCACCTGTCCCGATGGAGGATTTAATTTTGGCAAAAAATTAGCAATGAAGATAGGTATCGTGCTTTACCCAACTTTTGGTGGAAGTGGTGTAGTGGCCACCGAATTGGGGATGGCTTTGGCGGAGAAAGGACACGAAGTGCATTTCATTACCTACGATCAGCCGGCCCGGTTGAGTGAGTTGGGTGAAAATATGTTTTACCATGAGGTGAGCGTATCCGATTATCCTTTGTTTCACTATAAGCCTTACGAACTTGTATTAACCAGTAAACTGGTGGATGTGGTAAAACACGAAAAGCTCGATCTTCTTCATGTTCATTACGCCATTCCGCACGCTTCAGCGGCTTTTATGGCGCAAAAAATTTTGGCGAAGGAAAATATCCGAATTCCATACATCACTACGCTACACGGTACGGATATCACCTTGCTGGGACGGGATCCCTCATTTGAACCAGTCATTACTTTCGCCATTAACGAAAGCGATGCCGTAACAGCCGTTTCTGCCAGTTTGAAAGACGATACTCACCGCTTATTCCAAATCAGTCGCCCGATAGATGTGATTCCCAATTTCATTTGCCCGGACAGGCATGTACGCAAGGAAAATCCGTCTTTGGTGAACTACTATGCTCCGAACGGAGAACGCATCATTATGCACATATCCAACTTTAGAAAGGTGAAGCGGGTGCAAGACGTGATGTCTGTGTTCGACAAGGTTCGCAAAGAAGTTCCTTCCAAAATGCTATTTGTTGGAGATGGACCGGAACGTTACCGAATTGAGGCCATGTGCAGGGAGTTGGGAGCTTGTGACGATACTTTTTTCCTGGGCAAAATTCAAGGAGTGGAAGAAGTACTCAGCATTGCTGACCTGTTTTTATTGACCTCGGAAACTGAAAGTTTTGGATTGGCTGCGTTGGAAGCTATGATTACCAAAGTGCCCGTTATTTCTACCAATACCGGTGGTTTGCCCGAGGTGAATAAACATGAGTATTCTGGCTACCTGAGCGACGTTGGTGATGTGGATGACATGGCTGCCAATGCCTTGAAAATATTGAGGGATACAGAAACCTTGAACCGGTTCAAAGAGCAGGCCTATGAGCAAGCCTTGGAATTTGACATCAATCGAATTTTACCCCAGTACGAAGCCCTGTATAATCAAGTGCTGAAGAATCCTGTTGTGGAATGATACTTGTATATTTGAAGGGTAAATGATAACCATGAAACGGATATTTATCACCTTGTCTTTTGCCGCTGGCTTATTGGCCATGACGTCTTGTTCCAAGTGTTATGAGTGTCGGGTTCCGGTCGAAGTTCGTACGCCAGACACCACCTACACGGAGTATCAGGAAGAATCGTTGTGTACCGCTAATGAGAGTGAGCTTAAGGCCAAAGAAGACGACGGCTACACCTGTACCGGATCTTGATTTACCCGCCTGCTTTTTTACACGGGTAATTCCACTCTTTGAGCAAGGAAACCATCTTGTCACGCTGGTCTCCCTGAATTAAGATTTCTCCATCTTTTACCGAACCACCTACGCCACATTTCGTTTTCAGCTTTTTGGACAAATCGATAAGGTCATCTTCCGTTCCAACAAATCCCTTAACTACGCTTACCGATTTTCCTCCGCGGCCTTTCTTTTCCAGATAAACTCGTAGCTCCTGATCCTCAGGATCAAGGGTTTCCATCTCTTCATCCGATTCTGTTTCGTAGCTAAAATCCGGATTGGTGGAGTAAACCACATCAATTCTGTTTTTGCGGTTATTCTTTTTTCGGCTCATACGATTTTGTTTTTGGGAACGATAACGTTCAGGCATTTGGGACGAATGATGGCTTCCAAGGGGTAGGTCAACAAAACGGAATCTCCGTCAATGTGAGCATGGGTCTTTTTTTCGCCTTCAGTTCCATGAATCTGAACCCGGGTTATCTGTTCGCTTTCGTAATACTTGGATTGATGAAGGTTATTGGTCATCAAACTCAAACCAATTTGAGGGCCCAGGATTTTGGGATAACTGTGAATGATACTAAGGTCCAATAAGCCATCCATTACGCTGGCATGTTTGGCAATGATGGCATTGTTGCCATACTGCGATGAGTTGGCCACGGTCAGGCTAAAGGCCTGTGTGTCTCGATCCCCATCAGGGGTAGAAATTCTGTAGGTTTTAGACCGGTACTGAGGGAAAAGTTTGACGGCTTCACTGGTGTAACCCAAAATACCTCTGATCGATCTTTTGGAAAACAGGTAGGCTACTTCGGCCTCAAATCCGATTCCTGCCGTTACGAAAAAGGGGTGTCCATTGAGTTCACCTACGTCCATGGCAATGCTGTGGTCTTTCACCAATTCTTCCAGTGCCAGGATCGATTTGAGCGGAATGCCCAAATGTCGGGCTAATCCATTTCCACTTCCTACAGGAATAACTCCAAGAGTGGCTGGCTTGTTCATCAAGGCCCGGGCAATTTCGTTGATCGAACCATCCCCGCCTACACAGACAATGACATCTTCTTTCGTTTTGCCCAATTCCAAAGCCAGTTCGTGAGCATGACCGGGATATTCTGTAAAATGAATGGCCATTTTTTCAGCTCTACCCGAAAAGAATTTTTCGATTAAAGCCCGCTGTTGTTGAGCATTACCCGTTCCTGATTTAGGATTGATTACAAAGTGGTAAAACCTCATTCAGCACTCAATTTGTTGTAGATCATTCGGTTGTTGTATTGCTGGATGATCGCTTTGATCTCCATTTCCAGAGAATCTTTCATAGGAGAAGTCTCCTGCACCAAATTGTTCTTCAATAATGTATCCGAGGTGATGTCAAAAAATCCAACCACCTTTTCATCGCTGTATTGGAGCAGATACTCATCGGTAATGAGTTGATGAACTTCATTGATAAATTGGGTGCTGTATCCTGGATTATCGGTAAAAATGCTTTGGCCAAAAGAGAATATGGGTTGATCGTAATGCAGCCAATCCAAAACTGAGGGTAAAATGTCGGTTTGCTGAGTTACCCGATTGGAGCTTCCGCTCAACGAGCCATCCGGATAATAAGCAATCAGTGGAATGTGATACATACCCAGGGAGTTGCGGTAATATTTGTTTTTGGAATCGGAAGTGTGATCGGCGGTAATGATGAATAGCGTGTTTTCGTACCAATCGCTTTGCTGGGCTTTGATGAAGAATTGTTCCAGGGCAAAGTCGGTGTATTGAACCGTGTTTTCCAAAGGTGTTTTTCCCCCGATAAATCGCTGTTGGTATTGCTCAGGAATAGAGTAGGGGTGGTGCGAGGAGAGACTAAAAAAAACGGAGACAAAAGGCTCGGGAAACTCCTCTAATTCCTGCGCATAAAACTGGAAAAAAGGCTCATCGTAAATCCCCCAGGTGCCATCATAATCACCGTGATTGGGGTATTCGTTCATTCCATAATAGTGCTGAAAATCGGCCGCGGCAGCATAGGCATCAAAATTCATGGTGCCGTTTTTTCCACCGTGAAAAAAGGAAGAGTGGTATCCCTTAGGATTGAGGTATGATGCCAAGCTGCTAAACTCATCTCCAGCATAAGTGGATGAAATGAATGGCGTATTCATCAAGCTGGGAATCCCTGAAACGATGGCAGGAATACCTTCAATCGATTTCTTTCCGTTGGCATAGCAGCGCGTAAATACTCGTGACTTGGCCATTAGTTTGGAAAGAAAGGGCGTTAGTTTCTTTTGGGTTTTATCGCGGTAGATAAACTCATTGGAGAAGCTTTCCAGAACGATGACAACCACGTTTTTGGGGCGGAATTCTCCTTTGCCATTGGGAAAGGTTGTAATGGGATGGTACCAGTCATCCACCTCATCCAAGGTATAGTAATCCACGGGTTCAAGTCCCGTTTTGTCCAGGGTTCGAATGATCGCAAAAGGAGTATTGAGAACCAAAGGAACATTTTGAGGCTGGGTGTTTTTGGCCGCATCCATAATGCCAATTGGTATCAGCTGAGTGCCGCCTCTTCCCATAACGATCAAAGCAGCCAGAATGGAAAGCGTAATTCCAACCCGAATAAACCAATTGGGCGATTGACCTTCCCGAGGTTCGCGTTCGGTTTTGCCGTACACAACAAAAGAGAGGTAAACGAGAATGATAAAGATCAGGTCGATGTACCAGTAGTCCACCAAAAAACGGGGAATGAGGGTATAGATGTCATCTCCGTAAGTGACCAGCGAAAAAATATCGGAAGTAGTGCGTTTGAGGGTGAATTTATAGTACTCAATATCGATGCAGTTGAGCATGACATTAATAGCATTACTCGCCAGAAACGACCACTTGATGATTTGATCATAGAGTTTGTTGACCGGAACCAGCAAGGCGACCAGAGACAATACGTTGAAGGGAAGGAAGAGGTAAAAGAAGGCAGCTCCGTCAAATCGAAGTCCCATCAGAAATTCATCTATTCCCAAGTTGGCAAATTGCCCTGCATTGAAGCCGTAAAACAAAATTCGGCAAAGAGTAAAGACCACAAAGGCCATTAAGGTCCGTTGCAAGTAAGCGGTTAGACGTGCTCGAAATCGATTCATGCGCGGCAAAAATAAGGAAAGAGAGGATTGAGATGCGAGAATCGAGTTCTGAGAGTGAAGGGAAAGTCTTAATAATGTGAAAACTGGATTTTCAATCTCGTTTCTAAATCTTAAACGCTAAGGGAAAATCTTAAATGAGGCGATAAATCTGTTTTCAAGAAACCTGAAAATTTATCGTGATCATTTAACATTTAAGATTGCGCCAGCCCGAGGGGGTAAATCTTAAATGAGGTGCCGCATCCGTTTTCAAGAGTCCTGAAAATTTAACTTGATCATTTAACATTTAAGATTCAAAATCCCTTCTTTCCAACAATTCTTCTTCTCCGATAATTTTACATTTGCCGGGCTAAGTTTTTAGGCATGAAATTCGACAGAAAAAATCTGGATAATAAGGAGCTGATCCGTTTTTACAAATCCTTGCTTCTACCGCGTCAAATCGAAGAGAAGATGATGGTGCAGTTGCGTCAAGGGAAAATTTCTAAGTGGTTCAGCGGCTGGGGACAAGAAGCCATTTCGGTGGGAGCCACTTTGGCTATGAATGAGGAAGAGTTTATTCTTCCCATGCACCGAAACCTGGGAATCTTTACTACACGTAATGTTCCGATGAATCGCTTGTTCTCTCAGTTTCAAGGAAAGCGTTCCGGATTTACCAACGGTCGTGATCGTAGCTTTCACTTTGGAAGTAAGGAACATAAGTTGGTTGGAATGATTTCTCACCTGGGTCCTCAATTGGGGATTGCCGACGGGATTGCCCTGGCTGGTAAACTAAATGGTGAGAAGGCCGCAACCTTGGTGATCTCTGGTGACGGCGGTGCCAGTGAAGGAGATTTTCACGAAGCGCTTAACGTGGCTGCCGTTTGGCAACTGCCCGTGATTTTTCTGATCGAAAACAACCAATGGGGCTTAAGTACTCCATCCAATCAGCAATTCCGATTCAAGCAATTTATAGATAAAGGTCCTGGGTACGGGATGAAGGCCGTTCAGTGTGATGGAAACAACTTACTGGATGTATACAATACCATTAAAGAAGTGGGAGATGAAATGCGGGAAAACCCGGCTCCCGTTTTGGTAGAATGCCTAACCTTTAGAATTCGAGGACACGAAGAAGCTTCTGGAACCAAATACTATCCAGATGGATTGGTCGAAAAATGGGAGGATAAAGATCCCGTCAAAAACTTCGAAGAATACCTATTAAAAGAAAAGGTAATCACCGAAGCTGATGTGGAGCACTTCCGACTCAAGAATAAATTGGCCATCAACAAAGCCGTTGAAGAGGCAGCCCAGGAGGAAACTATAGAAGCAGACGCCGATAAAGAAGTGAGTGACTTGTTTGCTGCTCATGAGCCACAGCTTGTTGAAGCTCAAGGCCCGAAAAAAGAGATGCGCTTCATCGACGCCATTTCTTCTGGATTGAACGAAGGGATGAAAAAGCACCCCGAGTTGGTTCTTATGGGACAAGACATTGGGGAGTACGGCGGTGTGTTTAAAGTAACCGAAGGGTTTGTCGATCAATTTGGCGCCGATCGGGTAAGAAATACACCCTTATGTGAATCTGCCATTGTTGGTGCCGCCTTGGGACTTTCCATCAAAGGGAAGAAAGCCATGATGGAAATGCAGTTTGCGGATTTCGTAACCTGTGGGTTCAATCAAATCGTAAACAACCTGGCCAAGATTCACTGGAGATGGGGGCAAAATGCTGACGTAGTTGTACGTATGCCTACCGGAGCTGGTGTTGGTGCAGGACCATTTCACTCACAGAGCAACGAAGCCTGGTTTTTCCATGTGCCTGGATTGAAAATTGTTTATCCCGCTTTTCCTGAAGAGGCCAAAGGAATGTTGTTGGCCGCCTTAGCTGAGCCGAATCCTGTGATGTTCTTTGAACACAAAGCACTTTACCGCAGTTTGTCTGAAGAGGTGAGTGAAGGATACTACACCTTGCCACTGGACAAAGCCAAAGTGCAGCAAGAAGGTGACGATCTTACCATTATTACCTATGGTATGGGTGTGCATTGGGCTTTGGAAACAGCTAAATCATTTTCAGATCATTCAATTGAGATCATAAACCTGAGATCTCTATCACCCATCGATTGGGATACCTTATATGCATCGGTGGAGAAAACCGGAAAAGTTCTCGTATTGCACGAAGACAATTTGACCGGTGGCATTGGTGCTGAAATTGCCGCTCGAATCAATGAAGATTGTTTCGAATCACTCGACGCTCCTATAAGACGGGTAGCTTCTCTGGATACTCCTATTCCTTTTGCTGCGGCGTTGGAAAAAGACTTCCTGGCATCCGAAAGACTCCAAGAGACTATAGACGAATTACTACGCTATTAGATTTAACTTTAAAATGAGACGAGGTCAAAATACCTATGAGTAGGTATTGTAGTGACCAACCTCGCCTGCTACATTTGCCTTGTTATTTAAAATAAGTCTAAATAAACATAAACATGACAAAAGTCAGATTTTTAGTAGTAGGATTGGCGATGGTTGCAGCTTTCTCAAGTTGTAAGAAAGAAGGGTGTACTGACCCAACAGCAACTAATTACGATAGTGATGCCAAGGAAGATGATGGAAGTTGTATAGCTGCCACGGTTGATTCGAAATATACTCAGCCAAGCACATACGTATTTACGCGTAACAACGAAACCAGTGTAAGCTACAGTGGTCAGACCAACCGATTGGATATGTTGAGCGAGATGACCTCTTATTTGAAATCCGCTAACACTCCAGGTACTTCTTTAGATGCTACCAAGCTTTTAAATATGTACGCTAATGAAAACTCACCTTGGTCAACAGCTGATTTGAATGAGTCTTCTAAGCAATTGAAAAATAAAACAGCTGGTGGTGATGCTTCTATTCAAGCCTATTTCGAAGGGTTGATGAACGCTGCCGCTGCTGGAAGTGATAGTACAGTTACCGGACAGTATGACGGTGCCAATGGAAAGATTGGAGTAGTTCAGTCTGGTACTAAAGCGTATTTGATGGACGCTAAAGGAATGGAGTATACTCAGTTGATCGAAAAAGGATTGATGGGCGCTGTATTCTATCACCAAATTACCAACGTATACTTAGGTTCTGGTAAGATGGACGTTGACAACGAAAGTTTGGTAGACGGTAAGAACTATACCAAAATGGAGCACCACTGGGATGAGGCCTTCGGGTACTTCACTTCAGCTCCTGATTTCCCGGCTAACGGAACAGATCGTTTCTGGGGTAAGTACAGTAATTCTCGTGACGGTTTGTTGGGAACCAACTCGGCTATCATGACCGCTTACTTGAAAGGACGTACCGCAATCATCAACAAAGATTACACCGCTCGTGACGAGGCTATCGCTGAAATTCGCAAGCAATTGGAGCGTGTATGTGCCGGTACTGCAATTCATTACTTGAATTCGGCAAAAGCTGATTTTGCTGATGACGCATTAAGAAATCACACTCTTTCTGAAGCAAGAGCCTTTATCAATGACCTTCGTTTTGGATACGAGCCTTCATTGTCTGGTGCTCAGTTGGATGCCATTCTTGCTAAGTTAGGTGACAACAATTACGAGGTTAAAACGGCTGACATCGACTGGGCAATTGACCAGTTAGGTGCCATTCAGGACTTGGCTTCTCACAAAGCAAACTTGTAGTGAACAAAGGATTTTTACTTTTTCTATTTGCAGCGATTTTGCTGGCCGGATGTAAGAAAGATCCGGATCCGGAACCGACACAACCGGACTCGGCATCTTACGATCAGCAAAGTTTATTGAATAACTGGGGCGATGAAATAATCGTACCCGGTTATTTTGCTTATACCCAGGCCACTTCTGATCAGAAGAGTTTTGCCGATGCTTTTATCAGTGATCCTACTGAATCTTCTTTGCAGGCTTTTTCTGACAAATGGAAGACTTCTCAGAAGACATGGCAGAGTGTATCACTTTTTGAATTTGGACCAGGTTCGGATCATGTAATTCGGGCCAATACCAATATTTATCCTTGCGACACCACTCAGATTGAGAAGAACATTCAAAATGGTAACCTTGATTTGTCAGGAGCATCTCGCTTAGATGAAAAGGGATATGCAGCCATCGATTATTTGCTACACCATGCTACTGCAGCAGAAGTGGTACAGGAGTTTAAGGCAGATTCAAAGCGGGGAGATTACCTTAAAGCTTTGGTTGCTGAAGTAGATCAATTGGCACAAACTGTTTACCAGGAATGGAATTCAGGATCAGGAAACCACGTGGCAGAATTTAAGTCGGCTACCGGCAGTAACGTGGGAAGCTCACTGGGTATCATGATCAATTCGGTTAACATGCATCTGGAGCGTTTTTTACGTGATGGAAAGGTGGGTATTCCTAATGGAGAAAGATCCTTTAGCGGAGATCCCTTGCCCGGGCATGTTGAAGCAGCTTATAAGGGCGATGTTTCTAAAGAATTCATTCGAGCTAATCTAAAAGGACTTGAAAATATCTATTTGGGTACCAAACAAGATGGTAGCAATGGAATGGGTCTTGACGACGCCTTGAATAGCCTCGGTGCAAAACATGGCGATCAGGCCTTGGATGCCGCCATCAAAAGTCAAATTGCTTCTTGTTACAGCGCTATTGATGCCGTTCCTGGAACTATGAAAGAAGCGGTGGTTCAAGACTCCGATAAGGTCTCTGAATTGTTCAAGGAGTTTCAAAAATTGGTGATTCTCCTAAAGGCGGATATGCCCTCAAGTTTAGGAGTACTTATTACTTACCAGGACAACGACGGTGATTAAACAAACATTCCATACCCTGCACCAAGCGGCGGCACGTGAAGTGTCTATCGCACCTCTGGTTACCTTCCGGATTGTGTTTGGGTTGATGATGTTTGTGAGTTTACTTCGTTTTTGGTTAAAAGGGTGGATATACGATTTGTACGTTGCGCCCAAGCACTTCTTTACCTACTATGGATTTGACTGGGTGAAACCCTTTGGTGAAATGGGTATGTACTTCCTGTTTTTTGGCGTAATGCTCGCTGCTATAGGAATCGCATTAGGTCTCTTTTACCGCTGGTCGGCTACCTTGTTCTTTTTAGGTTTTACCTACATTGAGTTGATTGATAAAAGCAATTACCTCAATCACTACTATTTCATCAGTATTGTTTCCTTATTGATGATCCTGTTGCCGGCCCATCGTCATTTTTCAATCGATGTTTGGAGAAAGCCATCGCTCAATCGGAATACTACGGCTGCCTGGACCATTGGAGCCATCCGTTTGCAATTGGGGACAGTTTACTTTTTTGCTGGAATTGCCAAACTTAACTACGATTGGTTGTTTCGGGCTATGCCACTCAAACTGTGGTTGCCGGCTCATGGAACCATTCCAGTGGTAGGAGCTTTGTTACAGAAAACCTGGGTAGCTTTTGCTTTTTCCTGGTTCGGTGCGATTTACGACTTGTTCATTCCCTTTTTTCTAATGGCCAAGCGTTTTCGCTGGCTGGCCTATGGAGCAGTGGTTTCCTTTCACGTGATCACCGGTTGGTTGTTTCAGATTGGCATGTTTCCTTACATCATGATTTTGGCTACCCTGGTCTTTTTCTCAGCTGATTTTCATGAGCGCCTTTTGGGAAAACTGAAAGAATGGGTACGCTATCCTGAAATTGACGGTAATTCCTTGTCTCGTGGAATTCAAGCTCGATGGATTACAGCGGTCTTAGTATTGCATTTCTTCATTCAATGGGCCTTTCCCTTTCGTTATTTGGCCTATCCAGGTGATCTGTTTTGGCACGAACAAGGATTTCGTTTTGGTTGGCGAGTCATGCTTATTGAAAAGGCCGGGAGTACTTTTTTCTACGCCCAATTACCGGGATCGGATAGACGAATCGAAATTCGAAACAGCGATTACCTGACTCCTAATCAGGAAAAGATGATGTCAACCCAGCCCGATATGATGTTGCAGTTTGCTCAGATCATTAAAAAGGATTTGGATGAAAAAGGTTATCCTGATGCGGCCATATTTGCTGAGTCTTATGTTACGCTTAACGGAAGTGGGAGCAGACCTTTCATTGATTCCAATGTCAACCTCGCGGAATTGAGTGATACCTGGACCAATAAACAATGGATTAAACCCTTTGAACAATGAGTAAGTTCTGGAGTGTCATAGGGTGTATTTGGTTCGGACTTATGCTGGTTCAGCCGGCCATGGGTCAAAAAGCATCATTGAGTGGAAAGGTGACCTGGAAAGCCAACGGAAATACCTCCGAGCAAACCGAAATCATTCTCAAGTACACGCCCTATAAAACCCAAACCGATGGGGAAGGGAAGTACAGTATAAAAGGAATTCCAACGGGTACATATACGGTTATCGCATTTACACTCGGAATCAAAAGTACCGAGCAAGAAATTACCTTGGTAGAGGGAAAGAATACCCTCAACTTTGAGCTGGACAGCATTTCAGAGGAATTGGAAGAGTTTAGCGTGATCGCTGAAAATGCTACTGGATTTGGACTGATGCACCGCCGGTCGATTGAAGGGGTTGATATATTCGCCGGTAAGAAGAATGAGGTAGTTGTATTGGATCAAACTCCGGCCAACATGGCCACCAACAACAGCCGCCAAATTTTTTCTCGAGTAGCCGGATTGAACATCTGGGAGAGCGATCGGGCCGGACTTCAGTTAGACATTGGTGGTCGCGGATTGAGTCCCAATCGAACGTCTAATTTTAATACCCGTCAAAACGGTTACGACATTGCCGCTGATGCGCTGGGTTATCCAGAGAGTTATTACACCCCACCCTCTGAAGCCATCGAGCAAATTGATGTAGTTCGTGGAGCGGCCAGTTTGCAATACGGAACGCAGTTTGGCGGAATGATCAACTTTAAACTTCGCGGTCCGGATCCTTCCAAGAAGTTTAGTCTGGTGAGCAGTCAATCCATTGGATCTTTTGGTTTGTTCAACTCCTTTAACTCCGTGGGTGGAACGGTAAAAAATACGGGCTACTATGCCTTTGTTAATTACAAAAGAGGAGAAAGTTGGAGACCCAATTCTCAGTTCGAATCCTTTACCGGCCACGCTAAAATTGTTCAGCAATTCGGGAAGAAATTGACCCTGAAAGCCGAGTATACCGGAATGCAATACCTGGCGCAACAACCTGGTGGATTAACGGATGACATGTTCTACGACGATCCTTCTCAATCAGTGAGAGCGAGAAACTGGTTTCGGGTAAACTGGAATCTGATGGCCTTGATCGTAGAGTATCGATTTAGCCACAAATGGAGAATGGAGATGCGAAACTTTGGATTGATAGCCTCTCGGGAAGCATTGGGAATTCTTGGGTTTATCAATCGCCCCGATCCAGGTGGACCAAGAGATTTACTCTCCGACCGTTACCGCAATTTTGGGAATGAGACTCGGGTGGTACATACCTACAAATTCTTAGGTAACTCCTCCAACTTGCTGGTAGGAATGCGCTATTACCGGGGAATACAAGTAGAAAACAAGGCTTGGGTTCTGATGGTTCCGATGCCAACTTCGATTTCAACAACCCTGGTGATTTGGAGCACAGCGATTACACCTTCCCCAGCCAAAACCTATCCTTCTTTGCCGAAAACATTTTCCAGATTTCTCCCAAATGGAGCATTACTCCAGGACTGCGCTTCGAAAACATCATCACCGAAGCCGATGGCTATTACAAGCTAAGAACGTATGACTTGGCTGGAACCATCCTTGTAGACACCAACATTCAGGACGCACAGCATTTTGACCGCTCCTTCATTATTGGAGGTATCGGTACTTCGTACAAACCCAACGCCAACACCGATATTTATGCCAACATCTCTCAGAACTACCGAGCTGTAAACTTCAATGACATGCGGGTGAATAACCCGAACCTGCAAGTGGATCCGAACCTAAGCGATGAGAAAGGGTTTTCCGTTGACCTTGGTATCCGAAGTTCCGTTCAGGATAAGGTGGTATACGATGTGAGTGTATTCTACATCAATTACGACAATCGAATTGGTTCCGTTCTCATGGTCGATGAGAGCACACTTCGTTTGTATCGATTAAGAACCAATATTGCCAGGTCTCGTAACTACGGCGCTGAGGTTTTTGTGGAAGCCGAATTGCTGCGTTTGTTACGGCAGAAGAACAAGAAATCCGATTGGGGGTTGAGCTGGTTTATCAATACCACCGTTCAGGACGCCCGCTATGTGGACTCCGAAGAGTCTGCCTTTAGGGACAAAAAAGTGGAGCATGTACCTAACGTGATCATGCGAACCGGATTGACCGGAAAATGGAAAACCTTCCAGTTGTCTTACCAGCTAAGCTATACCAGCAAACAATACACCGATGCCACCAATACCGAAAAAGTAGTTACCGCTGTGGTGGGTGAAGTGCCAGCGTATTACGTCATGGACCTCTCAGCCAAATACACCTGGAAAAAACTCAGCTTCGGCGCTGGACTCAACAACCTAACCGACAACGTTTACTTTACCCGAAGAGCAGAAGGATACCCTGGTCCTGGAATCATTCCTGCGGACCCTCTGAATTTCTATGCATCTATTTCCTTGAAGCTCTAACATCAACATTAGAGTTTAATTCATCCAAAATCATGATTGGGTATTATTTCGATGTTCAGGTGGTGATTTTTGGCGTACTTTTTTAGGATTTCTACTGGAACAAAATGTGAGTCGAATTGGAGATTTTGCCCTGATATACCATCAATTTGATAAAGGTGCGAGGTATTAAAACTACGACTGGGATAGATTTTAATCCTATTGATTTCTGAATGATACAAACTATCATTATTGGCTTTATAGGAGTTGAAATAGGTCACCTCGATTCGATTGTCTAACAAGTCTACATATTTGACATCGCGATTGTGGAAGTAGAAAAAAGCGCATAGGCCGATAAACAAACCAAGCATGATGAGAATATTCCAGTATAATGGCGGTTGAATATCGAGCAAATTCTGAATAAGTCGTAAAGGCAAAACAGCGAGCACTGTGCCTAATATTGGGAAGAGTATCCACTGTCTCCAGATTAGAAGTCGGGCCTTGAATTTCATAGTGGTTGGAGCTAAAGGTATGAAACTAACCTTTTTCTTCTAGGAGAATGGAGAGCTTGGCTAAGAAATCTTCTAACTCCTTTTGGTCACAGGATTGAGTCCAGATTTTCTTTCTTTTTTTCGCCGTCACCAAAACGATATACCTACGATTTATTTCAAAATTCTGGATTTCTGAAAGCTCAAATTTTAAGTTTCTGAGTGGACGTCTTATGATGAGAAAATCTGAATTTAGGATAAGGAATGGTTTTAGCTGATAATACAAGATGGCATAAATGCCAAAAATAACTGCCACGGTCATAAAGGTAGGGATAATCCATCCTCCGCCTTCCGAATCCAAATGCAAGTAAACCAACCCCAAAAGGACTGCTCCATTCATTAGTTGTAGAAGGGTGTGAAAGGAGGATTTGTTTACGGTTAGCATTTCTATCGAATTCGTTTATTGGGAATCCACTTGGCCGAGCCTATAGATTCAAACCTCTTTATAGCGCCATATTGAACTAAATCATGAATTTAAAACTCCTGAACGAAATGCCCCATGATTTTCTGGGATATCTCCTGCTGCTGCCAAGCTTTGGTACCACTTGTATCGGTTGACTGGGTTTGTTCAATGGAAATCCATTGGTAGAATCCGGTAAGAACCTGATAAACTTTCCAATTACTTTCTTCTAACTTGAAGCTAACCAAGTAATCAATCCGGTAATCTTCGTCAATTGCGGAAAAACCCATTAAGGCATAATCAAAACCATTCGATAAGATCGGAGGGCTGGCAAAAACTAAAAAATGATCCGACCCCTTGATCCTTTCTCTTGATTTTTGAGCATCAAACCATCCTTGTGGGCCACATAGGTTAGAGTCTATGATTTGGATATCCTCAAAGAACAGGTCTCCTCCAAAATCCACCGCATTCCAGGTTCTATTGTTCGGAGTGTTCACTTGATCAAGCAGGGATTCGTGATCCGTATTTGGAAGGTAAAAGGCCAGTTTATTTTCCGAATAAGAGACATCATTGAAAAAAAGCAAGGAGTTCTTATCCATGGTATCAAGTTGGAAAAGGCCGCATGGATTTGAAGAGTAGATCGGACTTCCTAATTTAACAGTGTCATCTTCCAGGGGTAGGAAATCCCTTTTAAGCTTTGGATAAACTGAAAGCCTCGTGCAATTATCCTGTCTTGGTCCGTCCTAAGCGATTTAACATCGATAGATGGTAATTTCGGTCCATCACAAGATGAGAATAGGAACAATATTAGAAGAAGGAGTGTAGGTTTCATTGGTTTTGCCATCTCTACTTGTTCTTAACTGTGTCTAAGATTTTGGTCAAGAACTCGGTATTTCTATCCCCAGCCAATCCTGCACATTTTTGTACCACATGTCTTTTCGTTCCTGATCAGTGAGAATGCCAATTTCTACTGCATAGTCCACTACACGACCTGGGTAAGAAGTTCCCACACCTTCCATTTCTCCCAGCGGGTAAGGATCGTCCAAACCAACAATAATCTGGCTACTTCCTACTCGTTTTTTCAAAAGTTCCAGGGTATAAGAATCGTGTACCAGCGTGTCGTAAAAAAGGTTTTTATGCCCCAATGATTTTCTGGGATCTTCCATATCCTTGAAGATATCCGGACGACCGTCAAATCCTTGGATTCTTCTTCCGTAGTTAGCGATACCCAACATACCACCATGAGCGAAGCTGGTACGAACATTCGGAAAGCGATTAGGCAAATCACGCAAGGTGTAGAGGTGGAGCGTATCTCCACATTGAGCCATCATCCAAACCAGGTGGAATCGCCAGTATTTGTTTTTCAGGGCAATCATTTTCTCCCCATCGTAGGGGTGAATTTGAATGGCCAGGTTGTGTTCGTTGGCCAATTCATAAATCGGGTCTACATCTGCCTCAGCTACGGAGAGCCATTCTCCCTCAGCGTTTAAGAAATGCGTAGGTAAACAGAGCATTTTTAACCCTAGTTCGTTCACACACCGGTCGATCTCCTTTAGAGCTTGATCCATGTACAAAGGCTGAACCACAAACCCACAAGTAAACTTGTCTGGGTAATCAGCTTGAACCGAAGCATTGTAATCGTTCTGGAAGCGAATTCCATCGGCGCAGTCTTGTTCCTCCCAACCGTTGCAGTACAATTGCGAAAGACAGAGCATTACTCCATGATCGATGTTAAACTGATCCATCCATTCCAGTTTTTCCTTCAGGAAAAAACTCGGATCCGTAATCGGCCGTGACCAATCACCTTGTCGCATGAATTTTTTGTCCTCATCAATCCAAAACAGCTTCTTGTCCCGCATGAATTTGGGGATCTGAGAAGGCTCTGGAAGTATATGTCCGTGTCCGTTTATTCGCATGGGATAAAAGTACAATGGTTATTACAAAGGATTGACCAACGAAATATGGATTTCCTCATCGATCAACCTTGTCATTGTATATAAAGTCGTGAACGGCCTGTTCATCATAATGTTCTTTCGTTTCCCAGTCGCACAAATGCAGCATCAGGTAATTAAGCACCCGATCTTTTTCTTCCATTTTATGTGGAATTTCAGCACTGTGAAAAACGCCGTGAGAAGGCGCATCGTAGGATTTGCTGTTGTTGAGCAGTAGAAGTCGATAATGGTCCTTGTGAAATGGATTCATCTCGGTGGTGTAGGGATCGAGCATCTCCTGATTTAGCACGAGGTTGGCTTCTTGATCTCCACCAAAAAAATCGATCAGGGAAAGATTCTCCTTTTCCAGGTATTTCGTGTAATCGGTAATAAATGCACGACTGTCTACCGGAGTAGGTTCATAGCCCAGCATGAGAAAAGAAAAGGTATCACCATTGTCGCGGTGGTATCGACTGGTATGTTGGTGGTTAAACCGCCCCATGCTCTGGTAGTTTAGCCGCTTTTGCAGCTGACTTTCACAAAGTTGAGCGAGCCCATTTTTAAGTTCCACCATGTATTGCCGAAAAGTTCGCGAGTCGATTTGATCTCCGAGATCCCAATAATAAAAACCAGGTTCCTCTGTGGAGTTGCGGAATACGGCTTGGTAGGCGGATTTGATTTCTTGGGTGGAGAAAAGTCCAATCTTCTTCGGGTTGGTAGCATTTAAACTTTTCACTGTTTCCATTTTTTTATTCTAAGATTTGGAAGCGCCTCTGTTGAGGTTTTGAATTAGTATTCTCTGAAGAAATGGTCTCGATGGTATTTCAAAAACTCTTTTTCAATTTTGTGATTTGGGTTCACAATTAGTGCCCCAGTCTCCCCAATTAGATCGAAATTGTCATTTATAGAAAAGCCTCCAAAATCAAAACTTGCATGATGATTAGGGCAAAGACATAGGATGTTTTCTATGATATCTGGCCCATTATGCGGAGCACCCAAAGGTTTAATGTGAGCTGCCTCTGAATACAATCCTGAGTTCGTTCTGATAGATACTCCGCATACTTGACAACGATTATTGTACAATTCTTTTATCCTTTTGGATAACCTAGTATCTCTAATAATTCTCTGAATTAAGACCTCCGCTCGTTTGCTTCGACCATAATCGTTTTCATCATTTTCATTGGCAGAAATAGGAGCATCTCCAGGAATATTTAGTCCATTTGATTCATTTGTAATTTTGCTAAGACGATACCTCCAAATTTTGTAACCACTTTGTCCGATTTCATGCCAGTAGTCTTCTACTCTGTACAACCCATCATATCTATATCCGATTTTAGGTGAAAATATGGAGTTATGATTACTTCCTCTAATTACCCGAACAGGTAACCCTTGTTGACAATTTTTTACCAAAGCCAAATTTTGTCGAATCAACTCTTGATCCGATGATTGTTTTCCAGTGGCAAGATCTCTCCCTCCATGCCCGGTATAAATGATTAAATCTCCATGATCTTCATCATCTTCGTAACCGCCTGATAGTACAATGGAGTCGGCACCTTGATTTTGGGATCCGCTAATTCCAGCTTGAATCGGTCGATGTACTTTTGATTTGGATAATTCAAGTCTATTTTTAAAAGTTTTTCCCTCTTCAATTTCAGGGATTACTCCAAAAGATCTTTCTTTCATCTTCGTTTCATCAGCTATGAAAGCCAATGGAAATATTAGGTTATAGTCTTCATACAAGATAAAAAAACAAAACCTCCAAGAATGCTAACTTATGCTAGATCCTTGGAGGCATATGAGACGATCCAACGGACAGCCTCTTTACGGGATGGGGAATTTACTTACCGTTCAAAAATTCCTTTGTCGTGATGATTCCGGCGGTGTGAAGAGCCAATGTTTTCAGAGAGGCTTCATAAAGCTCCATACTTGTGGATCCAATGGCATCTGAAATGACCACAGTTTTGTATCCGTTTTCAGCGGCATCGCGTGCATGAGATTCTACGCAACCTTCTGCGAGCATTCCCACTACATAAATGGTTTCAATACCCATCTTTTTCAGGTGTGCTTGAATGGACTTGGCCCAAAAGGAGGAAAATCCTTGACGAAAGGGAAGTACAATATCACCGCTTTTAGGTTGTGCCTCAGGAATGAAATCTACTCCAGGGGTATTGACGGCCAACAATTGGTTTTGAACGATTACACCTTGAATGGCATTCAGCGGTTCAAATCCTTTCATCAGCTCGTAGTCAAATCCTACCGGAGAGTGAATGATGGGAATGTTTCGCTTACGGGCTTCTTTGATCACCTTAAGGAGGTTTTTTCTCATTTGATTTTTTTCGACAGATTCTTGCGTGAATCCCCAGGCTTTCCCGCTTTCAGAAAGCAGGTCTACCTGAGCGGAGGTGATGAGGAGGACGCTTTTGCCGTGGGTGTTATCGGAAGACTGACCAAACATGAGGTTAGCCATGAATAGGAGGGCGAGTACTAAAATTGAATTTTTCATTTCTTTTCGATTTATGGGGTATTAATCTTTGTTTTAGAATTCTTCTGTTGGGATGATGGATGCCGTATGAAGGGCAAGTGTTTTGTAGGATGCTTCTAACAGATCGAGGCTGGTGGAGCCAATAGCATCCGATATCACGATGGTCTTGTAACCATTTTCGGCAGCGTCCCGGGCATGTGATTCTACACATCCCTCAGCCAGCATACCGGCGATGAATAGGGTGTCGGTACCCATTCTCTCCAAGTGCTCTTGAATAGACTTGGCCCAAAAGGAAGAGAACCCCTGACGATAAGGAAGAACCGTCTCTCCACTTTCTGGGCGGGCTTCTGGGATAAATTCGATTCCAGGCGTATTCATGGCCAGCAATTGATTTTGTACAATCACGTTTTGAATCGCATTCAGGGGTTCGTATCCCTGCATCATTTCATAGTCGAAAGCGACCGGAGAGTGGATGATGGGGATGCTTCGATTTCTGGCCTCTCTAAGCAGCGTTGTGAGGTTTCTTCTCATGGAGTTTTGCTTCTCTGAGCTTTCTGTAGAGCCCCAGGCTTTTCCGTTTTCAGCCAGCAGATCTACTTGGGCTGAGGTAATTAATAGAACTGAGTTTTGCATAACCTTTACTTCTTTGGTTTGTAATAAATTATGCAGCAAAGTTGAGCCGGGTCAAGAGCTCATAACGGTATCATTTGATACAGTCCCGAAAAAAAACTGAAAAAAAAATTAAAGGCTTTAGGTAGGTAGGATGGCTTGACTTACTCGGAAGCTCTATTGGCTTTGGCTTGCCTAAACTCTTTCGAAAAGCGGGTGGCTCCAAAAAAATTCAAATGGTCCACATTGGTAAACAAGGAATCAGGATAACTACTCGATGTTAAGTTAAAAACAAAGAGTCCATCGTTCGAATACTTTTCGGATAACTGATTGTACCTTGAAAGAATGGCTGGAGGAATGTTTTCGTAATAGCTGTGGTGAACCGGATTACTGGTTAATATAATTTCAGTTTGATTGCGTTGGCAGTAATCAATGATAGAGTCCAAATAAGAAATGGCCACCTCAGATACACCCAAGCGCTCGGATCGGTAATAATAATGACGCTTAATGGCGGATTCATAACTCTCCACATCGGAAATTCTAAGGGAGGAAAACTTGCCCACGTAGTTGATGTGATTCATCTTGGGATATAGGCAAGTGTGTCGCATTAGAATCTTGTAGTATTCATAAAGGTCCACGTCAACCACCTCGCTGATGTTTTTGTAATCGTTAAGGTAGTAGCTCCGATGAAACATTTGAGACGACCACTGCCGATCAGAAAATTTAAAATCGTTGAATGCCGAAATATTGTGCGGTGCAAAGCCCAAAATCAAGGTATCGACTGGGTTGGATTCAAGGATTTCTTTGACTTTCCAGTAGCTGATGATATAGGGTTCGGCGGATTGACAAACACTTTTGGTATTGTAAAGCAAATCTGGATTGAGGGAAGACATCGGGTGGGAGTCGCCTGCAATGAGGGTACTAGCCCCTTGCAAATCCACCTTTTGGTCCTTTCCGATGTAACGGTTGATTGATCCAATGATTACAAAGTAGATGGAGGGAATCAATAAGAAAACGACCGATTTGTAGATAAACCTCTTCATCCTTTAGAATTGAAAATAAATGAATTCTTGTTCTTTACCGCCAAACCAAAAGACCGCAAGGAGTATCCCATAATAAAAGGCATATCGAAAGGGAATTTTCCACTTCTTGGTCATGTTTTCTATTGCATATTGGCCGTCTCGTCCCAGCCATTCGATGAGAATAAATCCCATCATCATAAGCGGGAATGCATAACGAATTTTTGAAACAACCAGATCCAAGGTTTGCAGGTAGGCTTCTTTATCGGTCAAGCCCAGAATCAAATCCTGAATGTACTGAAATGCATGGCCCATGTTTTCAGCTCTGAAGAATATCCAGGCAAAAACGGTTAACCCAAAAGTGATGAGCATAAAGGCCAAATCTCGAAGGGAAGGAAGCAGTCTTCCCTGGGCTACAATTTCAATATGGTTACGGTTGTTTTTGGTAAGCAACAGCGGTAAAAAGTAAATAGCGTTTAATGTTCCCCAGGCTATAAATGTCCAGTTAGCACCATGCCAAAAGCCGCTTACAATAAAGATGATAAAGGTGTTGCGCACTTGCATCATCGTTCCACCTCGACTTCCACCCAATGGAATGTACAGGTAGTCGCGAAACCAGGTAGACAGGGAGATGTGCCAGCGTCTCCAGAATTCGGCAATATCCCGGGCAAAATACGGGAAGGCAAAATTCCTCATCAGGTTAAAACCAAAGAGTCGGGAGGTGCCGATCGCAATGTCGGAGTAGCCCGAGAAATCGCCATAGATCTGGAATGCAAAGAGGAATGCTCCGAGCGCCAAGGTACTTCCCGAATAGTCGGTGGAGTTGTTAAAGATAAGGTTGGCATATTCGGCACAACTATCGGCGATGACCACTTTCTTGAACAATCCCCAAAGTATTTGCCGCATACCATCTACGGCTTTTGAATAATCAAAAGTTCGCTTGGCGTAGAACTGAGGGAGTAAGTTGGTTGCTCTTTCAATGGGGCCTGCTACCAACTGAGGGAAGAAGCTGACAAAGGCGGAAAAGGCAATAAAGTCTTTGGTAGGCTCAAGCTTACGTTTGTAAACGTCGATGGTGTAGCTCAGGGTTTGAAAGGTATAGAAGCTAATTCCCACCGGTAAAATGATGTTTAGCGAGTTCGGCTTTATTTCGCTTCCGAAGAAGGAAAAGGCGGAAATGAAATTGTCCTGGAAAAAGTTGTAGTACTTAAAGAATCCCAGGAACCCCAGATTAACCAAAATACTGGTCCATAATAAGGCTTTCCTTTTGGTCTGGTTTTCTTCCTCTTTTAGCTTTATCCCAATCGTGTAGTCCACGATGGTGCTGAAAATGATGAGTGAAAGAAACCGCCAATCCCACCAACCATAGAATACGTAGCTGGCTGCAACGATGAGTAGGTTTTGAAGCCTAAGGTTTTTCTGGGTTGCGAACCAATATAGGGCGAAGACAATCGGCAAAAAAATCGCAAAATCAATGGAGTTGAAAAGCATTTGTCTTCTTTAAAATCGTGTTTGTTTAACCGATGTTCTATTACCCGTTGCTGTTCTTTTTCTCGGGCAGCCAAGATATGGAAATGCGCTTAGAAGACTGCGATAGGGGATAGATTGAGATAGCTACTCTGAAGGAACGTTGTCCTTATTGCTATACATTCCGTTGTTGATTCGATCCAAAAGTGCTTCTAAGTCTTTTTGGGAATGAATCCTCATTTCATCAAGGCGGTGGGTGCTGTCGTTCTCAGGATAAATCTCAATGTAATTTGATTGGTCAAAAAAGAGCTCAATTCCATCTTTCGCATAACTCATTGGATTCTGTTGCACCCAGTCGTTTTCCTGAAGGTATGCAATCCAATTTTGAAACTGTGATGTTGTGTCTGCCATGACCGTTAGAAGTTGGAGTCGAAAAGGGGCGATCTACCTCGAAATCGAAATATCAGAGAACTTGAATTTCTTGGGGCCATTTTTTAGATGCTTTTTCTGAAGCACAAAGGTTCCTTCAAAATCGTCACTGAATTTGATTTTGTATTTCTTGAAAGAATAGGATAAACCAGGTGCAAAAATGTCGTCTTCCTTTTCTCTTCGGGTATTACTTCTCGATTGGGTAAAGTCAATCGATATTCCCTCCTCAGAAATTTCATCGATCTCAACAAATTGGGTGTTCTCATCCATAACCCCACCCATGGTATATGAAAATTGATTCTTGCTTGCCGAAAAATCCGATTTGTTCTGGATCAGTTGCTCAACGATGATAAATTTATTCCCTTCTTGATCTTCAATCAATCGGATCCAAACACCTTCTTCAAATGGGAGTTTTTCGGCTACGTTCAATGTAATCGAATCGGTAATCCATGTTTTGCCATTAAATTCGAAATGGAATGGGCCTACCGTGTAGGTGCCTTCTTCAGGGAATTTTACGACCTGGGTAAAATCATCGCTTTGACTTCCATAAGCGGAAGAGCGGTGAGTCATTTCTATTTGTTCCCCTAGCTGGCCTTTTATTTCATCGGTTAAAAAATCAAGCGGAAAAGACATTTCTACCTTGTCTCCTACTCGAGGAGCAGGATTGTCTAATTCTAAACTTAGGGTGTCTTGTGCGGAAAGCAGGTTCCCGCATAAAAGGGTGATGATAAGTAAAGGAATTCTCATAGTAGTTAGTTTTATCTACCAGCTAAGAGCTCCACTTCAGTGGCTCCGGTTCCGTATTCCTTCCTCGAAGCGTCGTGATAGGGTAGTTCGTAGCTTTGGATGATTTTATGTACTTCGGTTTTTAGCACCCCTTTACCCACACCATGGATAAAGACAATACGAGGTTCTCGTTTTCGGATGGATTCTTCGAGGCAATTGACGGTGTAGTCAAGTTGATATTGGAGCATTTCGCCGGGCATCATGTGGCTGTGAGACACCAGCAGATCATGAATGTGTAGATCAAATTCAAGAATGCCTTTGGAATTGCGCCGACCGCTAACCGATCCTAATTCTTCAATCCGTTCCTCGCGGCTTATCGGCTTGGGCAGCTTAATGTCATCAAGTTTGGTTGAAATCCGTCCATCGGTATGGGCCAGGTAATCTTCTAATAGTTGTCGATCAGATTGTGTAACAACCACCAGTTTGGCGGGCGAATATTCAAATTCGAAACCATCGGAATCGATGTAAATCTTTTTTTTGCCCAATCGGGTTACAATACCCGAAACGGCCTCATCGATTACTTTAACTTTATCGCCCACCGAAAATTGCATGGCGCAAAATTACACAGACATGGAGAAATTGCCGACTTATTCTAACCCTTGGCAAACATTATCTACCGAAGAAATTTATGACAACCCCTGGATTAGGGTCCGAGAGCACCAGGTAATTCACCCTGGAGGTACCCCTGGAATCTATGGAGTAGTGGACTTTAAGAACCTGGCAATTGGGGTGATCCCGATTGACGATGAGGGCTACACCTGGTTGGTTGGACAATATCGATATCCGCATGAAGCCTATACGTGGGAGATTCCTGAAGGTGGCGGGCCAATGGATCAAACGCCGCTGGAATCGGCCAAAAGGGAATTGCGCGAAGAAACGGGAATTGTAGCTGAGCACTGGGAAGAAATATTGCAAATGGACTTGAGTAATTCTGCCACCTCAGAAAGGGCCTATCTTTTTATAGCCAAGGGACTAAGCTTTCACGAGTCTAACCCAGAAGATTCGGAAGACTTAAAGGTAATAAGGGTACACGTGGATGAATTGATCGAGCGAGTGCTCTCCGGAGAATTAAGGGATAGCTTAACCGTGGCTGCTACGTTAAAGTTGTATTGGATGCGGCAGAATGGAAAGGTTGGGACTTGAATTCTGAATGTTGGCGCTCACTTTTACGGATTCATTCGGATTTGAAATCCGAATGTAGGGAGATTGCGGATTACTCACTTCGTTCATGAGGTCGCAAGCTCAGTTTTAAATCCGCAGCTCGAACTTTCGGATAGCATATCCGAAAGAGAGGGTCCGAATGAGGGAATCGAAATCAAAAAAGGGCCACTCGTTCCGATCAGCATGGAGATCGTTACAAATGGCCCATCACTTGACTACAGTGCTTACTCTTTAGATCTAGGATACAGAGATAATTTCCAGTTGTGGGTATTTCTCTTTCCAGAATGCCAGCGCCTCCATATCTTTTAAGGTGATGACAGTTCGGTGATCTAAGCGAACCTTGATGTTGTTCGCTATCTCTTTTATTTGTTTGACTTTCTTTTTCATGATATCTCGAATGTTTTTGATTCAGTCTTTGTAATATTAGACGTTGTAGGAGGGGAAAATGTTTTTCTTTGATTGTTAATTAATACAAACGGAAAATAGTTTATGATCACAGTAATCTCACCGGCCAAATCACTTGACTTTGAATCACCTGCCCCAAATGTGGGATTCACAGAGCCTGCTCTGATTGACCAATCCGAAAGGGTTATGCAGTCGCTTCGGAAGAAGAGCGTGAATAAATTGATGCAAATGCAGGATATCAGTCGCAATTTGGCTGAGTTGAACTATGGTCGAAACCAAGTTTGGTCGATGGATAATACGGAGGCCAATTCACGTCAGGCGGTGAGTGCTTTTCAAGGGGATGTATACCAGGGATTATGTGCCTGGGATTTTTCCGAAGAAGAGTATCAATTTGCCCAAGATCATTTACGCATATTGTCTGGCCTTTATGGAATATTGCGCCCCTTAGACCGAATTCAACCTTATCGTCTTGAAATGGGAACCGGTTTACGGACTACCCGTGGAAAGAACCTCTATGAATTCTGGAAAATGAGAATTACAGATGAGGTAAATGCCTTACTTCAGGAACAAGAGGTTCCAGTATTGATTAACCTGGCTTCCGACGAATATTTCAAATCCATTAAGCCCAAGAAAGTCAACGGTACCATTATCCAGCCTGTCTTTATGGATAAGAAGAATGGGAAGTTCAAGATCATTTCCTTCTTCGCCAAAAAAGCCCGTGGACTTATGTCAAGGTACTTGATTCAAAACCGAATCGATGAACCTGAATACCTTAAAGGATTCGATTTTGAGGGGTACGGATACAATGCTGAGCTTTCTCAAGACCATAAATGGGTCTTTACACGGGACCAGGAATAGGTTGTTTTCCTGACAAAAATCATGTCTCCTCTGCATCAAAAGTGACATTTCATTTGTTAGACCTAGGCGAACTTTGTAGCCTAATTGAGAACTATGAAAAGTTTTTTTGCTGAGAAATGGAACCAGGGTGTTGATTACAACACTTTCCTGGAACAAATGAAGGGATGGGTAGATACACAATCCACTTCAGGACCGGTTCAAAACGAGGCCTTAGCTGCCTTCACGAAGCTTAACTACAGCCGTTTGAAAAAATGGAACCGCATTACAAAAATCAATGAGGAGACCACTTCGTTTTTTCAATCCCAGCAAGGCGAGTATAAATGGCTAATGATCATCGAAGCGTGGTGTGGAGATGTCGCTCAAAATATTGCAACGATTAACCAGTTGGCTGAGCTTGGTGGTATTCCATTTAAGATGATTTACCGCGATGAGCACCTCGATTTAATGGATCAGTTTTTAACCAATGGTGGGCGCGCCATTCCTAAGTTGATCTTGTTCGACGGGGATTTGGAAAATGTATTGGCAGAGTGGGGTCCAAGACCCGCCAATGCCCAGCAATTGATGATCGATTATAAGGCCAATCCGGAAGCTTATTCGGGAGACGTTAAGGAAGATATTCACCGCTGGTATGCCGTGAATAAACAGCAAGATCTTCAAAGGGAGATTATGACCTTGATGAAAAACGTCAAACAATCTGCAGATATTCCCGTTAACTGAATCGGAGCGGTCGAAAGAACGTCGAACCTCAAAGGACTATTATCCTTATCTTTGATAGGTTAAAATTTACAATTCCTTAAGGTGTGGCCAAGGGCTAAATAAGCTTTCTGCCGTATCTTGCGGAGCATTTTATTTCAGGGGTTTTCTTGGCTTCAGATTCAATACATAAAAATTCTTCCAAATGGGGCTTTTGGGCCTTGGCGGCTGGGCTGGTTACCGTTCAGATTGCAGTCTCTTTGTTTTACCTGGATTACCATGGAAAAAGCAGTTGGGAAGCAAGGAAGGATTTTATGCGGGATTACCACCGAAATCTTCAAGGTAAAATCAAGCAAGCACTTTCCGATCATCAGCTCGATGAAAGCTATTCAAGAGCCCATCAGGAAAATACTTCCAACCTCATTGCCAGTTTATCAGAAGCTTCTGGTCTGACACAAGAGCCGCAGAGATATTCTTCCGATCAGATGGCTCAGGTAGGAGCCGTTCAACAATATCTTGCTCAAGCTTCTTCTTCTGAGCAAGGGACCAACTGGTCGCCGGAGATGACCGAGGTTGAATCTTCTTCCAATGAGTTAGCTTCTTTACCCGCTAAGCCATTTAGTGGTTTTGCTCAAAGTGGATTGACCTCTTCCTTGAGTGGTTTCAACCCTTTTGAGAAATCCGATTACCCAGATCCAGTGGCTAAAAGAAGTCAGTGGTTTGTGGGCGGAAGTGTTGCCTTTGATTCCTGGGTGGATCATCCGCACTACGCCAGTTTGGTTCAGAAAGAGAGTTTTCATTTTCATAAAAACCTCGACAAGTCCTCAGCCCGTTCGATTACTTATTTGCCAACTACCGGCTTTGCCGTTGGAGTTCAAGGAGGTTTGCAGCTGGGACGAAATTTTGAAGTGGAAACAGGAATTCATTACCACCGTTGGACAGGTGTTTCAACTACGGTGGTGGAAAACGTATTTCGTAATGAAATAACCCATACCGAGTGGGTAGAGGTGAATGGAGGTAGTGATCCTTCCAGCGATCCAACATCTTCTTATTCGCCCAGAAAAAGCACTCAAACATTATACTCCCAAAGAGACGATACGGTTCGTACCGAGTTCTCTCAGAGTTTTGTGGAAATTCCTCTTATTCTTCGTTACGGCTTTGGTAATGGCAATTGGAAGCTTTATTTCTCCACTGGATTGTCAGCCAATTTGGTTAATCGCCACAAGTTGAATTTGTATAGCCACGATCAAGAGAGAAGCATGAACAAAACTGTGGTTTCTCCCATTGGACAGGTTAATGCACTTTTGGGGGCAAATCTGGATTACGAACTATCTCCAGGAGTTAAGTTGAGATTGGAACCTCAATTGCGTTATGGCCTACGTTCATTCGATTCCACTCTAAACAAGCAGACAACCCACTTCATGGGTATTCGTGCCGGTTTAATCTACCGCTTCTAAAAGCTGCGCTCAGTTTTCTATTGAGTCTTATTAGGATCTTTCCACTTCCTCTTGAGGGCAACCTTTTCCCGGCTTCTTTTTCGAATCTGCATATTCATCACCTCAACAATTAGGGAGAAGAATACCGCAAAATAGATGTATCCCTTGGGGACATGAACTCCACCTGCATCCAGAACCAGCATAAAACCGATAAGGATCAAAAAGGACAAGGCCAGTACCTCCAGCGTCGGGTGCTTGCTGATAAAGTTGCCAATCTTTCCGGCGAACGTCATCATAATGATCAGAGCAATAACCACCGCAGTAATCATAATGGCAATTTGTTGAGTAAGCCCAACAGCTGTCAGAATGGAGTCAAAAGAAAATATGATATCCATGGCCACTACCTGAAGGATTACCGAAGGCACCGATACCGCTTTGCCCGAACTTTCCGTGCTTTCGTGTTCAATGCCTTCCATTTTGTGGTGAATTTCACTGGTACTCTTAGCAATCAGAAAGAGGCCACCTGCAAGTAGGATCAAATCCCGCCCGCTCACAGCATGATCGAATACGGCAAATAGAGGTTCTGAAAACCCAATGATCCAGGTAATACCAAAGAGCAATCCAATACGGAAGAACAAGGCCAGAAATAGACCTGTATTCCGTGTTCGTGCCCGCTTCTCTTCAGGAAGTTTGTTGGCTAATATGGATATGAAAATGATATTGTCTACCCCCAGCACAATTTCGAGAAAGGTGAGGGTAAGCAAGGCAATGTAAGTGTCCGGGTTGGAAAGTAGTTCGAGCATTGGTTTTTAAGGAATAAGTCTATTTGAACAAGTCCTTCATTCCGGGCATTCCGGGAATGTTGGGCATGGCGTCTTGGGCCACAGCAGCCATTTCTGCTTCGTACACGTTTTTGGCTTTTTGCAAAGCCTTATTCGTAGCATTGATCACGTGATCGGCCAGTTCTTCCGGATCCATTTCGCGAATTTCATCCGAAAATTGCACGTCTTTAATCTCGCTATTGGCTGTAGAAATAACCGTTACTATACTTTGCGATTTACCTTCCACGTAAACCGTGTTCATGCGTTGTTTGGTTTCCTCAGCTTTTGCTTTGGCCTCTTCCAACTTCTCTTTAAATCCTCCTAATCCAAACATGTCTTCTTATTTATACGCTTCAATCAACAATTCAAGAATTTCTTTAGCCGCCAAAGGAATTCGAGTTCCAGGGCCAAATACACCGGCTACTCCGGCTTCAAAAAGGTGGTCGTAGTCAGGGGGAGGAATCACTCCTCCGGCAATGACCAAAATATCCTCTCGTCCGTGTTTTTTCAGTTCATCAATCACCTGAGGAACCAGGGTTTTGTGTCCGCCAGCCAAACTGGATACTCCCAGAATGTGTACGTCATTTTCAAGAGCCTGACGAGCGGCTTCTTCAGGAGTTTGGAAAAGAGGTCCAATGTCCACATCAAATCCGATATCGGCAAAAGAGGTGGCAATTACCTTAGCTCCACGATCGTGTCCATCCTGACCCATTTTAGCAACCATGATTCGAGGTCGACGACCATCTAATTCGGCAAATTCATCCGCCTTATTTCGAGCTTCTATAAAATCTTTGTCTTGCATGGCTTCGGCATAATAAACTCCAGATACGGACTGAGTAACGGCTTTGTATCGACCAAAGGAAACCTCCATAGCGTCAGATATTTCACCCAGAGAAGCACGCTCACGAGCACAGATAACGGCTTGAGCGAGCAAGTTGCCCTCTCCGGTTTCTGCCATTCGGGTCAATTCCTTCAAGGCGGCTTGAACCGCTTCTTCATTTCTTTCGGCCCGCATTTTTTCCAACCGCTCCACTTGAGACTGACGCACTTTGGTGTTGTCTACCTCCAGAATGTCAATGTCTGATTGTTCCTCGGTTTGGTATTGATTCACTCCCACAATTACGTCTTGGCGGGAGTCGATACGAGCTTGTTTGCGGGCAGCTGCCTCCTCAATTCTGAGCTTGGGTAGTCCTGTTTCGATGGCTTTGGCCATTCCGCCCAGCCCTTCAATTTCCTGAATGTGTTCCCAGGCTTTTTGGACCAAATCCTGAGTCAAGGACTCCACATAAGCCGATCCAGCCCACGGATCGATTGTACGGCAAATGCCGGTTTCCTTTTGTAGGTAAATCTGAGTATTTCGTGCAATTCTTGCTGAGAAATCAGTAGGCAGTGCAATCGCCTCATCCAGTGCGTTGGTATGCAAAGATTGTGTTCCTCCCAATCCTGCAGCCATAGCTTCAATAGCCGTACGACCCACGTTGTTAAAGGGATCCTGTTCTGTCAAACTCCAACCCGAAGTTTGGCAATGTGTTCTCAGAGCCATCGACTTTGGGTTCTCAGGGTTGAACTGTTTGATCAACTTTGCCCAAAGCATACGAGCAGCGCGCATTTTGGCAATTTCCATAAAGTGGTTCATGCCAATTGCCCAGAAAAAGGAAAGACGAGGAGCAAAGTCATCGATCTTCAACCCGGCTGCGATTCCGGATCTTACATATTCTAATCCATCGGCCAGGGTATAGGCCAGCTCAATATCACAGGTGGCGCCCGCTTCTTGCATGTGGTAACCCGAAATACTTATCGAGTTAAACCGCGGCATGTGCTGGGAGGTGTACTTAAAAATATCGGAGATGATGCGCATCGATGGGGCTGGTGGATAGATGTAGGTGTTGCGCACCATAAATTCTTTCAAAATATCGTTTTGGATGGTTCCCGAAAGTTGCTCGGGAGAAACACCTTGCTCTTCTGCCGTAACTATGTAAAAAGCCATAATCGGAATAACAGCTCCGTTCATGGTCATCGATACAGACATTTTATCCAGGGGAATCTGATCGAAGAGGATCTTCATATCCAAAACCGAGTCAATGGCTACACCGGCCATTCCTACATCTCCCACAACACGGGGGTGGTCAGAATCGTATCCTCGGTGCGTGGCCAGGTCGAAGGCTACAGAAAGCCCTTTTTGCCCGGCTGCCAGGTTTCGGCGGTAAAAAGCATTGGATTCTTCAGCTGTACTAAATCCGGCGTACTGACGGATGGTCCAGGGACGTGAAGCGTACATGCTGGAATAAGGACCTCTCAGGTATGGGGCTAATCCGGCAACGAAACCAGTGTGTTCCACCTTTTCCAAATCCGATTCGTCGTACCGGCTTTTTACTGCAATTCCTTCCGGAGTATTCCAGTTCTCGTTCTTTCCTTCTGGCGATTGTTGGGCGTCCTGATCCGTCCAATCGATTTGGCTAAAATCCTTTCTAATCATTCCGCACTGTTTAATTCATCCGACAATCGTTGCATTTCTTTTTCTCCCACCAATCGAATGGACTGGAGCGGGGTAAAGGCTGGCTCTATAGGTTCATCTGTGAATTCAGTCTCCTGAATCTCATCAATCATCTTTTCCTGATCGTTGGGGTAGAGGTTTACTCCTAATACGGGCCATTCATCACTGTCGGCTTTAGCGATCTTTTCCTGGGCCTGGGTGTGGATTTTTTCCTGCAATTGCCCCGATTCAATCAGGGAGATGATTCCTCCCTGAGCTTCCATTTCTTGAAATTGTTTCCAGGCTTCTTGGGCCAGTTCGCGGGTCAAGTGTTCCAGGTAGTAGGATCCTGATGCGGGATCGGTTACCTTACCCAGGTGAGCTTCTTCCTGCATAAGCAGTTGTGTGTTCCGGGCAATTCTTCGGGCAAAATGATCGCCTTCTTTCCAGGCGGTATTAAAGGGTAGAATTCGCAGTAAATCAGCGCCACCTAAGATGGCAGACATAGCCTGTGTGGTTCCACGAAGCATGTTGTTGTAGGGATCGTACACTGTACTGAAAAATTGCGAAGTAACGGCCTGTATATGTCCTGTAAAAGCTTTTGGATCATAGGCTTGAACCAATCGGTTCCAAAGCATTCTCATGGCTCTAAACTTGGCCAACTCTTTGAAGTAGTCCGTTCCGCTGGCCAGTCGTATCGAAATGTGATTGGCGGCTTGAGACGCTTCCAATCCAGATTCTGTAAGCACCAACAAATATTCATGGCAGGTAGCTAAGGATGCAGCTAATTCGGTAGCCGCATCGGCACCAGCGTTGTGGTATAATTCTCCCCTTACGGTGGCCACCCGAAGTTTAGGGAAAGTGGTAATCAAGGAATCTTCGGTTTCCAGGATACTCACCAGGTCTTGTCCGGAACTCTGTTGCCAGTTTCCATTTTCAAGGGCTACTCCAATGGGGTCGTTTTCCAAATGCATGGAAAATTGTTCCCGAGCTTCAGCTGGAAGTACCGCCTGGAGGTGCTCACCTAATTGAAGTGATTTTTGGGGAGCCGCAAAGCCTAAATGAACGTATTGCGGCAGAATGTCTTTTAAGGCGCCTTCCCAGTCCGATTTCTTTTCGCTGGAGAACGCAAAGGTGATGCTATTCGCTCCATGAGAAAGGGCATCCAAAGCCTGGCGATTGGCTTCTTCCGGATTACCTTCTTGCACCTGAATTTGTTCATTGATCATCCAGGGAGTGATCGAATCGCGTTCCGGAATATTCGGCTGGGTCCAATCCTTTCGATCAGAGGCGTGCCAGACCGGATCAAGCTGATCTCCTTCCAGGTCTTGATGTTGTAATGATTCGTAGGGTTTTCCTTTGAGGTCTTTTTGAATTTTCGCTACCCAATCTTCTTTGGATACGGGTGGAAATTCATGAAAGAAACGGTCCTTATTCATAGAGCATTTTCTGGAGCTCCAAAAGTAAATAATTGGCGGGTAATCGAGGCTTAGCCTATTCCTCTTCGACGATTACGAAGATTTCCTCGTTGTCCATTTTCATTAGGTACTTTTCCCGGGCGAATTTTTCGAGGTTTTCATCGTTGGTCAACAGATCGTTAAGATCTTCCCGGGTTTCTTCAATTTGTACCTTAAAGTAGGCTTTGTTGTCTTCCAGTTCTTCAAGCTCCATACGCAACTGAGCCTGGCTGATGAGGTCGTTTTGATCAAAAAACAACATGTAGAAGAAAAAGATCACCGCCGTCAGGGTATATTTATTCCTGATCCAACGCGGGCATTTGTTCCACAATTCTTTGACCTTTTTGATCATGGTTACAAAACTACCCAGGGTGGAGGAAAAATCGACCGATGGTTGAATGAGTTTTCCAACACTGCCGGGTTAACAAGGATGAATTTACCAGCATAGCACCGTCGGATTTGATACTTTTACGTTTTTGCGACGACGTATGATACCCTTTGAAAAGACCCTATCGTTTCTCGGCCCGGATTTGATTGATCAACTAAAAGACAAGGCGGTTATTCAAGAGTTCCCGGCTGAAACAGAAATCTTAAGAGAGAGCCAATATGTGAAGGTGCTGCCCATTGTACTGGAAGGTTTAGTCAAGGTGTTTTCCAGGTTTGATGATCGGGAGTTGCTGCTCTACTACATCGAGCCGGCTCAGAGCTGCGTCATGTCTTTTTCGGCCAGCTTAAAAAATGAACCCAGCCGGGTTTTTGCAGTAACCGAAGAGCCAACTAAATTACTCTTGCTTCCCGTAGATGTGTTGCCGGGTTGGTTGAAGAGCTATCCTTCCCTCAATCAATTGTTCTATGAGCAATACAACTTGCGGTATGCTGAATTGCTGGATACTATTCACCATGTCCTTTTCCACAAAATGGATCAGCGGCTTTACGATTATTTGCTGGCCAAGTCCAAAGTGACCGGACAGGATGTTTTAAAAATGTCGCATGTGCAAATGGCTCAAGAATTGGGTACTGCTCGGGAGGTAATTACCCGGGTAATTAAAAAACTGGAATCGGAGGGAAAGGTGAGCCAGTCCAAACAAGGAATTGCTGTTCATCTTGTTTCTAACCCATAAAAAAAGGCGCCCCCAATCGAGAGCGCCTTTTCCGCTGAGTTATCTAATTAAGCTTATTGACGGGCAATTCCCACTTGTTGAATCACAACCCCTTGTTGGGTGATGATGTGAACAACATGGAAACTGGTCTCAGTCTCAATGATAACAGGATACTGCTGTTGTCCTTCCAAAGCCTCCAGGATTTGGATCAGAATGCCGTTGCTTGAATAGATTTCAATCCGCTCCAGATCGGTACCGTCATAGTCGATTGTATAGGTAGTAGCCGCCGGATTTGGGAAGATACTCACCCGATCTTCGAGTTCAATCGGTTCGTAGGAAACGGGTTCTTCCAGTTCGTAATCAAAGTACTCAAACTCTCCATCGTCCAATTCTTGGGGAAGATCTTCTTCGAGTTGTAGCACTTCACCTTCGTAGGCGTTCACGTCTTCTCCGATAGATGGAGCGGTTTTATAAGCCCCTTCACTTCTTCCGCATTCAGGTTCACAACCTCCCACGTGGGCCAGAAAGTGACTCCGTGCCTCGGCGTGAAATCCAGGTTTTAAAATGACTCGGGTTCCAGCATCAAACTCTACATAAGTGTTGGGCTGAATCTCTACATTTTGAGAAGCCGTGATGCTTCCGGACGTTACATAAACTCCATTGTATCGACGTGGTGCGGTTCCCGCATAGTTTAGGAAAGTCACGTTGGCACTGGTGTGCAAATCATGGGCATTGGTGAAATTGTAATTGGGCACACAAGGATCAAACCCGCTCATGGATTTGATGTAGTGCTTGTAAGAACCGCTGTGGTCTCCGTTCGGATTCAAAATCCAGGATAAACCGTAGTGGTGCCAGCTGCGGTGGAAGCGACCGTAGTACTTTTTCTCGCAGGCTTTGTCTTCCTGTCCACCTGACAATTGACCAATCAATTGTTTGTTGCCCTGGAATAAAGGAGATCCTGAAGAGCCACCTTCTAGACCTCCCTGGTCGATCTTTACACGCCAGGTGTATCTCCAGTCGCCGCCAATTTTTACGTAGCGCTTCCGAAGTTTTTTGTTGAAGGTCATCATCTTTTTAATGTCTCCATTCGGATGGTGAATTCCAGCTCCCCAAGTAGGGTTGTCGTTCGATCCGGAGAACTCGTCGTTGGTCCAGCCGGCATAGAAAACGTTGTAGTCCTTGGGAATGTCATCCGTTAATCGAAGAATGGCATAGTCCGATTTGTGGTTGTCATTCAAAAGCACAGAACCCGAAACGGTTTCGGTGATGGGGCCATTGATGTTGTTGCAATTAGGGCTTTCGTAATTGAACATGTAAATAGTCAGCTCGTTTCGAATTCCATCATCAATACAATGATGTGCAGTAAGTGCGTACGGAAATCCATCGGCGCGTTCATTGGTAACCAATGCTCCCGAGCAAATCCAGGTATCCCCATTGTTGTCGGTCATACACATTTTGAAAACCGATCTTTTCTCATCGCACCAGTAGCTGTATTGAGGACAGTTTACGTTCTCAGGACGAATACATCCCAGGGAACTGTTCAAGGAACCCCAACCGGGCACGCCAACCACATCATCTTTAAAGATATAGCCCAGTCTTTCCAGGGATACTTTAGGGGCATTACCCGTGAGCTTCAGGTAAATTCGATCGCTTGAAATTGGGATAAAACCCAAGGCATACACGCCCTTATCCTGGTTGTGACGGAAATTGAAGGTTTTCACAAATTCACTTTCCGTACCATTTCCGGTTACAATCGAAAGTTGATCAGACCCTTGCAGATCAAACTCTTCAAAATAGAGGATGACCACTGAATAGAGTTCGGGATTTTCCAAATCGATGGCCAAAAGGCGATAGCTTTCACCGGTTTGTTCGTCGAACTGAACTTCGTAGTTATCAAAATTGAAAGCCAGATCCACCGAAGATCCTACCAGAGGTTTGGAGGCATCTTGAACGATTCGTTGGCGGAAGGCATCTACGTCTTGTGCAGGCACTTGAAAAGCCCGTTGAGGAGCCAGTCGTTCCGTTTGTTGGACCAATGCCTGATTCGCATTGGATTGAGCCTGGATATCCATCCAGAATAGGCTGCTAACGAATAGCAGCAGAAGTAATTTCGCTTTCATGGTTTTAGGTGTTTGTTAAGAAATGAATGATGGCCAATGGATCTCGGCCATAAGTCAGGATCTAAAACCTGGATATTACTTCTGGTTCTTTTTCAACTCATCAATTTGCTCTTGAAGCTGAAGAATGTAAAGAGTAAGCTCTTCGATTTTTTCCATTTGCAGGCGAACCATTTCACCTACTTCCATTCCTTCTCCAACTTCTTCGGCGGAAGGAACATTGGGTAGGTGCTGGTTTTCATCGATGTAAGTGCGCAAGTCAGACAAGGTCATCAATTCGTACTTGTCTTCAAACACATAGTCAGGAAACTGATTGGCTAACAATACTTCAACTTCGGTTGCGAATACTTTTCCATTTCCCATTACGCGGAACGTTTCAAAGTGATTACCTGGGGTGGCTGTATTTCTAACTACAATGGCCTTTAAATTATCGGAGCTGGCATTCTTTTGAAGCATACCATCCGTTTTGAAAGACAAAGAGTTGTTCCAATCCCAGCTTCCTGAAATTTTGTGGGCAAAAATCAAGGCGTCTGCATTGGGTACCCAGTTTTGAGTGTGGATGATGTGCTTCTGAGTTCCGCCCAGAATAATTCCACCACCGCGGATATCCAAATCAGCTTGAGGGCTGGTCGTTCCGATTCCAACATTACCCGAAGACGGAAAAGTGTTTTGAGCATAAGAGAAGTTGAATGCCGCAAGAGCAATAGCAAAGGTTAATAGGGTTTTCATAAGTAATAAGATTGTAAGGGTTAAAAATTGAATTGTTTTCGTTTAGGTTTTTGATGTTAAGGGTATCTCAAATCTAGCGAAATCGGGCACCAGATAAACCAACCAAAATCAGCTGCTGAAAGGATTTATCCCCGCAGTAAATAATCCATTTCCAGCGACCTGAATTACTTTCCTCAGGACTCCATTTTTATTCCCTACCCGTTTTTTGAATCCGATTTTTTTGAGGTTCTAATGACTGGTGGTGACCGCGGTCACTGCACAGCCCTTCTGGGCCCCATAGCTTTGTTTCATGTTCCAAAAAAAGGTCACCCGGTTTTTGTTCGCTTGCTTTACTTGCCTGGCGTTAGTTACCCTGATGACTTTTTTAGGACATCAATTGTGGACTAATAGTTAAACCGAATAAGAATGAAAAAGAATATGGGAACAGCAGATCGAGTGATCCGGGTGATCATCGCTGCAGTAGCCGCTGTCTTGTACTTTATGGAGTTGGTGCCGCCTATGGTAGGTATCGTATTGATGGTTTTGGGTGGAGTATTTCTGCTAACGAGCTTGGTTAGTTTTTGCCCCTTGTATACCCTTTTTGGAATCAAAACCTGTTCTGTAGCTCCTCAGAAAAAATAGGGCGTCAAAAGTTTAAGTAGGGAGAGAGATCAGATACTTGATATCTGATAACCCCGATGGGTGAAGCGGCCTCGGCAAGAAGGCCGCTTTTTTTTGGCCCAAACTATTCCGATTTCCACTTTAGCTGAGAATTCATACCTTTAATCATCAATTAACAAAGGCATAGTCTATGTCATACCTTGGATCGAGCGATGGAGATGACCTTTCGGAAGTCTCTTTTCCAAAATGACAATGAAAAGAATTGAATCAACAGTTGGTTCTACTGATATGGCTTGTTGCGGGGAGTGGGAACACCCACCTTCAATCAGCATTAAACAAAAAAGCCCCGAAATTAGATCGGGGCTTTTTTTATTCAGTTATATCAACTTATCCTAAGAAAGGGTAGCGGTAATCTGTTGGAGGAACAAAGGTCTCCTTGATCGTTCTTGGAGATACCCAACGAAGCAGGTTCATGTAAGCTCCCGCTTTGTCATTGGTTCCAGATCCACGAGCTCCACCGAAAGGCTGTTGTCCAACTACAGCTCCGGTAGGCTTGTCATTAATGTAGAAGTTACCAGCAGCATTAACCAGCTTTTTGGTAGCCAAATCAATCGCGTAACGATCCGTAGCCATAATAGCTCCGGTCAAAGCGTATTCAGAAGTGTTGTCCAACACGTCCAAAGTAGCTTCAAAGTCAGCATCTTCGTAAGTGTAAATGGTTACCACTGGACCAAAGATCTCTTCACACATGGTTCTGAACTTTGGGTTATCAGTAACTACTACAGTGGGTTCAATAAAGTACCCTGTAGATTTATCGTAACCACCACCAGCAACGATTTCAGCGTCATCCGCAGCTTTAATGTAGTCGATGTACCCGCTGATTTTGTCAAAGGCACGCTCATCGATCACGGCGTTCACGAAGTTGCTAAAGTCATCTGGGGTTCCCATTTTAAAGGAATTTACATCCTGCTTAACTCGCTCAATTACATCAGCGGCCAAAGATTTTGGCAGGTAAACACGAGATGCAGCAGAACATTTTTGCCCTTGGAATTCGAATGCTCCACGAGAGATAGCGGTAGCTACTTCAGCAACAGGAGCTGATGGGTGAACCATGATGAAGTCTTTACCACCAGTTTCACCTACGATACGTGGGTAAGAGCGGTAAGTTTCCAGGTTGTTTCCGATTTCCTTCCAAAGGTGACGGAATACTCCGGTAGATCCGGTAAAGTGAAGGCCTGCAAAATCGCGGTGTTTAAATACGATATCGCCAGCGGTAGGACCGTCTACAGTAACCATATTGATTACTCCAGCTGGAAGTCCAGCAGCTTCGAAAAGCTCCATAATTACCTGAGCAGAGTAGATCTGGCTATCAGCAGGCTTCCATACCACAGTGTTACCCATCATGGCAGGAGCTGCAGGCAAGTTTGCAGCAATGGAAGTAAAGTTAAATGGAGTGATGGCAAATACGAATCCTTCCAACGGACGGTACTCCAAGCGGTTCCACATGCCCGGTTGAGACTCAGGTTGCTCAGCATACACTTGTTGCATATACAAAGCGTTGAACTTAAAGAAGTCGATCAACTCACAGGCCGCGTCGATCTCGGCTTGCATGGCATTTTTCGACTGAGCCAACATCGTGGCAGCATTCATTCTATCGCGGAAAGGTCCGGCCAAAAGGTCAGCAGCCTTAAGGAAAATCGCAGCACGGTGTTCCCATGATAGGGCAGCCCATTCTTCGCGAGCAGCCAAAGCAGCATCAATGGCTTTTTCAACGTGGCTGGCATCACCCATATTCGCCGTTCCCAACGTGTGAGCGTGCTCATGAGGAGGGCTAAGGGTCAATTTATTATCGGTATATACTTTTTCAGATCCAATGTACATGGGCACATCTACCTGGCTGTTGTACAGCTCCTGGTAAGTGGCCAACAATGATTCTTTCTCAGGCGAACCTGGAGCATAACCCTTTACCGGCTCGTTGTCGGGGAAGGGGATGTTGTAAATTCCTTTTGGCATCTTCTTTCGATTTAAATATGCTTGTAAAAACGCCTGCAAATTTAGGTAAAAATGAGGGGGGAATGGCTTGCCGGGATCGGCAAAAAGAGTTAAATGCTTAGTTCAGTTTATTGGGCAGTATTAGCTCAAATCTGGGGATGTTTACTTCCATCAAGTGCTGGTATTCTTCCTTGCGAAAAAGGTAGGAGCCTTCCATCCATCCCATGCTGCTGTGTAAGTCGCAGTAGGATTGGTAACGATAGCATTCGCCCGGAGTCAAAATGGGTTGTTCACCAATAACCCCATTGCCACGAACTTCCCGCTTGGGAAACAAACTGTCGTAAATGATCCAATGGCGTTTTAAAAGCTGAACTGAAAAATCGTTGTGGTTAGTAATACTGATATCGTAGGCAAACAGAAATTGCCCCGATTCGGGCTCACTGTTTTTCTCCAGGTAATAGGACTTAACGTCTACCTTAATTCCTGATGTTGTTAACGAAATCACAATTACTTTTTAACGATGATGCTACCGTAAATATACGGATTAATATCAGTCTTTCTTGATAACGTCAACGGGAAAAATTACTGTTTTCAGACCGACTAAACGGTCGAATTCGTCTCCCGGACGGCGGTGATACACCAAAACGGTGTATTCATTTTTGGTTTCAGAAAAACTTCCTTCTACTGGGCGAAGATCCCCGACTTTGTCTCCCCCTTTTTTAACGGAGTGAAACAGCCAATTGTAAAAACCCTGCTTGAGGTACAACGGTCTTTCATAACGTTTTTTGACTTCATTGTACCGCATTTTATAGCGATCACCGT
The DNA here is from genome assembly GCA_024398055.1 of bacterium SCSIO 12741. NCBI lineage: Bacteria > bacterium SCSIO 12741. The sequence continues at coordinate 794,750 of CP073749.1, read as the reverse complement.
GCTCATAATCAGATAGTCCGCCAAAAATGTAGTAGTCTGTATTCGGAGTAGGATAGTCTTGTAACAAATAGAAATAGACCATGGCATAATCGGCATCGAGGTGCGAACCAGCTTCATGCTCCGTTTGCCCAATGATTTGATTGCCAAAAATGTTCTGCCGGGAATTGATCACCGTATGCTGAATACGGGGTTTTACCTTATCCATGAAGATGTGAATGGTATCCGGTCGCTTAATGGATCCTTCGACGTTTTCGGAGCGCAGATTAAAATTTCGAATGTCGAAAAAGCGGTACTCATTTCCCGCAAAAAAGGTGTTCTCTTCCTCGTAATCATAGCGTAATCGATCAGCTTCTATGAAAATGGGTTTGAGATCGGTAATGGCATTGTCCCAGCGTTGGTTTTGGAGGATCACTAAATGCACATCCTGCGAAGGATTGTAAATAGGATAACCCGGGTGGTCGATAATTACATCTACTTCCTGTTTTTGAAAACGCAGGGCCGGATCAAATGCTTTACCCACATTTACCTGCAGTCTAACCCGGTCTTCTACCACCATAAACCTCCGCGTTATCATCATTTTCGTTGGGTCACCATCGCGGTATACCTGAATGATGTAGTTGCCCGAAGCTTTGATTTGCATTTCCTCATTCGGGAAGGTGATTCTGTAATGGATGTAGCGTTGGTTCATCGCCCGTGAAAACTCGTATTGGTTGTCGTAGCCTTCTTCCATGCCATCGGCATATTCCCAAAAATCCACATCGCTGGTTTCCCAATTCGCATCGCAATGGATTATCCGGTAATTGATGTCGCGAACCTCCATGCTGAAGTCGTCAAAAAGGAGGCTTAAGGTTTCTCTTCTGCCCAGGCGAATGATGGGGTCGTTGAGGTAACCGTTGTTTCTCACCAATTGAACGGTGTGGATATCGTCGTCGTATACCCGGTTGCGGTTTTCAGGTCTTGGAGCAGATACATAATCAGGCACTTCGTCCTGGGCCATTCCGGCGGGTTGAATACTCAGAAAAACAAGTACGAGTAGCAGGTAGCGCATGGATCAAAAATACAGTTATACGGGAAGCGTCTGAATAAATTGTGCCAAATAAAAAAGCGGCTGTCCCAGGTATGGAACAAACCGCTTTCCTTATGTGTTTATTTCAACTCTTAGTGAGCAGCCAAATAATCAGCAACTCCTTCGTGAGTGTCTTTCATAGCGTCGTCACCCTGGTTCCAGTCAGCAGGACAAACTTCACCGTTTTCTTCGAAGTGCAACAAAGCATCAACCATACGAAGAGCTTCACCAACGCTTCTTCCTAATGGGAAGTTGTTTACTACTTGGTGCTGAACAACTCCGTTTTTGTCGATTAAGAACAATCCACGGAAAGCGATCATTGGTCCAGTAGCGATCAAGTTACCTTGCTCATCCAAATCGTAGTCTCCGGCCAAAACACCGTAGTTAGCAGAAATGGTTTTTGTAGTATCGGCAACGATAGGGTAGTTTACACCTTGAATACCACCTTGGCTTTTGGGCATTTGCAACCATCCCCAGTGAGACTCAGCAGTGTCAGTAGAGCAAGCTACTACTTCAACACCACGTTGCTTAAACTGATCCAAAGCAGCGTTAAAAGCGTGCAATTCGGTAGGACAAACGAAGGTGAAATCTTTTGGGTAGAAAAAGAACAAAACGTGGCTTTTTCCAATGTATTGATCCAGAGAAAAGTCATTGATCACTTCTCCACCGTTAGCTACAGCGGTCTCTGAAAATGAGGGAGCTTTTTTTCCAACTAAAACTGACATAATTATCTTGTTTTTGAATTTAAGATGTGTGCAATATTTCCCGGCAAAAGTAAACTTTACCAGACCGGCAAAAATAAAGGCTTTTCGAAATTATTGTTAACTCCTTGGGAGACAATTTTTGGAGGAGATGGTTTAGCTTAAAAATGGGCGTCGAAAAGATATATTTTGGTTCATCGGGTTAACCGCTTCCATTCCTGATAATCTTGCTTGTTCCGAATTTTTCGATCCTCCTTTTTAGCCTGAAGAATTTTCACGTCCTGCCGGTTAACTCTTTTTTTGATGAAATCATCCAGCTCAACTCCTGAAAGTACTAAAACTCGACCGCGTTTGGAGTCGAGTAAAATATAGTTTCTACTTTGGCATGGCCAGAGTTGAAGATCATAGGGTTTAAGTACAAATCGATCCAGCCTTAGCACGTCCTGCCTGATGATGCCAGCCAGGTTATTCCCGGTTCCCTTCAAACTGGTTTCCCATTTAATCTTTCCATTGTCCTTCACACAACGAACAACGGTGTCTGCTCTTGAATAGATAATGGTATGACCGTTAGTCAAAGACATGGAAAAGCTGTCTCTCGGTGCGCAGGCACCAAAAATCCGTTCAAAGGGGTTAGACTTTTTAGTGCTATCGGTTTGGCCATAAACGGTAGGAAGGTAGGAGAGTAGCATGAATAACAGGAGGGTACGAATCACGGTCGATTTTTGGAGTAAACGAAGCCGAGACTTTTGAATTGTATGGGATTTGTTTTTTCGGCGGTACTGAATGAGGATTACTCACTTCGCTCATGAGCCAGGCACATTAAGGCTTTTCGATATTAGGGTAAACTCCTTGTCGGACAGTTTTAGATGGAGATAGTATAGAGCGAAATTCTCGATTTTATCAAAGGATTGTGCCGTTGATCTTTCGAAGGATTTGGTATTGAAAAAAGGGAGGTAAATTCGTTGATGACTTTCCAGAAATTTCCCTGCCTTGATTGATACCATCCAATTAAAAAATGGAGAAACTCGCTCCCGCCAAGTCGTTTGGGTAATCAAGATTTGCATGGTCTTCATCCTGATTTTTGGTCCTTGGGTATTTCTATCGAATCAACTTCTTGCCTTCGTGATTTTCGTGGCAATCGTTCTTTTGGGAGCCTTAACTTATTCTCATCACACCACCTTCTATTTGTCCAAAGGAAGAATGGAGTTAAAACCCATCGTTTTTTGGGTGGTTCCGTTTGGTAAAACCCAAAGGTGGACCAAGTCCGACATGGATTCTGTGGTTTTGTCTGATAATGTGGTTAAGGGAAGGGTAGTCTCTCCACTAAATTCGTGGAATGGAGGAAATACCTACCGCAAAAGTTATGATCAGTATGGAATTTATCTGCGCTCCAGCAAATTGAAAAAAGTGATTTTGATTCAGACCTATTTCGATTATTCTCAAGCCTTGGAACTTACCCAAAAAATTGCCAAACGCTGGGAGTGTGAATTAGTCGATCGCTATGCCATTAAGATGGAAGCAGGGCGAGTAGCGAGGATGAAACGGAGAGCTGCTGGGAGGAGGTAAATCATCCTGAGCTGTGAGTTTCGAAAGAACCTTGCCCCCTCTCTTGGGCAATATGAGACTACAATAGGTTGATCCCAAACCACAAATCCCAAAAATTGAAAGGATAGTTTAGCCATTCCTGATATTTGACCGAATTGGACCATGACCAAGTTCAAATTCAATAGTACCAAATTCTTCAGTACTACTACCGGATTCAAATCAGGTGTTTTATCCTAACCTATGGGCATTCACTTTTGGTTTGGGTATGAGCCGAAAAACCCATAGAAGAAGTAGGCACTTAACTTAAACTTATCGATCGATGAAAAAAATCTTTTTATTAGTCTGGGTTGGATTCCTGATGGGGCCAATTCAGGCACAAATTAGTTTACAAGGAGGGTACGGAAATCATCTTGTCTTAGACATGGCGGGGACGTACACAAATGCTGGTATTGGGACCGTCAATCCAGACCCCGCCGACCAATGGACCGCTGTTGAATCTATGTCTGGTGGAGGGAATATTGAAGGTGGAATATGGAATTACGATACCTTAATCATTCGCGGGCCTTCCTGGCAGACCTTTATTCGGATCAATGGCGATAGCACATATACCAATGTTTGGGATATAGAACAGGCCGCTTCTGGAGATGTTTATTTTGTGGGTGAGGTTTTGGATTCTATCATATTTAATCCTTCAAAAAAGTACAGATATGCCAATGAAGGTTTACTGCTGGTTAAGCTTAATTCTTCGGGAGTATATCAATGGCATAAATACTTACCCCTGGCAGAAGGGTATGATTTGGAGTTGGACCCTAGCGACAATCCCGTAGTTGTTGGGCGAAGAGCCTCAGACGCCCTTTTAATGAATAAGTACAATCCAAGTGGAACTCTCATTGCTCAATTATCCGCTACGAGTGGAGGTTCAGGTTTTGGGGAAGGTCATGGAATTGCGCTAAGCGGATCTCATTTTTATGTGACTGGAACCTTTTTGGATTCATTAAAAATGGGAAATAAAGTGGTTTATAGTTCCAGCCAGGCGATGTTCATGGCCAAGGTAAAAGCAGATTTGAGCGGTGTTGAATGGCTTGATGAAAGTTACTTTCCTGGCTCTGCCTGCATAGGGTATGACGTCGAAATTGATGGCTGTGGTTACCCTGTAGGAGCAGGTACCTACCGTTCTGGAAGGTTTACAGGCAAGCTATGGCTGTACCGCTACCACCCGGATGGAACCTATTTGGGCAGTTATACATTTAATGGAGGCGCAGAACATGTTGAAGCCTATGCGATGGAAATTACGGGAACAAATACATTTAACATTGGAGGCCAGTTTCATGACACCATGGTTGGCCCTCTGAATAGTATTAACCCGATTGACACCAATCTTTTGGGCTTTACAGCAACAATTGATACTTGTATGCTTTCTGCAATGGTTCAGGCTGAGAGCTATTCCACTTCTTGGAGTTCTGCGCCTATCAATCTTTCCGGGTTTCCTTCTGGAGGTACTTTTTCAGGTGTGGGTGTAACCGGTACTCAATTCGATCCTAATGTAGCAGGACCAGGTGATCACGTGATCTATTATTCCGTTTCGGACTGCCATTGCTCCGCTTTAGATTCCATCACCATTCATGTTGATTGTTATCCCAATGATCAATTCATTGAATACATGAATATCCACCAGCACAATACCCAAAATTACCCTCATTTTAGAAGAAAGGAATCAGACTACTTTGTGGATTCAATTCCAGATCGGGAAACAGGTCTTCCTACTCCGGTTCAACGAGTAATTACCGTTGCGACGAGCCAGGATAATAGCGGTGACATTTATGTGTCTTTGGCCGCCGACTCAGGACGTGTAATTTGGACTAATCGATATGGTGGTTCCAATCAAGATCGTGGTACTTCAGTGAAAAAATGTGCGGACGGTTATATTGTTAGTGGTACTACCCTAAGCTACGGAAGTACAAAGAAAAAACCATTCTTGCTTCGTTTAAATCGTGATGGCTCTGTGAAGTGGTTTCAGGTTTATGAAATCAGCAACCATGTCTTGAGTACTAATGCTGTTGAACTGAACAATGGAGATATTGCCATGGTTGGTTTTTACAACGGCCATGAGTATTCAGGTCAGGTACATGATTTCTTTACTCTTGTAGCTGATAGCACAGGCTCACTATTAGCTTTTCGTCAGTTAGGTAAAGCCACAAGAAACTGGGAATACATGCGTGATGTCGAGCCAACATCAGATGGTGGATTTGTGATCGTTGGAAATACCGGACACAATTATGACTACCATGCTGGTTTGGTCATTAAAATGGACAATAGCTACAATGTTCAATGGGCTCATAAGTTCAGACGAACCTTAGCCGGAGGTGTTTATAACCTCAATGGACCTTCATCCGAAAGAAGTAATACTTTTTTCACAGCGATTAAGGAGACTGCGAGTGGAGAGTTCATTGTTGTTGGTCGCACGAGTGATCACACTGGTTCTGGAACTAATGCCACTTTTCGTCATGGATTAATCGTAAGACTAAGCTCAACTGGAAACTTGATCAACCATCTAATGGTAGCCAAGGATGTATCTGAAATGATGTTGTTGCACAACTTGACCATAAATGATCGAGGTGAAACCGTTGTTACCGGTAAGACTCGTTTGAGCTCTTCAGGATTGGAACGTACTCATTTATTCGCTTTAGATCCACTGTGGAGCTCTTTGGTTTTCTCGGTAGAGTACGATATGGATGCAAAAAACGTAGGGTTAGGCGTGTGGCAATCTCCTGATAGAGGATATACCATAACCGGACTAACTGGGGCCACTGGATCAACCCGTAAGCCTTTTGTCATTAATTCTGATTCCGTTGGTACATCTCAAACTCAAACATTATGCGATGTACCGCTGACCATTCACATGTATCAAGATCCGATTGAGGAGAGTATTTACAATTGGGAGGAAAATAACCCGGATGTGTCCGAATCAGGATACAGCATTGGCAAAACTGATCTTTGCGTACAACTGTTCGATTGTAGTGCGACCGGAGTTCCTACTGGTCGTGAAAAAGTTTCCGCTGATGATGATGAGTGGTTGGACGTGGTTTATGGCTCAGGTGATGAATTACAAAAAGACCCGATTCAGGTTTATCCGAATCCAGCTACCAATCAAGTTTCATTTACCAGACCTGTCCTGGACGTGAAAATTTTGGACCTTTCAGGACGTATCATCTTGGATGCCCCTGGACTTCAGGCTAATCAGTTGTCGCTTGGTGAACTTACGCCAGGTACTTATTTGATAAGCTGGAAAGAAAATGAAGGAAGTTTGTTTGAAACTACTCCTTTAATTATCGAGTAATCTAAAATCAAAAACATGATGAGAAAGCGGACTTCGGTCCGCTTTTTTACTTTTTAGGGTAAGGATGTTGTGAATTGCACTACCCAAGTGGACCTACTATGGAAAACAAGCAAACCCCTCCCCGAAAAATATCGGAAAGGGGCTTTCCCACAGGCAGAGTCAATAGCGGAAAAAGGTTCGAAGGCCATTTCGGACGGCATAAAAAAGAAGCTTCTTAAGAGATTTGGGAATGTTCACTTCCAGAATGGGCCTTACGCGAAATGCTGATTCTGTTCTTGAGGAAACCATTGCTCGATCCATAGTTACTTAGGCAACGGTCCAAACTCCGGTTTGGGCAGTCCTCTGGACATATTGGCTAAAATCGATCGCCGGGCGACCAAGAACCTTTTCCACATCCTGGGTGATTTCTGAGTTTTTAGGATTCCCCAGCACTTCACGAAAGAGGTATTCAATCAACCAGATAAAATCTTCGGGTAGCTGAGCTTGGCGCATTCCTTCTCCATATTCTTCCACGGTAATTGGCACAAAGGTGATGGCTCGATTGCTGGCCTCGGCGATTTCGTAGATGGCCTCTTTAAAGGTTAGTGATCGAGGTCCGGTCAGTTGATAGATTTTTCCACTATGTGTTTCTTCCAAGAGTGCTTTGACCGCAACTTCGGCAATATCATCGGCGTCTACAAAGGGAATTTGAACTTCGGACTGAGGGAGGGCAACGAAACCATCCAAAATGGGATCTACCAAAAAGCTTTCACTAAAATTCTGGTTAAACCAGCTGGCCCTCACGATCGTATAATCCAATCCCGAGTGGATAACAACTTGTTCGCAAAGTTCGGCTTCGCGCTCTCCTTTTCCAGAGAGTAAAACTAATTTTTGAATACCCGTTTTTTGGGCTTCTTTGACCAATTGCTCAATCGCTTGAAGGGCTCCCGGCACGGCCAGGTCGGGTTGATAGGTGATGTATACCTGGTCCATTCCTTCCAAGGCATGAGTCCATTCTTCGGGTTGATGCCAATCAAATGAAGGTTGGTTGCTTCGGGAACCAATGCGCACATTATGTCCTTTTTGAGTTAACAAATCGACGATTCTGCGCCCGGTTTTTCCGGTTCCACCAAGTACTAAGATGTTCTCTGTTTTCATGTCTCTATTTTTTAAGTATTAATGATTTTGATCGTAAGGCGATCGGGTTGTTTTATTTCAGATTGAAGCTGCCCATAAGCAGCAGAATAAGTGAGGCGATAGAGCTTAGGGTGCGTATCCAATGCCAGCGGTTCCAGGGCTCTTCAAAGGTCTTTCTGAGCTGGGCCAGCTCTTGTTTACTCATCACTTCCAGAATGCTCCTGTCGAGGATTTCGTTGAGCGGGACATTTTTCGAAACAGTGACCACGCTTACACCTATGAAGAAAACCAAGGCGGCGATCAAAAAGGACCAAAAGGTGATGGGGCTGGTGTTCCTAAACCAATAGGCGTTTAGAAAGAGAAGAATGACTGGGCCAAAAAAAACGAGTATAAAACTGGGATTGATAATCGCCCGGTTCATGGCCTGAAAAGATTTTAGAAAAGTGTGATCATCAAGACTTCCAATTCCTGGGGTTATAGCATTTGACCAGGTGTAGCATAAGCCGGCTGTTAATCCGGTTAGAATGATGCCAAGCAATAAGCTGAGGGTTTTGAATGAGAGTTCCATGTTTTAAAATTTGGGAGTGGAGTTGATCCACGTTAGTAAATCGTCGTATTCGCTTTGAGTAAGCTTGATGCGGTTTCCACGAGGCATTCTCCTTTTTTCAAATACCTGCTCATAAATGTCCTGGGCCCAAGGGGACATGTTATCGGGAGTAAATACTCGCTTTTTGTTTTGCCTGCGGTGGCACACGTTGCACTTGGTATCCAGGATTTGGAAGGCACGTTCCTTATAGGTCAGTGGTAAAGAAAAATCGTAATGATCCTTCTGAGTGGAAGGCCCAGAGGGTTGTTGAAAGGTAACGGGGCCTTTTCCAACTAAGAGCCCTATACTTAAGAGAATGGTTCCAATTGCCATCATCGCGTTTTCGTTTTAAAAATTTGATGAAGCAAAGGTCAAGCGGTCCGTCTTGAATCATTTATTCGAGCGGAAGAACGATTTGTTCCAAAAGTGCACTACTTGATTTGGCTGGGTCGGTATCCGAATTTTTTGGAGAAAGCGTTGGAGAAGGAACTCAGGCTATCATAACCCACTTGCCAGGCGGCCTCCTGTACGGTTGCTTTTTGTTCGCTGATGAGTTTGTGGGCTGTGGACAGTCTTTCGTTGTGGAGGTATTTAAAAACAGGCTCTCCAAATACCGCTTTAAATTCCTTTTTGAGTTTGGACGTGTTGAGCCCAATTTGTCGGGAAAGTTCAGAAAGAGATGGCGGGTTGTCCAGGTTAGCAAGCAAAATATCCCGGGCCTCATTGAGCTTATCACGATGATCGGTTTGAGCCCTGGAATCATGCATCAACGCCAACTGCCCAAAGAAGTGGGAGAGTAGCGCCGTAATCTGGCTTCTGAAAAACATCATTTTGGTTTTTCCGGAATACTGGTTGGCAAACAAGGCATCCAGAATACGCTGCATTTCCGGAGTCATGAAAAAGCTCGGCCCTTCTACATAATGATCCTTGGGCTGCACCAATTCCTGGAGCAATTCTTTAAAGATTTCTCCTTCCTGATTCGGTAGTTTGTCCAAGTGTCGCAAGGCCGTTGCGATTACAATACACTCCAAATTTTTGTGCTCAGAAATGGTGTGTTCGAAACTTACCTGATCATCCGCATAGAAAGAAAGAGCCAGCCCCTTGGTGTGTTTAAAGTTCTTGGTTTTCTGCCCATACTTTACAGCCAGATCCACATTCCCCGATCCGTAAAAGGCAACGGCAATGAGTGGTTCTTCAAAGCCACAGATATCCACTTCCACAGTATTGGCCTGCGCTTCTTCTACCAGAATGATAAAATCGTTGATATGGATGTAATCGCGTGTCAAAGCAGTAAGGGAGGGTAAAATTAAGGTTAATTGAAATTCAGCATGACGGCAGCAATCTTTAAAGCATAAAAAAAGGGGCATTGCCCCTTCCCCAGTGTAGGTCACTGGAATGATGATGGTTCATCTTAGTAGCAAGGCGAGATGCTCGTTGCACAAGCCGCTTGATGCCAAACCACATACCAGTTTGTACCCACGTAATTAAAACTGGCTCCGGAACTTGCTGCACAAGAACCGCCCACAGTTTCACAAGCATTGGTGGGGCAAGAAGAATAGTTACTCACGTAATTACTCCAGGGTCCTGTGAAAGTAGTTCTCAGGCGATATTTGGATTGCGTACCAATATTGACTGAACTGGTGGAACAAGAATTAACCGACCCGGTTAAGGTTCCAAGTACATTACAATTGGCATCCAGGATGTCGAGCTCATACCCAACGGTACAGTTGCTCATGTTGCGAACGTTTACAATGGTTTGACTAACGGCGGTGTACCCAAAGGACACCAGGGCAAGCAGCATAACAAGCTTTTTCATAGTTGAAAAGGTTTAGAAAGATTAATAAAAGTGAAGGACTCAACCAAGACTTACAGGCTGAATCCAGGAGAGAATTCAATCCCACATGTAGGGTGTGGCTTTGAGCCATGATGTGGATTTTGTTTAAGGTTTGTTGATAGATTTTAAAATCATCTAATCAAGATTTGAAGGTAGTGATAATTTTTGAATTTCATTGTAAGTCAGTTATTTAAGTTTGTTTTGTTCGATGGGTAGGCCATTCATGGATTACTTGATTAACTTTCCCTATTGAGAATTTTGTGGATGCTTGTTTGAACCTTATTGGTATCGGTTGGTTCTTTCCATGAAAACCTAAAGAGACGAAAAATGATGCTTTTTGCTCGCTTGAGTTGGATAATGTTTATTGTTCTGGGAATCTCCGGAGTGCTGCAGGCTGGTGATGCCGGTACCGGAGGTGTTCGTGGTGTACTCACGGATGATATCAGCAATGAACCCCTACCCTTTGCCAACATCATCATTGATGGTACTACCAAGGGAACGACGACCAACATCAACGGAGAGTACCTAATTGAAGGCATTCAACCGGGGTTCATTCGATTAAAAGTATCGGTGTTGGGATACCGTTCTGTCATTAGTCCGGATATCCAGATCTTTTCAGGTCGAACGGTCAATTTTGACATCAAGATGGAAAAGACCGCCCAGCAGATGAAGGAAGTGGTGGTAGAAGCGAACCCCTTTAATCGAACGGAAGAAAGCCCACTTTCGATGCAGACGATTGGGGTAACGGAGATTGAACGGGCCGCAGGGGCGAACCGGGATGTATCCAAGGTGATTCAGTCTTTTCCGGGTGTGGCCTCAACGCCCGCTTTTCGAAACGATATTATTATTCGGGGTGGTGCTCCCAATGAGAACCGGTTTTACCTGGATGAAATTGAAGTGCCAAACATCAATCACTTTCAAACGCAAGGTGCTTCGGGCGGACCGGTAGGTATTATCAACGTAAACCTGATTCGAGAAGTGGATTTTCAGTCGGGAGCTTTTCCGGCAAGTCGGGGCAACATGATGAGTTCTTTACTAACCTTCAAGCAATTGGACGGTAATGCGGATAAACTTCGGGGTAAGGTTACCCTGGGTTCTTCGGATTTGGGTCTTACGCTCGACGGCCCCCTAAGCAAGAAAATGACCTTCGTGTTTTCGGTCAGGCAATCCTACCTTCAGTTTCTATTTAGTGCCCTGGATTTACCTTTTCTACCTACCTATTACGATTACCAAACCAAGCTGAAATACAAAATCAACCAGAAGAATGAAATCTCCCTGGTGAGCATAGGAGCTCTGGATAAGTTCAAACTAAACACCGATGCAAACGAAACCCGCCAGCAACAATATATTCTGGCCAATATTCCAGTTAATGAGCAATGGAATTACGCTATAGGAGCGGTGTACAAGCATTTTGGTGCAAACAGTTTTCAAACGATCGTAGTGAGTCGGAATATGCTCAACAATGAATCGACCAAATACCAGGACAACGACGACAGTAGTGAAGACAACCTAATCCTTAATTACCGTTCGCAGGAAATCGAAAACAAATTCCGCTTTGAAAATACTACTCGACTCAATGGCTGGAAATTGTCCTATGGCGTAAACTATGAATACGCTAAGTACAACAACAGCACCTACAACCGGGTGGTGATTCCTGGAAGTGGGTTAGGCCCTTCACGGGTAGATACGGTAGATTTTCAGTCGAATTTGGAAATGAATAAATATGGTGCCTTCGTTCAGGTAAGTAAGCGATTATTGGAAAGTAGATTGCGTATTTCAGCTGGAATTAGAGTGGATGGAAACGACTACAGCAGTGCCATGGAAAATCCATTGGAACAGTTTTCTCCACGAGCCAGTGCTTCTTTTGATTTGACAACGAACTGGTCCATCAACTTGGCAGCAGGACGATTCTACCAGCTTCCAGCCTATACCATATTGGGTTATCGCCAGGGCAACGAATTCATCAATCAGTCCACCGGATTAAAATACATCTATGCCGATCATTTGAATGGTGGAGTAGAGTGGAGGCCTCGCAAAACGGCCAAAATCACGGTAGAAGGTTTTTACAAAAAATACAACCAATATCCGCTTTCCGTGAACAAAGGAATTAGCCTGGCCAATATCGGAGCTGACTTTGGCGTAGTGGGTAACGAACGGGTGATTTCTACCTCAGAAGGCCGGGCATACGGAATTGAAGTATTGGCCCAGCAGAAGTTGTATAAAGGATTTTACGGTATTCTTTCCTACACCTGGGTGAGAAGCGAGTTTACCAATGCCGGAGGAGCTTACGCTCCATCTTCGTGGGACTCGGAGCATTTGGTGAGCTTGACAGCCGGAAAGAAGTTCAAAAAGAAATGGGAAGCTGGTGCCCGTTGGAGATACGTTCACGGACGACCTTATACGCCTTACAAGTTTCCCGAATCCTCTCTACGGGTAAACTACGATATCAATCCATCCGGTGTATTGGATTACCAGCAAATCAACTCGCAGCGTTTGGCTTCGTTCAATCAATTGGACATTCGGGTAGACAAGACCTTCAACTTCAAAAAATGGTCCTTAAACCTTTACCTGGACATTCAAAATATTCTCAACTTCCAAGCCGAAGATCAGGACTTCCTTTATCCAAGGCAGGATGATAACGGAAACTTCATTGTACTCAATCCTGATGACCCTTACGAGCAACAGGTCTATGATATGGAGCAAGTTCCTAACACCACCGGAACTGTATTGCCCACCATCGGTGTGATTCTCGAGTTTTAACAGCAATTTGGATTTTTCGTACCTATTTTTGCGGTCAAACAGACTTGAAAATGGGGATTAAAAACTGGCATAAGGGCATCATTACCCTGGCTCTAATTGCGTTTGGAATACAAGGATGGTCTCAGAAATCCGATCTGGGAGCTTGGTACATGTACATGGGAGATCAGCGCATCCAGGGAAGATGGCATTGGTGGAATGAAGTACAGTACCGGGATTATCAAATGATGGGCGACATTGAACAGCTCCTGCTGAGAACGGCTATTAGCTACGATCTTTCCGAAAACAACAACGCCCTTTCTTTGGGATACGGATATATTCACTCGGAAAATTACACCGATCCTATGCGAGAAATAAAGGATCAGAAATCCAAGGATGATGAACACCGAATCTACCAGCAGTTTTTTACCAAGCAAAAGTTTGGACGCTTCTACCTGAATCACCGGTTTCGCTTTGAGCAGCGATTTATCAATGCCCAGAGTACCTTGAAATATCGGTTGCGTTACTTCCTTCAGTTCAGAGCGGCTATCACCAAGCCTAAACTTGAAAAAGGATGCCTCTATTTTTCGGCTTACAATGAAATTTTTGTGACCTCTCCATCTTTTGAAATGGATCGGATGCGGACCTATACGGCTGCTGGATATCAATTGACTCCCAACCTCAAGTTGGAGGCTGGAGTGATGTACCAAAATGTGATTCAGGATCGGGGAAGAACTCAACTTCAAGTCTTGCTAATCAATAGCCTGCCCTTCAAAAAGAAGAGCAAGGATTCGACGAAATAGCGCATTTTTGTTTCCAGATCGAAATTCAGCCTGGAAACCATGCTCGATACCCAAGAAATATTTCGAAAGGCGCAGTTCATTTTAGAGCCCGATCTTCGGGAAGAAGTGGTTGCACAAGGAAAAGTGTTGTCGTTTGAAAAGGGAGAAACCATTGTTCGAGAAGGGCAATACGTAAAGGTTCTACCCATTGTTTTGACCGGACAAATTCGAGTGTTTCAGTCGCGCGAGGATCGAGAAATATTGCTCTATTATGTGCGTCCCGGGGAAACCTGTATGATGTCGCTATCAGCTTGTTTTTTTAATCACGAGAGTCCTTCTCAAGCCGTAGCTTCTTCAAAGGTTGAAATTCTTGCTATTCCGACCAATTTTATAACCGAATGGCAGCGCAAATATCCCTCCTGGAACAAGTTTGTGATTCAAACCTTTCGTAACCGTTACGACGAATTGCTGGACGCTTTTGAAAGCGTTGCCTTTAGCCATGTCGACAAACGGGTAATGAACTACTTAAGAACTCAGCAAGAGGAAAAAGGGGAGTCTATGATTCCCATTTCACACCAGCAGTTGGCCAATGAAATCGGAACCACCCGGGTGGTTGTTTCGCGTATCCTGAAACAGTTTGAAATGAATGGCCGGGTAAAATTGCACCGGGCAGCCATCGAGCTTCTGTAACTTTTTTCATCTCTGTATCATTTGATACCGTGATCTGATCTGTTGAGATCAGACCTTTGTTGCATGTCCTGTTTAGCTCAATGGTATGGATGATTCTGGTATTGAGATCCCGTTGGTCAAAAAGATATTCGTCGGGAACTTGTAGGGTTTGAGGGAGTCTTCTATTTTTTGAAGGCTCCCTTTCGTTTGTCTCTTTTTAGCCGCATCCTCCGCAGCCGCCACAACCTCCACATCCGGAACAGGCACTGCAACCGCCTCCTACACTGGCTCCGCCGTCATAAAAGGCAGCTGAGTTATAAGCTTCATCAAATGTACTGTCGTGAGCACTAAAGGCCAACCAGCCAGCACAATCATTAACATAGGCGTGCTTTCTTCGACCGAATTCGGCAATAAAATGTTCGTCGATTTCTTTCAGTAGGTCTATATCTACATTTTCAAGAAGGAAAACATGACCATGAATAGCCGTAATAATCTCCATGGCCTTTTTCTCATCATCACGAATGGCTTCAGGGAGCTCTTTCTCTAATCGGGCGAGGGTGGACTTGATTTCGGCCTGTACCTTTTGTCCTTCCTCAGAAAGCTTGATCGAGGCAAACATCTTGTGGAAGAAGCCTCTTTTAAAGTACCTATCAAGGTTGGATGATTTAAGGACATAGTTTTGGATATACCTTTGGCCTCCTTCCGAATTCTGGACCCCCATGGTAATGAGGTTGCGAATCAAAATTTTCAAGGTTTTGCTTTTAGCATAAGGGCTCAGAAAGATCATTTCATGAGGTTGAGCCTCATAATTCTCAAAATTGACCCCTCTAATCACGTAGTCGTGGATTCTGACCTTGGAGCGTGGGTGGCTGCTCTGTCTTCTTTCCATTTTGGTTTGCAAAACCTTTTTGAGCAATAAATCCATGAAGGTGTATTTCATGAGGTGCTTCAGCTTGGTATCCTTGGTGTTAAGAATCAAGTGAGTCTCGGCAGGGGTTAGTTTTGAGAGTATCTCCATTGGTTATTTGAATTTTGGTTTGGGAATCACCCAATTTCTATGCCGGTTTACCCGGGTAAAACGAAGTTCGCCAAATCGCACTTCACTTCGTGGCCAAATGTCTTCTGGGTAAGGTTCTTCGAACACTTGCTGGTAAAAGCGTTTGGTTTCCCCATACCAATCTTTGAACTTGTCTTTTTCTTGCTGACCGCCTTTGGTGGGGCCGTGATGAATATCCCGGTTCAAGGTGTTTTTACACAAATCAATCCAGTAGGAATGGGTGTATAACAAATGCAGGTGCCAAACCTGATCCACTTGATCAGAAGGAGTGAGTGGGTGCTTGGCAATACAAATCAGGAAGAGGAATTTCTTGTATTCGTGAATGGTGCGAACCGAGTATTCCATACTCCAATCGTTTTCCCGGGCTAATCGATCCGTAAAGGTGAAATCCGATTCGATATCATCGATTTCGAAATCCTGAATTCTGGTCCACAATAGGTGCTGTTCCTCGGTCATGAATGGTTCTGAAAAACTTCGTTGATCAGTTACGAAAATCATTCAAAATGCCGAATTGTAAGAAGTAAACTTGAAAAAAATTTGGGCTAACCTTGATTTAGTAATGACTTGGAAAGAATTTTAACTCCGTGATTTCCAGTTCTACTCCTTGCTCTTTGTCCAAGTTTAGGTTCCCAATTTGCGATTGGAGTATAGAGATAAAGTCTGGTCCGGTCTGTAGGTAGATATCGATCAAGGTGTCCGTTTCTGTTTTCATAATCTGAATTACCCGTCCCCTTATTTGATAGTGCTGGTCGATTCTTCGGATGTAGGAGTCTTTGTCCTGAAAACCTTCAATAAGCTTTAGGCTTAGCAGTCGATCGTAGTTTAATTCAACCAGGAGGTTTTCTATTCCAATCTGTTTTTCGAGATCCTCTTTTTCATTCCACACATGAGCCTTAAATCGCTCGGTTCCGTGCGTCAATTCAGCATAGGCAAACTGGTCTTTTTGATCGAGTATTTTGTGGATGGTTATTCCCATTCGTTTTAGCCTTGATGATCGAGGAATCGCCGTATGATGGTTTTTAATTCTTCATTACCAAATTTCTCTACCGTGTTTAGGGAGTCTTGGGATAACAATTTCGGATCTCCTCCACTTTCCAAAATCCACTTAACCATCGAGTTGTTTTTGGTATTCGTTGCCGTCATAACAGCAGTATTCAAGATCATTCCGTTTTCGGTGTTCAGGTCAACTCCTTTGGAAATGGAATACATTAAGCCGTCAATCTCATCGTTGTGCACTGCATAATAAACTCCGTTGTGATTTCCCCAGCTTATATCAGCTCCCATTGAAATTAGTTGTTCGCACGTTTCAATCCGGGAATAGGCCAAGGCGTTGCAAAGGGCCATATCCATTTCTTCCTGAGTATAAGTTTCACTAAGAACTTCTAACAACTTTTTGGTGCTGCCCTCTCCGGCAAGCCTTTCAATTTGATAGGTTCTGGATTCATTCATGGTTTGGCTATTTCCTTCGCCAACAATGATAGAGAATTACTGGTGATTCGAGGCTTCCTTAAATAGGGCATTGATATTCTTGCATCGAGAGTTAATCAATCAGCAAATTTTATTGAACTTTCCAATCCCTAAGCAATACTTCTAAATATGACTGACAAAACCACCGCTCTGAAGAAACGGATCCGAATCTGGACCTGGATATTTATCTTTTTTCTAGTACTAAGTGGGGTAACTGCCATTCCTGTAAAATGGGAAATGGACCTGCTACTCAGCATTTTTAACCCCACTACTTTTTCGGCTTCCTTTTGGATGCCTTTGCACGAGTTTTTAGCTGAAGTATCTGAGGGCATCAACCATGCTGATGAGCACTACCAGTTTCTATTCTATGGTTTTGATTGGTTGGCCTTTGGGCATATTGTTATTGCCATTGCATTTTATGGCCTCATCAAGGATCCGGTGCGCAACAAGTGGTTGATTCAATTCGGTATGATTGCCTGTGTACTCATTGTGCCAACGGCCTTTTTCTTAGGCGGGATGCGGGGAATCCCCTTTTTCTGGAAATTGGTGGATTGTTCTTTCGGATTGTTCGGAATAATCCCTCTTTGGATGGTCGGAAAATGGATCAATAAGCTCGAAATTTGGGAAGGTCAAGAGGCCAATTAAAGCCGGATTTGGGGTGCTTTATTAGGCTGTACTTGGCTCATTTTCTGAAGGTTTTCCAATATTCATTGAGGATATCTTGTTCTAAAGATAGTTTAGGAATGAACTTTTTTAATCTTTCTTCGTAGAAACCCTGACCCATTGAGGGTAATGTGCTTATAGGGAGGAAGATTATGAAAACACTAGTACTAGTGCTGTTGTGTCTATGCGTGCAAGTCACCATGGCGCAGAATCCAATCAACCAAATGTTTAAAGACATGCCTGAGGGCGAACACAAACTCCGATACAAGAATGGAACGGTTCGGAGCAAGTGGGTCATCAAAAACGGCAATCTCGACGGGGCCTATCTCGATTATTTCAAAAATGGAGAATTGCGGAGCGAAACGCTATTCAAGGATGGTAAACTTCACGGAGCCAATTATGTATACGATAAAAATGGCCGTGTAAAAATCGAAGAATACCACCGCAACGATACCCTGGTTTATTACAAGGAATACACCTACTACAAGTCGGGAACCGTACGCTCAAAGTTGACCCTGTACAACCACTCGGAAAACTACACGAATCTATCGGTACATACCAGTGACTCCAAACCCGGCAGCCTACGGTTCGATCCGAATAAAGCGTTTACCGAGGGCAACAACTCGGGTAGTTATGTGGAATATTACGAATCTGGAGAAATTCGATTGCGTGAAATTCTATTGGATCGTTACGTGCAGGAAAAGTCGGTGGAATATTACCGCAATGGCCAGGTATTTCGCGACAAGGAATACAAAGATGGAAAGCAGCATGGTGCCAGCCATGTGTACGACGAAAAAGGTCAACTAATTCGAGTGGAGAATTGGGAGAATGGCCGAAAAATAAGTACTTCCAAATCGGATGAAGGAACCAATGCCCAACTTAAACCGAGGGGAAATATCGGGTAAGAATATCCTGAACCAGTTTACGTCTCGATCTTGAAACGGGAACATTTGGGTTTCCAACTACCTCTAACGTTCCGCCGTCAATGCGTTTGTACCCCCGCACAAAGGAAAGGTGCACGATATGACTTTGGTGACAGCGGATAAATCTATCCTTCGGTAGGATCTCTTCAAAAGACTTAATGGTTTTGCTAATCAGTAGTGGATTCTCGCCATCCAAATGAATGTGGGTGTAGTTATCTTCCGATTCGAGTCGGATGATTTTGTTCAATTCAATGAAACTAATGCCCTGCGAAGTAGAGACACCAATTTTATCAAATTCCCCTTTTCTACGCGACTCCAAAAGACTTTCGTAGGCCTGGTCTGAAGGCGCTGTTTTTAGATCACCGGCCTTCTTTACGGCCTGAATGAGATCGTCTGGATTAATGGGTTTCATGATATAGTCTAAGGCGTTTATCCGAATCGCCTGAATCGCATATTGGTCAAAAGCCGTAACAAAAACCGTTTGAAAGTTCCGCACTTTCAATTTCTGCAGCAGATCAAACCCGGAATGACCACCCAGATCAATATCCAGAAAGACCAATTCTGGTTTTTGGGTGGAGATAAGATCCAAAGATTCGGGGAGGTTCGAGGCCATTCCTACGATCTTTATTTCCGGACAAAAGAGTTGGAGCATTTGATGAAGAGCTTCTCGAGCTTCCTGTTCATCATCCACAATTACAGTGCGCAAGGGTAGAGTTTAATTAGGGTTAATGAGCTATGGCTAAACCACTAAGTTAATTGATTAGCGGGAATTTCTGAAATGAAAATAGACAAAAGCGTTCCGGGTCGAGGGCTATTCGGCTCCAATTCCCGAATTTCTAAATGAAAACGGGTTTTGTATACCTTTTCCATCAGCTTGAGCCGTTGCTGTACCACTTCAAGGCTATGGCGATGTTTGTCCTTGGTTTCTCTGGATTCCTGAAAGGTGAGGCTTTTGCTCTTGTTGAGAAAACCAACGCCGTTGTCTCGGATCTGAATCTCGATACCCTGGTCTTTTGGGTGAACTTTGATGACCACTTTGCCGGATTCGTGACCGGGTAGAATTCCGTGCCAAATGGCATTTTCCACCAAAGGCTGGAGAAAGAGGGAGGGAACCAAATGCTCAAAAGTATCCACTGCCGGGTCAATTTCGATAGAGTATTCGATGCGGTCTTTTAACCTGATTTTTTCCAGGTTGAGGTACTGCCTTATCGCATCCAGTTCATCTTCCAGGGATATAACAGAAACGGCCGAATTGTTGAAAATAGTTCGCATCAGCTTTCCAAAATTACTGAGGTAAATGAGGCCCGTTTTCAAATCCTTTTTGGCAATTTGAGCAGAAGCAGAATTTAAGGCGTTGTTCACAAAATGCGGATTGAGTTGCGTGCCCAAGGAGCGAAACTCCAATTCCATGAGCGAGGTTTTTAGGTTGCTTAAGTTCCTTTTTCTTCGGTAGTTTAAATAAACACCGCCCGACATGAGGGCACCTGCAAGGAGAACCATCATTAGAATAAAAGGCAGAGACTTCCAAAAGGGGGAGGAATGGTGAAGGTTCGGAGAATGCTTCCTCTTTCTTCCCATTCACCACTGCTGTTGAGGGTTTGAATTTTGAGGATGTAGGTGCCTGGTGCTAACGAAGGAAAACGCAAATCGGGAGTTTGTGTTTCCGTCCAGGGTTCAGGTGGTTCAGATTCTTCATACAACCTGTATCGATACCAGGTTTTAGGACCATTGATCAGGTTGTAGGCATTAACCGAAAGTTCCAGGGAGTTGGCTTTGGGATGCGGATTATTGATCAAGGTTTGAAGCGATTGTTCGCCTCGTTGATCCATGCGCAGCGGGTAAACTATTTCGGGATCCTGGAGCAAGGATGTCGGGAAGTAATAAAGGCTTTGATCGGTTCGAAAAAGAATGAGTTCGCCTTTTTCGAAGATGGAATTGACCCGCATGGGGGAAAGTCCAAATTGGTAAAAAAGCCGTTTTATTTTTCGAGTCGGTCTGGCAAAGTCCTCGATCAGGTACAAGCCGCTGGCTCCGGCGATGAGAAGTTGGTTGGAGATGATTTCAAGATCGAAACAAGCCTCCGGATGATCTCCATCATTTAAGAAGAACTGATCAATAAGTTCCAACTGGTGAAATAGCAAAACTCCATTTCGTTTGGTTACCACTACCACCGAATCTTTACCAATCTCTTTGATGCCCCGTGCATCGATTTCAGAGAAGCCATTTAATCGACCGATATTGACCAAGCCGGTACTGTCATTGGGCTGAAACTTTAGGTTTCTAAAGTTGGTAGCGAAGAAGGTTCCCTGGTCCATTTTTAGCCGAATGCGGGTTGAGTTTACCTTGTTGGATCTGGGGACCGTGCTTAACGAAAAAGTTACGTCTTTGGCTAACCTTCGTTGAGGCTTTCCGTCTACCATGTCCCAGAAGTATTCATTGGCTCTGGGCATTTGATCAATCATTTCAAAGCGATCTTCACGAATGGCATAAAGATGTTTTTCCGGTCCATAAAGGTTGATAAAATAGGTAGAGTCCACTGGGATGTGGACCCGAATGTACTGTTCTTGATAGAAGTTCTTTTTGTAGATTAATTGACCGTCTTCTTTTGCATAGAGCACGATATGGCCGCCTTGCTGACATACAAAGTGGCGCTTGCCCTGGGAAATGATGGCATTTATTCCAGCAGAAAATTCAGGGGATTTATTGACCCTTAAATCGGGTGAATAAAACAAACCTCTTCTCAGTGAGCAATACCAGAAACCTCCATGCGGGTCTCGTGTAACTCCGGTGATGAAATCGTCTGGGGTGAGCTGGCGGCCTTGGAAGGATTCAGACGAGGACAATGAAACTTGCCACAATCCATGATCTTCGGTACATACGAAAAGATCGTTGGAGTCTTGATAATAGCCCATGGTTGGAGTGAAGGGAGGGTAGAGCGTATCGATATCCAGGGTTTGTGGATCTATGATGGCAATGCCCCGTTTAAAGAAAGTCCAGATTTTTCCTTCATGGCGAACATGGAAGAGAGCCTTGATTAAAACGTCGTTGATGATCTTTGGAGAGGGCATGTTGCCTAAATCAGTATGCTGCCGGTCAACGATTCGCTTAAGGAAAAGTGCTCGCTCCTTTTGGGATAATCGAAGCAATTTTTTAGGGTCGTTGGCTCGAAAAACGGGACCTAAGGTGATTTGCCAATCTCCTTCTTCCGGAACGATTCGAGCAGAGATGTTACGGGTCTGCATCCAAAAGGTATCCCGCTCCACATGAAAGGTTAAAGCCACCATCCCTTTCAACTTTTGACTGAGCTCGTCAGAGAAGGGCATTTCATGAAACTGATCACTCGACCTTTCGTATCGATACACCCGGTTGTGGTAGTTAAAGAGATAAAGGTTGCTATCTGCTGACTCATATCCTCCAAGAATTACCGGTATGGGTTGAGAATCAATCGAGCGATACCGGTGAAATTTTTGACCATCAAAACGAACCAAACCGTTGTCTGAGGCGATCCAAATATGACCGTGATAATCTGAATGAACCCAGTAACATTCGTTGCTCAAGAGACCATTTTCGGTGGTATAGTGGGCGCTTTGGAGGAAGAAGCGGTAATCCGTTTGAGCACCAAGTGACAGGCTCAAAAGACTTGATAGCAATAGGGTTAAAAGATGGATCCTGGTTAGAGGCAGTTGCACGAATACAAAATACACAATTTGGGGCTATCTTTTTTTGCCCCTGTAAGACCAATTATGAGCGGATTCTTAAAATAAATTGATGTAGGTACATCTTTTTTAGTCAAAATGGGCTGCTATGTCCACTAATTCTGGTAATTTGGTTGATTCATTCGAAAAATTATACACAATGAAACGCATCACATTTATGGCAGCGGCTTTGAGCCTGGGAGTTTTTATGAGCTCCTGTGGTGGAGGAGAAGCCCCAAAGCAACCTGAAACTCCAGAAACTCAAGCTCCGGAAGCTTCGGCACCGGCAGAAAAGATGACCCATTCGATTGACCTGGCTACCAGTGTTGTCAACTGGGAAGGTACCATGATGGGTATGTACAGTCACTCGGGAACGATTAACTTGACAGAAGGCTCACTGGTGACCGAAGGAAACAACATTACAGGCGGTTCTTTTACCGTAGACATGGCCTCCATGGCGGCAACGGATGAGAACTACGATGCCTCTAAGGACCAAACTCCTGAGAAATTGGTAGGACACTTGTCTTCTCCTGATTTCTTTGATGTGGCCAATAACCCAACAGCAAGCTTCGAGATTACCGGAGCCAATGAAGGAAATACCGAAATCATGGGAACCTTAACGATTCGCGGTAAGTCCAATGCAGCGACCGTAAAGGACGTAGTATTCAATGCTGAAAACGGTACGGCTACAGGAAGCCTTACGTTCAATCGTAAAGACTATGACGTTATGTTCGACATGCCTGTTCAAGAAATGGTATTGTCAGACGATGTTGTTCTCAACATTCAATTGGCTGTAGCGAAGTAAGATTCGATATCACCAAAAAAGTAAAACCCTCGTTGGCCAAAGTACTGTGCTGACGAGGGTTTCTTTTTTTATTTCGGACTAAAACCGGTACTTTTAATCCAATCAAAAAGCTCGAATATGAAAAAGTGGCTACTCCTTTTAACCTCCGTTTTGTTAACTACCACAACCTTCGCACAAATAACCCTCACGATTGATCACATTGCCAAATTGGGCGATTACGTCTACATGGCTGAAGATACCACCCATGGTAGCTCATTGAGCTTGGGGAGTGCGGCTGGAAATCAGGTATGGGACTTTACCTCATTGGAGAGTCAGGAATTGGATACGGCCCTTCTACAATCGCCTTCTACTGCACCTTTGTCTTCCCATTTTCCAACGGCCACTTTTGTTCTGAACGATCTGGAAGATAGCAGTCATATTTTCTTTAAGCGATCGGCTGTGGGGCTGGATGTTGTGGGAATTGTGGAATATGAAAATGGAGCTCCACAGTTACCCGAAGTGAACTACGCCTTTCGGTTCATGCAATTTCCGGTAACCTTTGGCTCTACTTTCGAGTCTGATATTAATGCCGGTGCCCAAATCGAATTTCTCGGGGTAGACCCGGATAGCCTTGGGCCACATCCCCGAATTGATTCCATTCGAAACAAGATTTTTATCAAGGTCAAAAACGAGATTGATGCCTGGGGAGACCTTAAATTACCACAGGGAACTTTTCCGGCTTTGAGGCAAAGAACCGTTACGGTAACCAAGGTGTCCAGCGATGCTTACATGAACGGGTCCTGGCAACCTTTTACTCCCTTGATTCTGGCCTTTACCGATTCGGTTAACTACGATACCAGTGAGGTTACTTTTCGCTGGTGGAGCAGCAATGCCGCGGCCAACTTTATGTGTGCTGAAGTTACCCTCGACTCCAATGAATTGCCCGAGGACTTTGTGAATTTTCTAGTAGCTCCTCCCGCCAATGAATTAGGTACGGCGGAATCGATTTCATCTCGGGGTATTGAGGTGTTTCCTAATCCTGTATCCGATCAATTGACCATTTCTTCCCAGAGTCACTCGGTGCAGCAGATTCAACTGATTAGTACATCCGGTGAACTGGTGTTGATCCAGAAAACGGAGGCGGGCCAAATTCAGGTCAACGTTTCAGAAGTGCCTGATGGGGTCTATTTGCTCCTGCTTCAAGGACATGCTGACCAGCCGATGGTCATGCGTAAAGTGCAGATACGGCATTAATTTTTTCTCTTGCTCGAATCGAATTATGCTTCGGGCAAGCAGCCTTCATACTTCAATAAAAATAGCTGAATTCGATCCGGATTGGGATTCAATGGTTTAGGGGGAATTCCCCTAAAGACTCCTTGCATTTGCTTCAATAATATTGACCCGAGTTCTCAAATTATCATTTCTCCGGTTGAAATTAATCCTTGAGTAGCCTATTTTCGGGGCACTCAGTAAACAATTAACAATAAGCATAACATGAGTTATTACGAACCCACATTTGATTTCACTCAATCTCCGGAAATCAACATTGAAATCGAACACGAAGGAGATCATCTTAATTCACACCCATGGGTAATGGGAGCACCCGATGAGGAATCGGCTACAGGCTCTGACTATCACTTAACCATTACGGTCAATAGTGCAGGTCCGAATACACCTCCTTACCCAGACTTATCGGTGGAGTGTCCTACTTTTTCTCAGGCATCTGCCGGCCAAACCATAACTATTCATGTTGTTGTAGAAGGGCATCCGTCCGGACCGATTCATAAGAAGTCCACTTCGGCTGTTCCAACAGGTGCAGGAGGCTAATTTTGCGGTACCTTTTTTTCTTCTCAACCTTATGCTTATTCGGGTTTCTGGGTGCGTGTCGATCAGATCATTTTGATTCTGAATCGGGCAACGCATCCCAGTTGCTTGATAGTGCTGAATACTACAAACAGATTCAGCCGGCCAAAGCAATCAGACTGGCTCATCAAGCCCGTCCACTGGCGACCAATGATTCTTTAAAATGCCTGACATGGGTTCGGCTCGGGCAAGCTCATGGAGAAATGGGCAAAAAGGACAGTGCCAGTCATTACTACGAAATTTTCTTTAAAAACTGCGGGAGTCGATACCCCAGCCTGGAGGGTCGATTGAGGATTAACCTGGCCAATCAAATGATGGCTTCCGGTCAACGCGATGGTGCCCGGGGAAATCTGGAAATGGCCTTGACTTTAGCCCAGCAAAACAGGGATACGATCCTGCTATTAGAAACTTGGCAATCGAAGGCAAGTTTGGCTTTTGGTGCAAAGGATTCAGCGGCCCTGATGGAGTCAATAACAGCGGTTCGCGATTTGGCGCTACGTTCGGGTCAACAAAAGTTTTTGGCTGCGGCGTGGGTTACCTATGGAGCCTTTTTTGATCAATTTGGGCAAGCCGATAGTTCCTTGAGGTACAACCAAAAGGCCTATCAACTGAGCCTTGAAATAGCGGATACTTTTTACCTGATGTACGCTGCACTTAATTCGGGGTCGGCCTGGCACGGCCTGGGAAATTACGACAGCGCACTTTACTACTATAGCCAAGCTGAAAACTGGGCCAAACGATTGCCCAATGCTCAAATGGTATATCAGTCCCAAGTTAGTCTTTCGTACCTCGCTTACGATTACAACAAACACCAGGAAGCCTTCGAGCGATTGGATTACGCCACCGATTACCGGGATAGTATTCAGCAGGCATTTTATACCGAACAATTGGCCGAACTTCAGGTACGCTATGAGTCGGAGAGAAACCGGGCCAGGGTAGTGGAGTTGGAAAGCGAAAAACGAATTCACCGAACCCAGCGCAATTTGGGTATTGGTTTAGCGGTGTTGGGCTTGGCGGTGTCCACCTTGTTGTTGCTGTATTTCCGCCAGCGACACCGTTCAAGAGAGCTGGCCGCTCAAAAGGAAATTGAACGCCTGGAGAAGGAAAAGGAAGTGTATTCTTTGCAAAGCATGTTATTTGCCCAGGAAGAAGAACGTCGCCGTATTGCCCGAGACCTTCACGACAGTGTTGGAGCCTTATTGAGCATTGCCCGGGTACAGGTGCACAAGGTGGAAGAGGAAATCCGAAAACTGACCGAACTCGATTTGATTGGCAATACCGAAGAGATTTTAACCAAGGCCGGGAAAGAAGTTAGAGCCGTAGCGCACAACATGATGCCAGGCGTACTCATCGAGCTGGGATTGTATGAAGCCGTAGCCGATTTCGTGGATAAACAACGCAAAGTGATGGATGCCAAAATTCACTTTCCATCGGTTGAGTTCGACGAGCGATTTTCGAACGAAATTGAAGTGATGACCTATCGAATTGTTCAGGAGCTCTTTCACAATTCCAACAAGCATGCCCTGGCGCAAACTATTACCTTAAAACTGGATTTGACCGAATCGCATCTTTTGCTGGATTACAAGGACGATGGAGTGGGCTTTCCGAAAGATTGGTTTCAATCGGAACATAGACTTGGGCTTAGCAGTATTCGAAGCCGGGTGAAATTTGTGCAGGGAGAAGTTCAGCTCCAGACTTCGCCGGGTCATGGAGTACATTACCACATTCAAATACCCTTAAAGAATGACCATTAATCTGCTATTGTGCGACGACCATCCTATTTTTAGGCAAGGCATACGAAATGTGCTGGCCAATGAACCGGAGGTAACTATTTTGGGTGAGGCTTCCAATGGAAAAGAGTGCCTGGAGTTATTGGAGATCTTGCAGCCTGACATTGTTTTGATGGATATTCGAATGCCTGAAATGAATGGTATACTCTGCACCCAAAAGATCAAAGAACGTTACCCGGATGTCAAGATCATCGCCATGACCCAGTTCGATGAAATTCGTCTGGTAAAGCAAATGATGAAATACGGAGCCAGTGGTTATGTTTTGAAGAGTAGTACCCACTCTGAATTGCTCAAAGCTTTTCGAGAGGTGCTAAAGGGCAAAAAATACCTTACCCCGGAAATTGAAAATGAGTTAGCAGGCTTAACCCTGGATCAGGAACCGGATGAATTGTTTCCCGGTCTGTCTGAACGGGAACATGAAATCGTGCGTTTGATCTGCTTTGAGATGAGCAACAAACAGATTGCCGCGAAACTCTCCATTAGCGATAAGACCGTAGAGAATCACAGATCTCGAATTTTCCGCAAAATCGGAGTTAACAACCTGGCCGGATTGGTGCGCTGGGCAGTTAACAACGGATATGACCGATAAAGAACCGAATACCGAATACCGAATGAGAAACACCAGTTTCCTTGCCACACGGGCCAAATTCAAATTACAATCCATGACTTAGAAAATAGGCATCTACCTTCGCTTTTAGGGTTATACCGACATTCGTCTTATACCAGGTTTGGCGAATGTAAGCGACCGGCCCCCAGGGGTGCGGTCGCGTTCTTGAAGTTAGCGGGAAAAACTTATTTTAGGATGGATTTTGAGCCATTGAAACCACAAAAGATGAATGAACCTCAGTTTTTCCCAACTTCCATCCCCATTCTTCACTCGGGAGAATTAACGATGAGGGAGCTGAACCTGGAAGAGGTAGACCAGTTTTATGAGCTTTCGCTTTATCGTAATCCAGAGTATAACCTGGAGCAAGCCGGGGAATTGATCAAAACGATTCAGGAGAACTTTCAAAATCGTGAAGCTCTGAATTGGGGGATGTACCTTGGAGAGGAATTGATAGGTACTTGCGGCTACTACCGAGGATTTGCCAACAATCAGGGAGAAATTGGATTTGTGATTAGAAAGAAATTCCGACGTCAAGGCTGGACACTGAAGGCCGCAAAACGGGCCATCCAATACGGATTTGAAGATTTGCGACTGGATCTCATAACGGCTTATGTAAGAGATGATAATTTTCCTTCTCAGCAATTGATTGCCCAATTGGGATTTGAACGAACAGAAGAAAAACCAGAAGACCATAGGAGGTATGAGTTACCTAAGAATCGCTTCTTTCAAGGCTAATAAGGGAATGGGATTTGGCCTTCCAGGTAAAGGGATGGCTCTAAATCAAAAAGATAACCTAACTTTCTACCTGCGTATGGGTACTTCCGTCCATATTCGATTACTGAAAAAAGTCCAGAAAAAAGCAGAAGGCGGGCTCTTGACTCGCTTGATACTCATTCTTTTGGTCCTTGTTCTATTTCCACTATTGGTTGTGGCAGGCATACTTGTGGGCGTATACCTCATTGTTCATTCCATAATTTCCATTGGACTCTATCGAACAATGAACGCTCGTAGAAATACGCGATCTTCTCCCATTTGGAACTCTTGGCTCAGCGGAAAGAGGTTTCAATTGCATCGGAGATTTGAGGCCGAAATTCAGTATGGTCCATCGTATTATGAACTCAAGGCAGAGCCCAAAATTGGAGCTTTGCAATCTGGATTTTATGGCGATTGGCACTTTCCTTTCCGTCAGGGTTACCTGATGCAGAAATGGGATTCGATTTACGAAACCACCGCGCAACTTATCTACCTAAATCTGGAAACGGGCGAAATAGAAGTACTGTTGGATCAGGTTCCATCATACGACTGGGAGGCAGAGAGGACCACAAAAGGCACCGTCCAACTTCGATTTGATTCCGGTGCCGAGTTATTGGTTTTTACGATTGATGAACAGTATCAATCTATTTTGAAACCTGACACATGGTCACCAAGTAGCGGGTCACCAGTTCCTGATCGGCAGCGGTAAGCTTTTCTTCCTTTTTATTCACTTTTTTGGACATGCGTGGCACAATTTCATTCCATTGCTCAGCGCTGCGTGCCGAAGGTTTTTTCAAGGCATGGCATTTTCCACAATTGGCTTGATAAAGGCTCATCCCCTTTTTCAAATCCTCAAGCGTAGTGCCTGGATTTGAGCTAGCGATTCGGTCTACATCAGCTTGAGTAGGAGTAAAAACTTTGGCAGAGAAACAGCTTCCCAGAATAACGGGAGCGAGAAGGAGAACAACTAATTTTTTCATGCGACACTTTTTTCGGACTATTTGCCTCCGAAAATTAAAACAATTCCGGCGATTCAATGGTTAATTTTGAGCCAATGGTGGGATTGTGACATTCCTCTGAAAAGAAACTCTTTTACCTTTAATCACATGAAAAAAGGAACCCTTTTAAGCCTCTTGTTGGTCACCCTGGTTGTTTTCTTAGTCGGGTATAAAGAACCTACAAAAGTTCCTGTAAAATGGCATTGGGAACATGATTTTACGGCTGAGGAGAAAAACAGATTAATGGATTGGGTGCTTGAAACTCACGAGGCCGTAAAAAAGAGGATTGGAGTTTATCCATTTACCATGCAAGTGCATTTCTACCGAAGGGACGATTCTTCCGAGCCTGTTCCCTGGGCCAATACCTGGCGATGGCCTGGACAGCAGCTCCACTTTCATGTAGACACCCGATACTCTCAAAAGGAATTCTTGGAAGACTGGACGGCTCCACATGAAATAAGCCACCTCGCTATCCCTTATTTAGGTGAAAAAGATGCTTGGTTTGCCGAAGGATTTGCCTCATTCATGCAGTATCAGGTGATGGAAGAAATGAAAATTCTGAACTCAGAGCAGGTGTTGGAGAAATACAAGGCTAAGATGGAAATGATGCGCTCCTATTACCAGGTGGATGAAACCATGGCCACCCGGGCCCAGGAATTAAGGGAGCAAAAGAATTTTCCGGCCATGTACTGGGGCGGTTGTAGTTTGTTTCTCAAATGGGATGCGCGGCTTCAGCAAGAAAAGGGTATCCGGTTTACCGAACTCTTTGAAACCTACCTAAATTGCTGCCGGCAAAAGGATTCGAACCGGGATGACGTGGTGGCTTCACTCGATCAAATATCGGGTACAACCATTGGTTCCGAATTGATCCATCAATACACTCAAATGCCGGCCAAAGAGGTGATGTAGCTCCTGGGCTTTGATTAGTTTTGAAGCCCGAAAACAACACGTCATGACCCTCCCAAAAATGTTTAGATCCACCGTCTTTACTGGATTTTTTGCCCTTGTTCTCCTGGCCGGATGTGGTAATCTGGAAGCCCAGAGGCCTCGTGTTCAGGTAGTAGCGACTGACATTCAGGAAAAATCGTTTAGCGGGAAAATTGCTTCTTACCCCATTACGATGCACCTCCAGTTTGAAGAACTATCTCCGGAGGACTGGAATATCTACTCCGTTTCTGGCTGGTATTACTACGATCGGGTAAAAACCAAAATTCCTCTGTGTGGTATTTACAATGGAAACCTTACGCTTTATGTTTTTTCCGATTCGTTGAAATGGGATACGGTTTTGAATTTTATCGATCCCGTAAAGATGCGCTTTTGGGAAAGTGTAGGCAGACTTCGCTCCTTGGAGGGATATGACGAGAAAATGGAGATTGAAGAGCTAACCAGTGGTTCCATCGAAGGTGTTTGGAAGAATGGAGAAAAGGAGTTGAAAATTGGACTCGAAGGTGAAGATCTGTCCGTTTCCTACACCGAAAATAAATTGAACCTCTACTCCAATGTGGTTTTTGATTTAAATCAGATCAGGCCCTGGTTTTGGAACTATAAACTCGAAGCCTATTCACCGGAGCAAAAACAAGTGCTGTTGAGTTTTGAATACCCCTCTCGTTCACACGTAATGGGACGTTGTGGTGCAGGCCAGGAAAAGGGTTTTTTAAGGCTTAAATTGGATCCTGAAGGTAAGCTTCTGGAGGACGAGGAGATAGCTACCGAAAGTTGCCTGGAAGGGATACTTTTTGATGAATTGGAATCAACTGATGATGCTCAACGAATTTTTTCCGTCTATCAGCATTATCCAGAAGAAAAAGAGGGGAGACTTACCCTTAACCTAAAGCAGGCTTCTTGGCAATTTTCTCCCCTCGAAGTTTCTGATGCTGAGTAGCAGTGCTACTTATTCATCCTGAATAGATTTTAATGCTGTACGCTAATTCGGTGGACAGCTTGACCTCTGCTTTCGCGAAGTATCAATAGGTACATGCCGGACTCAACTTCTGGCAGGGAAAGTGGAATGTGCTGCAATTGAGCACCCTCTTCCCAATTTAGAGTTTGAACGACTTTACCATTCAGATCGGTAATGGTCAGCACGACCGGACCGGACAAACCTTCCGTTTGCAGGGTAAAGTTTCCATCATTCGGATTTGGATAGTATTGAATGGTGGAAACATCAGCCAGTTTTTCATCCACGCTTAGGCAATTGGCGCTGTAGTTGATCATAACCGTATCGCTACGCATACAACCCGACAGGCTATCTTCCACAGTCACCACGATTTGACCATCACCTTGATCGGGAGCAACGAATTCAGTTCCTGAAGAACCATCATTTTGCCAGCGAATGATCGTTGAGTTCCCGGGAGCGGTCAAAGTAACCTTTTCATCGCCGCAAATATCCTGGTCAGCACCGAGGTCAACCTTAGGATAGGGGCCAACTTTGATGTCCCAAGAGCAGGTTCGTGAATTTCCGGAGGCATCGGTTATCACATACGTGTTGGTGGTAACCCCTTTGGGATATAAATGACCAATTCCTAAACCGGAAGTCTGAGTAATGGTAAAGCTACAGTTGTCCGAACCTTTGAAAATAGGATACACGTAGTTGTTGCCATTGTCATCGTTTCTACAGATCATGGTGTCGGATGGGCAAAAGTCGAATTGTGGAGTGATGGTATCCAACACGGTGATGTTTAAGGTATCCGTTCCTCGATTTCCAGAACTATCAAACACATCAAATGCCACTCGGTTTAGTCCTGTATCCTGGCAGGAAAAATTCATTTTACTCAGGGTGCGATTGGCTACCCCACAATTGTCAAATGAACCATTGTCCACATCGGCAATCGTAATGGACGATTTTCCCGTTTGATCCAGGTACAATGTTTTATCCAGTCCCATGGCCGTTGGATGGGTGATGTCCTTAACCAGCAGTTGGAAGTTCTGCCAATCTGTACAACCGTTGGCATGAGTGATAGTGACCAGATAAATTCCGGGTCCTTGTCCACTTACCGTGCTATCGGTTCCGCCATGGCCCCAAGAGTAAGTAAAGGGTCTTGTTCCACCTGAAAGGTTCATCCGAATGTATCCCGTTTTATCACCGTTGCATTCAGGGTGGAATATCGAATCGATACCCACTACCAATTGGGCCGGCTCATAAACAGAGGCTGAGTCAATGGCTTCACAGCCCAAACTATCGGTTACCGTTACCAGGTAATTGTTACCAGCAAGTTTGTTGAGAGAAGCTGTTTGTCCACCATTCGACCAGGCATAGCTATAGGAGCCGGTGCCTCCACTTCCTGAGGCGCTTACTTCTCCATCTTTAGCACCAGAACAGGAAACGTTTTTAACCACACTGGCTGTTGCCACCAAGGGGCTGGGTTGAGTAATAGATATGGAGTCCACCAAGGTACATCCCTCATTATCTGTGATGGTCAATACATAGGTGCCTGCACTCAAGCTATCAATGGTTTTAACCGAGTCACCATGACTCCAGGAATAAGCATAACTTCCGGCAAAGGGCGTAACGATTCCCGTGTTTTTGGTTCCTTTTGTAGTGGCCACACAGCTCCAATCATTACTGTTGTTTTGGTCTTCTGATCCTATACGAGTCATTCCGGTAGCACAAGAGGAGTTAATTCCAGCTCCTACCCAGGCGCCTGAATTACTTACACTTTTTCCTCCGATATTAATGGAGAAATTGGCAATACTCGTTGAGTCCCATCCCCAGAATAAGGCATCCAATATTTTA
Source organism: bacterium SCSIO 12741 (assembly GCA_024398055.1). NCBI lineage: Bacteria > bacterium SCSIO 12741. Next base: position 762,045 of record CP073749.1, on the reverse strand, counting down.
CCTGTGGAATCGATAATAATCGCCCAGGAATTGCTTCCCGGATTCCAAAGTAAATTGTTGCCCCAGTACTTTCCACCTGTGGTTACATCTTCGCGGTAGTCGATAGCCCCGGAGGCCATGGTTCCACTTAACTTCCAGGTGGTTGTGTTTACTGTGGAAATATTGGTGTAGTTATTACTCACAACCACTTCAATTCCGGTGAGATCAATGGTGCTTTTTCCCACGTTGGAAATTTCAATGTAATCTGGAGAATCGGAGCTTGCTTCAGTAATCAATAGAGTGCCACCAGATCCTGCAGTTCCTCCCGATGGATCGGCAGAAATTTGGCCATTGCTGAATCCATTACAGGTGATGATGGAATCGATGGTAAACGTATTTTGAATAGCCGTGGGCTGCGTGATCGATATGGTGTCTGAAAGGGTACATCCGTTGGCATCGGTAACAGTAACAGAATGCGTACCCGCCGCCAGGCCATTGGCGAAGCTACTGGTATCATTATTCGACCAGAGGTAGCTGTGTGTGCCGGTTCCGCCCGAAGAGTTGGCTGATGCTACTCCATCGCTGGTTCCAAAGCAGCTGGCAGCTGAGTCTTCTTTGAGTGAGAGTAGAATGGGATCTGGCTCGGTGATTTTTACAGAGTCCCATTCCGGACAAACGGTATTGTCATTAACGGTAACGTAATAAGTTCCTGCGGCCAATCCGCTCACACTTTGGGAGGTATCTCCGGTAGACCATTTGTAGCTGTAGGAACCTACACCACCAGAAGCCTGTATGGTAGCTTTTCCATTTTGATTCCCGAAGCAGCCTGTTACGTTGCTATCCGCATTCACATTTACCGTAAATCCGGCAGGTTGAGTAATGGTAATGGTATCGCTTGAGGTACATCCATTGGTGTCCGTTACGGTTACCATGTACTGTCCGGTATCCAGATTAACCAAATTGGCAATCTTAATTCCGTTGCTCCAGGAGTAGGTATAAATCCCTGAACCACCGGTTCCACTGGCGGAGGCTCCTCCATCCGCAAATCCTTTACACGAAACATTGGAATCCACTTGAGCTGTTGCTACCAAACCTGACGCCGGGCCTGTAATGGTTACGCTGGATGTATCGGAACATCCAAGGGTATCAGAAACGGTTACGGTATAGGTTCCGGCAGCCACATTGAATAGGGACCCGGAACTGTCTCCGTTGCTCCAGGAATAGGCATAGGTCAATGCTCCGGTAAATGGCGTGGTTATTCCGGTATTCTTGGTTCCTTTTGTTCCCGTTTTACATTTCCAGTCTGAAACGTCGTCGTGGTCTTCGCTTCCTTCTCGGGTAAAGGCGTTGTTACAGGCAGGATTAACTGCAAATCCTTTTCCTGACCAGGCATAGTTTCCAGAGTTATTGACGGTTTTCCCAGATACGGTAATCGAAAAGTTGGCAATACTGGCTGAATCCCAACCCCAGAAAATGGCATCGAGAATTTTTCCAGTAGAGTCAATGATAATTGCCCAGGAGTTGCTCGGGTTGTTCCAGAAGAGGTTGTTACCCCAGTAGTGAGTGGTTCCGACGTCTTCACGGTATTGAATATTACCCGAAGCCATGGTGCCGGTCAGGTTCCAAGTGGTGGTGTTAGCAGTGCCGATAGCCGTATAGCTGTCACTCACAACTACTTTCATGCCTGTAACGTCAACCGTGGAACTACTCACATTCATGATCTCAATGTAATCGGGAGTTCCAGCATTGATCTCAGTTATCAAAATTGGACTGGTTGGTGCGGAAGCAGCGCTTCCGCCGGTGGCCGATACGGAGGCCTGTCCGGTTAACTCACCAAAACAATCGACATGGGCATTAACGGCTGCGGTTGCCACAAGGGCAGTTGGCTCTGTAATGACAACGGAGTCAACAACAGAACAACTGGCACTATCGGTAATGGTTACGTAATAGGTGCCAGCGGCCACACCGGTGATAGAAGCAGTATTGGCCGAATTACTCCAGGCATAAGTATAAGGTGTAGTACCTCCGCTTGGAGAAGCGGTGGCTCCTCCGTCGATAGAACCCTTACAGGTAACACTGGAATCCATGACCATGGAAACCGTAAGGCTACATGCTGGGGCTGGAGAAGGAGCGAATTCAAAATTTGAATTTGGAGAGAGGGTAATTCCTGCAGATACAGGGTTTACATAAATCAGAATAAGTAGGGGTATGAGCAGGGTTGAAACCCAGGTCAACCTGCCTTGTTTTGGCTCGTTTTTTTTTGTTTGGTATGTGGGGAATTTGAGCGTGTAGAAGTTTACCATAGGCTTTGTTTTTTTAGGGGTTTGAGGGGGTAAATAATTTTCTATCAGAAAGATAGTAAAAATTAAGCTTGCCTATACGTTTGGATTATTTGCCCCATATATCGGTAAATAGAGAGCTGTTTTGAGTGTATGAAAGGATATATTTTCGGGCCTTTTTAAACTTCTCCTGAATCCTTTTTTTAGGCTGCACGTACACTTTAATTCACCCCTAAATTCTAAACCATGAAGTCTTCGATCTCCGCAATGTCGTTCGTTGGGTTTCTTCTCGTAGCGGTTGCTTTTATTGGCTGCCAATCGGGACCCACAGCAGAAAAATCACAAAAAGCAGAAGCTTACTATGAGCAAGTAGCAAACATGACCTTTCAGGTAAACCAACAGTGCTATCAAATGCTTCAGGTATTTAGCCAGGTTACGGACATGCCTCCGGAAGAAAGGGAAGATGGAATTGAATTGTGTCGGGTAGAAATTGAAGAACTATCCCTGCTTACCGAAGAAGCTATGCAGAAGCTCGAGAAGATGGAAGAGTTCGATGAGGACGTTCGTCTGAGAGATAGCCAAATTGAAAGATTGAAGTTCTTAAATCAAATCAGCGATCAGGAATTTGAACGCTTCGTAACTCTTATGGCGGAGGACGCAAGCCCGGAGGTTAAGAAGCAAGTTATGTCGCTTCTCTTCGAATTCATGGAAGACATGATCGATATGGAAACGATGAGTGTTAAAACCTACCAGAAATTTGCCAAGAAGTACGATATCGAAAGAGACCCCAATGAGAAGTTAGATCTTCTTCACGCTGGAGCTTTTTTGGGAACGAACAAGTTTATTGCTGAATAGTGGTCTAATCTCCAACTTAGAGTTCAGAAAGCTATCGGAACGATCGCTGACGGTAGTTTTCAATCATCAATCATCAATCATCAATCATCAATCATCAATCTCGAATCTCGAATCTTGAATCTTCAAGATAGGAATGTGTTTGGGACATGATGGAAATTGAATGTTCAAGATTGAAGATTCAAGATTGAAAACTCAAATAACGTTTTTCAATAAAGTCAACAATCCAGGTTTGTGCCTGACCTCTTTGATGATTTGAGGCACCGATGAAGGCGTGGTTGGTTCCATCGAGCAGGTGCATTTCGTTAGGTACGCCCAAAGAGTCGAGTCTGATTTTAAGGTTGGTGGATTGATCAACGGGAACTACCTGATCTTTTTTTCCATGAATCATTAGGGTAGGCGGGGCGTCTTCCTCCACATAGTAGTAAGGCGAATACAAATTCATGATTTCCTTCGCCCGATCTGGATCGGTTTTGGGATCGAAGCCAAAAAGGCGGGTACTTAAGTCCAGTGACCGTTGAAGTTTAGGAGGAAGTTTCTTGAGCAGTTTATTCAGGTTGTCGAGGGTTTGCATGTGGTACAAGCCATTCAGGTTGTTCGGTCCGTAAACATCCACGAGGTATTGAATCTTAAACGAATGGGTGGAAGCTTGAAAGACTTCAGGTGAAATGTAAGCAACCACCATAGCCAAATGAGCCCCGGCCGATTCGCCAAATACGCCTACATTGTTGAGGTCCAAATGGTATTTGTCCGCATTTTGCTCCAGCCAAGTCAGCGCTTCATAGGCATCCAGGATACAATTCGGAAAGGGGGAATTACCATTTCTGGCGAGGGTGTAATTGGGGCTTACAATAGCATAACCTTTTTCCCGCAGCTCATTTACCGCTCGGTTATATCGACTGAAGTTGATTGATTCTTTGGCTCCCGTAATCCAGGCTCCTCCGTGGTAAAAGACAATGACGGGATGTCGAACATGGACTTTTTTAGTAGGCTGGTAGAAATCAAGCGTAAAGCCCGATTTAAAGGATACATTTCGAATAACATCACCGCTAAAAAGTGGAGCTTGGGTATAAAGGAAGTAGGCGGTAACGGCAATGAATAAAAGGGTAAGTGCGATAAAGAATCCCATGATATTTGGAAGTGCTCTTGTTAAGCTACTCCTATCAAAAATAAACTAACCAAGCCTAAGCACCAGCTTTGATTGGGTTAAGTTTTCCTTTTGACCTAACTCAATTGAAGACTCTTTTTTGTGGACTTATGGGATATGCTTTAACCAATTACGGTATGCATCCAGCAATTGGTCCCAATCTTCCATGGGTTGTAGTTTTCCGTTTTCCCAGAGAAAGTAAAGAACAACCTTTTCCCACTGAAGCTGATCGTTTAATCGGGTTTCGTTGCGGCGGAAGTAGGCCTTTGAGCTTTTGCTTTTGGAATGAACTAAATGAAGCTTTCCACGCCGTTTTATCCACTCAAAATCACCTTCTTCAAATCCGGCTTCCCGAATCAGTTGCTTTAAATCTTTGGATTCTTTTTGAAGGACCCGCATGGCCTAAAATTAAGATCTTCTGAATAAATTATCCGTCCTTAAAAAATCTGAATCCGCTTGGAGGAAAAACAAACCCTTTTGGGATTTAGAAGCTATTGATCCCCGAACCGCTATATCTTGATATCTATATCAAAACGTATGCGTTGGTTTGTTTCAAGATGGGTGCCGTAGGGCACCAGTTGGTTGACCCAATAATACTTGGTGGTTAGTTTTAGTCGTTCGTTCACCATGTACGAAACGGTAGATTCTATGCCCTGGTAGTTGGTCAAACGACCATCCGGTGAGCCGTAGGCTGAATAATCCCATCGGGCCCAATCGTTTTGAGCCATAATATCCACGATGGAATATTGTTCCAAACGGGCATAGGTAACTTGAATCAACCAATCTTTTTTGTGTTTTACTTTTCCGTAGATCAATCCAATAACGAACCCTGATTTCTGGTCGGAGAGGGTATTAGGTATGGAGTCGTAGCCCTGGTAATCTTCGAAATTGTAATAACCGTCAACTGTGAGTTTGAGCGGAATTTTTTTCAGAGGTTGAACAATTCCGCCTAAGTGTGCTATTCGGTAGTTTAACCTGTAGGTTTCAAATCCATCTGGAATATTGGGCATATCGTTGAAATAGTAAAACCCTGGATATAGAGCCCAGCGGTCGTTCCGGCCTTGTACAAGAAGTTGGGCGCCCTGCAGGTAATTATCCTGATCCAGAGATCGTCCACTGGCCGATATGAGAAAGTGCCCCAAGTTCAATCCCAGTTTGCCTACAGGGGTTTTCTTGAGTTTTTTGTGGTAACCGAGAAAGACACCTTCGGGAAACACATTATCACTCCAAAACAACTCGTTTTGTTTTTCAAAAGGAAAGGTGTTTTTTCCAGCCCAAACTTCGAGTCCGTACCTCTTAAACGAAAGGTAGGCTTTTTCAAATCCGATGGGAAGGGTTCCGAATTCCTTGTATGATTCACCTAAGGTTAGTTGCGGGTCCTGCTGTTTGTTGGGGGCGCCGGTTCTGAGCCGTGCACCGAAGGAAAGGTATTTACTATGGTGAAAGGTAAATCCTGCTCGAAGACGGTAACGCAATCGGGTGCGATCGGGTCGATAGCTGCCATCTGACTTCCGCGAATCCCAATCCTGTTCTACCCTAAATCGAAAATCGGCTTCAAATTTCAATTTGGACTTCCAGCTGATGGTGTCCTGGCCTGAAAGAACTTGGGGGAGCACCAGTGCAAAAAACAATATTGCATGGCTCAGAATTCTGTGTAAACCTGAAAACTTTGAATAGACCAACTGATTTTCCCGTATGATAGGAAAACAATATTAGCCCTAAAGGCGGTAAGGTAAAATGATGTTTATCAGTTAAAAAGCTAACTATTAGGCCTCTTTCAGCGGTTATCGAACGACCACTGGAAGGTAATGGGGAGACTCGTTGTCGGTGACCATGGTGGCGACATAAATTCCCGTAGGAAGGGTGTGGGGTAGAACAAAGGACACTTCTCCGGGTTCCACCTGAAGAGAAGGGTCATGCGACAAATCTATTGCCCTTCCCGACTGATCATGAAGTACAAGGCTCCTTATTTGGGGATAATCAGATCCGGAGAACTGAATAGTCAATTCCTCTCCAGCGGCTAATGGATTAGGGAAGGCGGTCAAGATTTTTGGAGTGGGTAGTTCGTAGTTAACCGCCTCCAGGGGATAATGCGTTTCCTTTCCGTCTTCATCTACTTGTGTCAACCGGTAATAGCTGATACCTGTCCAGGGCTCTTCGTCGATAAAGGTGTATTCGTATTGACCATTGTGGGTTCCTTGTCCCTGAATTTCTCCGACCCAGGTAAACTCACCATCGCCAGTTGTTTTTTCCAGGGTAAAATAGTCGTTGTTAATCTCGGTTTGAGTAATCCAGATGAGTTCTACCCATTCGTTTTCCTGATCCAATAAGGCTTTGAAGCTGGTGAGCTCAACAGGAAGTGGAGTCTGGGTAATGTTAATAGATCCAATGGTAAAGTGCTCAGCATCATCGATATCAATGCCCGTCCATTCGTAAATGTTTCCGCTGGTATTGGAAGCTCCTGAAATTACCCCTCCGGTTCCTACTGTTTCGTCATTAAAAAAGCCGTCACCGTCAGTATCTATGAGCAATCTTAGGTCCGAGGTGGTGACTGAGCCTGGTACATCGGTTAGGTCAAATGAAAGGGTTACCGTGCCTACTTCACCCGTTTCGGATACGCGCCAGGTACGTTCAATCCGGGCTTCAATTCCAGTGGGTAGATCTGTTTCAGAGTCCGCATTGAAGGTAGTGTTGTCATGCCCCCAAACGAAGAATTCACCATTTCCCAAATTACTTGCGTTTCGAACCCGAACAACCCCCGTTCCTTGAGCATCCAAATGGTTGGAGCCATCGCTGGCCTGGCCGATTCCCGCTACATCAAAATCGAAATTACCATTCGCCACGTTGTCTCCATCGTAAATGTCTGTTGGAATGTCGATACCACCATACTTGGCGCTGAGGTAATTGTCAATGAGTATGATCTGCATTTCATTCAAGTCTTGACTAAACAGAATAACCTCAAAAAAGTCACCACTGGCTTCATCGGTTGTGGTGCTGTTTTTTCCTAATCGATCGTAGGGGATTCCTGCGGCTGAAGAACCTATGGCCAGGGTTTCTGTATCGTCATTAACCCGAATGTCCATATTGGAAGAGCTTCCATCCTTGTGAAAGGAATAAATGGAATTGCTTCCAAATGGGCTGCTTATGGAAGTCGTGTAGTCGGCCACGCCATATCGGGTGAAACCAACCACTCCAGAATTGGACCATTGCTCGGTGCGAAGAGAGTAAGACCCGTTGTCAAAAGTTAGGTGACTGGCACTAACATTGGTGGTGTTGTGCGCAAAAAAGGCGCTCCCATCTGAGTAGGAACCCGAGGACGCTCCATTTAGGTATTGAGCCGTTCCGGCTGATGCGTTGAAGTTTACCGCATTGTAGGTTCCACTTGTGCTGTAGGTTGGGCGGTTTGACCCTGTATTGGTGTAGTTGTTTCCATTTCCGCTGTGATCGGTCCAGGTAGAGACATTGGATCCGTTGGAAGGGTTGTCGCTTTGATCACCATCTGCATCCAGGTCATCTGCTTTTAACCAAACTTCCAGGGCATCACTTCCATCTGTGCTTCCGACGCCACCAGGACCATCAGGGCCCAAGGAAGCAGTTCCGGTAACCACAATATTGTCAAAGATGCACCGCTCACCACCTCCGTTGTTAAACAGGGTAACCGTAATGGTTAATGAACTCCCGGAAAGGGCGGCAATGGTATTGGTTGCTGAATTGAAATTTCCATCCCCATTCCCGTCGCCAAACTCAACATTTCCAGATCCCACATTGTAAAAGGTTTCAATCTGGTCGGAAGAACCATCGTCACAGTTTACCTCAGCGAGGTCAATGGAAATAGATACGTTAGAATAGCCAGAGATGTCAATGGATTCGGATGTCCAGGTCATGGTTGCATCCGTATTTCGTCCACTCATCGATAACGATCCAGATATGGCGTTGTCGCTTTCTACACGCCACCAGTTGGAAGGAGATCCACTTTTGGTCCAATCCGCACCTGCAGGGGAATTGTTATCCTGGGCTGAGGCGTCATTGTCGCTGTAGCCTGTTTCAAAATTTACGCTCCAAATGGTAGTTTGACTGTACAGGGAAGTGCAGGGCATGGCTAAAAAACCGATTGCGATCAACCAAGTTAAAGGCGATCGCCAAAAACCCAATGGATTTGCTGCATTACTCATATCCTCTCCTATCTCTGTTCAACTGGTCCCACTGGAGATTTCCGGTGTTTCGCCGGACCGTTTTAAGATGAGGACAAAAATAAGGGCTGATAAGGTATGCGTGCAGATAATTCCTGTAAACAACAGAAATCTGCGATTATTGACTGAAACATTGACTCTGGAGGGGCTATCGAACGACCAAGGGGATGTAATGCACATATTGCTGGGCGGTAATTAGGGTGGTAACATAAACGCCTGAAGGTAAATTTGACGGGAGATTAATGGACAACTCACCCGGATTGAGTTGCAGGGAAGGGTCCTGACTCAGGTCTACCACTTTACCAGCTTGGTCATGAATTTTGATTTCCAGAAGGTCTGGATGATCGAGGGTAGAAAATTGAATATGTAAGCGCTCTCCAGCAGACAGGGGATTGGGGAATGCTGTAAGCACTTCAGGCGTTGGTAATTCATAATCCACGGCCTCTAAGGGATAGTGGGCTTGTTTTCCATCTTCATCCACTTGAGTCAGACGGTAGTAGGTCGTTCCGGTCCAGGGTTCGTAGTCATAGAATTCGTAGGTGTGCGATTCCGATGTGGTTCCTTGCCCTGTAATTTCTCCAACCCTGGCAAACTCTCCATCTCCTTCTGTTTTTTCCAGAATGAAGTGACTGTTGTTGATTTCGGATTGGGTTACCCAGTTCAATCGAATGACCTCCTCTTCGGGAATAGCCTGAGCTTGAAAATGGGTCAGCTCTATGGGGAGTGGGGTTTGAGAATAGTTAATCGTTCCGATGGTAAATCGCTCGTTGTTGTCAATATCGATTCCGGTCCATTCATAGATGCTGCCACTGGTATTGCTTGCTCCAGATACCACTCCACCGCCTCCTTCTGTTTCATCACTAAAAACGCCGTCATTGTCCCTGTCGATAAGTAATCGAAGGTCAGAAGTGGTTTTGGTTCCCGGCACGCTGGACAAATCGAAGGATATAGTTAAGGTTCCCACTTCACCGGTTTCACTCGCTCTCCAGGTGCGCACAATTCGGGCTTCAATTCCGGTCGGGAGATCCGTTTCTGCGTCAGAATCCAATTCGCCATTATCGTGCCCCCAAATGAAATACTCTCCATTGGCCAACCCCGATGGGTTTCTGACTCTTACAATGCCGGTTCCCTGACCATCCTGATGACTCGTTCCATCACTGGCTTGACCAATCCCGGCCACATCAAAATCATAGCCGCTGTTGTCTTCATCGTAGAGGTCGTTTGCATCCATACTAAACCCATACTTGGCGGCCATAGCATTGTGAATAAGCAGGCGTTGAATCTGGTTTATGGGAGTGCTAAAAATGATGATTTCGGCTACAGAGGCATTGGCATTTCTGCCGGTCGTGCTCTCTTCGTTACAGATGTATAGGCTGTTAGAATTGGTTTGTGGCGTTCGGGTTTCGGAATCGGTTTCGGTTAAGTCTCCATTGATGTAAAACTGAAAATTGCTCTGATCATAATCCAATTGGTAAACCCCATAGCTCGAGGTAGACATGGTTTCGCCGGATTCGGAATCTGTGCTCCTGGCTGAGGTGGTGTACTTGACAGGATAGTGGAAGTTTCCTGTAGAAGGAAAGTTGGTGAGGAATTCGTAGTTCTCATCCGCATCGTCTCCCTTCACCACAAAGGCATTGTAATTCTTATGGGTATTGACAATTCCTACCACAATAATCGTCCAGGTGGTCAAATCCAGGCTGGTGGCATCCGAAGCGGTTAAATAGTCATTGCTACCATCAAAGGTGATAGAGGGATGAGAATTTACGGCACTACTCGAATAGGAAGGCCTATTGGCACTGGCGGGAGGGGTAGCGTTGTTTCCATAACCGGATTGATCGCTCCACTGGGTTACAGCGCTTCCACTTAAACTTACCCCTTGATTGGCATCCAACCATAAGCTCAAACTTCCGCTCCCATCTGTATCGCCTACACCACCTGGGCCATCACCACCCAATTCTGATACTCCAGTGACTACAATGTTGTCGAAAATGCAGCGTTCGCCACCGCCATTGTTGAAGAGGGTGACTGTGATCGTAAGTGAACTTCCGGAAAGACCCGCAATGGTATTGGTGGCATTGTTAAAATTACCGTCTCCGTTGCCATCGCCAAATTCCACATTGCCGGAACCCACGTTGTAGAAAGTTTCTATTTGGTCAGAGGAACCATCGTCGCAGTTAATTTCTTTGATGTCGATGGAAATGGATACGTTAGAAAAGCCGGAAATATCAATGGATTCTGAAGTCCAGGTCATGGTAGCATCGGTGTTTCTGCCACTCATCGAAAGTGATCCAGCTAATACGTTGTCGCTTTCAACACGCCACCAGTTAGAAGGAGATCCACTTTTGGTCCAATCTGCTCCGGAAGGCGAATTATTGTCCTGGGCTGAAGCGTCATTATCGCTATAACCTGTTTCAAAATCTACACTCCAGATAGTGGTTTGGCTGCTTCCCTCAATAGATCCAAAGCAAAGCATTCCAAACACAAGAAGCTGAGTACATACGTTAATTGGTTTTCCCCATCGGAAGGAATGGGGAAGTTTCCTGACCCCTTCGCGTACCATGACAAAAGATTATTAATCCATATCGCAATCTCTCTAAGGTAGTAAAGGTTAATGAGTTATATGCTTTAATCTCCTTGACTAACCAAATTAACGGACGAAATAATCGAGGATGATAGGAATGAATAGAATCGCACTTAAAAAATGATACGATTCAATGAGAATTGGTTAAAGGAAAAAGAAAAGGTTCCCATTTCTGAGAACCCTTTCCAAGGAGGTTATAAAGGATTGTTAGGATCGCTGTATTCCGATTTCGAAATAAACTCCTGATCCGTTAGTGTTTTCATAAAAGCCACGAGATCAGCTTTGTCCTGTGGACTGAGCATAAGTCCGGTGGCAATGGTATTTTGAATTCCACCATCCAAAGTTGACGATTGTTTGACTCCACTGTTATAATGATCTACAGCCTGCTCGAGGGTGGCAAACCGTCCGTCATGCATGTAGGGAGGGGTGAGATCGATATTGCGGAGAGAAGGAACTTTGAACTTCGCACGATCACTAGCCAGTCCGGTTACCTTTTCCAATCCCAAATCCACAAACTCAGCGTCGCTGTCGAGGCCGTTGTTCATGAATTGGTCGTTGGTGAAATTGGGGCCGGAGTGGCAATGGGCACAATCGGCTCCGGATTGATCCGGAAAGAATTGATTGAACTCATCAAAGAACAATTTACGGCCTCTTTCTTCGCTATCGGTCAGTGTGGCTGATCCTGCCAGGTATTGATCGTATTTGCTATTCATGGAAACCAGGGTAAACATGTATTGCTCCAAGGCAAGACTGATTTTTTCGGAAGTTACTTCCTCGCTTCCAAAGGCCCTTTTGAACTGATCCTGGTAGGTTTTAACCGAAGAAACTTTGGCAACTACATTGGCCAGGGTTTCATTCATTTCCAGAGGATCCTGAATCGGAAGTAAAGCCTGGTCGCGAAGCCGTGGAGCTCGTCCATCCCAAAAGAAGCCATTCTTATGCCAGGCCAGATTAAAAACGGCCATGGCTTGTCGTCCACCTTCCAGTCCAGCGGTTCCCACGCTAAATTTTCGGATGTCGGAAAAGGCGTCCTCTTGTTTGTGGCAAGAGGCACAGGAAAGGGTAAGGTCGTTAGACAATCTTTTGTCGAAAAACAATAACCTGCCCAGGTAAACCTTAGCCTTAGTCAAAGAATTATCTGCTGGAATTTGGGGATCAGGAAAGCTTCCATAGTTCAGCACATAGGCTGTGGTGTCCCATTTTACCTCGGTTACGGTTTCGGTTTCCGGTTCGTCCTTTTTACACGACGCGATAACTACCGCGGCAAGCAAGGGGAGAAGGCCGAGTTTTATATAAGATGTGAGTTTCATTTTTAATCTTGATTTAGAGCGGTAAAGGGATTCGTGAAATGGGGATTATTCACAAACTCCTCGTCCGTAAGGGTCCTTAAAAAGGAAACCAAATCCTGTTGTTCTTTTGGGCTCAGATCCAAGGGGCGAATCAGCGGATGACGATTCGGGTGATTTTTTCCTCCTGCTGAATAATGAGCGACCACTGATTCGAGGTCAGGCATTGAACCATCGTGCATGTAGGGAGCAGTTAAGGCTACGTTTCTCAGCGTAGGTACCTTAAATGTTGCCCGGTCTGACTCCAGGTTAGTGAGCCTTTTTCGTCCACTATCGGCGTAGTGCAGATAGAGACCATTATTCGTGATTTCGTAGGAAGTAAAGTTGAATCCGCTATGGCAACTTGAACACTGGGTACGTTCTGAGAAAAACAACTCCATTCCTCTGCGTTCAGACCGAGAAAGTAAGGAGGAATTTCCACTCAGAAGAAATTGATCGTAGCGACTATTTCCACTGACCAGGGTTCGTTCAAAACAAGCAATAGCACGGGAAATAACATAAGGATCAGGATTGCGATTGTAAGCCAGTTTACTCATTCTTTGATAAGTAGAATCGCGGTACAACCGTTCTGCGATGAGCACAATGTTGAAGTCGAACTCGTTGTGTTCCTGAATAGGAACCAGAATTTGGGTTTCTAAAGTTTTTACACCACCATCTCGGGTAAAGTAGGGGTGATAAGCTACATTGGTTAATGTGGGAGCGTTTCTCACGCCAGGTGCTGATTCAACACCTGGGCTGAGTGCAACGGTATCGCTAAAGGCATGGCCCGCATGGTGACAGGATCCACAGCTAATGGAACTATCTCTGGACAAGACAGGATCATAAAACAACCGTCTTCCCAGTTTCCATCTTTCAGGAGTGTGTGCGTTGTCTTCGGGATAGGATACGGGAGGAAAACCGATGGGAAGTTTGGGCCGAAAGGCTTTTTCTTCGTTCGATGGCAATCCGGATGCACCCAACAATAGAGTCAGCAACAATCCTGAAAGCAAATACATGACTTGCCTTCGCATGATTAATACGGGATTACTCGTTAGATACTACCCAGCGCTGAACCTGAAGGGGCTTGCCTTCTTGAATGACAGAAATAAAGTAGACACCAGAACCTACCTCAGGAAGATTCATTCCGGTACTTCCAGACTCGATAATCTGCGTTGAAATCATTCGCCCAGAGGCGTCTTGTAGCTGAATCTGAACAGTAGAAGTAAGAGGCTGCTCCCAGCGAATGGAAGATTCACCACTTTTACCAGGATTAGGGTATACTACCATTTTGTTTTCAGCTTGATTTTCCTCCAATCCAGTAATCGGTGCTGAATATGCGGAGAAAACGTTATCGGCAAAATCCCTTAGAAAAGGAATGGCCTCTCCAAAATTGCTATGTAAAATCTTACCTGAAGAAACATCCACGGTTTTAAACGCTTTCAAATAATCCGCTGCAACATCGATGGATAAGGTTCCATTCTCTGCAGAGCGATCCATCGGAATAACGATTTGGTGATAATTGGCATCACCCAAAGCATGGATCTCATAAATCTGAGATAGACCAGCACCGGTTTTTCCTTCCATCACAACAAAGCGATAACCCGAACTCCATCCCCAATGCATAGACGGGTTTTTAGGAGCCAAGGGGTGGTCAATAGAATACTTCAAAGGGTCGTCGTGATTGGCAACAGAATCCACTCCGATGTAAAATCGTACTTCTTCCAGATCAGTCACTGGAAAACTCCCGAGATTGTGAATCTGGCGAGATTTTACATTTTCTAAAAGGTAGATGTCTTTAACCCGGGTAACCTGACCGCCGTCGTGCACCAGATCTATTTCGGCCACGTAAAATTCGAGGCGATTGAAGTTCAATTCATAGTTTGCAGCCGTAGTTGCCGATTGATCGATGGCAAAGGGATCGTCTCCCAAAAAGTGATGAAACTCAAAGTTGACTTGAGTTTGTGCAAAGGCCGAAAAGGAGGCCAGAGAAATAAGTGTAAATAGTATTTTTTTCATAATTCTTCTTGTTTGGAATTTAATAAGGTTGCCGCAGCAGAGGGTGGTTTTGGTTGATGGTAGATATTCCTAAAGAAGAAAAACCTGGATCCGGGATAGAAGTCTATCCAAAAGCCAAGGAGGGGAATTGCCCGAACTCCAAAGTGGAGAAGGGCAAAAAGTGGATTGTAACGTTAAATTCAGAATAGGAGTTATTTCCACCTGCAAGGGGGAAGCTCCCAATTCAATTGACTATGATATTCAAAATCATTAATCAGGTGTGCTTGTTTATTGTGGCAACACCTTGCTCTTGAAACCTGTTCTTTTTCCGGGTTTGCCTTCGGGGAAAGAGCTGGGTCCATTTTACAACAGGCCTCGGCCTCTCCGTAAAAGGCAAAGCTTTTCACCTTGGACTGACAAAAATGAACATCCAAGGCTGCTCCAAGAGAAATTAGAACAAAGTAGATGGACAATGCCCAAGAAGCAATACGGATGACTCTGGTTTTAAGCACATTCAAAAATAGCGAAATCCACCCGAAATTTAAAATTCATGGAAAATGGGGGTATTGGCCATAAAAAAAGCCCGGAATTTCCGGGCTTTTCGGCTATTGATTAAAATAGAGTTCTATTCTTCAATCATCAGCAGCTTTTCGGTAGCCAAGCCTTCGGCCGTATCCCATTCAATGAGATAGTAACCGGCATTCAATTGCTCAGTACCTATCGAAATTGCACCACTAAACGCGGGCAAACTTTTTTGGGTGATCAAACGCCCATTGAGATCATAAATTTTTAGAGTACTCCGTTCCTTGCTCGCTCCCTCAAGGTAAAACTGGTTTCTAGCAGGGTTTGGAAATAAAGTCATCGTTCGCATAGGTTTTACTTCTGGAACATTATCGGGTTCTGCACAGTGTCCCTGATCGGTAACGACGAATTGAGCCATCATTCCTCCGCCTTCTTTGTCTTCATGGGTGAGGATGTGGCAATGGTACATGTAGGCAAGATGGTGAGTGATTTTGTTTGGATAGTCATCAAACTTGGCCAGGAAACGCATTTTCCAGTTCGGATGGATCAGTACATCATCCTTAGGACCGTTAAGTCCGCGTTCCGCCAAATCAATGGAGGTGCCCATGGAGTCTACACTCAATACCCGGAAAAAGATTTTGTGAATGTGGAAGGGGTGGGATACAGTGGTTTTGTTGTGAATCTCCCAGATTTCCTTGGCTCCCACACAAACGGTATCGTTGATGGAGTCCATTTTGTAGGTGACACCGTTGATGGTAAATCCATTGCCACCGTATTTCTTTTTCTGGCCTACAAAGTCTTTTTTACGCCATCTTGAAACCCCTATGGTATCCTTGAGGCCTGGATCCCAATCAGTGGTGAAGGTGGAGAAGTTGTCCACTGGAGTATATCCCGGAGGATCAGCAATAATTTTGATTTTTAGGTTAAGTGAAAATTTGGTTGGATCACTGCTCCCTTGGCGAGTACTCCCGATAATGGAAGTGTCCATCCACATGTTCATATTTCTTAACCAAAGGGAATCACCTGCCTGGTAGCCTTTCAAATCCAATAAAACCTCAATACGTTCTCCGGGTCCGGTAAGCATCGTCTTAAAGGTGTCGGGTTTCATGACATATCCACCATCCGTTGCGATCAGTGTAAAGTCAATCATATCTGACATTTGGGTACTGCTAAAGGAATCCGAAAAGGCGACTTGAAATCCTTTACGCGTGGATCCATTAAGTATTCTCAGACGGACTAAATGGGCCGGTAATTCTACAACCGGATAAGCCAGTCCATTGACCAATCCATAGGGACGTTTGGCTTTGTTGGTATCCACATGCCAGGTGTTGTTGCTGGTATCCTCAATAAAACCCTGGTCACCCAAAACTAAGGGGTAGTCGTCCACACCGTAGGTCCTGGGTAAAGTTGGTCCAATAGGATCACTGGCCTGTTTTGAAATGATCAATCCTGACATGCCAAACTGCACCTGAGGGTAGGTGTTGTCGTGAATGTGTGGGTGATACCACATGGTAGCTGCACTGTCTAGGTCTACAAAGCTGGGTTTCCAGGTAGAGTCTGTGTGAATGGGTTGATGAGGCCCGCCGTCCCATTTGGCCGGAACTTCAGCACCATGCCAGTGAGCCGTGGTAGATTGAGGCAGTTTATTGGTCACATGAATGTTGGTCATTTGACCGGTGTGCCAAACCAAGGTAGGCCCTAAGTAAGTAATGGTTGTATCGCCCTTGGGGTTAAAACACCAGGTTTCGATTCCGTTTTGATTAGAAGTCCCATTAAGCATGTGATCCGAGGTATCGGCCGGATTAAATTTATGGGTAGTGTGTTTTCGGGCTTCGATTTCGATGGTCCCATTTGCCCCGTCAATCAGAGTAGGGGCCTGAATAAGATTTTGATACTTCTGAGATTGGGCAAAGGATCCGAGGAGCAAGAAGCAGAACATGATTGTGAGTAATGCCCGAATGGATAAATAACTGTTTTTCATAGTTATAAGTATTGGGCGTTTGCACGGAAAAGAGAAACATTTTCCAGAATGGGATGCAATCGCAGTTAAATAGATATCGTGATACTCAAATTTAGCCGAACATCAAGTCATTGTCAATGCGTACAAATACTTGAATTCGAGAATAATTGACTAACGCTTGGGTTTACCCGATAAAAGAAAGTCCCCAGCCCAATAGAGCCCCACCCAAAACAACGAAGGCACTGTTCAATTTTTTGTAGCCAAATACTACACCGGCACTTACTAAGGCGATAGCAATGGTGCGCCAATCGGTGAGGGTTTCTTTTCCCATCTCGATGCAAACGGCCACAATGACGGCCACAGCAGCTGCGTTGACGGCATCCAGAAAAGCGGATAGCCATTTAAGCTGGCGCATCTTTTTGATAAGTGGATTGAGCATGGCTACAAATACAAAGGAGGGAAGGAATATTCCAAGGGTAGCGGCCAGAGCACCAGTAAATCCATTGAGCTGGTAACCAATAAAAGTGGCAGTAGAAAGAACGGGCCCTGGGGTAAACTGGCCTACAGCCACCGAGTCGATGAGCTGTTGTCGGGTTAACCAACCTTGAGAGACTAATTCAGCATCCAGGTAAGCGAAAAGTACATAGCCACTTCCGTACAAAAGAGCGCCCACCTTCAGAAAGGTCCAGAAAACGGAGAGACTTCCAATTTGACCGACGGACACTAAAGCAATAGGGAAAATACCTACGACTTTGTCACTTTTCTGCCGAGCCAAAAAGATCAGAACTCCTAAAAGGCCACAACCAAACAAGGCCGCAATTTCATTGACCCCAAGTAAACAGACCACCAGAGTTAACCCGCCCAGTAGATAGAGCTGAGTAGATTTTAAGGCCTTTTTGCCCAGTCGATATACTGCCGAAAGAATAATGGCGATGACGGCGGGCTTGATTCCGTAAATGAAGGGCTCCACAGCTGGCAGCTCTCCATATTCACCATAGAGCCAAGCAAAGATCAGGGTAATCGTTACGGCTGGAAAGATGAAACAAAATCCGGCTACGATCAATCCAGGCCAACCCGCTTTTTCATGACCGCAATGCATGGTCATTTCTGTGGAATTGGGTCCGGGAATCAAATTGGTAGCTCCCATCAAATCCAGAAAGTGTTCATGGCTCATCCACTTTCTTTTTTCAACCACTTCTTTTTCCATCATGGCGATGTGAGCAGCAGGGCCACCAAAGGCTATACTACCCAATTTGAAGAAGAGACCGGCGATTTCCTGTAAGTCCTTGATACGTGACAAAACGGTAATTTTGAAAGGTGAAATTAGATCATTTTTGAGCGTGATCAAAACGGTTTTTCAGGTAAGGCAATTCTAAGTTCAGGAATTCGTTTTGTCTTTAAAATCAAGGAGATGAGCCGCCATTTAATTTTACTATCCGTTCTGTCCATCACGTTGAATTCTTGTGCCCAATCAAATTCAGAGAATGACATCATCGTGGATTCGAATACCGCACTCCCTTCCCCAAAAACAAGGGAGGAGACAGAAAACAACCTGGAAGTATATGAAGAAGAGGAATACGTTTTTGACTTTTCGCCTTACCACATCCAAACTCATCCTGATTCGAGTATTTCGTATCAGACGGTGCTTAATCATCTGTCTGCTAAACGTAATGACTTGGTTCAATCGGGGCTTACCGGCGATTCTCTTTATGAGCAGGCCGGGCACTTGTTTACAGAGTCTCTGATAAACCAGATTATTCCCTATTGGTATGGTACCAAGTGGGATTTTGAAGGACACACCAATACGCCGGGAGAAGGTCAAGTAGCTTGTGGTTACTTTGTCTCCACGACCTTGAGGCATGCTCAGATTCAGATTAATCGCTACCGATTGGCTCAACAGCATGGATTAAACGAAGCCAAGTCCTTGCAACCTGAAGAAAAACTCATCGATTTGAATTCGGAAGAAGGAAACTGGGGCCCTGTTGAAGAAATTGTTGATTCCTTGAGCCGCTTACCGGAAGGGCTCTATTTCGTAGGCTTGGACAACCACGTGGGGTATCTGCTTCACCGGGAAAAAGGCTTGTTTTTTCTTCATTCCAGTTACATGGATCCGGTGGCCGTGGTGATAGAACCCCTTAATGACTCAGAAGCCTTTTGGGCCTCAAATCGCTGGGTATTGGCCGATATTACCCATAATCGTTTTCTGATGGAGAAGTGGCTAAAGCAAGAAACAATCTCTGTGGTAAGGTAGGAGGGGGATTGCCAGAATCGCTGCGCTTTGAGTTTGAGAAGCGAGCTGGATGACTATTTGGAGAGGTAAGGTTAGTAGGCTATTGATCCCCGACTTTCGGATGGTTAACTCGCCGTTTGGGAAAGCATCGGTAGCACCCTTTTTAAAAAGCACTACTTTTGCCACATGAATTCGAGGATTCAATCCCTGATTGCGTTTGGGTTCTCCTTTTTGCTGGTTTTTTCAGCCATTCCGTTTACCGGGCTGCACGACCACGAAGAGGAGCATGACCATCATTGCCATATTGATCATGGCGATCAGGAGGAGGATCTTTGTCACATTGCCCTGTATCATCCCGATGAGTCGGTAGGTGATTGCAACCACGAAGCTCACTATTCGGCAGAAGAACTCGAATGTGAATGGTGCCAATTGGACCTTCAGCTTCTTTCTCTGTATGATCTTGATGGAGATCAGAAAGGGCTTTCGCTCGAAGTTGGAGAGTCGGGCTTTTCTTACTTGTCACACCACCCATTTTATACTTCATCCAATAAGCACATTCGGGGTCCCCCCATTTGTTGAGAGTCCACTTCATACGGTAGATGATGGGAAGGTCTCTCCCTTTTAGGGCTTCTTCACCCGTTGCCGGCATCTACTGAATTCCATATACATACCCATTTTCGGTTCGTCCGAAAAAGATTTAATCCATGCAAAAATTGGTATTGGCAGTTCTGCTGTCAACGGTTTTTGGGTTAGGGTTATGGGGACAGGGATCTTGTGAACATGTGCTTCAAGGAGCCGTGAGCGAAGATGCCGAGCAGGCCCCCATACCATTTGCAGGAATTCTTTTGGTGGAAACCTCTCGTGGAACTGTTTCAGATTCCCTGGGTCGGTTTGAGCTAACGAATATTTGCCCGGGACAATACACCTTGGTGGTTTCGCACCTCGGTTGTGAACCCGATACCCAATTCATACAAGTTTTTGGTGATCTCCGCATCGAGGTCAAGCTGGCGCATAATCACCAGTGGTTAGATGGGTATGCTTTGGTGGAAGAGAGGGAGCAGGAGTTATCCACGCTGCCTCAGCAGACTTTGTCTGAACGAGAAATGCAGGAATCCATGGGGCAATCCTTGGGTGAGGGATTGCAGAAATTGACTGGAGTAACGAGTCTTTCTACCGGAAACTCCATTCAGAAACCCGTGATTCATGGACTTCATAGCAATCGAGTATTGATTTTGAACAATGGTATACGCCAGGAAGGTCAGCAATGGGGGAGCGAGCATGCCCCTGAGGTTGACCCATTGGCCAACGAACGCATCTCAGTTATCAAAGGAGCTGCTGCCGTTCGCTATGGTTCAGATGCGATTGCCGGAGCTGTTATTTTGGAGCCCGCCGCGTTGCGAACTTCTCCAGGTATTGACGGAAAGATTCATCTGGCTGGATTTAGCAATGGTCGCCAAGGTGTGGTTTCTGGAGTATTGGATGGTCAGTTTGCCCAAATTCAGGGATTGAGCTGGCGTATTCAAGGAACAGCCAAGAAGAGCGGAAACGTTCATACTCCCGATGATCACTTGGAAAATACCGGGTTTGAAGAACTCGACTTTTCCTGGGCCGTAGGGTGGAAAAGAAAGAGGTTTTATGCGGATGTATTCTACAGTCAGTTTAACACGAAGCTGGGCATTTTCAAAGGGTCCCACTTGGGGAATATGACCGATTTGAGAAAAGCTTTTGAGGCGGGTAGGCCAGTGGATACGGTAGGATTTTCTTACGAGATCAGTGCACCTTATCAGCAAGTTGAGCACGAGTTGTTCAAAGCTCGTGCTGGTTTGCAAACCGGAGAACATCATGGAGTTGAGGTGATCTACGGGCGGCAATACAACCGTCGTAGAGAATACGATAGTCATGGCCTATTTGGTAGGTCAAAGGATGCACCTGCTCTTGAATTGGAATTGACAACACATACCCTGGAAGGGCTTTGGAATCATCATAATGAAGGACCTTGGCGCGGAAAAATTGGGGGAAGCGTTCTTTCTCAGGACAATACCTATGGCGGTCGGTTCTTTATCCCCAACTACAAAAAAGAGGGTTTTGGCTTCTTTTGGTTGGAGCGATTGGTTCCGGATAGCTCGGTGATTGAATGGGAACTTGGTATTCGCTACGACTACCAGCGTCAAGCTGTTTATGTACCCCAAGATCGTCAGTTTCGCAGAGTTAATCACCAGTTTTCACAGTTTTCAGGAAACCTCGGGGCACTTATCAAGGCTGGTAAAAAACTCAGAGTTCGGGTGAATACAGGTTCTGCCTGGAGGCCCCCTCAAGTGAATGAGATGTACAGCAATGGACTGCATCATGGAGCTGCAGCTGTGGAATTTGGAGATAGTACCTTGACATCAGAGACCGCCTATTTCCTCACCGTGAGTAATGAATACAAAACCGGTAAACTTCGGGTAGACTGGGATCTATACAGCTATTATTTCGATGGCTTTATCTACAGCAAACCTGAGCCCAGTCCGGTTTTGACCATTCGTGGAGCTTTTCCTGCATTTCGATACACTCAGGTTGATGCCTGGCTTATGGGCAGCGACTTGCAATTAATCTATAATCTTCCCTTCAACCTGGAGTATCGGGGCAAGGCCTCCTTGCTACGTGCCTGGGAAGTGGGACGTGATTTCTTGAATGGTATGCCTGCCGATAGGATGGAGCATACCCTCGAGTATTCTTTTAAAAACAACAGCCGGATCAGGGATGCTTATGTATCGCTTGGCGTGCTGCATGTATTCAAACAATCGAGGATTCCGCCAAACAGCGATTTTGTGGAACCTCCTGAGGCCTACACCTTGCTCAATGCTCAGCTGGGTTTGGCCTTGTATTTCGGAGATTATCCGATTCAACTGGGCGTCGGGGTTAAGAACCTGCTCAATACCCGATACCGCGATTATTTAAACCGGTTTCGCTACTACAGCGATGACCTTGGGACACAAGTTTCCTTTCGGATAACTGTGCCCTTTACACTATTAAAAAACGATACAAAAACACATCAGTAATGAACTCAAAAATTTGGTTTTACAGTTTTACTTTATTGGCCTTAGTCGGCGCTTTTTCAGCTTGTAAAAAAGATGAGGAAGAACCCGAACCAGAGACCACCCATACTCACGTACATGAAGAAGAGGTAATCACAACTGTGGAATTACATCTTACCAAATCGGACAGCACGGCCAAGGAATCAGAGTTTACTTGGTCGGATGCAGATGGTCCTGGTGGAAACGAGCCCTCCATTGATACCGTATTCCTGGATTCCAGCTCGGTTTACAAAAGTGACCTTCACTTCGGAGATGAGTCGGACGGGCATGGACATGCGCACGACGTTACCCATGAGTTGGAAGAAGAAGCCGATGAGCACTTGATATGCTTTGATCCTATGGATAAATTGGCCCAGTCTCTTCAAGTTACTCGTACCGATAGCGATGGAAAATACGAGGTTGGATTAAAATCTGAATGGAAAACCTCAGGAGCTTCCACCGGAAAAATTAAGATTACGCTAAAGCATCAGCCAGGAGTTAAGGACGGAAGTTGTTCTCCAGGTGAAACCGATATCGAAATCGAATTTCCAGTAGTCATCAAGTAATTCAGACCAAGGCGGTATTTTCTGCCGTTTCCTTGAGTTTTTTAATAACCATTTGCCATCCTTCATCAATGTGCTGAAGACGTTTCACATTGCCGTCGAAAGTTTCATTGATGATGGTAAAGCTGGTAGCCGTGCCCCGTGCTGCCAGCTTATAGGTAACATGGATATAGTTCTCCGGACGGTCTTCTAGGCCGTAGAACGGATCGAAGGTGGAGTATTGAAGATGGGTGAAAGGTTGGATTTCGAGTATCTCTCCTTTCTGGTAGGCATTATAACCCTGATAAATTCCTTCCCATTCAATGCTACCTCCTTTGATCCATTCTGAAGTTACCGCACAATTAAACATGTATTGACGGGTGTACTCCGATTGGGTGAGTACCTGCCAAAGTTGCTCCTGAGAGCATTCAATGATTTCTTCGATTTGAATTTGCTTAGCGTCTTGCATCGTCTATTTTTTTAGGTGGAAAACAAAAATGCAATGGCTCTATGACAACCCTGTGTCAGGGGGTGGCTTGCTGCTTCAAATAAACTTCTCTGTAGTAATATTCAAAGGTGAAATTTCGGTCTTCAAAGGTTTCTTTGAGCACCTGAAGGTTCTGCATGCGGTCCAGTCTAAACTCCCGAAACTGCTCACGTAACCTGCACCAGGCAATTAAAATCCACTTTTCATTGGTGTGGTAAAGGGCCTGAGGCTCAATCAGTCGTTTGGTACGCTCATCTTTGCTTCCTGAGTGATAATCGATTTGAATCAGGTTAAAATCGGTTATGGATTTCTGAATTTCCGCCAGCCAGCTGCTGTTGGTTTCGTTGCGGTAGTTTTGAACGAAGGCTACCCTTTCTGACAGGAGTTCCGTTTTTTCCTTTCTCCCTTCCTTTAATGTGGCTTTGATTTTGGTAATGGCATTCTGGTAATTCTCCACCAGCGATCGATCCCGATTTCTTCCAATGATTTTTTCGGCCGTAATCAAGGCGTTGGCCTCGTCTTCGGTAAACAGGATCGGAGGTATGGAATAACCTGATGCCAGTGAATATCCTTTTCCTTCCTCTACAAAGATGGGTACGCCCGAGGCTTCCAGAGCTTTAATGTCTCGATAGGCCGTTCGAACGCTAATGTCAAATTTGTGGGCAATTTCTGTAGCCGTCACCAATCGCTTGGATTGAAGAAGGGTAAGAATCGCCGTTAAGCGTGACAGTCGAGGAAGATTTTCGGTATCTATCATGGAGCTGGCTGCTTTTGAACCGCGGCACCGGCCACTACCTGCCAGCCCTTATCCGTGTGTTTCCAAACTCTCTCATAACGAAAGCGGGCATCAATTGGAAATCCCGAATAATCGCCTTTGATGTATTGATCCACCACTACGATGGCCAGGTCATCAATCCAGGTAAATTGAGGATTCTCGTGTGTCAATTGATCAAAGGTCATCACTCCATCAGCATGGCTTTTCAGGTCATCTTCCTTACCAAGCGTGTCTCCTGACGGAATGGTGAATTTTAGATCCGGGTGAAGCAATTGGTCCAGGTCCTTCACCTGGCTATTTCTCATGGCTTCGAGTAGTTTTTCTTCGGCTTGCACTAAGGCTTGTTGATTTTCATTCATTTTTTTGTGGGATTAGGGGGAGCGACATTACAAAATGGAAACCTTCTTCCAGGTATTGAGCAATCACTTCGGGCTCAGAAAAAAGCGATTCGGGAACGTGAACATAGTCGCGCATAACAGCTCCGTAAGATCTAAACTCCGCCGTTTGGTATTTCTCCCGGAATGCTTTTTGAGTTTCCTTCGGTAGTCGAATTCCGATTTCACCAGCCTTGTTCAATTGAGAAAACATGTACCCATTCGCAGAGGTATAGGGAACCGTTTTTCCCTTGCGGTCGAAGAGGGGAGATAGGTCAATGATACGATCGTACAGTGCGAGCCTTTCCTTCCAGGTATCCATGATGATGTATTTGCAATGGATCAAACTTAGTGAAAGTGTTAGAAAAAAATCAGGATATTTAGGTAGCGGAAAATGAATGCTATGCAAGGTCAAGTCAATATATGTTTTTCTGGCCCGGATCCCGTAGGGCTGATTTTTGGATTGGTTTTGATTTTATTGGCGGTTATTTGGTATACCAAAAGAAAGAGCCTTAAAGAACACTCCCGGGTTGATTCTATATTTCCTGAAACAGATGTTTTGGGGATGGATAAGCCTGGTTCCATAGCTCAAGATGAGGAAATGCGACCTCGTAAATCTCCTTTCAATTGGGCTTTTATGCTTTTGGTTATTCTGATTGCCGTTGCTTTTTGGTTGCTCCTATTTAACCAACCTACCCGGGTGATACCCGGAAGTTATCCTTCAGATACCGAACTTAACGAAACGAAGGAATAGGGACCAAAAAATAAGCCCGGTAGCGGACCTATCCATCCAACTACCGGGCTCTCTCTCCAAAAAAAACTCTTGGATACCTAAGGGTGTCTTAGGCTTATCGAATCATAACTCGAACAATTGCCTGTCTACCTGCATTATTCAGGTGGATCATGTAAGACCCTTGAGGCATGTCGGTCATGTCCATTGTATAATTCTGGCTTGCATTAGCTTCAAACTCGCCGTTTCTTACCATTCTACCCGATAGAGAGTAGATAGTCCAGCTAACGTTTTCAGTTACGTTTTCATCCAATTGAATGGTGAAGATTCCATTCGATGGGTTTGGATAAACTTGAATCTCAGAAGCAGTCATGTACTCTTCTGTAGAAGCAGGCCATAGGCTAACATGAACGGTATCACTTGTGCTACATCCGTTGCTGTCCATTACGATCAACGAAACTGTATCGATAGTCGTGATGGTTGTAGAAGAAGTAGTATCTCCATTACTCCACAAGTAAGTAGCGAAAGTGTCAGGAGCCTGAATGAATACAGAAGAAACCTCTACATCGATATCTGGACCCAAGTCAAGAACTGGAAGTTCGTGAATGTAACCCATCATATCCTGAGCAGTTGCAACACATCCATTGTCATCAGTAACGGTTACAGAGATAGCTCCTTCAGGCAAAGAAGTAGCTTGATCACCACCTTGTCCGTCTGACCATAAGTAAGTGTAGTTAGGAGTTCCTCCTTGAGCAGAAGCATAAGCTATACCCATAGAATCTCCTTTACACAAGTTCAATTTCAAAGAGTCGATCGTAGCGATCAAATCTGCAGGCTCTGTAATAGTTATAGAATCTTCATCCATACAACCCAAAGAATCAGTTACGATCAAGTAATAGGTACCGGCACCTTTGCCCATTAGGGAAGAAGTAGTATCTCCACTATCCCAGTCATAGCTGTAAGGCTGAGTACCACCTTGCGTTGTGGAAGAAGCAGTTCCGTCAGTTAAACCGAAACAAGAAACATCAGCCGTAACCATGGCACTTACCTGAAGTGAATCTGGCTCAGTGATATCCAAGGTATCCATATCCACACATCCGTTGGCATCGGTCACAGTCACCATGTAAGTTCCCATAGGTACACCGTTCAATACGCTATCGGCATCGTTGTTAGACCAAGCGTAAGAGTAACCCGGAGTTCCACCCATGGCAGAGGCAGTAGCGCCACCATCACTTAGTCCGAAACAAGTTACATTGGAATCAACCATCGTAGAGGCTACCAATACAGTTGGCTGTGTAATGGTGATCATGGTAGTATCGGTACATCCGTTAGCATCAATTACCACGGCTCTGTAGAGTCCGCTGGTCAATTGGCTAATAGAAGCTGTTTGGTCACCGTTAGACCAGTTCCAGCTGTAGTTCATGGTACCACCCATAGCTGATGCAGTAGCACCACCATTGGCCAATCCGTTACAAGTAACGTTAGAGTCAACTACAGCCGCAATGATTAATGAATCTGGTTCAGTAATCGTGATAGAGGCAGAGTCAGTACATCCATTGGCATCGGTAGCGGTTACCGCATAGAAGCCAGCTGCAACTCCTGTAATGGTTGCCGTATTAGCCGAATTTGACCAGTTCCAGGTGATGGTTCCAGTTCCACCGGTAGTTGAAGCCGTGGCTCCACCATCCATCAGGTTTTTACAAGAAACGTTGGAATCTAATACGGTTGATGCAACAAGAGTCATAGGCTCAGTTACGGTAGCAGAGTCAACCAGGGTACATCCGTTAGCATCGGTAATGGTAACGTAGTACTTAGCAGCAGTTACTCCTGTAATAGAAGCGTTTGTTGCACTGTTTGACCAAGCGTAAGAATAGTTTGTTGTTCCTCCGGATGGTGAGGTTGAGGCGCCACCATTCGAGAATCCATTACAAGTTACATTAGAATCCACAACTGTGCTTGTGGTTAGGGCAGCAGGTTCAGAAACGTTCGAAGAAGCTGTGTCTGTACATCCCTTATCATCGGTTACCGTAACGGTATACTTACCAGCAGTCACACCAGTGATAGAAGAATTGGTAGCCGAATTTGACCAGCCGTAGTTGTAGTTCGCTGTTCCACCTTGAACGGTAGCGGTAACACCTCCATTGGAATATCCAAAGCAAGTCACGTTGGAGTCAATCGCAGTAGTTACGGTCAAACTATCAGGCTCAGAAATGGTAGCCGAAGAGGTATCTGTACATCCGTTCGCATCAGTAGCAGTTACGTTATACTTTCCAGCTGCCACATTAGTCAATGCTGCCATGGAGGTAGAATTTGACCAACTCCAGGTAATCGTTCCTGTTCCTCCTGTGCTGCTTGCCGTAGCACCGCCGTTAGTAAGGCCTTTACAAGTTACGTTGGAATCTACTGTAGTAGAAACGGTCAATAGGGTAGGCTCTGTAATCGTAATCATATCAGTACCTGTACATCCATTGGCATCCGTAACGGTAACCGTATAATTCGTGGCTTGCAGGCCATTAATTGCGGCAGTAGTATCTCCATTGGACCAGGCATACTTGTATGCACCAGTTCCACCGGTAGCGCTAACAGAGGCACCACCATCGGTTAAACCGAAGCAGGAAATGTTAGAATCTACAATAGCTGTGGCAACCACAGTGGCCGGAGTAGTAATGGTTACTGATGCCGTATCGGTACATCCGTTGGCATCTGTAGCGGTTACTTTATAGGTTCCAGCTACTACTCCAGTAATGGAAGCGTTTGTAGCAGAATTGCTCCAGGCGTAAGAGTAGTTCGCAGTTCCACCAGAGGCAGATGCAGTGGCACCACCATTGGAGAAGCCAAAACAGCTAACGTTTGAGTCAACCACTGTGATAGCATTTAAAACAGCCGGTTGAGTAATCATAGCTGATGCGGTATCGGTACATCCGTTGGCATCGGTTACGGTTACTTTATAGGTTCCGGCAACTACTCCCGTAATGGAAGCGTTTGTGGCAGAATTGCTCCAGGCGTAGGAGTAGTTCATTGTTCCACCAGTAGCTGAAGCAGAAGCTCCACCATCTGAGAAGGTGTTACAAGAAATGTTAGAATCAACTACAGCAATAGCATTCAATGCAGCAGGTTGAGTAATCATGGCTGATGCGGTATCAGTACATCCGTTTCCATCGGTTACGGTTACTTTATAGGTTCCGGCAACTACTCCTGTAATAGAAGCCATAGTGCCAGCGTTGCTCCATGCGTATGAATAGTTCGGTGTACCACCCGTAGCTGAAGCAGAAGCTCCACCATCTGAGAAGGTGTTACATGAAATGTTTGAATCAACCACAGCTACGGCTACCAACTGAGTCGGCTCAGTTATGGTAACAGAAGAAGTATCAATACATCCATTGTCATCAGTGATCGTTACTTTATAAGTTCCAGCAACCACTCCAGTGATGGAAGCGTTTGTTGCTGCATTACTCCAAACATAGTTATAGGGAAGCGCTCCACCCGTAGCAGAAGCAGTCGCTCCACCGTCAGCGAAGGCATTACAGGAGGCATTAGAATCTACCACGGAGGCAGCAACGATAGTTGTGGGAGCAACAATAGTTGCTGAAGCGGTATCAGTACATCCGTTTGCATCGGTTACGGTTACCTTGTAGGTTCCTGCAACTACTCCCGTAATGGAAGCGTTTGTGGCAGAATTGCTCCAAGCATAGTTGTATGCCATTGTTCCACCAGTAGCGGAAGCCGTGGCGCCACCATCAAAGGAGCCAAAGCAGGTAACGTTAGAATCAACGATAGCAGCTGCGTTCAATACAGCAGGTTGAGTAATAGTAGCAGATGCAGTATCGGTACAACCGTTGGCATCGGTTACGGTTACCTTATAGGTTCCGGCTGTAACTCCGGTAATGGAAGCGTTTGTAGCAGAATTGCTCCAGGCATAGGAGTAGTTCATCGTTCCTCCAGTAGCAGAAGCGGAAGCTCCACCATCGGATAAGGCGTTACAGGAAATATTTGAATCAATAACTGCAGCAGCATTCAATACAGCAGGTTGAGTAATCATAGCTGATGCGGTATCGGTACATCCGTTAGCATCAGTTACGGTTACTTTATAATTTCCAGCTACAACTCCGGTAATGGAAGCGTTTGTAGCAGCATTGCTCCAGGCGTAGGAGTAGTTCATGGTTCCACCGGTAGCGGAAGCAGAAGCTCCACCATCTGAGAAGGTGTTACATGAAATGTTTGAATCAACCACAGTTGCAGCAACCAATTGAGCAGGTTCTGTAATGGATACGGAAGAAGTATCTGTACATCCATTCGCATCCGTGATCGTTACTTTATAGGTTCCAGCAATTACCCCAGTAATCGAGGCGTTGGTAGCAGCATTGCTCCAAGCATAGCCATAAGCACCTGTTCCTCCGGTAGCTGAAGCACTGGCTCCACCATCTGAGAATCCATTACAAGTTGTATTTGAATCCACTACCGTGGCAGCAGTAAGAGCTGTTGGAGCGGTTATCGTCACTGATGCCGTATCGGTACATCCGTTTGCATCTGTAATGGTTACTGTGTATTTACCGCCAATAACTCCAGTAATAGAAGCATTGGTAGCGGAATTACTCCAAGCGTAGTTATAGCTTGTCGTTCCACCCGTGGCAGAAGCAGAAGCTCCACCATCGGAGAATCCGAAACAAGTAACATTAGAATCAACCACGGTGGCTGCAGAAAGAACTGCTGGTTCTGTTAAGGTAACAGAAGCCGAATCAGTAGTTAATGAATCGGTAATGGTTACAGTATAGGTACCAGCACCAAGACCAGTAATGGTGGCTACGGTATCACCGGTAGACCAAGCGTATGAAATCTTACCTGTACCATCGGTAGCTACAGCTGTTAAACCAGCGTCGGTATCCGCGTTACAGCTTACTGTAGAGTCAGTGGTAATGGATGCCGAAACTCCAGTAACTAAAGAAACACCTTTAAACCAGTGAAACGATACTGGCGTAAATGGACTCACAAAAAGGTCCATTTCACCATCGTTGTTAAAGTCTCCAATGGTATGTGCCGAGAATTGACCGAAATCCACTCCGGCTATTCCTACAGGTGGGCTTTGAAGAGTCAAAGAATCAAAATCAGGTGCGGTAGCCGTTCCTTCATTTTCTACGGTCCACATAATACCACCGTCATCAATTACGGTGAGATCTAAGTCACCATCTCCATCCATATCGAAGAAGTTTGGAGTGGGAACAAGCATGTTAGGGTAGAACCAACCATGTAGTGGGTTGCCCGGAGCATTTTTAAAATGGCGTACAAAAGTTGGGTTTGTTGCAGTTCCCGTATTCTCGAAGAAGGCAGAGGAGTCCGATCCTAATATCTGAAGATCGAGGTCACCATCGGCATCGATATCCACAAAGGTGGGATTGGCAAATTCAGCACATTGCTGGTTTTCTAATCCAGGCATGGTATCCTGGGTGAAAACCGGAGCAAACTTGGTTCCAATGTTTCGGAAGAAGTGCAGGTCATCCAGCTTTTGGGTCGCATTGTAGGTGGATCCACCGTATTGCCAGCGAGAACCAATCAACATATCCAGGTCGCCATCACCATCAATATCCGCCAAAGTAGGGCGGAGCTGGTTAATGTTTTGACCCTTACCAATCTTAATGGTATCTGTAGAGGCCAGAGAACGTCTTCCCCAGTGTGGCTTGGTGGAAGTACCCACATTTTTATAAAAGAAAATTTGACCTTGCTGGTTGGCGATCATAAAGTCGATCAAGCCATCAGCATCCAAATCCCCAGCAGTGGGGCAGGCAAGTCTGTTTTGAATTCCAAAAGGAAAGTTAGGTCCCATGGTATCTAGCCCGGCAGTGTCTGTACCACCTGCGACGAGGGAGGAATATCCCACATCCCATTTAAAGTCATAGGTTATCTGAGCCTTTATGGGGACCCACGATAAGAAAATAAAACCTATGACCAGTGCGGCAATAAGTGTGTAACGTGTTGTGTTCATTTGTATTACGGTGTTTTTGTTTAGAGAGTTTAGCGCGAAATTAGAAGGGGGTGAAGGGGTAAAAAAATAAATGTTATGTACAGGTATCAGCCTGTTCTGGAGTTACCCTTCGATGTTATAAATGATTTCGGGCAGTTTGATTAATAATTAGATTTAAGATTAAGCTTTGTTGTTCATGCTTAAGACGAGAAAATCGAGGTAAGTGTTTCAAAATACAAGGCTTAATTTTCGATTGGAGTGAAATTCTTTCCTTAATTACCGGTAAGTCTATCCGCGGTTTAGCCTTTGTAAAAGGTCATCTCGTTGTTTTTTACCAATGGGTAATTCCTCTCCGTTGATAACCACATTGTTGTGATTAACGGCTTCCAGGTATTCGAGGTTGACAATACAACTTCGGTGGGTTCGGAAGAATGATGGGCTTAGCTTATTTATATAGGTGTTGAGCCCTCCCCGAACACTTTGCTTTTTGTCATTTTTTAAATAGATGTCTAAGTATACATGGTCGCTTCTTAAATACAGAATGTCGCAAAAGTTGATCCTTGAAAATACACGGTTGTCCTTGATAAATAGGGCATCCTTGATGATCAAACTTTCTGGATCTAAAAACTTTTCCTGACTCTTGGAAAAATTATAGAGAGCCAATTCAATGGAAGTGTATAGTTCGTCTTTACTAAAGGGTTTTACCAAATAAGCCAGCGGCTCCACTTTTTTGGCTTCGTCCAAGGTTAGCTTATCGGTATTGGAAGACAAAAAGATAAAAGGGAAGTGGTAGTTTTCATTGATATGATTGGCAATGTCTACACCACTTTTTTGCCCGGCCAGACGGATATCCAAGATGGCGATGTCGGGTTGAACGGTTTCCAACAATTCTACCGCTTCGGTATAGGTATTGGCAGGTTCGAATACCTCGTACCCCAAATCTTCTAAGGTGTCTTGGATGTCTTGAGCAATAATTGCCTCATCCTCAACGACTAATACGCGTACTTTACTCATACCAATTCGGCTCAAAATTAGTCCATAGTTCATCCGATCGAAGTATTTGTGTCGATCCTGTTATGAAGTATATGGAATCTGTTGTCAACTGTTGTTTTCTTGATATTTAGTAAAGGTCATTGAACTTGGCGGCGCATATCGCTATCCTTGAACAGGACCTTAAATGCGCTTCCGGCTTCGTAGGTGTATTGAACGCTTCCCTGAAGCTGCTTAGATAAACTTCGTACCAGCCTCAGACCCAGGCTTTTTGCTTTTTGAGGGTCAAAGTTCTTTGATAACCCTTTACCCGAATCTTTTACCTTCAGAAGGTAGGAGTCATTGGAGTGTTTTTCGATTCTAACTTCCAGATTTTTAGAATCTTCGGTCATGCCATATTTAAAAGCATTGGTGACCAATTCATTTACAATAAGCCCCAATGGGATAGCGGTATCAATGTCAAAACTGATGGACGGAATGTCTACCTTAACCTGGGCCTTGTGTTCGTGGTCATACATGGCTGCAATCTCAGTTACCAGCTTGTTGATGTACTCATCAAAATAGATGAGTAGGTCGTCGTTTTGGTAGAGCCGTTGATGAATCAAGGCCATCGACTTGACCCGGTTTTTTCCTTCTTCGGCCAACTCACGAGCTCGATCATCTTCAATTCCACGACTCTGCAATTCCAGCAAGCTGGAAACCATTTGAAAGTTGTTTTTCACCCGGTGGTGTACCTCTTTTAATAGAAGGGCTTTTTCCTCCTCACGTTTGGCAATGGCATCCTTTTGTTGGCTAATCTCTTCATTCTTGGAACGGAGGAGCCGGTTTTGTTTTTGCTGGCGAACAAATAGCCATATCGTCAAAAGCAACAATCCTGCAATCAAAGCGGCAATAATACTGTAGAGATTGGCTTTCTGTTTTTCAAGAGCCACTTCGTGTTCCTTCTCTATGCGAACCTGATTGATTTCATTTTCAGACAAAGCCTTGGACATTTCTTCGCCGTACATCTCCTGAGTAAGCTGGATGCTGAGATCCTTGAAGTAAATTCCCTTTTCAATCGATCCATGGGCGATCAGAAGCCTTGAAAGCTCCTGGACCATGTGGTATTGATCATTCAGGTTATGAGCCTTCTTACTGATCTTAAAAGATTCATCAGCAAATTCTTCCAGGCTACTATGCCCCATTTTTTCCAGTAGATTGTTTACCTCAGGAGAACCCGGAGGAAAACGAGCTACATATTTAGCGTAAAGGGTATAGCTGTCAGGTCTTATTCGAGGATGATTGTATAGGATATCCAGCAAGTCCAGTACGTCGCCATCAGGGTCTCCGGCATAAATCAAGGCATCTACCAAATGAATCACGTTGGCATGGAAGTACTGACTCTTGGATTTCATGGCCTGATCCATTTCAAAACACTTACGGCTAATGTCGATATACCCTTGAAGGTCGCCTTCTAGCATTATGAAATCGCAGAGGTGATATTGACAAGCGATGATCAAATTGGTGTCTTTAATCCCAATCGCTCTTTGGGTGTTCTCTTCACAGAGAAGTTTCCCTTTTTCAATATCCTTTTGGATAAGAGCCGATACGATTTGATGAATGTTGTACTTAATGATTCCGTGCGTATACCCTTCATCCGATTCATCAAATTGGTTGAGGTAATTCAGGATCTTCTCATTTTCAATATTGGCCTGCTTAAGATTGGCGCTATTGCGAAAACTTTGGGTATAATAAAACTGGATGTCAATCCAATCAATATTAATCGACTCCTTAGAAGAAGGTACCTTTAGCTTCGATTGAATAAAACTGTCCAGGCTTGAAGTTTGAATGTAGGCTCGGGTGCTCATTTTGGTAACGAAGCTATGAAAGGGTTCATAGTCGAGTTCTTCGTTAACCGCCAGCTCTCGCAGCGATTTTTGGTAATCACTTGCCTGGTTTAGGTCCCAATCTTCTGTATAAATCCGGGCGGAATCAAACCGTTGAGTGATCAGAAGTTGTTCCACTCGCATTTGCTCGAGGGAGTCAATTTGGGCATGAATAAATAAGGGAAAAACAGTTATAAAGGTTAGGCTTAGAAAAACACGAAATAATTTCATAAGCTATACGCTCGCACCAAGCGATGATCGTTTCAAATTGGAATAATTGATCCTGTTTGTTTTTCGAAATCTCTCCTTATTTCGAATCCAACAGGGAGCGAAAATAGCTAAAGCTTAACGATCAGAAAAGGACGAAGGTCAGCTCCCGATGAATTAATTCTTTTATCGGTAGAATGCTTTTAGGAGAATTGAAAGCAAAAAAAAAGCCCGGATAATTCCGGGCTTTCCAATCAGTTTGTCTAACATGTTAGCGGTTAAGAATAATTCGCTCAAACTGATTTTGATAACGAATAAAGTAAAGACCATTACCTAGCTCACTAAGGTCTATTACCTCTTCGTTAGCCTCAGGCTGAACCCACATAACCTGTTTGCCATTCAGGTTGTAGACGGTGATGGGCTCGCCTATTTGAGGGATTTCCGAAAAGAATAAAGTTATTCTTCCCGTTGTTGGATTAGGAAACAATTTAAAGTTGTTGGAGGTTCGCACCTCATTTTCCAGTCCTACGTAATTGATGGATAAACAGTCGCTTGTATCCGCACATCCATTTTGAGTGATTTCTACAGCATAGTCTCCATTGCTAATAACGGTGTACGATTGTCCTGTCGCTCCGGCAATGGGGTTAAAGCCGGCACCGCAAGTCATCCATTGGTAGGAGGCACCGCTCAATTGAGCTTCAAGCGATAGGTCATTTTGAGTTACGGTTACGTTCACTGTGTCAATAATCAGTTCCAGTGTAACGATCGAGTCACAACCCGCTTGATTCATTACTGTATCGATATAGGTTCCCGATTGGGTATAGGTTTGACCATTGAGCGCCCAGATATAGCTCAGGCAGGAGGTGTCCTTTACGGTAGCAAGACTCTTTTTCAAAATGGTCAGGTTCAGGGTCAATACCGAATCGCATCCAAGAGAAGTGCTCAGGGTGTCCGTGTAAGATCCGCTTGACGTGTAAGTCATTCCCGTTTGTGCCCAGGTGTACTCCTCACAGGAAGAAACTGATACCGATGATCCGACAGAAGGATTAATGGTCAGGTTCAAAGTAATGATGGAGTCACATTTATTAGCATTTACCACAGTATCCGAATAATTACCCGATACAGTATAAGTCATGTTGTTCTGAGCCCAGGTATACGAGTCACATGTGGTGACTGACACAGAAGAAGCGGTGGACTTATTAATGGTCAGATTAAGGGTAATAATCGAATCACAATTTGCCGCATTCATAATGGTGTCATTGTATGACCCGGAAGCGGTGTATGTCATGCTATTCTGCACCCAAGTGTAGGTATCACAAGCAGTCACTGCCAAGGACGAAGAAGTTGACTTATTGATGGTCAAATTCAAAGTAATGATGGAATCGCAGTTCACCGAGTTCATCACGGTGTCTTTGTAGGCTCCTGATGCAGTGTAAGTCATGCTGTTCTGCGCCCAGGTATAAGTGTCACAAGCAGTCACTGCCAAGGACGAAGAAGTTGACTTATTGATGGTCAAATTCAAAGTAATAATGGAATCACAGTTCACCGAGTTCATCACGGTGTCTTTGTAGGCTCCTGATGCAGTATACGTCATGTTATTCTGCGACCAAGTGTAAGTATCACAAGCGGTCACTGCCAAGGACGAAGAAGTTGACTTATTGATGGTCAAATTCAAAGTGATAATGGAATCACAGTTCACCGAGTTCATCACGGTGTCTTTGTAGGCACCGGAGGCGGTGTAAGTCATGCTGTTCTGCGCCCAGGTATAGGTGTCACAAGCAGTAACCGCCAGGGAAGAAGAAGTTGACTTATTGATGGTCAAATTCAAAGTGATAATAGAATCACAGTTCACCGAGTTCATCACGGTGTCTTTGTAGGCTCCTGATGCAGTGTAAGTCATGCTGTTCTGCGCCCAGGTATAAGTGTCACAAGCAGTCACTGCCAGGGAAGAAGAAGTTGACTTATTGATGGTCAAATTCAAGGTGATAATAGAATCACAGTTCACCGAGTTCATCACGGTGTCTTTGTAGGCACCGGAGGCGGTGTAAGTCATGCTGTTCTGAGCCCAGGTGTAGGTGTCACAAGCAGTAACAGCCAGAGACGAAGAAGTTGACTTGTTGATGGTCAAATTCAAGGTGATAATAGAGTCACAATTCACAGAATTCATCACCGTGTCTTTGTAAGCACCAGAAGCGGTGTAAGTCATGCTGTTCTGCGCCCAGGTGTAGGTATCACAAGCAGTCACGGCCACGGAGGAAGAAGTTGACTTATTGATGGTCAAATTCAAGGTGATAATAGAGTCACAATTCACAGAATTCATCACCGTGTCTTTGTAAGCTCCTGATGCAGTGTAAGTCATGCTGTTCTGTGCCCAAGTGTAGGTATCACAAGCCGTCGCCGCCAGAGAAGAAGAAGTTGACTTATTGATGGTCAAATTCAAAGTGATAATAGAGTCACAATTCATCGAGTTCATCACGGTGTCTTTGTAAGCTCCTGATGAAGTGTAAGTCATGCTGTTCTGTGCCCAAGTGTAGGTATCACAAGCCGTCGCTGCCAGAGACGAAGAAGTTGACTTGTTGATGGTCAAATTCAAGGTGATAATAGAGTCACAATTCACAGAATTCATCACCGTGTCTTTGTAAGCACCAGAAGCGGTATAAGTCATGCTGTTCTGAGCCCAGGTGTAGGTGTCACAGGCAGTGACTGCGAGTGAAGATGAGCTGGGTTGGTTAATGGTTAGGTTCAAGGTGATAATCGAATCGCAACCGTTCGAGGCTTGCAGGGTGTCTTTGTAGATCCCACTTTGAGTATAACTGATTCCGGTGGAAGGCCAGGTGTAGGAAACACACTTTTCCAAGGTGTCTGCACTGGCCAGTAGACTGGGCTGCGTGATTATTCCCGAAATGGTGTCGATACAGGCGTTGGCATCGCTTACCGTTACCTTATAAGAACCTGCTGCTACTCCGGTAATGCTGGCAGAGGTGGCACCATTGCTCCAGGCATAGGAGTATCCAGCTGTTCCTCCGGTAGCCGAAGCCGTAAGTCCACCGTCCAATTCACCATAGCAGCTCACATTGCTATCTACCACAAGGGTGGCTGTGAGTTTGGATGGCTCTGTGATAATAATCGAATCAATAAGGGTCTGCGTATGAGCAGAACTTACCCCATTGTTATCGGTTACGGTTACCCAGTATTTTCCGGCAACTACATTGTTAGCGGTAGCTGTTGTGGATCCATTGCTCCAGGCATAGGTGTACGGCGGTATCCCACCGTTAACGGTGGCCATGATGCTTCCGTTTGAGTTTCCATTACACAAAATTGCTTGGCTAATAGTAAGGCTTGTTGAAAGAGGTACAGCACAAGGTCCTGCTACATGGGTAATAGCTCCGGTTACAAAATTGGATGAGCTTCCAGTCAAACTTGCATTTTGGAATGTTCCATCGTTGTTTTTGGTTGACTGATCGACCAGCGATGCTCCTGCGTTGTTACCATTCGGAATTCCTTGGTTAAAATTGTAATAAGCGACCAATCCAGTTTCTGAACCGGATAGCTCGCAGTTCCGAGAATTTAGAATGGCAGTGTCTGGGCGGGCCACGGACCAAAGTCGTACCTCATCCATGTCGCCTCTATAATTGAGGCCTACACTTCCATTGTCTCTTGCACCAATCAATACAGGGGATGAAGAGTTGAATATGGATCCGCTTACGGTTTGACTATTAAGGTCTTTAACTCCATTGATAAAGACTTCCATCTTTGTACTGTCAAATCGAAAGACAACGTGATTCCAGAAGCCCAAGTTGACTGAGCTTGCCGAGTTAAAGTAGGTTTCACTATTACCATTATTGGAAACGGATAGCTCCAATTTTCCGCTAGAAAGAAGAAGCAGAGCCCAACTCCGGTTAGATGCTCCATTTCCAAACTTGGTCAGAATTCCAGAGGTCTGAGCACCATCAGGTTTGATCCAGGCTTCTACCGTAAAGGCATGGGAGAAATCAAGGGTAGTATCATCGGCTATTTCTATATAATCATTGCCTCCATCAAAATTAAACCCGCTATGTGATCCTTGCCCTTGAATGCTGAAAGTATAAGGATTAGCATCGGTGGACGAATTAGGAATGTTAACCGTCACTTTGAAGGTTCCGAGTGCATTGGGCTTAAATCGAATCGAAAAGCTTGTGGAGTCTCCAGCATTTACAGTTGAGGCTGGAGCTTGGGCAATGGAAAATAGATTCGCATGCGATCCTGTCAGGGTGATAGGACTTGAAAAATTGAGTGTACCGCTTCCGTTGTTAATGAGGGTAAAGGTTTGAGTTAGGGAATCACCTACACTAACAGGCCCCAGGTCCGTTTTATCCGTGGGAGTTGGGGTGGTGTCCCCCAGAGTAATCCATTGGTTATTGCCCTTGATCAAAAGGCTACAGCTTGATCCCATGGTGATGCTTTTGGAAACTGAGCATCCATAGGCATCCGTAACTGTGATAGAATTGGTGCCATAAAGCAACTTGGAAGAACTGGCAGAAGTATCTCCATTGTCCCATAAGTAAGAGTAGGAAATGTTTCCTTTGGAGGCCGTTGCTGTAGCTGAACCACCTGTTCCCATGCAAGAGGTTTCGCTATTTTTTGTAATGAGCGCCGCCAGTTTACACACAACAAATTGATAGGTTTCATCAACTGTGGGTAGAGTTGAAGTGAGTGGAACATCAGGTCCTGTGTGGATGTATGTTTTGAAGTAAAGATCGGCCGATGCTAAGATCGAGGATTGGTACAAATAACCACCAGGATAATTGGCTCCTACTTGAGCCGAGAAAGCAGTTGAATTGGTCGGGGCATTAGGGAAATTAAATCGCATGGTATATTTTGAACCTGCAGATACCACAGCTGGGCTGGAGAAGGTGTAAGTCTTTTCAGAATGAGATTGATCCACAGAAATGACCTGACTTGCAATGACGGTTCCGCCATATCCTTCACCGGTAATTAATTCCATCGTGCCGTTTCCATTGTAGGTGTGACCAATACCGGTTCTAACGACGATGTCGACTAACTTACCCGATGTGGCTGGTATAAAACTTTGACCGAAAACCTTGGAATCGGTGATTTGAATTTTGGCTAAGGATTGTTGATCGAGCTGCAGGTTCCCCTGGATAATGTTGTTGCTTCCGGAGCCATCTACTCCTTTTATATCCAAGCCTAATGTACCCGAAGAAGTATCCGTCGTTTTTACGTCTACCAGATAGGATGTTCCTCCGACATATTTAACGGAGTTGATTTTTGATTTGGCAGCAATTCCACCATTCAAAGAAAGGTCACCGGTATCTAATTGAAGAGCCCGGTGGCTAAAGGTGATGTTGAATTGAAAGTTGGAGTCTAAGGTGTTTTGGGTTGATGGAGAGTTGCGTGTAATTGTGTTGACTTTAAACTGAGCATTGCTCCATTGAAAAACAAACAATAGAGATAGCGCCAGCAGGCCTCTTAAAACCATACCATTCATGTTGAGCTAGATTAATTTTTGGGCAAACCTACGGGCCTCTGCGACCAATGGATTTACCTATTTGGTCAATCTATTGTACAGAATGGTCAAATCGATGAAGTGCCCATAAACAGGGCTATTGGAAGGATGTTGGGGACTTGCCAAAACGTTCTTTAAAGGCACGATTGAAGTAGGATGCGCTGTTAAATCCAGAGGCGTAGGCAACCTCTGCAATACTTCCCGCCTGTTGTTCAATGAGCTGCATCGCAAGCTTTAATCTACGCTCCTTTAAATAGGCTTGAGGAGAGCAATTGTAGTATTCCTTAACGCTCCGTTGAAAGGTTGATCGACTCATCGCAAAATCGCCAAGTACATCTGAAAAACTGAAGGTGGAATTGTGCATCTCATCATCAACCAATTGTTCGAATTGAATCTCAAATTCGCTGCGTTCATCCTTTTTTTCGTTTTCCGGATTTGATGCCAGAAGTAACTTGGCTTGAAGCTTTTTCCGATTGGAGAGAATACCTTGAATACGGTAGCGTAATTCCTGACCATTAAATGGCTTGGCCAAATAACCTTCTGCCCCTTGTTTCCACGCTTCCATTCTCACCGGATCGGCACCACGGGCGGTCAACATTAGTACGGCTATAAACTCGGTTCGCTTGTCATTTTTCAATCGGCTGAGTAGGGTAATTCCATCCATTACCGGCATCATGATGTCTGAAACGATCACATCGGGGGAATGCTCGATGGCCAATTGAAAAGCTTCCTCGCCATGGCTCGCTTCCAGAATCCGGTATTCGTGAACCAACGATCGTTTAACGAGTTGACGAATATCCTGGTGATCATCCACCACCAACACCAAGGGCCACTCTTCTTTATTAAGCGTTGGAGTTTCGGTTTGTTCTTCTTCTCGAGTTTTAATCCCAGGGACTGTCCATGTCCAGGATTCAGCTTTGGGATTGACTTTAAAGGGGAGTTTAAAGCTAAATTTAGCGCCTCCTTGTGGTACATTTTCTACACTCACGGATCCGCCCAGCCATTGCGCAAATTCCTTAACCAGAGCCAGTCCAATTCCACTTCCCTGGGTATTCGATTCGGATGGGTTACCGGATTTGTAGAAGCGCTCAAATACATGTTGCAAGTCTTCTTCCCGTACACCTTGACCAGAGTCGACAATTTCAAAATACAGTTGATCTTTAACCCCTTCTAACGAAAGGGTAATGCTTCCACCTGATGGAGTGAATTTGAGAGCATTGGAAAGAAGGTTGGCCACCATCTTTTCCATCAATTCTGGATCACTACTGCCCACCAGAGAATCTGCCGAATGTGGGAAGTGGATTTGAATGTTTTTCTGTTCAATCCAGTTGCTATAGGTCTCAAGCAAGTTGGAAACCAATAGGTGGGCATCGAAGGTCTTTTCCTGTACTTCGATTTTTCCATCCTCCGATCGGGCGATATCGAGCAGCTGTGTGATAAGCTGATTGAGTCTATCGCTGTTCTTGTCAATGAGTTCCAAGTCTCTTTTCCATTGATCCGGGGCCTTGTCTGGTGCGCTTTGGAGCAATTCTTCTACGGGCCCTTTGATGAGGGTTAGAGGCGTCTTCAACTCATGGGAAACATTGGCGAAGAATACAGTTCGGGCTTTATTCACTTTCTCCAGCTCGGTGGATTGTTTAGCCAGTTTGGACAGGGCCTTTTCGGTAAGCTCTTTTTCGTGATTCAGGTCCTTAGTACGCTCGTCAACCAAAAGGCTCAATTTCTCTTCCCGTCGGCGGGATTGTCGCAGCCTTTGGGTGACATAAAGAACAACTGCTGCAGCCAGGACAAATAACAGGAGGATCTGAAACCACAGCTCTTCGTACAAATAGGATTTCAGTCTGATCTGAGTTTCAGCCTGATCATGACTCAGAATACCTTGGCTATTTCGAGCCCTTACCTGAAATGTATATTCCCCCGGAGCAAGTCTTGTGTATCGGGCAAATCGGCTGATACCGGCAGATTGCCAGGAGGTGTCATAACCTAATAGGCGGTATTCAAATCGAATGAGTTCAGGAGCAAAAAAATGGGGGGCGGTAAAATCAAACTTGAGATCCCGGTATTCTTTCGGAATTTCCATCTGGGTAGCTGCCGGCAGGAAAGTGTCTCCGTATGATACCAGGGAAAGATGAATGTGGTTTATGGGGGGCTCGGGCTTAAGCTGTTGGGTAGGGAAAATCGCAACCCCCTTCATCGTCGGGTAGAGTAAAGTTTGGTCGGCCAGCTGGATACTGGCGGGCTGAAAACCACCATTGGTTTCGGAATTTCCCATCCCGTGAGATTGATTGAAAACCTGGCAAACCACTTGATCTTGTTGGGCCTGAGCTACGGCTAAGAGATCCTGCCGTAAAACACGAAACACGCCTTGGTTACAGCTGATCCAAAAGTACCCTTGCTCATCTTCGTTAAGGGTGGAGATGAGGTTGTCGTAAAGCCCGTTTTGTTGATTGATGGTTCTGAATTTTCCATCGAGAAAAACAGCCAATCCTTGACCATAGGTACCCACCCAAAGAAGACCTTTAGAATCTTCAAAAACACTTCGGATGGAGAGGGATGGTAATCCTTCGTTCAATCCCAGGGTTGTGTTTCCTTGGAAATCAATCTTTTTTAATCCATCGCCCTGAGTCGCCAAATAAAGGATTCCTTCTTGGGTCAGCAGTATTTGGGTGATTCGGGATTGGGT
Organism: bacterium SCSIO 12741; assembly: GCA_024398055.1. NCBI lineage: Bacteria > bacterium SCSIO 12741. Next base: position 719,814 of record CP073749.1, on the reverse strand, counting down.
AGATGACTCGGGAATTAGGGTGGTCCATACACTGGCTTTGTACTGAAGCAGCCCTCCTTGGTCGGTTCCAACCAAAAGCCGATCATGGTTGGTATCGTAGAAAAGAGAGAGGATTACCTGGCTGTATTTTTCCCAGCCTTCCACGACTTGAAAGGCTTCACCTTTTCCTGGATTTCCTCGCAATAGTCCATTGCCATAGGTGCCAATCCAAAGGTTACCACCGCCATCCGACGCAATCGACCAGACATCCTCTTTGGGGCCACCCAGATTTTCGGACCATTCGGTTAAGCGATTTTCCTCTGACGACCATTGGTAAAGAGATCCTGAATTTGTTCCAATCCAAATGCTGCCTTTTTGATCCCGATGAATGGCCAGAATTTTTTCATCCTTCAACCCCAACCGAGCGTCGAGCGATTGTACCGGTTTCTTTCTCAGTTGGATGAGTCCATGTCCATTGAATCCAATCCACAGATTTTCATTTTGATCCACATACAAACAGGAGATATCACTGCCCACTGTTCCAAGGGGAATTTGTCGGGGCTCGGCTCCAGGGTGATCCAGCAGATACAATCCTCCTTCTCGGGTGGCATACCAGATGTTTTGACCTTTTCCGGAAGCCAACTGGCCCGATAAAAGCATTTCATCTCCGGAAAAAGAAAGAAGAGGTTTTACTTTCCCCCGGTCGAATTGAAATAGGCCATTTTGGTTGGCGAGAAGGGGAATGCCCTTTTCTGATATGGCTATTCCTAAACCATCAAAAGGGTGCTCGCTTCCAGCAATGACTTTGGGTTTGCCTAAAGGGCTTTCCAACTTGAATAGTCCCTTTGCAGTGTACATCCAGATGGTTCCTTTCGGATCCTGAATCGTATGTTCGATCAGGGTTTGGGAGCAAATTTCATGAGGAACAAATTCCACCTGATCACCGGAAATAAGGGCCATTCCATTGCCTTGTACTACCGCTGCGATCGAGCCATCAGGAGTTGCAAAAATGTCTGGGATTCCTTTTCCAGGAAGGCCTTCTGCCAGAGATAGGTGGGTGAGCTTGTCGTCTTTTAACCGGTAAATCCCATTGTTTTCTGTCCCTATCCAAAGTGTTCCCTCAGCATCTTCAAAAAGACTGATAATACGCTCATGATCCAATTCTCCAAACGTGATGTGTTCGAAGCGGACGCCATCAAATCGGGCCAAACCGCCATAGGTACCTACCCAGATGTAACCGTCTTGAGTTTGAACAAGGGCATTGACTGAGTTTTGGGGGAGACCATCTTCAGAATTCCAATGTTGAACTGTAAAATGATCCTGGTTTAAAAGTTCGTTTAGGGATTGGCCTTTCAGGGAGGCGGCTAAGCTCAATAATAGAGCAATAACCACTCCGTAGAGTAACCGTTTAAAGGTTGGAAAATGTACGTTTCTTACAATGAAATAATGGACGCTCAATTTCCCTGAATTTAGGCACCGAAGGTAAGGATCGAATGTCCTTTGACCAATAGGTGTTTTCCTTCAACAACAATTTTTTTTCAGTGCACCGGTCCCAGCAAGGGCAGGGATTTAAGAATCTGGTTTTGAGGGGGTGTTGGCTCGGGGTGATGTTGGATTCGATGAGGGGTTGTGGAGAACTTGGCTGGTGGGGCATTGAAACGCAAAAAGCCCACTCCTAAGAGCAGGCTAATTGGGGAATAAAATTCCTTCGCAACAACCTTTGTTTTTTAATGGGTCATTTCTTGAGTCGTTGAGGTGGGCTGATCAGCATGATGGTGAGCGTTAACCCGAAGGTTGCTCAAGCCCCACACCACAACAATGCCCGCGATTATGAGCATGGATTTGGACAAGGCAAACAGTTTGTTTTCCGCCAATCGATAGGCTTGTACTGTGTAAATGGGCATGAAGACCAGGGCCACCAGACCCACTCCGCTCCAAAGAAGGATGGAGGCAAACGGCCAATGCATGATTTTGAACAACACGCCGAGGCTGATGACCAATCCGGCCGCATAGCCAATTAGGTTGATCCAGGTTTCTGAACTCGATCCGGTGGATGAGATCGCCAAATAACCCAATAAGGGAAAAACAACGAGGGCAGAACCCGTAATGCCGAGAACCAGCATAATGTTGGCGCCCGGAAAATGGAGAATCTTAAAAAGAACTCCCAGAATCACCAGTAAGGAGGTGATTAAACCTATAATTCCAATGGTTTTTTTCATGGTATTTAGTTTTGAGTTTATCAAGTACAATGTGGTTTCCTGGATGATTTTGAGTTGGTTTAATCCAAATCGGTCGAGAGCGGTGTCCAATCCTTGTTGAAAGGATCTTCCGTCATCCATTTGTTCTTCTACCAGGCAACAGACGTGATCCAACAGGTCGTTGCGGAGTTCGTCATAGGATACTCCGTTTTCAACCAGAATGTCGTTGATCATATCGACCCGGTGATCGCTAAGCCAGCCCATGTTGTGTAGATGGTCCTTCAACCAGAATTTTCATGGTCTGCATAAAATCCAAAAACTCATCCACCATCTCCGCGGCCTGGGTTTTCCCTTCGGGCGAGAGGCGGTAGTATTTCCGTACACGCTTACCGATGTTTTCCGTTTCGGTGATTAATATACCCTGAGCCTCCAGTTTATGAAGCATGGGATATAAAGCCCCTCGGTTAATTGAATTTTATCTTGGCTTAGTTCTTTAACCCGTTGGGTGATTTCGTAGCCGTACATCCGACCACCGTCTTTCAGCAGACTTACGATCACCGTTTTTAGGGTTCCTTTGATGAGTTCTTTTGAATACATAGGGCAAATATACATAACTTTTCAATACATAAGAAAATTAGGTATTAAAATTGAAGAATTCGAAATACAGTTATATCGACATAGAAAAACCACCACTGCGTGTATAACGTGTGCTGATGGTTATGGAAAATATGGATATAGAAACTGTTACGCGTTGCAAACGCGCACCAGTTTATGATTGATTATGGGGGATATAGATATAGAAACTGTTACGCGCTGCAAACACGCACCAGTTTATTGAAAATTGAAACTGAGGATTGAAATTGAAGATTGATTATGGAGGATATAGACATGGAAACTGTTACGCGTTGTAAACGCGCACCAGTTTATACGAACAGGAATCCGCACTCGCCCTCAAAACTCGAACCTGGCAAAGCCACCTTTCTACTTCATGAACTGGTATTTCAGTCCAAAACTGACGTTAAAGAGGGTATGTCTCGGAATGGTTTCCCGGTTGCCTGACCAGCTGAAGAGCAACAGATCATAAGTCCCTAATTCGCTGTATAAGGTGAATAGGTGGTCATTTTTCATTTCGTAGGTCAATTGACCCGTCCAGAACCAACCCATGCGAGGTAAATTGTTGAACCAGTAATAGCCTTTAGGATATTGATCACGATCACTGTATTTGGTGTATTGATTCCCGAAAGGTTGATTCACCCACATCCCAATTCCCAAAGGATACAATTTAAGATCATCCTTTTTAAATGCCCATTTACGAGAATAGTGGGAGTACTTCAAAGTCACCGACCAAATGTCTACGTTACCCAGGTATTCCGGTAAATAGCCGACCAGTAGATCGAGTTCACCATTTTGCTTTTTAAAGAAAGTTCGCCCAACTCCTGCACTGAAAAAGCCAATCCCTCCGGCATATTGGAGGACTGCTTTATCCACAATGCGAATCGGTTTCTTTTCCTTTTTTGCTGTCTCTTCCTGACCTTTCACTTCCATGGAAAAGGCCGTCATTAGGACCAGAAGGAAGGCCGATAGTGCCTTAATAAGGAATTTGTTGATAGTCATAACCTCTGTCCCAGATTTTTACGATTACAAAACTTCTTTTTTCGGTGGAGTAGCTGTTGATGTAGCGCACTTGTGAATCAGGGAACTTTCCTTCCCGAAAGCCGTGCAGGTGTCCGTTGAGGGTAACCAGTACTTTCTTGCTCGAATCGAGGGTGTGCAAATACGGTTCTACCAGATCGGGATCAAAGTCCGGAGCGTCGGGCGGAACGTGAGAAACGATAATAGCCTGCTCCTCATCCTTCATTTCACTTAGTTCTTTGCGCAGCCAGGAAATATTGGGCACCCGTCCATTAAAACCGAACTCCCGGCTATTGGTATTGATCATGATGAACTTGTTTCCCTTGAAGGTGAAACTGTAGTCAAGCGCTCCATACATCTCTTCATAAACCGTTTTTCCATTGTATACCAGATCGTGGTTTCCAATAACGGTTAAGTAGGGCATGCTCAATTCCGCAAAGAGATCATGCATCAATTCAAACTCGTATTCTATACCAAAGTCAGAAAGGTCGCCTGATACGATGACCATGTCCAATTCTGGGTAGCCATTGATCACGTCTACGAAGTCATCCGTTTCGTCGTAAAAGCGCTGTGTATCTCCAATGAGTGCAAAACGCAATGTATCCGAATCGGGATTGGCGAGTAGCCTGTCGAGATTAATTTTTGTGAGATTTGTTTCGTCGGGAGAGGCTTCGTACGGATGATATTCGATACATGAAACCAAAAAAATGATGAGAAACGTGAGAGAGGCTGCCAGACGGTAGAATTTACCGGGTCCCCTTCCGTTCAAAGATGCATTTGTCAAACCTGTCATGTTAAGTCTGTTAAATTCCTGCCCTTGAACTGGTTGCAAATGTAAGATACGGTTTTTCGACCGGACTAACACAATTCACCGATTTTATAAATTTTAACAAGTCCTACTTAAGGCATATCAGAAGCTGATGAAGATCATTTTTTGCTGAATAAACGGTCAGTTTTTAGTCGGTTTTTCAGCTCTAATTTTAAGGTAATAAAATGATCCATTCATGAAAAAACACGTTGTAATATTCGAGGCACGAGGTGGCTCGGATAAGGGAAAGTACGGCTACAGAAATGACTCAAGGCCGATTATTGATTCGCTCAAAAGAAGAGGGTGGAGCGCAGAGATTATTTTCTACCGGGATGAAGACCGTGGAGAGATCTATCGCCACACCATTGAGAAGGCCGATGCCTACATCAGTCGTGTAAATCCAGGAAATTTGCCCGATGAGGTGGGGTACTTCCAAATGCTTCGCGAATTGGTAGGACATGGGGTAGAAGGATTGCCTCATCCAGATGCCATGACGGCCTATGGAGCTAAGAACTCGGTAGAAAAAATGAAGGGGACCGATATTGTGCCTGATGACGTTTTTACCTACTACGATTTCGATACGCTCAAAGAGAAATTTCCAAAGAGCTTGAGCAACGGCGTTCGTGTGCTAAAACAGAATCGCGGATCTACCGGAGAAGGAATCTGGCGAGTTGAAGTATTGGACCGCGATCAATATAACGGAACCATCCCATTAGACGCCAAATTGAAGCTAACCGAAGCTCGAGACAACCACACCGAAGAAAAATCACTGCAAGAGTTTTTAGAGTATTGCATTCGCTACCTCGAAGGAACGAATGGAATGCTGCTTGATATGCCCTTTTTGGAGCGCATTAAAGAAGGCGAGATTCGCGTACTGATGCTTCGTGACAATGTGGTGAATATCGTCCACAAAAAACCAGCGGATACCAAGGATGCTTTTTCCGCTACCTTGTTTTCCGGGGCCAAGTACCGCTACGATCAGCCGGAGCAATGGCCAGATTTGGTAAAATCCATCAAAGGTTCCCTCAAAACCATCCAACAACGATTGGGTAACTACGATCTGCCTCTGATTTGGACAGCAGACTTTATTCTGGATACCGATAAAGAATCCGGAACCGATAAATACGTACTTGGAGAGATCAACGCCTCCTGCGTAGGGTTTACAACCCACCTTGAACTAAGCGAGGACATTGCCGATGAAGTACTGGCCTTGCTCGATGCGGAAGAAGTGGTGAACGACCGCTGGGCCGCATTTAACCGATAACCAACCTTGTCAAGTAGGAGAGAGGGCTCGCCATAGGCGGGCCCTTTTTTTTGAGCAAAAAAAAGCCAGATCAAAAGAGACCTGGCTTCAAAAGGACGGTATGAGGGCGCTATCATTCCTTCACGATTCTAACCGCCGTCCTGTGATTTTGGTGGGATATCATTAGAAAATAGAGGCCAGCTGGGAACTCACTTAAATCAAGTAAGGTGGTTTGAGGTTGAACCTTTAAGATCTGTTCACCGGTAATGCTAACCACTTCCAATTGCTCAATATCGTTTCCATTGGATTCAATTCGAAGCATTCCCGTTGTGGGGTTAGGGTAAACCCGAAGGGATGATTCTGATTCAACAGCGGAGAACATACCATTGACTTTGAAATAGTAATCTGGAGTAGTTTTAGAACAGCCCAGGGTATCGGAAAGGGTAACGCTGTAATTACCGGTTTCAGTTGCCACATAAAGACTGTCGGTAGCTCCGCTGATGGCTGAGCCGTTTAAATGCCATTGGTAGCCGCTGTAGCCGCTTGGAGCATACAGACTATCCTCGTTTCCGTTGATTGCAAGGGTGGGCCAGCTACCGCACCAATCAAAGGTCTTGTAAGCTGTACACGCCTGAGGATTATTCGGATCCCAGGAAGCTACTTTGTAAGTCCCGTTTTGAGTCGGTGTGTAGCTGCTTGAGCTTGCCCCGTTAATTATCTTATCGTCCAGGTACCATTGGTAGGCACCGGCACCGGTTGCTACCAGACTGTCTCCTTGTGCCGTGATGGTAATGGTAACGGATCCACAGAAATCTCCTTGAACCAGGCCACCGCAACCGGCATTGTCTTTTATCAGAACAGCATAGGTTCCATCGGCAGATGGAGAATAGGTATTACCCGTTGCTCCAGGTATTGGTTGCGGCGGATTGGAGTTGAGGTCATACCACAGGTAGGATGCGTATCCAGCAGAAACTTCTAGGGAGCTTCCCTTTTGTGTCATAGTGAGCCCGGTTAGTTCGCCTTGAATTTCACTGTGACCCACATCATAGGTGATTCCCTTAGGTCGAACATTCCCGTAAAAATCTTTGGCCAGGTAGGTCAACACGTGCTGAGGAGCGTAATTCTGCCGGTCGTTGGTTGGTGAACCGCAGGATGTAATTTGGAAATCTTTTTTGGCGGTATCGGTAAAGGTGGGGTAGAGGTTGTAGGTACTTCCCGCTGAATAGCCAAAATCTGCTCTTAAATCAGTTGTTTTGATGGTGTCTTGCCCCTCGATCAAGTTGTTGTAGAACTGAAGGGATTTCACGTCGTTTGCCTTCGACATGGTGCTGTAAAACTTGATTGGTCCAGCTTGGTTGTTCCAGAAAATGTTTCCGACTACCTCCAGCTCAACCTCGGCGTAATTACTCCAGCTGGCATCAGCACCGCGGGCATAACGAATAACCGTTGAATTAGCGGGCAGTTTGTTGTTTACAAAACTGTTTTGATAGAAGTAAAAGTCTTTATCAGACTGGGCCTTCGAAAGGCTATAGGCATAACTGGTCGCATCAATTAGAGCGGCAGAAGATCCACCCAGCACATGGTTGTTGTGAAAGAGGTTGTTGGTAAGTCCAACGGTTGTTGTATGAGTGAGCGCTGTGGCGAGAGTACCAAAAAGGGAATTGACCACGCCATTGTCATGAAACTCGCAACGATCGATGTATATCCAACCGTTACTTCCTGTCCGTCGAAAATAGGCAACGACTGCGTTGTTTGCCCCAGAATTGTAACGGAAAACGCACTCAGAAATGGTATATGGTCCACTTCCTTCAGCGTATACAGCGCCGCCATTAGTACTCATGTGTGAGCCACCGGAGGCATTGGCATTTCCTCCTTCAATGATCAGGCTGTAGAGGCCGCCACCTACCAGTTTAACTACCGTATAGGAGTTATCTGATCGATCCTGGGTATTGGGATGGGTTGAAGCATGATTGTCGTTTCCGCTTAAATCTCCGCTCAAAATGGTTGGATTGGCTTTCAGGTCTCGCTGGTTTTTGTTGGTCTCCGTTCCCGCAAATCCACCATACATGGGAGCGTTCACGTTGAAGGAGGAGTTGCGGTTTTGCCCGTCTCCAGGTTTATAGGTTCCGGCAGCTATCCAGATTTCGTTGTGAAAAACTACATCGTAATTGGCCAAGGCCGTATCGAGGTTTGTAAAGGCGTTTTGCCAGGAACTACCGTCGTTGTTTCCCGTAGCCGAGGCATCTACAAAAAGTTGGGCCTGTAGGTACCCTGAGGTACAAATCAGGAGTCCCATAGCAAGTAATAATCGTTTCATAGCTCAGAGAGTTTTTAAATTCAAACTCAAGATTCGCTAGAAACCAGAAGGTGAATTGAGTCAAACTGCTGAATCGGCGGTTTGGACTGCTAAAGCAAATTGACGATCTCCAGAAACTCGTCCTTTTTCTCCTTGGAAATCGAAACCATGTGGTCGTTATCCATCACGATGTAATTGCCATCGCGTCGTACATACTGTTTGATGTGGCGAATATTGATCAAATAGGAGCGGTGTGTACGGTAGAAATAGGGTTCGTTTTCGAGGAGATCAACGAAGTATTTCAAAGGTTTACTCACCATTTGACCGCCGGAGTTGGTGGTGAAGACCCGGGTGTACATTCCATCGGCCTCCATGCAGATGATATTCTCAAATTCCACAAACAATACCCCGTCAGAAATTGGGAGGCCAATCTTGGAAAAACGGGTGGCCTCAAAAGCGGACTTCAACTCTTCAATCTGGCGGGATACCCCTTCTTTTTTGAGGACGTCCTTCACCTTGGCCACGGCCTCCTTTACCTGATTAGGCCGAAGTGGTTTAAGCAGGTAATCCACCGCATTCATTTGAAAGGCTTTGACCGCATGCTCACTGTAGGCCGTGGTAAACACGATGTGAAAGTTGATGTCTTCCGGCTCGAAAAAGTCCAGGATTTGAGTCCCCGAATAGGCCGGCATTTCTATATCCAGAAAAACCACATCTGGGTGAAACGTATTGATGAGTTTGATTCCTCCAGGTAAATCTTCGGCCTCTTTGAGTTCTTCGATTTCAGGGCAGTATTCTCCCAAAATGGTGCTAAGTAAACTGCGGGCTTTTTTTTCGTCGTCTATGATGAGGGCTTTCATGATGTGAGTAAGTTCCGATAAGTACCGAAAGAGGCCGGGTGAGTAATAGCGTGCATTTTATCCTTATTTATTCTGACTAAGTAAGTCCTTGCTCAAACAAGATTAAGAATTGTATTGCTGAAAGTAGCTTTTTGATTGCTAAAGCGGAATGATTAGTTCTACTTGTGTGCCTTCTCCATTTTCACCATCTGTGATGTTCACGGTTATCGGTTTTTTACGGCTTTGATTCATCAAATCAATTCGATTTTGGTTAGCCGAGGTGGCAAATGATCGATGGGTTTTGTTTCGTTTTTGATTAATCTCTTCGGCGGCTTTGCGTCCTATTCCGTTGTCTTGAATGAGGCATCTAAGTTGTTCCCCTTGCTGAGTAAAGGAAAGATTGAGCTTCCGGTTTTCTTTTTTGTGGAGTAGCCCATGTTTAATGGCATTTTCCAGGTAGGGTTGAATCAACATAGGCGGAATTCGAATAGCCGATGGGTCGATGTTGGGATCCACAGTAAGGCTATAATTTAAGGTGTCTTCAAATCGCACCTTCTCCAGAGTCAGGTATAATTCTGCCGCCTTTACTTCATCTTCCAGGGTGATGGTTTTTTCCCGACTGTGATCCAGATAGAGTCGCATGAGATCCGCAAATTGGCCCAGGTAGTCACTGGCCAACTCCTTTTGATTGAGGATAATAAACTCCTGGATAGAATTAAAGGCATTAAACAAAAAGTGAGGATTCATCTGGGCTCGTAGCGCGGTGAGTTCGGCTTGGTTGACCTGGCGCTCCAATTTGAGTTTGTTTTCCGTCTCTCGCAATTGCACAGTAACCAGTTCTACTTTACGCCGTTGTTGGATTTGGTACACAATGATTCCTGCCAAAATCAGCAGGAGGGAAAAGATGATGACCGATCCTATGAGCAAGTTTCTGTTTTGGGTCGCTTTTTCAGCTTCCAGTAGTTTTTCTTGTTTGAGCTTTTCTGTGCCATAGCGGGTTTCCAGCTCTCCAATAATTTCTTGTTTGCTTTGGTTATACAGGCTGTCTTTTACTTGAGAAAACTGCTTGAGGTAGAGCAGGGCTTGCTCATGATTACCCGTTTTTTCATAGAGCGTGGCCAAGTGCCTTAGGTTGTCTTTTTGTTGAAATGGATTACCTGTTGCTGAAACCCAAGCCGCCGCTGAATCCAGGGCGATCCGGGCGCTGTCAAATTGGGACCGGGCAAGAAACACTTCTCCAAGGCCGTGGTAGGCACGAATCATTCCCTCGGTGTTGTTAATCGATCGGGCGATTGTGATTTCTTGATTCAGGTAGAACTGAGCTTGGTCGATATCCTCTCGATCGGCATAAATTCGGTAAAGGTTATGGTAGATATAGAGTAATCCTACTTGGTCGCCCATACGCTCCTTCATGTCTCGGGCTTTCAATCCATAAAAAAGCGCACTATCGGGTTGGTTGAGGGCCGTGAAGAAAGCGGTAAGGTTGGTATAAACTACGCTGTTACACGGAATTTCCCGTTTGCCAAGTTGCCCACAGGATTTTAGGCATTTTCGCGTTACATCAAGTGCGTTTTGGTAATCTTTTTGAATCTCGTAAATGCTCGCCAGCCCGAGGTAACAGGACACCAGTCCATCAGACATTTTGTTTTCTTCAAAGTACTTAATCGTTTCAAAATACGCCTTGGCCGCTTCGTCGTAATTCCCTCGCTTTTTCTGAACATCGGCAATCTCAATCAAGGTACCCTGGTAGGGTAACCGATTCGTCAATTTGGAGGCCAGCCCCAAGGCTTTATGCAGGTAGGCAAGTGCTGAGTCGGGCTGTGTTTTGTACTTGAAATACATACCCATTTCGCGGTTAAAAACGACCTGTAGTAAGGTGTCATTTTTCTGCTCAGCCAGCGCCAGGCCTTCGGTCGAGAGTTCCTTGTGCCGATCCGGATTTCGTTTACGGTAGTGCTTCACCAACTCCTTCATTTTGATCATTCGTGCACTATCCGAAGTAAGTTCGACAAGTTCTTTTTCCAATTCCTCCAGCTTCCCTTGGGCGTTAGTGTTAATGGAGAATAGGAGGGCGGGAATCAATCCAAATAAGACCCACCTGAGTGACCGGATCGGGATCCATCCTTTTATAAGCTCATAGTCCATAAGAAGGAGTTTGAAGTTTGAAGTAAAAGAAGATAATATTTTACCGAAAATCAAAGCTGAACTTCTAAAGCCTTTGGACTTTCTTGACCACTTTAACCACCTTGCGAAATCCTGAATTTGCCCGGGAAAAGATCCAATAGAACCAAACTCGATACTGATTTTGGTCATTAATTATGTGGGAGAAACCAACTAATCTTGAAGGAAGAGAAATGGTAGGGAGAAAGATTACTTTTTACATCACCTGGATTGTGGCCTTGTTTACCTGGCAAGGGATTCAATCTCAGGAGTTAACCTATTCCCATTTTCAAGTTAAAGATGGCCTGCCTTCTTCCGAAATTTATCAATCGATCCAAGATGAAAGAGGCTATATGTGGTTTGCCTCCGATCGCGGATTGATTCGCTATGATGGCTATGACTTTCAGATTCTTACCACAGATGATGGTTTGGGCAGTGATGTGATTTTCGGTTTTCACAAAGATCACGATCAGCGAATTTGGATGTACACTTATTCGGGCGGAATCGCGTACTTACAAGGAGATACTTTGGTAGTACCTGATTTCAATGATTCGCTCATTGAGGTTTTAGGAACAGCGATAATTGGATCGATGTACGTAGACCTGAAAGGACATATTTGGATGTCTTCTACACGTCAGCGGGAAATCTATCATATCTACCCATCCGGCCAAATAGAAAAAAAGGAACCTCAATCCAATGACTCCTATACCCACATAACGACCATCGATTCCCTGGGCTTTATTTATGGCTACGGTGGGAGTTTTCCCATGGAAAAGAAACATCAGTACGTCAGCATAATCTCCGCTACGGATCAATGGAAAGTGGAGCTGCCCAATATTGGAGGGCATAGACGTGCGGGAGCTTCTGTTGTTAAAACGAAGGAGGCCTACTACCTTACTCATTATAAAAAACTGGTAAAAATTGAAGGGAATAATGCGGTGGAATATACCTCCCTTCCCCAATTGACTACCATGAGTCTGTTTGAAGATTCTGATCAGGACGTTTGGATAGGTGTTTTTGGAGAAGGTGTCTTCCGATATCAGGACGGAAATCTAAAAGCTCAACCGGATCATTTCTTGGTAAAGAATTCAGTCTCCTCTATTTATGAAGACTCAGAAGGGGGATGTGGTTTACCACCTTGGATGCCGGGATTTTTTACCAGAGCGGCTTGAATGTCTATTCTAAACCATTGAGTGAGTCTCATCCGTCTGACCCAATTATGGCGGTTTTTGCGGATGACGATCAATTGTACTATGGAACCAAGGATGGACGATTGTACACCTACAACAAGGCGAATGACCGGTTGGATTTGATCCTGGAGACCGGAAGTGAAGTTCAGTTTATTGAGAAATCCCGAGAAACACTATTGGCAGGGATAAAGTGGGTGCCCGGAGCTAATCAAAAAAGGGTGGATTCCATTTTTTTGCTCACCGCCTGGGATGCCTGGAGTGAAACCGGCAAGGATTCGATATGGTTGTATGGCCAAAAGAAAGGATGGGAGGAGAACCTCTATCCCATAGCGTTTATAGATCGCTATGAGGGTCATTACTACCGGCAAATTGAATCTATTTTGGAGTGGAATAATGTCCTGTATGCCGGTGGTCGAGAAGGACTTTATCAGTTGCCCAAACCCGGGTTAAACGATTGGAGTTTTATAGAGAGCTTCAACGCCTATTGGATTGTAGATATGACCGCCGCAGACAAGTATCTTTTCTGTGCGACCAAAGGGCATGGAGTAGTGGTGTTTGATGGCGAAAACAGCTGGACGATTTCCACGCAGGATGGACTTCCCCTCAATCACATTGAAACCATTTTGACGGAAAACGATAGTGTCATTTGGTTGGGCTGTAAGCGTGGCTTAGTTCGGATGTCCTGGTCAGATACTCCAAAAGAGGTTGAGCTGGTTTCCATTGATTCTAAAGATGGTTTGATATCCAATGAGGTCAATGATTTGTCCATTTCTGGAAAAACACTTTGGGTAGGAACCCACACGGGCTTGAGCTTCTTCCAAACGGATATCGATTTTTCCATCAAGGCGGCACCTGAAATATACCTGGAGCAGTTAATCGTTAATGACTCGGTTTGCTCTTTGGAAAGCCATCCTGTTTTCAAAAGTGATTCTCGGGTTTTTGATTTTCATTTTACCGGACTGAGTTTTCGAAGTGCTCAACAGATGAACTATCTGTACCGGCTAAAGGGCTTTGACGAAGACTGGAATGAAACCACCAACCGTTCTGTTCGATACATGCTTCCCGGAGGTCAATATACCTTCGAAGTATGGGCACAGAATAGCAGCGGTAATTGGAGTGATAAAGCGGTAAGCTATTCCTTTGAAGTATTGCTCCCGGTGTGGCAACGACCCTGGTTCATTGCCTTAGTTGTCCTGTTCATTATGGGAAGTGCGTGGATTTTGTTTCGGTGGCGTATCCGAATTTTGAGGCGGCAGAATCAATTGGAATTACAAATGGCCCGATCTCAACATGCGGCCCTTACTGCTCAACTTAAACCGCATTTTATTTTTAACGCCCTCAATTCCATCCACAATTTCATCCGTAAAAACGACAAGGAATCATCCAGTAAATACCTGACCCTTTTTTCCAAACTCATCCGACAGATTCTGGTCAATTCCAATCAAACCGTGGTTAGCCTAAAGGAGGAAATGGACCTGCTGGAAAAGTACCTGGAAATTGAGCAATTGCGGTTTAAAGATCGCATGACCTACGAAATTGTAATTGACCCCGACATTCAACTTGAAGAGGTTCGGATCCCCACTCAACTTATTCAGCCCTATGTGGAAAATGCCATTTGGCACGGCATTATGAATAAGGAAGGGAAGGGACATATCCAGCTGCGCCTCACCTTAAAAGGGAAGGAATTACACTGCCAGGTTGAAGACAACGGTGTTGGGCGCCAAGCGTCTGAATCTATGAAATCGAATTTGATTACCCACAAATCCACCGGAATGGATTCGGGCCAACAGCGCTTGGAGCTTATCCGATCCATTCTAAAACGCCCGGCCAGTGTGGAAGTGGAAGATTTGGTCAACGACAAGAATGAACCTTTAGGAACTCGAATAATTATCATTTTACCCCTTATAAGCCATGACAGCAACTAAGCTTTTTCGCACCTTAATTGTAGATGACGAACCCGATGCAGTAGAAGTATTGGAAAGTATGATTCAGGAAGTTTCTCACGAACTGGAAATCGTGGGACGAGCCCATTCCATCAAAGAAGCGGAAGCGCTTTTGCGTACCCTTGAAGTGGATCTCGTATTTCTCGATATTCAAATGCCTGGTGGAACCGGATTTGATTTGCTTAAAAGGGTCCAGGATCTTCACTTCCATACCGTTTTTGTGAGTGCCTATGCCAATCATGCCATCGATGCGATAAAGTTTCATGCCTTGGCCTATATCCTGAAGCCCGTTGCAGCAGAAGATTTGAAAGAAGCGCTTCAACGAGTAAAGGATGAAGCCCTGAATCAAATGATCGTGAAGTACGACGCACTGCTCCAAAACCTCGAACAATCACCCACCCGAAAGATTGCCATCCCTACAGGTAAAGGCTATCGCTACTTTGAGGCCAACGATATCATTCGGGTAGAAGCCAGTAAAAACTATTCTAACGTATTTACTACCGATTCGGAGACACCCATTCTGGTTTCGAAAAACCTCAAGCAGTTTGAAAACTTTCTGTCCAATTATGGTTTTCTCAGAATTCACCATGGTCACCTGATCAACCCCTTTCATGTGAAGGAATACGTTCGCCAGGAAGGAGGCTCCGTTCAGCTGTCAGATGGGCTTACTGTCTATATAGGGCAGAGCTACCGCCAGCAGGTGCTTGATCGGCTGAGTAATCTATCGCATCGGATGTGATAGTACGCTAATCGCTTAGTTTCCAGACCAACCACTTCAGTAGAGTATAGGGCTTTCGCTCGAAATCGATTCTATTGAAATCCCCGCTTTTGAAGAAATACGGCCAAATTCTGCTTTGGTACAAAAGAATTAGGGAATGGTACAAAACCAGAAAATCCTCTGAATTCCCCCTCTTACATTTGATCTCAAGGTTGGATTTTGAAGACTGCGTGCAGCGATGCTCGCGATCAAAATTTCATCCTATTCGACCAGTGAAGGCCTACTAACTGAATAGATCAAAAACTAAACGTGTCATTACAAAACGCATGCTTCTGGAGAGTTTAACTCCCATTCAACCCTTTGGCTCTTTTTACAAGGGCTGCTAACACTAATTCTTAACTATTAAAAGCTAAAAGCTATGAAAATCAAACATTTATTGGGTGCCGCTTTGGTGCTCGGATTGACCACCGAAGTAATGGCTCAGACCAATGGAGTAGGAGTGCAGATGAATAACACGCCAACTATGTTTAATCTGCCCAGCCAGGCACTGGGTGTGATGAAACTGACCCATCAAGGAACAAATCCAGTGAGCGTGCCTGCAGGAGTACAGACTCCGCCATACAAATCACCAGACAACTTGATTTTGGATTGGGCACCAACCGTGGCCAGTACCCATCGATTTAACCGGATTGTTTTCCGCGATATCAACAGCAATGCAAATGCCAACGGATTCCAATCTTCCTTAATCGGATATGGTAGCCAATATTCGGTTACAGGAAATACGGATCGGGTGAATGATCTGGGTTTTCATTCCCACCTATCCGGCGGTCAGGATTTCTTCTTTAATAATTTCAAAATCGGAATCAATACCTATAATCCAGACGCCAACATACATATCAAAGGTTCAGGACAAGCCATTGAATTGGAGGCTGACAACAGTCTATCGTCTAATTCCCAATTTACCGACATTGTGTTCTCCAATCCATCTACACCAAACTCAAATCGTGATTGGGTAATTCGTTCTACCGGACCGAACCACACCACACATCCCAACTACCTGGAATTCTGGTCACCAGAGCATAGCAACTCCCGGGTGTATTTTGCCAACACCAAAGTGGGCATTGGAACCACCAAAATGGGATCTGGACCTTACCAGCTTTTTGTAGCCGGAGGAATTCGTACCGAAGAAGTAAAAGTAGACCTGGCTTCCACCTGGCCTGATTATGTATTCGATACAGATTACGACTTGAAAGATCTCTCTGAAGTGAAAGATTTCATTCAAGAGAATCATCACCTGCCCAATGTACCTTCAGCAGAAGAGATGGAAGATGGGATCGAACTGGGAGAAATGGTTCGCTTGCAGATGGAGAAGATTGAAGAGCTTACGATTTATATGATTCAACTCCAGGAGGAGATTCAGGAATTGAAAAAAGAGAAGCAGTAATTATCGGGTTTTAGATCCTGTTAAAATGGTTGGAAAAACCGGCCATTATTTACTTACACAAAAACGCTAAAACCATGAAAACGAAATTACTCTTGCTGCTCTTTATGGGCAGTATACCCTGGATGACTATCCAGGCTCAAACGGGGGGAGATGGTATCCTCACCGATCAGGTAAAACGATTAGAACCACAAGCCGTATTTACATTCCCAGAACAAGATGTGGAAGCTTTTCGGCGGTTGATTGCTGAAGATGAGACTGGAAGTTTAATCGGAAACTCAGCCGAGCTAACCATCAATATGGACAATTATGAAGTTCAAGTGGATGAAAAGACCGGAGAAGTCTATCGATTGATAGCCATTGATGTGGAGCGGCCAGAGCTCTATTCAGCTATAACCCTATACTTCAAGGAGCTTGATTTACAAGGGGCTGACAAGGTATCCATTGTTACTGGAAACGGCGGCGAAGGAGCATTCATTAAGACCCTCGATCGCAAATACAATAAGGATAAAGGAGCCTATGCATTAGGATTCATTCCTATTTCTACAGAACGCATCTTCCTAAAAGTTACTGGAAAGACCCCTAAGGTATCTCTCGAAGGAGTAGGTTACTTCTTTAGAACCACAGCCGTAGGAATTCCAGGTTGGGGAAGCTTGAACTCTTCCATCGAATGCATTCGTTCAGAAAATGTAAACTGTCCTGAATACAGCTATTGGTGCGATGAAAAGCGATCCGTCTTTAAGATGTGTATGACCCATCAAGATGGACGTACCTTCATTTGCAGCGGTGCTTTGGTGGTGAATGAAAGATACGATGGAGCTCCTCTGGCGCTCACAGCAGATCATTGCGTGGAGAACAAAAGAAATGAGCTGACCATTTACATGTTCAACTATGAAAGCCCGGATTGTAGTAATCAACACGGTCCTATTACCCAAACTGTTTCCGGTTCGGAACTTCTGGCTCATCATGAAAAATCCGATTATGCCATTCTGCGTTTAACCGATGATATTCCCAAGGAATACAATGTGTTCTATGCCGGTTGGACCAATAATCAATTTTCCGGAACGAATGATAATCCAACCTGGGGCGTAGGTATTCATCATCCGAGTGGTGACATCAAGAAGGTGGTTTCCTTTGATGAAAAACTTCGCAAGAAATATGTGCGAATCGGCAATCCAAAGCGCTATACCTGGAGAGTAAAACACTCTAAAGGAGGAATAGAAGGCGGTTCATCAGGGTCTCCTTTATTTCAAGGCAACAAAGAGTTGATCGGACAACTCTCTGGAGGTGCAATAGGCGAAGAGTGCGTAAAAAGCTACTATGGAAGATTTCACCGTAGCTGGCATCATTACGGATTGTCTTTTGTATTGAATCCTAACGGAGATCATACCGGATCCTCTAAGCACTACATCGAAAGCATGGTTGGATATGACCCTTGTGTACCCAACTACGCCTTTACTGATGCAACCGATTTACACACCAGTGCCAATGTAGATTTTCAAAACTATTCTGGAACGGCTCCTCGGCGATACAATGGAGTGTATGTAACCTCAGGAGGAATTTTAGCTTCTCAGAATGTTCAAATTCAATCCAGTACTTATGTCGAATTTGATGCGGGAACCACGATTCAGCTAAAACCCGGTTTTCACGCCAAAACGGGAAGTGATTTTTTCGCTCATATCGATGGTTGTAAACCAGAATGTGGAAGGCCCTACGGACAGTACAAATCAGAACCGGTAGACAACGACAATGCCTACGACGGCGTTGGAATTTTTGAAGGTGAAGTGTTGGTTCTTGAAGAAGATCCACCCGAAGAGTTGGATGACGGAGAGCATGAATACTTCGACTATGATATTGAAGAAGAACCTGAAGGTGAGTTAGAACTCATTACCGATCAGGTACACATCTTCCCTAATCCTGCTGCTATCGACTATGAGGTTGAATATTCAGGGGATGATTTAGAGAAGATTCAGGTTTATTCTGCAACGGGTATCTTGCTTTATGAAATGGAAGCCCGGGAAGGACAGAACCTGTACAAGGTTCATATTGAAGAAGAAACTTCCTTTCATGTAGTTCATGTAATCACTCAACGAGGTGTGATCGTGAAGCAAGTGGGAATTGCTCAATAACCAACCTGATCCACATTGGATTGGTAAAAGGTGCCCGAAACTTTCGGGTGCCTTTTTAAACTTTTTCTTGGGGATAAGGCCCTCTAAATCCTGAAATTTTAAGCTTTTGTTTCGATGAGTTACCCCTCGTGGGTGATTGCCATGAGGAATTCCCAAAATCAAGATAATACGATCAGAATCCTTCTTGGTACAAAAGATATGGGGGATGGTACAAAATCCTGAAATCGGCGAAATGGGCCATTTAGTTTTGGTATTGGAAGAAAAAAGGGAAGGTGAAATTTAAGACTTCAATAAACCATCCCGAGCAGCCTTTAATAGAAATAGAACTTCATGTTTGAATGCTATGTGTAATGGCATAAAGTGCTTGTTTCTATGGGTTTGCGATTAGTTAAAACTAAAATTAAACATTCAGGATTATGAAAATCAAACATTTATTGGGTGCCGCTTTGGTACTCGGATTGACCACCGAAGTAATGGCTCAGACCAATGGAGTAGGAGTGCAGATGAATAACACGCCAACTATGTTTAATCTGCCCAGCCAGGCACTGGGTGTGATGAAACTGACCCATCAGGGAACAAATCCAATGAGCGTGCCTGCAGGAGTACAGACTCCGCCATACAAATCACCAGACAACTTGATTTTGGATTGGGCACCAACCGTGGCCAGTTCACATCGATTCAACCGAATTGTTTTCCGCGATATCAACAGCAATGCAAATGCCAACGGATTCCAATCTTCCTTAATCGGATATGGTAGCCAATATTCGGTTACAGGAAATACGGATCGGGTGAATGACCTGGGTTTTCATTCCCACCTATCCGGCGGTCAGGATTTCTTCTTTAATAATTTCAAAATCGGAATCAATACCTATAATCCAGACGCCAACATACATATCAAAGGTTCAGGACAAGCCATTGAATTGGAGGCAGACAACAGTCTATCGTCTAATTCCCAATTTACCGACATTGTGTTCTCCAATCCATCTACGCCAAACTCAAATCGTGATTGGGTTATTCGTTCTACCGGACCGAACCACACCACACATCCTAACTACCTGGAATTCTGGTCACCTGAGCATAGCAACTCCCGGGTGTATTTTGCCAACACCAAAGTGGGCATTGGAACCACCAAAATGGCATCCGGACCTTACCAGTTATTTGTAGCCGGAGGTATTCGTACCGAAGAAGTAAAAGTAGACCTGGCTTCCACTTGGCCTGATTATGTCTTCGATACAGATTACGACTTGAAAGACCTCTCTGAAGTGAAAGATTTCATTCAAGAGAATCATCACCTGCCCAATGTACCTTCAGCAGAAGAGATGGAAGAAGGAATCGAACTGGGAGAAATGGTTCGCTTGCAGATGGAGAAGATTGAAGAGCTTACGATTTATATGATTCAACTCCAGGAAGAGATTCAGGAATTGAAAAAAGAGAAGCAGTAATTATCGGGTTTTAGATCCTGTTAAAGTGGTTGGAAAAACCGGCCATTATTTACTTACACAAAAACGCTAAAACCATGAAAACGAAATTACTCTTGCTGCTGTTCCTCGGCAGTATACCCTGGGTTGTCACCCAGGCACAGAATGGAGGAGAAGGAATCCTCGTAGATCACGTACAAAGCTTAGAATCTCAAGCTACCCACGTACTTCCGGAGCAAGACCTGGATGCTTTTAGGAATATGGTGGTTCAAAACCCCGGCGTATCCTATGCAGGAAGGTCGGCTGAAATGGTGATCAACTTTGATAATTACGACATCCGAACCGATGAGCATACAGGCGAAAAATACCGCCTGGTATCCTTGAATTTGGAACGTAACGATCGATATTCGGCGGTCATATTGTATTTCGAAAATTTCGATTTACAAGGATCGGACAAGTTTTCCATCGTTACCGGAGCGGACAATGAGAATGGTTATACAAGAACCTATAGCCGTAGAAACAATCAGAATAAGGGAGCTTATGCCTCCGGTTTTATTCCAGTGACTACAGAAACGGTTTATATGAAGCTTTCAGGAAGTTCCTCCAAAGTGACGGTTTCTAATGTTGGTTATATCTACAAGAGCGCTGCCGTTGGAGTGCCAGGGTATTCCGGGTTAAACAATTCCAGGGATTGTATTCGTTCAGAGAATATTAACTGCCCTGAATATAGTGAATGGTGTGATCCCAAAAGGTCTGTTTTTAAAATGTGTATGGTTGATGCAAACGGAACAATGTTTTATGCAAGTGGAGCTTTAATAAACAACGAACGAAAAGATGGAGCTCCCTTGGCCTTGACGGCTGCACACAACATTCGTAAAATAGAAAATGAAAAGACCATTTTTATGTTCAACTACGAGAGCCCCAATTGTAGCAATTTGGAAGGTATTCTAAATCATACGGTTCAAGGATCGGTGGTGCTCGATAGTGCTTGGAAAACGGATTACGCGGCCCTCAGAATTACGGAAGATATTCCAAAAGAATACAATGTTTTCTATGCCGGTTGGAATAATGATACCTACTCAGGAGGAGGAAACAATCCTTTAGAAGGCGCGGCTATTACTCATCCCCTAGGTGACATAAAAAAAATAACCACTTTCAAAAAAAGATTGAAAAAGAAAACTAGACCCTTCCCAAATGGGCAAAAGGTTTGGAAGATGAAGGTAGACAAGGGAGGAGCTCAGGATGGCTCGTCCGGAGGGCCATTATTTACCAGTAACAAAAGAATTGTAGGTCAAGTTAAAGGGCCAGACCAAAAAGTCAATGATCCGTGGTGCAAGGCGCATCTTTACGGAAGGTTCTATGTGAGTTGGCATAAATACGGTCTATCCTGGATTCTCAATCCCAACGGAACTCACAGTGGAGATACCAAGTTTTACCTTAAGTATATGGATGGCCATGATCCCTGTGTTCCAAACTACTACTTTACTGACGCTACAGATCTTCATACAAGTGCCAATGTTACCTTCGCTAATTATGCAGGGACCTGGCCTCGTACCTACAATGGAGTATATGTAACCTCGGGTGGAATTGCGGCCTCTCAAAGTGTAGCCATTCAGCCCAATACTTACGTTGAATTTGATGCAGGAACTCAGGTTGAATTGAAGCCTGGGTTTCATGCTAAAACAGGAAGTGAATTCCTGGCTCATGTTGATGGATGTATCCCTCAATGTGGAAGACCTTATGGAGAATATAAAACAGAGCCCATTTCTAACACAGATCCAAACCATGGTGTTGGAATTTTCGAAGGCGAGGAACTGGATTATGATGAAAATTCTCCGGAAGAAATCGACGATACAGAATACGAAGGTTACGAAGATGATTGGGATGAAGAAGGTCCGGAAGAGGCTCCAACGAGCGATATGGTCAATATCTTCCCCAATCCAGCAGCAGTGAACTATACGGTTGAATTCAACGGTGAAAACCTGGAGAGAATTGAAATCTATTCTTCTACCGGAATCCTGCTTCAGGTCATAGAGGCGGAAGAAGGACAAAATCAGTACGCAGTACAGATCGAAGAAACTACAGCCTTCCACGTAGTTCATGTAATTACTCAGCAAGGTGTTATAGTGGAGCAAGTGGGAATTGCTCAATAACCAACCAGGCCCCTATGGGATAGGTATGAAGGCGTCCGAATTTTCGGGCGCCTTTTTTTGTTTTTAAATCAACGGGTAGATTAGCTAAGGGTACAAAAAAAAAGGGTTGTTCCTTGGTTTAGAACAACCCTCAGCGGTGTTGGAAACCTCCTGACTTATTGAGGATTATTTACTTCCCTTATTCCACTGATAATACGGTGATTGAATAGGTGCCTGAGGCGAAATCTGAATACCAGGATTTGAGTCGGAATTCTTTCAATGGCTCTAAGAGGTTTGCCCCGGCGGGCGTGGAAAGCAGTCGCAATAGTAACTCCCCTAATTTGGATTTAAAAGTAAATAGCAGGGAGCAGGAATTGGGTGAAAATGTACGATCCACTCCATTTTTTGTACAAATGCCCTTTTTGATCATACCAATGAGATGGAATTGTACCCAAAACAGAAACCGCCGCGATTCTTTCGCAAAAAAACGACTGCACCTTACGAGCCATTTCCTGTAATTGGCAAATATCCTCAGCGTGCCCATTTTGTTACTTCTACATTCGAGCTTATTAACCGTCCAAATGAGCTACAACTGTAACTCCTTTCGACTTAAATCTCATTAACTAAAACAATAAGCTATGAAAATCAAACATTTACTGGGTGCTGCCTTGGTGCTCGGACTGGGCGTCGAAGCTATGGCACAGACCAATGGAGTAGGAGTGCAATACAACAATACTCCTACCACTTTTAACCTTCCTAACAACGCTGTTGGGGTGATGAAATTGACGCATCGTGGAGCGCCTCCGGGATCCATAAGTCAGTTGCCTCCTCCACTTTTCAATTCTCCGGAAAACGTCATTCTTGATTGGACTCCGGGATTGGGGACAGACTACCGTTTTAATCGCATCGTATTCCGTGATATTGATAATGGTAACATAAATGGAACTCAAACCACCATGGTCGGTTACGGAAGCAGCTACAATAATCCCAGTTATCCTAACCGAAGCAACGACCTTGGATTTCACTCCTACGTTTCGGGCGGGCAAGACTTCTTCTTCGACAACTTTAAGGTTGGTATTAACACCCACACTCCGTCAGCCTACCTTCACATTTTTGGACATGGCCAAGGAATCAAATTAGAGTCCAACAACAATGCGAATCCTAACTCCCAGGCGATGGATATTGTATTTACCAATCCTTCCACTCCAGGAACTCAACGCGACTGGGTGATTCGATCTACAGGACCTAACCATACGACCCATCCAAATTACCTGGAGTTCTGGTCTCCCGAGCACACCAATTCGAGAGTATACTTCGCCAATACCAAGGTGGGCATTGGAACTACCAAAATGGGGTCTGGCCCATACAAGCTTTTTGTAGCGGGAGGTATTCGTACCGAAGAGGTAAAAGTAGATCTGGCTTCGACTTGGCCTGATTACGTTTTCGAAGAAGAATACGAATTGAAAGACCTATCTGAAGTGAAGGAATTCATTGAAGAAAACCACCACTTGCCTAACGTACCGTCGGCCGCCGAAATGGAAGATGGAATTGAATTGGGAGAAATGGTTCGCCTTCAAATGGAAAAAATTGAGGAACTCACCATGTACTTGATAGAGCTTGAAGAGAAAAATGCGGCTTTAGAGGAAAAGGTAGAAGGATTGATGAATAAGTCCAGCACCTCTGGACAAGAGTAAAAGACTCTAAATCGAATGTCATGAGATATATTCTAATAATCCTTTGCTCCCTTCTGTTTATTCAGGGGCAAGCTCAAAATCCCTGGATTTATACTGATGATGGTCCATCCGGACTCTCGTTTGAGACACCAGATTCCATTCATATAATTGACACTCTCAATACCAGGCTGATGGTTGATGAGGTCGATTCACTACTGGCCCTTCAGGTACATGTATTTGATTCAGCCTATTTTGATAGCACGAATGTAATCTTCGATCAACTTCTTGTTGACCAAAACTATGATACGCTCAGAGCCATCGCCAAGCTCATTCTGCTGGCTACCGATAGTGAGACCACAGAGCTGGTTGAGGTCAATACGAATGGGGTTCATGGAATGCAAATTGGAATCAAGTACCTGTCCTTGGCAGCGGATAATCAAATGCATTCCTTCATTCGCTATTACCTCACCCAAGACAATCGCTTTATATCCTTTTCCATTACCGGAGTAGAGAGTGATTTGGTGAGGTTAGTAGCCCATAGGAATCAGTTTTTTGCTTCTATATCCATACAGTAGAAATTACTGATAAAATGAAAGAAACATGAAAAGTTATTTTGCACTAATTCTTCTTTGCTTTTGGGGTGGAAGTCTTCACGCTCAGGGCTGGGGAGAATCTGGATCTTGCAATGTAAATGTGCACGATCCTGGATACTCAAATAATACTCTGTTAAGGTCAAGAGTCGTGAATGCTACTGTAAAATGGGCAGGATGTACCGGTACCTTAATTAACCGCAATACCAGTGATGGGAGTGTGGGTTATTATATTCTAACAGCTGAACATTGTATAGATGGCAAGAATATGAATCTTGAATACGATATCTACTTCAATTATCAGAGTCCCGATGCGTCGAACAATTCTACTGAGCCAAGTAATAGAGGAGTCACCTCCGGACAGTCGACTAATTTTTCTCAAAATAGTCGTCATTACCATCATCGTTCTAAGTTGAGAGTAGTGGGTGATTACAAGTGGGGTGATTTAGCTCTTTTGGAGATTGTGACGCCAGTTCCTCCTCACTTTAACTTTACGTACGCAGGATGGTTATCCAGTAGGTTTTATAATGGGCCATTTACCTCAACTCCGGGTGTAGGTTACCCAACAAGGTATGTAGGGGTTCATCATCCTGAAGGAGATATCAAGAAAATTAGTGGTGTCAACAATATTTTGTGGTTGGAAAACCCCGTAGCTACACATTGTTATACAATCACACGGGTAATTGATGTGCTCTTTGGTTGGATTTGGCAAAGAAGGACTGTGACTACAGTAATTTGTAGGTATGTGGATAACCCCTGGATGGTTGTCCCTAATTTTAGTTACGGAGTAGTTGAGCCAGGCTCTTCAGGGTCAGGGATGTTTAATACCTTCAATCGAGAAATCGGTGTTTTGTCAGGTGGAGCATCTCAATGTGGTTTTCCGTTACTTGAGAGTTATGGTAAACTATATTCAAATTATGGAAACCGTGATATTAGAAGCGCGCTCAATCCAAATTATGACCCTTGGGTAGATTTATTAGGCTTGCCTGATCGCAAGGTTACCTGTTACCACAGTCTAAATCTTCCAGGAGGGGCACCTGGCTCAACAGGATATTACTTCCCTGCAAAAGATTATGGTCCGAACAACAAAGTCCTACTTCGTGCTCAAACGAATATCAACACTACTGAAGATATCATCATTTTTGAGGACGCCGATTATGAGTTTGTCGCTGGAAATGGAATCACTTTAGGAAAAGGGTTTCACGCCAAAAATCAAAGTAATTTTCGAGCGAGCATAGCCCCTTGTACACCTCAAATGAAGAGTACACCTGAACAGCGAGCCATGGATAAATTGGATCAGATCGAATTACCGGAATCCAAGCAATTTGATATAACTCAGTATTTGTCGGATGAGGAGTTAGAAAACTATCAAAAAGCAGAATCAATCCAGGTCTATCCCAATCCTAATAATGGACGATTTCAGCTAAGATTACCCGACAATGGAGTGGGTGAATACCAAATGGAAATCACCTCCTTGGAGGGTAAAAAGGTCATTCAACGTACTTTGGATGGATCTGAATCACACCACGAGGTTAATTTAGAATCCTTCGAATCCGGAGTCTACATTTTACGCGTGCACAATTCGGAAATGATTTGGACGGAAAGAATCATCAAAGAATAAAATGAACAGACATAGCCTGTGTGAAGAGCCCTTCGGGGCTCTTTTTTTTAGGCTGTTTTCAAAACATCTTGAGCGGCGGTAACACCTGAAAATCCAGCTCCATGAACGGTAGACCACTCGTCAGGATGCATGGCTTCTCCAGCGAAATACAGACGATCGCTAATCGAAGAGTTCATTTTTTCAATTCGCTGCCGGTGTCTACTTCCAGCGAAACTGTAGGATCCCTGAATGTAGGGTTCGGCCGACCAATTTTGAACCACGCCACTCAGGTAATATTGACTGGCTTGGCCATCGAATATTTGATCCAACTCAGCCAGAACGGCATCCAGGACTTCCTGAGCAGAATTCAACTCGGTAAAATCGCTCGCAGAATCACCCACATTAAAGAGGGCTAAAACGTGCTCGGGGCTATCCTTTTTAAAGGCTGCGTCGTAATACAATCGTTCACCACCATCTCCAAAAATCATGTCACCCACCGAAACTAAATCCGGGTAAAACTTTTTCGAAAACTTCATGAATACCTTAAGTCCCGGAGGAATCGAAACTTCGTTCATTGCGTTGACCTTTTCTTCCGGAAGGGGAGGGGTGAATCCAATAAACCCCTTTTGAAGGATGGCCAGAGGAACCGTTAATATGACCCGATCGGCGGTATGGGTTATTCCATTTTGATCCACCACTTCGACCAAAGAGGAGCTGTAGTCGATACGAGTAATGGGCGTGTTGTAGGTGATTTTTTTGGCAAATGACGGGACGATATAGTTTTCAAAGAAATCATACCAGGTCGACCGCTTGAATTTGTATTCCCCATAAAAGGTGGCCGCCCAGTTTCTGCGTTGGAGTTTTCCTTTATTCCATTGGTAGTAGGTATTGAGTTTGTAGGGGATCAGGTCTACACTGCCCGGTTTACTTTCATCATCAATGAGTCGGCTAAATACCCGTGGTTTGCTGTGAATCCATTCGGCTCCCAAATCAATGGGAAAATCGGCAAAGTTTTCCAGCTTCTTCACCCGACCACCGTAAATCGATGAAGCTTCGAGGATTTCAAAATTGGCTCCATGACGCTGTAAGGTATAGCCCGCCATCAATCCGGCAGCACCGGCTCCAATAACAATGGTTTTACCCGTAAATTGTACATTGAGTTCATCTTCCTTCCTACAGCCAGCGAGCAGAGTAGGGGCCAGTGTGATACCCACACCCATTAAGGCACATCGTTTTATAAATTCTTCCCGGGTCATGGTGCTTGTAATTTGTATTTAAAACCTCCTTCTAAAAATCCCTGGCTTGTGGCTTCATAGCTTCCTGAAAGCTCTACGCCATAGGTTAGCCCCAGGTAAACCCGCCATCGCCGACCGATTTCATACCCAGCCTCATAGCGAAGAGAGGGAAAGAAAAAATGCCGGGCTTCTCGTTCAATGTTGGATCGCCTTCCTGAAAAGTCCACATCAAAACTCATGACCTCCAGATTGAGCTGATAGCCAAGTCCCGCTGAAAGAGCCGAGTAAAATCCCTTTCCTTCGGTTTGCCGTTCCAATCCACCACGAATTTCGATGAGGTAGTTGGAGTAGTAGCTGGGGCGGGTGTAATGGGCCAGGTGAGGACCACCGAAAAAGGTAGTCCGTTTCGTTTTGGTCACTTCTCCTTTCACCTTTTCCTTGGAAAAGGATTTCAGCTGAAAGTCTAATCCCAGTCGAACTCCAGGGCGAATGACTCCTTGCCCAAAATACCCCAAGGATAGGGTAGGATTTTTTATTTCCAGTTGAGCATGGGCTTGACTGTTAGTTCCGAATAGGGCAAAAAGTATGGCCGATATCGGAAAACAAAACTTGATCAAAGTGGAATAATGCATGACATCTCCGATTAAAAAGTAAAGCTAATAAACCCACTGAATTACCTTGACAAACAATATCAGGTAATTCGCAAGGATTCTAATGTTGTCTGCAAAACGAGCTGATTAATAGGAGTTTATTTCAATACTTTTCAAATGCTTTGAATAGTAAATACCCTTTTTAACCAAAAAAAATAAACCATGAAAATCAAAAGAATTTTAGGCTCAGCCGTACTGATTGGTATCGTTAGTAGTGCATCTGCACAAATGACTGGAACCGGTGTTCAATACAACAATACTCCTGGAGCATTTAGTTTGCCCAGCAATGGAGTAGGAGTCCTTCGACTTACCCATGAAGGAGAAACTCCGGGTGGAGTGAGCAGTCTCCCAGCTCCACTTTACCATTCCACACATAATGCCATTTTGGATTGGAAACCCACGGTAAATCAGCCGTATCGATACAGTCAGATAGCTTTTAGGGATCCTGATCTGATAAGCACTGATAAAATTCAATCCTCTCTTATTTCTTATGGGTCTTTTTATACCGGAACCAATCATGCTTCTAACGACATTGGATTTAAGTCGCATATGGGTTCCGTAGGCGGGCACCATTTCTTTTTGGATGGATTTCGATTAGGAATTAATACATACGACCCTAAAGGGTCCATTCACGTGAACCTTGAGGGTAATGGGTCATCCCAAGCCTTGGTCATTGATGTGGATGTGAGCAATCCTAATGTGAATGCCCATTATGCAGATATCGTATTTCAAAACCCGGATATGCAAACCCATAATCCCGGGGCAGCAACTAATCGGGATTGGATCATTAGATCCATTAGTACGGAACATCAGTCCTACGGGCAAACTTTGGAGTTTTGGGCTCCTGAATTCCAAGAGCCCCGTGTCTATTTTCCAAATGGAAAAGGACCCATTAAAGTGGGTATAGGCGTTGCACCCGGAAGTGCTAATTATCAGATGACCGGAGGGTATCAGCTTTACGTGGCCACAGGTATTCTAACAGAACGACTCAAAGTGGCCACCTTGGGAACTACAGAATGGGCTGACTACGTTTTTGATGAGGAATACGATTTAAGAGATTTGAAAGAAGTGGAAGCTTTTGTTCAGGAAAACCACCATTTGCCTGATGTGCCGTCGGCTGCAGAGGTAGAAGAAAACGGCGTTGACATGGTAGATATGGACGCAACCTTACTGCGAAAAATAGAAGAATTGACCCTATATGTGATTCAACTCAGCAAGGAAAATGAGGAGATGAAGCAACAGCTTGATGCGCTTAAATAAGGAGGCCGCTATGTATAAAGTTTTAATACTTGGGCTGTCCATTTTGAGCTTGAGCATTTCCTTGAATGTTCATGCACAAAATATCTATGGCCCCAATTTGGTGCCGAATGGCAGTTTTGAAAACAGCGCTTCTTGCGGCAGTGTGCCAGGTGATGCTGGAATATTCCTACCCAATTGGATTACTCAGGCTGGAACACCGGACATTTTTAACAACCACTGCTTTTACGATTATGTACGTCCACAGATGAGTGGAGGATTTGATTGTGGCAGAATCAAACCTGTATGTATATATGAGAAGGAACATAACCACCCCTTACCCATCCAAGCCAGGCATATGGAGCAGTTTGCTGGATTGAGGAGCCCGGAGAAAATGTCGGTTGAATTTACCACTCCACTTGAGCCACATACTTGCTATAGAGTTTCTTACTGGATCAGAGATGGCGGGCCCATTATGAATGACAATGGAATAATCATGAGACTGGACCCAGGTCAGGCTCATTGCGATCGAGCCGTATACATAACAGGTCAAAAAAGCCATTTTGGCGTTAAAATTAGCAACGATCCCAATCCCCATGCCGCCGGAGAATTGTTTGTAGTTTCTGAAGTATTGAATTATGCGGATTGGACAATGATGTCATTCCTCTATTGTGCGCAGGGTGGAGAACGATTTCTGCATATGGGGCAATTCAACAGTTCCAGTGCTATGCACCATGACAATACGGGTAGCTACATTTCCCTTTGTGAAGCTTTTCCCAATGCTTCTCAAGCCTATGCCCTATTTGATAATGTTTCGGTTCATAAAGTAGACAATGAGGTCATGTATTTTGAGAACCAAACCATTCATTCCTTTCCTCCACCTTTCAATATTTTCCCGATTTTGATCAGTTCCGGGCGTATTGTAGCTGGGGAATCTGTGGATCCAGGTCAAGTGGATGGGCCTGTACATTTTGTACCGAATACTTCAATCAAAAGGGAGTACATATCTCGAACGGCAGTCCATTTGTTTCCAGGCTTTGAGGCGGATGCCAATTTTGAAGCTTACATCGAGCCTGGATCACTTTGTGGTGAGGAGTGTGCTCCAACCCCATGCGACGAACTTCCCAACCCCTTGGAAGGACTTAGTATCGATTTGTATCTAAATGGAGTCAATGCCAACAACATGACCTTCGATCAGTTATTTGTTGGGGATATTGAAGTTCGGCTTAACGGAATTCCACCTGGTAATGGGATCGCAACCTGGACGGGAACGGCTTCTGCTTCGCCCTGGGTAGACATTGCATTTTCAAACGGAACCTGGGTGGTTCGAAAAGGAGATAATACCTGGGCGGGCGTTTATACGGTTACTTTGACTTATATAATCGACGGCTGTGAGTGGACCATTACCCGAGATATTATTTTCCAAGGTATCCCGAAAACAAGTTCTCAAGATCGAACGCTTACCACCACAGAGAATCGATTGGAATCCTTTGAAATTCGAGTACTGCCAAATCCTCTAGAAAACGAGGGAATAGTCCAAGGATTATTGCAAGGATCGGCTGAGCTCTCGCTCATGGATATGAGTGGTAAGCTGGTCTATGAGTACAAGGGAGAAGTGCATCCTGATTTTAAGTTGAATTTAGAAAATCTGGATAAAGGAACCTACCTGCTCAGAGTGATTCAAAACGGAAAGCAATCTACTTTGAGATTGACCAAAGAATAAGCTAAGTAATAAACTTGCTGAGTAACTAAGCCGTTCCAATCTTGGAGCGGCTTTTTTATTTTTTCTGAGCCTCTAACAACTGTTTTTTTATCAAAGCGATTTGCCCCAAATGATAATGGCTGTGCTCGATAATACCATGAATGTTGCGGTACAAGGTTCCGTATTTGGGATCTGTGAAAGGGGCGTCCCAATCCTCGGCAGGAATCTGCTCTACCAGGGTGGCAAATTCTTCAGCGTCTTTTAAAATTTCTTTTTGAAATGCCTCCCAATCTTCTTGAGAGTGTATCGGAGGATGATCAAAACTGAATTTGTCATGAGCAGTAAGTGGACCTCCTTTAAGCACGGGAAGAACTTCATGAACGAAGTAGCTCAGGTGAAAGCTAAGGGTGGCAATCGTATTAAAAGACCCTACCTGTTCAAGAGCCTGCTTCCAGGTAATTGCTGCCAGGGTGTCTTTCACATTCACAGTGGTCCAGTTACCACCGAAAAATACGCCGCGAAAATGTTGAGCTATTTGAGGTGAAGGATTCATGAATACTTGGTGTTGATGGTCAAATATAGCAAGGATTTGGATAGGGAAATCCCCTATCAATGCTCCCTTCAAAGGGAGTTAGGTTTGAGGGAATCAATACATGAAGCATTATGATGGACTTGGATCTTTACAGTTACGAAATCAAGGAATTTACCCGGGACGAAAATGTGGCCGTCGGGGCCTGGAATTTGGCCAATCACGACGTGGTTCGCTGGGCACGAACGGGGCAAAACGATCAACGATTTGTGGTGGTGCCTGTGGAAGGGACAAACAAAGTACGATTGATTACCCTGCGTGAAGACGTAGGAGAGCGAAGGGCAGTCGCTATTGAGCCCAATGGTGGAGCTATCACCTGGGGCAAAACGGATGATGGATCGGACCTGTTTGAAATGATACAAGTGGGTGATCGGGTGGCCTTTAAAGAGAGTACTCGGGGCGAGTATCTGGATGTGGATTACCGAACCGGACGAATGCAGCGTTGGGAGGGAGATAATGGAAAGCCAAAGGAAAATCAACTCTTTCAACTGACCAATAAGAAACCTTTTCCCTACATGGACGATGAAAGCGAATCGTTTCTCAAAAAACATGCGGGCTTTAGCCGCGATTTGATGAAGGTGATTTGCAATGCCAATCTATCGGAACAGGAGTTGAATCTTCTCGGTAAAATTGATGCGACTCAATTGGGATTGGTTGCTGAGGTGCTCAAGCCCTTGCCATTCTTCAAAAGTTACCTGGCACGTATTCAAAATGGAGGTGATTTAAACTTGACCGCTTCCGAAGCAGCAGCACTTACTCCGGAAAAATCGCAGGAACTGGCGATGATCATTGGTGGTGTAATAGGAATTGTAGTGGCCATTATCGGCGTGATAATCGCCATCATTGGAGCCTTGTTGTTATGGGCATTCGGATTTGGTACGGCAGCGTTAGGACTGGGTATTGTCCTCATTGTTATTGGCGTAATGATCATTGTTTTTTCGGTTGTATTGCGCATTCCGTTTGGAGAAGTGATACGTCAAATTGAAAAGTGGTTTAGTTCATCCACGGCCTCCCTACAATCCGAACGACCTTCCCGGGAAGCAGTGCTGCAAAATGCTTCGAACATCGGGCTGAATTTGACTTAATGCAGTGAACTTCTTCAATAGGGCAGTCCGTCATTGGGCTTGCCCTTTTTGGAGGGGTGCAATGGTTTGGCGGGGTTAAACAATTCGGGGTTTCAACTGTTTTTCATTGTATTTTTGAAGCCTTAATAATTTGACCTAATCCGCTATGAATTCATTGCCAATCAAATCAGGAGTACTGCTTGTTCTCCTTTTTCTGGTTTACTCGGTTCGAGCTCAATTGACCGAACACTATTTTACCGATACCAGCACCGCCAATTCCGGAAGCATTATTTGTTCCATTCATTGCGATCCTTACACCTTGTTGGGTGGTGAAAATGCCAATCCATACCTTCACCAATCATGCATTACCAAGGTAGATTCCAACGGAAATCTGGTTTGGACTACGGGAGATACCGATACCTCAGTCTACAACTTTAGTCAGTATCGGGATGAGGGCATCAAGGAAATGGTATGGAACGATTCGGTGGTGTATGCCTACAATTTGCGTCGTACCAATAATTACTTGCGGGAAATCTGGAAGGTCGATTATCAATCCGGTCAGATTCTGTGGAAAAAGCCCTTCTTTATCAAGGGGTGGAATTTCTCCTTTTTTAAGGAATATGATGCCACCAAATTGTTGATGGGCTATGAAGGATCAGGAAGAAAAGGATTTGCCTTTATCAGCAAATTAACCGGTGATACCCTATCCACTCACCAGTCTAAGGTATCGGGTGACTCCAGGCATTTTGTAGTAGATTCTGCAGGTGATATGTATTCCTGCGTTGGCGATAGCCTTTTCAAAATTTCAGGAGCAAATCCGGATAGCATCATTTGGAGGGTCGGTTATGCTCAGCAAAAGGATTTACGGGAAGGCTTATTTCTTTACCTGGATTCCGCCAATGATCTCTATCTCTATGGAAAAGACAGGTGGTCGCCTGGGCTATTTATGAAAATCAATCCGGCCAATGGAGCAGTGGTACATGACGAGAATATCAACGTGGATTATAATGTAGCCCACTGCATTGACCACAAGGGCGGCTTGGTCTTTTTATTTCGCCATTCTACCGTAGGAGGAAGTACCTACTATTTCAAGTTTTCCCGATTCAACAAATCCACGCTCAAGTTTGATTACCATACTCAATATAGCTTTAAAGGACAAGGAAATCCTGGTGTACGCCATGGCGATGAGCAGGGTCCATTGGATGTGGAAATGGTGGGAGATATGGCCTACATCACCGGATATTACGGAGATGCGAATACCGGACCAGGTTGCTGGGGAAACCTAAAGATGAATACCAATAATGGACAAGTCCTTTGGGAATCGACGATTACTCGGGATACCTCACGTAAAGACCTGACTTCAGATGGCCACGTTATCAATTGGGTTAACGGAAAGTTGCTGGTTTTTGGAGATCTTGAATACACGGCAACAGACTGCTACCATTGCGAGAAAACCTGGGTCACAGCGGCCGAATTGGACACCACAACCGGAGCTCCCTCCAAGGTGAGGAGATTGGGATTAGCCGGAATCGAATACCCGTCATCGGTCATCGAAATCAAGAAAAACGGGAACCATACCTACGTGCTCAAACAAGAAGGAAACCGGGGATTATTAGAGAAGTATGATTTCAATCAAAATCTTCAATTCCGCACCTGGTTAGATAGTTGGCTATTAATGCGCCCTTTAGGTTTTGATTTTATGCCCAATGGAGATGTGCTTATCATGGCTTACGACATTAGGGGAGACTCTAAACCACCTTATATAGATGATAATCCCACCGATTTTATCTTCATGCAAGTGAATGATTCGGGGCAAATTGTAAGGAGCAAAGGGACGAGCCCGAGTTACTACTACGGATTTCCATTTCAGCTCATACCAGATTCCACCACCCCATATATCCTTGTAAAAGGAAGTCACAATGGACCATCCACCGATATGGGGCAACTCTATAACTCAAATTCGATAGGTAAAACCGGCAACATTGGAGGCTATCATGAAAAGCACTCCATCATCAATCAAACCGTTCAATTTAAGGCGGGTACCTTTTATTATTTTTCAGAAAATGAAGTTTTAGAGGTCGTTAATTACAAGTCTACTCGCTACGATTATTTCTCCGCTTTGACTCATTCCAATGAAGTACTGAAAGTATCGCCTCAAGAAATATTGATCACCGGAAAAGATGTGCAAGGTAGAGCCTGTTTGGTATCTTACAACCTGGCTGGAAACAACACCAATTGGATAAGCTATTATGCAGCACAATCCGAAACCTATCGCTTGATTTATAGCCATGATTCCTCGGCCATATTCATGGTGGGAATGTCTCAAAGTCATTTGGACGTTTACAAGGTCAGTGCACAAAATGGGAGCATCATATGGCGTTCGTCGTACACTGGACCTCTGGCTCACAAAGCCGATCTCCCTACATCCTTGGCTGAAGATCCGAAAAGCAAGCAGCTATATGTAGGTGGAATGCAAATGGATACCCTCCAGGGAAAGGATATTACCCATGCCCTAATTCTAACCTTCGATTCGGTGGGAAATCCAATCGATACCCTGGTAAAAAGAGGAAACCTTGGATTGGACAGCAAAGTGAATTGTATAGAGCGATTACCCAATGGCCGAATCTGGGCAGGAGGCGAATTCAATCACAGCTCGGTTGGCAAGGCTGGTGTTCTTTTTGGTAGCCCCAAGTCGAGCTATTTTTTGAAGTCTCACCAGGTAAGCGCTTGCCGATTCTATAAGTTACCAGGAGGAAAATTCATCACTCAATCAGGTGTGTATTTTGATACGCTGTCCAGTTCCGGGGTTGATACGATTCATCAATTTCACCTGACCATTTTGCCCGTCGTTTACACCACCGTTCAAGCGGCCGACTGCAAGTCCTATACTTCGCCAAGTGGAAGACATACCTGGACCGTATCGGGTAACTATAACGATACGCTTCAGGCGGTAAGTGGATGTGATAGTATTCTGAATATTAATTTGACAATCAATACGATTTACCAGGCTCCCTCTCAGAGTATTAAAACCTGTAATTCCTACACCTCGCCCAGCGGAAATTATACCTGGACCACCTCCGGTACCTACAGGGATACTTCTCTGGCTGGACAGTCTTGCGATACAGCCTGGGTGTTTCAGTTGACCA
The DNA here is from genome assembly GCA_024398055.1 of bacterium SCSIO 12741. Lineage (NCBI taxonomy): Bacteria > bacterium SCSIO 12741. The sequence continues at coordinate 684,203 of CP073749.1, read as the reverse complement.
TCGATACCTTGGCTACAGGTCAGGTGGTGCAAAATGGGCAAGATCTGGAAACCTCGGTGCCTTATACTACCTACCAGTGGTTGGATTGCAACCAGGGATATGCTCGAATCCAAGGTGAATTGAATAGAACATTCTCACCGGCTCAGTTTGGCAATTATGCTGTGCAAGTGAGCCAGGGAAGTTGTAGAGATACCTTGGCCTGCTTTACCTATGCCTCCAATTCGATAGAAGGTGATAAAGCAGACCCAGATCGTGTACAGGTCTATCCAAATCCAGTTAAAGAATCCTTGACCATAAGCTTTGTTGAAACCCTCATGAGCTTCGAGTTGATGGACGCACAGGGCCGAATGGTTCGGTCAGGTGTCTTGGAAAATAAGGTCTCAACCCTTGATTTTAGTTCGCTTCCGGTGGGTGTATATACCCTTCATCTGCAAGGAAATGGAGAACCTGTTATCAAGCGGATTACTCGGATGGAATAGGGTTTAGCAGCCCTGGTTTCCAACTACAGCAATGAATTGTTGGCTGATGGTATTACCCTTGCCGTCCAAGGCAGGCGACCAGGTAGGGAGGTTTTGCACCAGTTCAATCCAATTTTGATCCCATACCGGGTCACCACTGGTTTGATCCAACTGAACATGGACAACTTTTCCGTTGGGATCAACCTGGAAAGAAACATTTACCACCCATACCGGGACATCCGGATCGGATTCATCCATTTTTTGGTGTTCGTTTTTTAAGTAATCCAATAGCGCTTGGTGTCCGCCCGGAAATTGTGCGGATTGTTCAGGGGCAATGGCCGAATAGTATTTCAGCGTTCGATAATCTGTTTCACCGGTAGCCGCATTAGCCGTGGCATACCCAACACGAATTTCCAAAGATGAATTCATATCGGCGGTCTGAATAAGTTTCAATTGCTCCGGACTCAATTCGATATTGGAGCCAAAAGCCTTAGCCGAATCCTGATTGACCAGGCCTCGAATTTCCACCGATTGGTAATCCTGAATCCAATGGGTCGGGTAATCAGGAATAAGATCTTCCAGGGTTTTGGCCTGCAACAATTCGCTGGGTCGGAGGAACTTTTTTTGGGGGCTGTTTACTTGATAAAAAGCTTTTAAACCACCGGGGGATCTTTGGGATAAAATGGCCTCATGTTTCCATTTCCAGGTGGGAGAAGAAGAGGGGGTACAATTTTTAGTTTCCGGTTCTGGGCTCTGGTTAAATCCTGTTGATAGCAATCCAATTAAGGTAACCAGACTAATAAAAAGAAGAAGAGAAATTCGCATAATTTGATCGTTTTGTCCAAAGCTACCGGAGGAGAAGGCGAAGAAGCGTAAAAGCTCTGTAATTAAAGGTTAGCGAAGTGTAAATTAACGTAAAATGATGTCTTTACCTTCGTAGAGCGCAGAGAATCTCATAGCTTTACTCCATGGTCATTTTTGGGCATTATATAAGAGCTGGTTTGTTCCTCCTGCTAATGGCGGGCGGTCCCTTGCTCCATGCTCGATCCAATGTGGATGAAGGGCGAATTCAGGTGGTTTTAAGAATGGTGGGGCACCAGGTTTTGTTGGCCTCTGGAGATTCATCTTCCCGAATTATGCCCATTGTGAAGGACGGGGATCGATACAAGATTCCGCTGGAATCTGATTTTCATTTTGTGAGCGCCGATTTGGTCAAGGCTATCCGAGAGGTCATGCTGGAAACGGAAATTGCTTCGAGTTACCGAGTGGAGGTGGAGGAATGTGATTCCCGGGCCGTAGTCTACAGCTTCGAAGTAGGATTGCCTGAACAAAAGGAATTGATACCCTGCCAGGCTCGAGAGCATCCTACTGGATGTTACGATTTGATGATTACCCTAATCGGGCCTCCAGAACAGCTTGCACAAACCTCTCCTTTGATCGATCCTTCAGAGCCCGGTGAAACGGAAGAATCTGAATTCGGGTATTTAGGGTGGATCATTGGTTTTTTGATTTTGTCCGTTGGATTGCTTGTTTTGAGAATTAAAGGCAAGGGCCATAGCCCGGAAAATGGCTCTCAATTGTCCACCTCCGCAGCCTTAAATGTGGGCAATTTTTCCTTTAATCCCAGTAGTATGGAGCTGGCATTGGAAGAAAACAAAACCGAATTAACCGGCAAGGAATCCGAATTGCTGCACCTCTTTATCAACCGCCGCAATCAAACGGTGAAGAGGGAAGAAATCCTCAACCGGGTTTGGGGCGATGAGGGCGGTTACGTTGGCCGAACCTTAGATGTATTTGTTTCCCGACTGCGTAAGAAACTGGAGGCCGATCCAAGCATCAAGATCATCAATATTCGCGGTGTGGGTTACAAGCTGGTGGTGGAAGGAATGGGGACAACATGATCCGGAAAAGCTCTTTATCATTGGGCTTTTGGGCGATTCCAGAGTTGGAGATTGCCTGATTGGCAGAAAATTTTGGATAGTTCTTAGTTAAGCTGGCCTTCCGAATTCCGATCCAATTCTTTAGGTACGGACTATCATTCAGTTAATACCTATCTTTTCGACGTGACTTTTAGCATGCTATTGGTGGCCCACTGGGCTGGGGATTTTCTCTTCCAGTCTTCGAATATGGCTTTGAAGAAGAGCTATAGTTTGAAATGGTTATGCCTTCATGTGGCTACCTATTCCACAACCCTTCTGCTTTTCAGCCTCCTGCTTTTGCCTTTTAAACAAGCCATATTCTTTGCACTTGTTAACGGAGCCCTGCATTTAATAACCGACTTTTTTACGAGCAAGCTTGTCCACAAATACCGTGACGAACCTCGCAAGTTTTACCCCATCATAGGGTTCGACCAAATGATCCACATGCAATGCCTTTTCTGGACTTTACACTACCTGGACAACATCATGCAGATTGTGGGCTAAAAGCTTAGGCTTTTTTGGTCACTGCTCTTAGAATAACTAATCCCACCACTGCTGAAATCAAGGAGGCGATAAGAATACTGATTTTGGAAGAAGTCAAAAGATCTCCGGAAAAGGCACTTGAAGCCACCACAATAGACATGGTAAATCCTACTCCGGCCAGGCACGAGGCCCCCATCAACTGAGGCCAGTTTATTTCGGGAGACAACTGAGCAATTTTCAACTTGGATGCCAGCCAGCATGCACCTACAATTCCCAGTGGTTTTCCAATCGCAAGGCCCAATACAACGCCCAGACTAACGGGGGCAAAAAGATCGAGTTTATCCGCCACAATGAGGATTCCGGTATTGAAGAATGCAAACACGGGGAGGATTAGAAAGTTGACCATTTTTTCCAAAGAATGCATCAAATGGTCACTGGGTTCCCGAAGTCGTTCAATGGAGTTTTGAAGTAAGCCAAGGGATGCAAATCCAATGTGTTTTTGGTCGTTTCCGTCGTCGTTTATCTTTTCGAGTTCCTTGTCAAAAACAATGGCTGTTTGACGCGCAATCAAGGACAGATCTGCATTTCTACGTGATGGAATTAGAATGGCCGTGATCACCCCAGCAAGCGTGGCATGGAGTCCACTTTGAAAGATGAGAAACCAAAGTATGAGCCCAAGGCCCACGTAGGCTGTCATGTCGTAAACCTTCTTTTTGTTGAGGTAAAACATCAGAGCAATCACAATCAATGCTCCTAAGAAGGGCATGACGTGGAACCCGTGACCATAGAATAGGGCGATCACGACAATCGCTCCCAAGTCATCCGCTACGGCCAGGGCGGAGATAAATACTTTGAGTGATATAGGCACCCGGGAGCCTAATAAGGCCATGAGTCCCAGGGTAAAGGCAATATCTGTAGCCATGGGAATTCCCCAGCCATTGGCGGTGGGAGTTCCGGTATTCATCAAAAAATAGATAAGGGCAGGAATGGTCATTCCACCTAAAGCTCCAATCACTGGCATGGCGGCTCGTTTCATATCGGATAGTTCCCCATCCAATACCTCCTTTTTAATTTCCAGTCCAATCATTAAAAAGAAAATGGCCATCAAAAAGTCGTTGATCCAAATTTCCAGGTGGAGCATTAGGTCATGTTCTCCGAATGCCAGTCCCATTTTGGTGTGTCGCCAGTGCTCATAGAGGTCGAAAAAACCGAAGTTGACCATGATCAGGGCAGCGGCCGTGGCAATGATCAAGGCGGCAGCGGCTGAAGCACCCCATTGAAAGAAGCTTTCTATGGCCTTGTCAAATTCCTGGCTTCCCCGATTTTCGATGGCTGCAAAGAGGGAGTCATCATCCCAGGCTCCGTTGTAAGGCGATCCGTCGATGGTAATTCCAGGGAAAACCCAAAGGCCACAATGCTTCGAATCTTCAATGTCTTTTTCAATACGAGCTTGAGTCTGCGGATCGTGAAAATCTTTTTCGAATTGGTCCATGTTAAGGCCCACTTCCCGGGCTACTTCAAAGACCTTTTCTTCTGCAAATTTGTTGCTATTTCCAGCCAAAAGCTGGTAAACCTTTTCCGATTTGCTAATCCCTTGAGGTTCGGCGGCGATAACGGCCTTGGCAGCGTTTATTGCGAGGGGGTGCTCATCTAAATCCGGACAATACTTGTACGTCAATTCAACGGAATCTCCGTACTTCTTTAATGAATCTCTAAGCGATTGGGAGGATTCGCCCGAAACCTTGTGTTTCAAATTACGGTAGGCTTCGAGGATGATCTTCTTGTTTCCTGTCATAGATGTGAATCGATAATTTCCGATGCGGTGCTAACGGTGTGTAAAGCAATAAATTTTACGGCTTTCGGCAAGTTAGGAATTAATTAATCCATTTTAAAGAAATGGTGGTGAATTGCTTCCGACTTATTCCTTGTCAAAACCTTTGAAATTCAGAAAACATGAGGTATGGAAGGCTTTGAAGATTAGCCGGTTACTTTCCGCATGAGCGTTTCCAAAGGGCCTCGGCCTTTTTTCATTTTCCAAAGGTGCGATCCAATGACCAGGAAAAGGCTAAAAAGCAGGCTATAACCAAATGCAAATTCGATGGAAAAGGCCTGTTCCAGCTTTCCAGTAACCATCAACAGACCGAGCATGCCCAATACGACATGGGCAAAATAATTGGTCAGAGCTAATTGGCCTCCACTGATAAGCGACCGAATAACCAGAGAATCTGGAAATCGTTTGGCCATGGAAACGCAAAGGGTAATCAGAAAAACGGCCAGGCTGCTTGCAGAAAGCATATAAAATAGGGATGGCGGCATCGGACCGGTAGAGAACAAAAAATCAACGCTTTCGGCATCCATTTCAAGGAAGGGGCCGGCTGTTTTTAAGGCTCCCCATGAAAGAATGGTGAAGAGGACAAAAATGACCAGTGATGACCACCTAAGTTTGGCTACCATGGCCTTGTTATTGAAATCTAATCGGCCGACCCAAACTCCGGTGAGTAGAAATGCAATCCAGGGTATGACTGGGTGAAATCCATTGAAAAATAGGTTTCGAAAGAATCCAGTTGGCGTGAAAAAGTCGGTGTATTCCAAGGTGTTCCAATCCCAGCCCGCTTCGTAGTTTAGGGTAACCAAAAGGATCGGGTAGATTAGAATCAAAAAGAGACTGCTGGCTATAAGGGTAGCTCTGGAAAGAGCTAAAAACAAGACCCCAAAACTGAGGTAAACTCCATAGTAGTGCAGAATGTCGGCCGGCCAAATGACGTAGTAGCTCATTCCCACAACAAACAGAAAGAGTGCCCTTTTCCATAAGATAATACGAACCTGAGCGGCTTTTTCTTTTCCGCCTCGATCCATGGCACCTTTCCACATGAGAGTCATGCCGACACCAGCCAATACGACAAAAAGAGCAGCTGCTTTTCCCGATAGAAGTTCCAGGAGGTGATAGAGACTCTTGTCTGACTCTGAGGGAAGAACCATTACGGTCTTAAAATTGACCAGAACCATTCCAACCAAAGCCAAGCCTCGGGCCAAATCGAATCCGTAAATGCGCTTAGAGTCGGTTTTCAATGTGGTGTTTTTTGAGTTAAGAATCCATTTTGTTTAGAGAGACTGCATTGATGCAGTACCGCAATCCACTCGGCTCAGGACCATCTGGAAAAACATGGCCAAGATGAGCATCACACACATTGCAAGTTACTTCCACGCGAACCATTCCAAAGCTTACATCTTTGTGATGGGCTACATGACTTGGGTCGAGAGGCTGGGTGAATGAAGGCCATCCGGTGCCACTCTGAAATTTCTCTTCCGAGTCAAACAAGGGTGTGTCACAACACTTACAGGCATATTTTCCGGGCTCAAAAAAGTTGCACATATCCGAACTATGGGCCCGTTCGGTTCCCTTTTGACGAGTGACATAGAATTCCTCTTCTGTGAGTTGAGCCCGCCATTCTTCATCCGATTTTTCTACCCGATGTGGAGGTGAGGGATTTCCCTTAGTAGCTGTATGTATGATGTCGTTCCAGTTTAACATAGCCCTGTAATTTGGATTTTGACCAAGTTAGTATTTTGATTTTCCAGGAAAGAGAAGTGCCATCAATTTTTACCCGAATTTGTCGCCGAGCTTTCGTAGGTTTCCAGAAAGCGATCAAACAAAGCTTGCTCCGATTGTGGGGTGCCCGTGTTTTGAGTGCTGAATTGAACACCCTGGATAAACTCGGGATGATATTCCAACGGAAAGTGTTCCATGGCGTTCACCAATTGCTGGATTTGCTCGTCATTGGAACCACCAGCAATAGAGTCCGAACGAAGCAACACCATTCCCATTCCCCAGCCTATACCTTCCACGTATTCGGCCTCATGTTCGCCCTGAATAAGCCCGGCCAGACGCTGTGGATCATGTCCAAATTTGAGCGCCAAAACCCATCCTGCCGCTTTTTCACCGCTTTCCTCAGACTTACTTTGATCAAACAAAAGGAGAGAACCGTAACTGCTTAAACCGATAAACAGCACAAGCCCAATCTGCCTGAGTTTACCTGAATTAAGGCCAAGGGTTACGAAGAGTGCCAACAACGGAAGAATGTAACACAGGTGGCGATAGAGAACATAATGGGTAACTGTGGGTGAATTGTGGTAAAACGGACTTAAGGCATACAAACACAAAAAGAGAAAAACCGCCACCAACAGCCAGGAGGGGACTTGTGGTCTGTTTCCCAATTTTACCGCTCTGAGGTAGGCCATTATTCCCCAACCCATCAGGGCCAACCATACATAGCGAATGGGGCGATATACATTTTCCTGATTGGGCACTACGAGAAGAGAATCGGCCAAAGGACCGTACCAAACTTTGTATAGCTGTTTCCAGGTTTCTGGGTCGCTTAGGGTAAACTCCGTTCCCCGAATACTTCCTGAAGGAATTTGGTCGAGCTGAAATCCGGGATCGGCAAAAGTTCTGACCCCTACATGAATGCCTAAAACGATGCTCAATCCCAATAGGCTCCATAGCGCATTCCGAGACCGCGGAGATCGAAAGAACTCGACCAACACGTACACCGGAATTAAGACGACATTGATGTATGAAAACCACACAGCGAAGCCGAGAAACAGACCTATCGAAAGGTGAGAACGCGGAGTGGAATCGGAGCGATGGATCAAATACATCAGTACAAATGGAAAGAGGGAAGCCAGAGAATGCAGACCATAATTGACCGTACCCCATGGAAGAATGATGGGCAAGGCCAGAATGGTCCAAATTCCAAAAATGAGCGCATCTCGTTGTCCAAATACACGGCGTACGATTAACATTTGAATGAGGCGGGAAAAGAAGTCCAACAGAAAGGCAGAAACCACCAAAGAGGGCAGAGGACTAAACCAACCTAAAAACCGACTGAGAAGAGCAATGAAAACGCTTCCACCTTCGTGCGGATAGTGGATCAATTGGTCGTAAGACCAGCTGCCTTCGTCAATGAGAAGTTGCCAGGCCAATTGATCAGGAGCCTGAGTCCAGGGTTCAAAGAGATATCCAAATACGAATCGGACAACGGATCCTAACAAAACGAGGATAAGCAGCTGGATTGCGGGTGGAATAAATCTCATGAAAGGCGAAAATAATTGATTCTATGGAAGCGACCTGTTCGGTGCGGCCAGAGTATAGTATTTAGGATTTTCGCTTTTTTATTTTGTCCTGGTAATACGACCGTTCTGAAACATAAAGGGTTTTGTTGACCAAAGCATGAGTTTTACCCGCTGAATTCTGAAACCGAACCTGGAGGTCAAAATCGACTTCCTTTTGCTCGGCAACATCCTTTTTTATTTGTTCGATTTGATCCGAATTAAGCAGGAATCGGGCGGTTACTTTCTTTTTAATGGGACGAATGAAATGAATTTCAGCTCGTTTGTCCCACACCACATAATCTTTTCCCAGAATGTGAATCAGCTGGAGCATGTAGATGGGATCGAGAGCGGCATAAATACTTCCTCCGAAAACCGTTCCCACATAATTACGTGTACTCCACTTGAGCCGAAGACTAATGTGAACCTCCATCCAATCCCCAGAGATAAACTCCACCTTGGCACCCGTTCGCCGATAGGCCGGAAAGAGGTTGAACTGAAAGCGCTTCCACCGGGATTTTCGGCTCTCCTTTTTGTCTGTCGAAAACTGTTTCATTCGTTTGGCCCAAGATAAGGGTTTCATCATGGAATCTACCGCTCCATTTGGTTAGAAAAATGAGTAGAGATGACTGCTTGCCGTCATTTTGGGAGGGAGAGCCGTTTCTACATTTGTAGTTAAGATGAAATTATACCACCAAGACGAAAAAGAGGGCGGACTCTTTCAAATGAGCGACTTTACCTGCCCCACCGAAAACATAAGAATGAACACCGAACGGCTGTACCGCATTATTTGGGTACTGGAAGATGGCTGTGAGTTTTTGGTGGATACCCTTCCGGTAAAGGTCAATAAGAACCAGCTTATCTTCTTTACTCCTCATAATCAGGTGGAATTTTTATCTGACGAGCACAAGGTGATTTCTCTTTCATTCAATCGGGAGTTCTATTGCATCAACGACCATGATCACGAAGTATCTTGTTATGGTTTCCTGTTTTATGGTTCTACCAGCGCTCCGGTAGTCACACTCGACGAAGAGCAAGCGGAGAGTTTGCATAACCTAATTCAGGTGTTTCGCGAAGAATTTCATTTTACCGATCACATTCAGGGTGAAATGCTCCGTGTATTGCTCAAGCGATTGCTCATTAAAAGTTCTCGGTTGACCAAGCAGCTTCTAATCAATCCTGAAATCAAAGACAGCCAGTTGGATATTGTTCGTCGATTCAATGTATTGGTTGAAATGCATTTTCGGCAAAAGCATCAGGTAAAGGATTATGCGGATCTCTTGTTCAAATCGCCCAAAACACTGTCCAATCTTTTCGCCCAATACAACAGTCAGTCGCCCTTACAAGTGATCAATCAGCGATTGGTTCTCGAGGCCAAACGACTGTTGGCTCATTCGGATAAGACCGTGGAGGAATTAGCCTTCGAATTGGGATACTCCGATGCTGCCAACTTCTCCCGTTTCTTTAAAAAACATGTCGGCGAAAGCCCAATTTCCTTCCGAAAAAGGCAATTAGTAGCCTGATCGGGAAAAATGTACAAGGACTCGGGAAATCCTGCCATTACCTGGGCGCCATAGCCGCCAGATCTTTGTGTCATCAAAATTTTTAACTCTTAAAACACAAAAAGATGAACACTATAACTAAGATCGAAGTACCAACAAAAAATGAAGTGAGCCCTGAAAGCCAAGTGTTGTTTGATCAACTGGAAAAAGGATTGGGAATGGTTCCTAATTTATATGCCGCCATCGGATATTCCAGCAATGCGTTAGGCAGCATTTTGGCTTTCTCCGCTAATGCCGGTAAGGGAACTTTTTCAGCCAAAGAAATTGAAGCCATCAAATTGGCTACCTCCGATGCCAACGGATGTTTGTACTGTAAGTCAGCGCACACGGCTTTGGCAAAAATGGCTGGATTTAGCCAGGAAGAGACTAATGAATTAAGAAAGGCAACCATTGCAGATCCAAAGCTCAACGCTTTAACCTCTTTGGCCAGAGAAGTAGCCAGCAAGGCTGGAAATGTAGATGCTGAAGTTCGTGAGCGTTTCTTCGAATTAGGCTATGACGAGAAAGCCTTGTTTGATTTTCTCGCTGTAGTTATTGCGGTAACCTTCACCAACTATGCCTACGGATTGTCTCAAGTGCCAGTAGACTTTCCTGAAGTGCACTAAGCATTAAATAGATGATGTAATTATTTGGGAGAGCACCTTTTTGGGTGCTCTTTTTTTGTTTTTCGCCATCTCATTTTTCAGGTGAAATGGGAGGAATGGAGTCGAGTTAAATGGAAAACGGCGGCTCCAAAAATGGAAAACCGCCGCCCACATTTTGATTCAAATATCATTTTAATGGATCCAAATTTTCTGGGTATGATTCGTCTCTTGATTTTTGAAAGAAACGCGAATGAGGTAAATACCGGCTTCAACTTCAGGGACCGTGATCATTCGCCCGGCAACATGGATTTGAACCTCTTTTCCTGTCATATCCAGAAGCTTGATCGATTGAGGACTTGCCTCGGAATCTACTCTGTAATTCCGCTCGTCAATTTGCTTGATGGAAATCGGAGAAGCTTGATTGATTTCTGCCACGTCAAGGCTCTTTTTGAAAGAATTGCTTTGACTGTAGTTATTGCAATCTGAATAATCACCTGTAACTGTAATTAAATTAAAAGGCATCGGGTCGAAGGTGAATTTGTCGTTTCCAGGATATTCTGCAAAGAGATAATCCTTGAGGCATAATGCCGAAACTCGAGCTTCAACCGTGTTGTGGCAAGTAGGGAACTCATCCCGGTAGTAACCATAAATATGAGCCCTTGAATCGTCCGTATTTTGACCAAGACCATCGGCTATGGCGTATTCTACACGACCATTATTGTAGTATGCGCCCGTAACATTTTGAATATCGCGGATTGGATTGGTAGCATCATCGGTATGGATGCTGTTAATGGTCAATGATGGGTTGCCCATGTTGTATGGATCCATTTTGAGTCGTCCAATAGAAGTGGAATTGGGTTGGTTGAAAAAATTACTAGGATCATCCAATCTGAAAGTCAGTTTGAAATAGCCGTTATGATCCATCACCTGGAAACTCTCCATGCTCACACCATTTCTGGCTGAGACGGAATATCCGTTAGGTGTGGTCATAAATGAATTGATGTGTAATACACCGGTTTCGTACGGAAGACCCGATGCATTGAGTTTGTTGAAAGTCAAAATACCATGACCAAATCTATAGGGATTGTAGAGAAGGGCTACCGAGCTTTCATCTGTAAACCAGGATCGCCCTTCTTCAAATTCTTTGGAGTAAATCACTTGTCCTTGAGCGATGAAAAGGGAATTGCTTAATGGTTCGTATTTAAATTCAAATATTCCTGTTCCCAATTGACCTTGGGAATAATTAGGACATCCTACAGAGACCGTAGCATGTGGATTGTATAGTCCAGCGACATAAACCGAATGGCCGGTGAAGGCTTTGTTGACCGCTCTTGGAAGAAAATCTATAGGGAATGTTTTGACCCTTTTAATAGAAATAGCACCATTTGGGTCTACTTCAAAGGCTACCGCAAATGGCTTTCTATCTCCAGGCAAATGTGAAAACTCATATTCGCCGATGGCTAAGTAATGAATTCCATCTTCATCGCATTGTTGCACGCCAATTCCTTTGGAGTTCTGAGGAAATATTTGGTCGAATTTGTCATGATTTTGGGTGAAATTCTTGATGTAGATATCAGCCGCACCAGTCTGCAAATTGTAGGTGCCAATGATCATAGATTGGTTGGCGTTGTTTAGGTGACAAACATATTTTCCGGTGAAAACGAGGAGATCGTCATTATCATATCGGAGGCTGTTTATTTTGAGGTAGCCTTCTGGGCAGTCCCCATAGATGAAAGCCGACGGAATTTCGATTTTGCGGCTAAGTATCAAGTTGCCTGAGGGTTCGAACCCTAAAATCCAGGCTCCGATTTCGGAGGTATTAGTCCAGTCTTTGAATTCATCATGTGAAGAATAAGCCATAAATACCGTTCCTTCGTCATAAATCGAATTACTGTTAGTTTGATTGACCACAATCGCATCGGGAGGAACATCAATTCCACTTTTAAAATTTGATGCTTCTAAATAGGTTGAATATTGCCCGGTAGTTTTGATCTTACTCCAGGGTAGTTGGGCCATGGAGCTCAGTCCAAAGGCCATGATTATTAAGGTTAAAATACGTTGCTTCATCGCGTTTATTTTTAGTTGATGAACCAAGTACGTGCGATTCTCGTGAATATCTTTGTTCCGTTTCAAATTCATTGGATATGAGTTCATATTTGCCGTTTATCCCAAAATACCAACGATATTCTCAAAATCACCGTTAGCCCCTAAAACAACTTAAGCGCAAATCAACTTTGGTTACATCTTTCTTTAAAAACCTGGCAAGCTTTGGTCTTTTGCTGGGTATCGCCCTGACTCTCCCAAATTCAGTTACGGCTCAACAGCCTGTACCTCCTATAATCTTTCCATTAACCGAATATGAGGCTCAGTTTAGTGTCTATGATCTGGTGGTGGATCATCATGGATACACTTATTCCTATGGGCCAATTATTACCCGATTTGATGGAGTTGAAGGGAAGTTAATTCGCCACGAAAACCCCAAAACTCGTGGTGCCTTTTATCGGGGATTTAAAGACTATAATGGAAAACCTTGGGGGTGGAGTCGAGATGGTGAAATCGTCTACATAAAAGATGATGTAATTTACGAATACCCAGTTTCAGAAGAGGTCAAAAAACTTTTTCGGAGAGTAATGGAAAAGGTTTATTTTGACTCGCTCGGCACCCTCTATTTTTCACCTCGATTCGTTGGAATGTATTCACTTACTGCTGAGGGTAATCTTGAACAGCAGGTGAAAATGCACGATAAATTCCGAGGATATATTGTTAGTGAACTTCCCGATGGTAGTGTCATGCAATCTTCCTGTGCGAATGTGGTCACAAAAGGTGAATTAATGGAATTGTGGTTTCGCAATTCCGCTGGAGAAATGACTAAAATTGCCGACCTCAATGATAAAGGACCCCATTTCGGATCCTCGTTGATCGATCATCAAAATGGCATGTACACCATCGCTGTAGGTACCAGGAGTATTCTGCAGTTTACCAAGGATTCACTTATTCGAAGCATTCGCTTTCCTCATAAGGTGCTAAAGTTGTTTCTGGACTCTCGAAAGAATATGTGGATTGGGACGGCCAGCCAAGGTATGTTTAGAACCAATGAACGACTCGAAGGATTTACGCAAATTTATAAAGGAGCTCTGGCCGTAGAGGATGAAAGTGAGGATGGAACGCTATGGGTAAAATCGGGTGACAAGGGATTAGGGTATATCGTCAATCCTCAAATTGACCACTATTCTTCACAGAATGACCATCCCGAAATGGAACTAACCACCATGATGCACGAGGTGAATGATACAGTTTATGAATTAAATAAGAGATCTGTAATTCACAAGTTTTATTCGGATACAATAATCCAAATTCAGCGCCCACCATTTCCTAAAGAGTTAAGAGACAGTACACCCAAAACCGTTTTTTATGACACGAATTCCGGACTTCTCTGGGTTGGCTATAGGGGCTATATTTATTCTTGGGATCGATCAAAATGGAAGGGATATAAAGTTCCCAATAAAGATGGAACTAATGCCAGAGTCATTCAATTTGTTTCATCGGATTCTGGTCAACTCTTTGTTGCCACATTTTCCAAAATATTTGAGTTTAGGAATGACTCCTTGAAATTTATAACCCAAAAATTTGGCAACAAGAAAAGGTATTCCATTCTGTCCATATTTCGAGATGATCAAGGTCGATTTTGGGTAGGATGTGAGGATGGATTGTGGATCTATGAAAACGAACAGTGGACGCCCTTTTCCGCACCGGGATATCCTGAAAATAAGCAGCCCGTCTGGTTTGTATTTCAAGCTCTTAATCGTTTATGGATTCAGACGGGTATTTCCGGGGATTTGCTCTATTTAGAAAAGGATTCCGTTCATGTTATGACCAACTCTTCAGGAGAACCTTTCGCCATAAATGGATGGGGCATGAGGGGGAACCAACTTTGGCTTAGGCTCCCTACGAGGAATGCTTTGGTTCAAGTTCAGGATAGTGTGGGAAGCCTAAGGACACGAGATTATTTTCAACCCGGAGTAGCTTTTCGAGCCGTAATTGATAAGGCATTTACTATCACCTCGGATAAAATTTATAATACCTCTGACATTGGAGTGGTAGTTTTTCCTTTTTCCGAGCTTCATACCTCGATGCCCGAACAAAGTCCATTTATCAGGGAAAGTCAGGTGAATTATACGGCCGTTCCGCAAACCGAATTAACCCAATTGAAATACGATGAAAACTCCATTCAGCTATTTGTTGATCAAATCACCTTGGCTGTTATTAAACCTGAATTTCGATACCGACTTATGGGGTATGATACGGTGTGGAGACAATCCTACAATGGAATAATAAATTTCACCAACCTACCTTCAGGAAGTTTTGAATTTCAGTTTCAATCTAGATTAAATAGGAACGTGTTTTGGGCGAAACCCGAAACATTAGCCATTGAAATCGCTCCTCCATTCTGGGAAAGCTGGTGGTTCAGAGTGAGTGCATTTTTGACTTTCTTGGGTGGTCTTTATTTCTTATTTAGCATAAGGGAGCGGCAGATTAGAGCAAAAGAACGTGAGCGAACACAGGTAGCGGTAGAAGTTTCCAGACTCGAACTCCGTGCCCTGAAAGCTCAGCTCAATCCGCATTTCATTTTTAACAGCCTTTCATCGGTTCAATTCTACCTGGCCAAAAACCAACCCCAGGATGCCCAGAGTTACCTTCATAAATTTTCAATGCTGATGCGAAGGGTTCTCGAAAATTCGGAAAGCAACCAGGTTTCTCTGGCCGAAGAATTAAGCCTAATGGAACAGTATATCGAACTCGAATCGGAGCGGTTTGATGGAGAAAAGATTCAATTCAAAACCACCATTGCTGAATTGGATCCACAAGATATTTGGATACCCCCGGCCCTCTTTCAGCCTTATGTAGAAAATGCCATTTGGCACGGACTTCGACCTAAAAAAGGCACTCGCAGCATCGAGATTCGGGTGAAGCGAGCAGGTGGATTGCTCAAATTGGAGATTGAAGACAACGGTATCGGACGAGATGCGGCCCAAGCACAAAGCAACAAAGCCAATTCGAAGCGTTCATTCGGGATGATGATTGCTTCTCGTCGAATTAAAATTATGAATCAGAATAAAGGATTACCCATAGAGATCGTCGATTTAATGAATATGGAAAACCAGCCGGTGGGTACCTTAGTAAGAATAGAATTGCCCTTCCAAACTAAAAAGAATGATAGCACTGATAGTTGATGATGAACCGAAGGCGGCGGAGTACCTGGAAATACTCCTGGAGCAGCACTGTCCAAAATTGCAGGTGGAAGCCGTTATGCATGAGCCCCTTGGGGTATTGAAGATTTTGAATTCTACTCAAATCGATATCCTCTTTCTCGATATTGAGATGCCTGTATTAAGTGGATTTGAATTACTTGAATTGGTTTCCCGAGATAGATTGCCTCAAGTTATTTTTACCACGGCCCATTTGAATTATGCCCTCCAGGCTTACGACTATTCACCCATCCATTTTTTACTGAAACCTATCGATCCCGAAAAACTAAAACTTGCCGTGGATCGAGCTTTCCAGATGGATCAAAAGGAAAAATACAAGGAGGTAAATGAGCTTTTCCGGCAACTGGGAAGAACGAACGGATCGATCACATTGCCTGATGGAAATGACTACCACGTGGTTCCGCTCGACGACATTCAGCGAATTGAAGGTTCAGGCAGTTATTCCACGTTTTACCTCACCGATGGATCCACCAAAGTAGTGAGTAAGCGAATAAAGGTATTTGTAGATGAACTGGAGCAGGCCGGCTTTTTTCGGCCGCATCAGTCGCATCTGGTTAACCTCAATTATGTAAGAAAATTCTCCCGCTCCGATGGGGGATACCTAACCTTGGAAAATGGCGATCATGTTCCAGTAAGTCATGGAATGAGAAATGCCGTGAAAGAGCGTTTGGGAATGTAGCCGTCTTAGTCTTCAACCTCGTGCAGCCAGGATTCCAACCAACCATTTTTGGCGGCAAACAAAACGAGGCCGATGCTGTTTTTTACATCCAGTTTCTCGAGCAATTCACTTCGGTATCCTTTGATGCGGAACAGTTTCCCCGGTGGGTTTAGGCCTGGTATAATTCAGCCACACCCTGGGGTGCAGGAGGAAAGCGGAAAGAATTTTTAAATGATCAGCCTGAGCAGATTGTTACCTACATGAAGGGGTTGTTTTTGACCATCAAAGAGTAGCGTCCTATCCCAATGGATCTTAAATATGGGAAGAAGGTAACCTACAGAATAATAGGAGCAGATCTTGACTGTCCTGTTTCCCGAGGCGCAATTCGCTGAGGGATAGACGGGGCCTTTTTAGCTAATCTTTATTCCGATAAGGAGAGGTCTTTTGATTCAAATATTTACCCACAATCACCGCCATGATAATAACCAGGTAAAACTGCCCCAGAAAACCTAACAATACAGAGGCTTTTCTACCGGAAGGAGATACCGGAACAATGTCACCATACCCAATCGTCATTTCCGTTATAAAGCTGTAGTACAAAAGCTCTTCGGTAATAGTATCTGGAATTCCATTCAAATAGGTTAATCCTTTGAATGAACCGGGTTCAATCAGTTCGATAAACAGGTTGATGAAGAAACCAATTAAACCCAATGAAATGTAGCCCGTGATTAGTCCAAGAATGGTGCTTGAGTTTACTTCAGGTTGACGCCATACCTGCCGAATAATGACGACGCTTACGTAAGAATAGAAGCAAAAAAACACAACCATTCGAATGCCTTTATCCAAGAGATCGAGTGAGGGTACAAAGAATGAAGTAACCGTTACGATGATCGAAAGGATAAGAGCTAATCCAAACAAGCGCATCGTTGTTTTGGACTTGGATAAAATGACCAGGCCCACGGCAAGATTCAAGTGGAAAAACAAGGGTGCCACCACGGTTTCATACCAATAATGAGGCATGAGCATGGAGCCGAAAATGACCAATGTTAAAGTCGCTAAATACCACTCAAAGCGCCTTTCGTACCAGGTTTCGAGCCAGTTCATTCCTAATCGAGCAGGCTTTTGTTGAAGGTGTAATCCCGGAAATCAACTTTATACAATACACTGTAGAAAGATGGAATGAAAACGAGGGTGATAATGGTACCAAACAATAGACCTACCATGATGGTTACAGCCATTGGTTCCCAGGTTTCACCTCCACCCAGGTAGAGAGGGATTAACCCCAATACAGTGGTAAAAGTAGCCAGGAGAATAGGTCTGAATCGCTGCAAACAAGCGGATACCACAGCATCCTGAGGGCTGCGACCCAATTCATTGATTTCCGTATCCATCCGGTCGATGAGTACAATGGCATTGTTGATCACAATTCCGGCAAGAGAAATAACACCCAGGAAGGCCATAAATCCGAAGGGAACCCCAAAAATCAACAAGCCGAGAACCATACCAATTACACCAAGCGGAATGGTGCAGGCAATCATTATCGTTTTGCGATAGGAGTTGAACTGGATGATCAAAAGCATTAGAATGATGAATCCGGAAAGCGGCAAGTACTTAGCAACTGCCCCCATGTTTTCAGAGGTGTTCTCACTATCACCTCCCAGTTTGTAGTGGTAATCCGGACCCCAATTTTCACTTTCGGTTTCCAGCCAGGGAGTGAGTTCGCTCATAATGGCAGAGGCATTTCCATTGGCCGTAATTTGGCTTGATACCACTACGGTTCGATTCAGATTGAGTCGCTTAACCTTGGAATATTGCCATTGAGGAATCAAAGAAGCGACTTGAGATAGCGGTACACTGCTTCCGGAGTTTTGTGCAAATACGTTGATCGAAGCCAGATCGGATAAGGACAATTCGTTGTTCCCTTCACTCAGCATAATGATAGGGATATTTTTATCCTCTTCGCGGTATTCACCGGCTTGAAATCCATCAAGAACGGTTTGTAGCGAAACGGCAATATCTTGATTGGTTACCCCAGCAGCCTGAGCCTTGTTCGGATCGATGGAAACCACCAGTTTCTTTCCTTTTGGTCCCCAGTCATCTTTGATGTTCTTGGTGCCGGAAATTCCGAATAGCTGAGCTTTAATAGATTGAGATATGGCCGACAACTGATCCGGATCGGGACCAGAAATTTTAATCTCCACAGGAGTTCCGCCACCACCACCGGAGAGCTTACTTACCTTGATTTCCGCATCAGGAAATTCTTCAAAACAATAGGCATCCAATTGCTTGATTAATGAACTATTGACTTCAAATGAGGTCGTGTTCACCAGAATATGCGCATAATTGGAATTGGCCTCTTCGGTAGTGTACCCTAAGTCATAAGAGGATGGTCCTTTACCCAAATAGATTGACCAATCGGTAATTCCTTCAGGTCGGTCAGAAGTTGGGACAAGGTTGTCTTGAATAAACCGTTCGATTTCTAAAACGATTTTTTCCGTTTCCTTCAGATTCGTTCCTTCCGGTAAGTTGATGTCGATGGTGATTAAGTTTCGGTCACTATCCGGGAAAAAGACAAAGCTCAATAAGCCAAATCCATAAAAGGCCAAAAAGAGCATGACAACGATGGAGACCAGAACGGATCTTTTCCAGCCCAGGGCAAAAAGAATCAAGGATTTGTACTGCACCTTGAGCCATTGAATGGCGCGATCGAGCAAGCTGGGTTTAGCATCCGCTGATTTGATTTTCAAAAAGAGGACGCAGAACAAAGACAGGATACTCAGAGAGATAATCCAGGAGCAGAGCAAGGCGATAGAAATAACTACGAAAAGAGGTCCCATGATATCACCCATGGTAGATTCGGCCAGGTAAAAGGACAGGAAGGCTGCGGACGTGGTTAGGGTGGAAATCAGCAGAGGGATGAACAGTTCTGAACACGAATCGATGGCCGCTTGTTTGAGCGGTGTTCCCTTTTCGGCTTTCACCATAATAGATTCGGCCACCACAATTCCATTGTCCACCATCATCCCCAGGGCCATGATCAAAGCAGCCAGTGTAATTTGATTAATTCCTACTCCAATCAATCCCATAATCATTAGGGTGCTGATGGTTACCAAAGGAATCAAACTGGCTATTACGAGACCGGTGCGAATCCCCAGGAAAATCAGCATAACCAATAGGACGATCACAATCGCCTGAATCAGGTTGTTGATGAAGTCGTCTACCTTTTGATCGATGTAGTAATCGATGGATGAGGTTCGGAACAATTCGAGGCCGATAGGCAACTTGCTTTGCCAGCGTTGAACTTCCGCATTTACTTCTTCTCCCAGTTTGATGATGTTGGCTCCTTCCTTCAAGGAAATGTGAAGGGATAGAGCATCTTTACCATTGATTCGAACCAATTGCTCGGCAGGATCAACATATCCTTTCTTAACGGTGGTAACGTCTTCCAAAGCTACCACATCACCTGATCCACCTACGGGAATCAGCATGCCTTTGATATCTTCTACGGAGTTAAAGTTACCTGTAGGTTCCAGAGTAATGCGTTCCTGCTCTACATTGATGATTCCCCCGGAGCTCAAAATGTTGGTCGAAGAGATTTGATTTTTCAGCTGATTAGCAGTCAGACCAGCATTGGTCAAACGGGCTACATCAAATTCAATGAATATCCGTTCTTCCTGCACTCCGTTGATTTCCACCTTGGCAGCATCCGATAGCTTGATCAAGTCGTCGCGAATGGCATCGGCAAATTCTTTCATTTCCGAATAGCTGTAGCCGTCGCTGGTAAGCCCCACGGCAATTCCAAATACTTCGCCCAAACCATCGTCACGAAGTTGAGGTGAAACGTTGGCCGGAAGACCTTGAATCATGCTCAGTTTTCGTCGCAATCGATCCCAAACGGCTTGTAAATCTTGTGGAGCTACTTCCATTCGAAGCTCAACCTGAACCACAGAAAGTCCATTTCGAGAGGTACTGGTTACATCCTTCAATTCGGGGAGCTCCTGAGCTACCTTTTCAATTTTATCCGTTACCAATTCCTCTACCCGTTCCGGACTGGCTCCGGGGAAGGAAGTAACAATGCTCGCTACCCGAATGGTAAAGGGCGGCATACTGTCTCGGGACAAGCCTTGGTACATGGCTATTCCCATAACCACCACTGCAATCATGATACTGAGTACAATGCGGTTTTTGGAGATGGAAAATGCTGTAATATTCATAGCAACCCTCGTATCAGTTAAATTTTACTTTTTGTCCGTCTAAGAGGGTTTGAATACCAGCGGTGGCTATCCAATCGCCATTATTCAGGCCTTTTTTGATTTCAAACCCGGAGTCTGAAATGCGGCCAACTTCTACATAAGTCTTACGTGCGATACCGGTATTGTCTCCATCTTTTTCAATGAGAAAAACAAAGTTTCCGCCGCCATCTTCGCCAACCGTTTTTACCGGAACCATCACTCGATTGCCTTGATCAGCATCGCTTTGCCAATGGAAGGAAACCTGAGCGGCCATTCCCGGGCGAATGGATTGAGAAGGTGTTTCTATGGCAATGTCTACCGGATAGGTAGAGGAGTTTTCGGTGACCACCGGCGACACTTCTAACACCGAACCTTTAAAAGCCTGATCGGGTAGGGAAGAGAAGGTGATGGAAGTTTCCATTCCCACCAGCACTTTATTGATCACATTTTCAGGAATACCCAAGGCCACTTTGATTTGCTCTCCAGCGTTCAATTCGGCAAACACATGCCCAGCCGATACCCGTTCGTTAACCCGTCCGTTGGTACTTGCAATAACGCCATCCTTAGGAGCATAAATGAACCCGTACTTGATCTGTTGTTCTTTAATCTGCTTGTTGCGCAAAGCCAACTGATACTGCGATAGAGCCGATTGATAGTTGTTTTTAGCCGATTGATATTCACTCAGCGAGATACTGTTCTTTTCGTACAAAGACTTGCTTCGGTTCAGCTCCGACTGATTTGTATTTAGAGAGGATTCTGCACTTCTCAATTCCGCCTTCGATTTTTCGAAGTCCAGTTCCGCTTCCACGTTGTCTAACCGGGCAATGAGGTCGCCTTTTTTGACCCGCTGTCCCTTCTTCACATTTACACCAACCAAAACGCCGCCGCTTCGAAAGCTGAGTTCAATTTCATCACCGGCCTTTGCCGTACCACTATACGTTCGGTTGGAACCACCATCACTATTGCCCACCACCAGATAGCGAACCGGTCTGATGATTTCTTCTTTCACCGTTTCTTCTTCCGAACAACCGACCATTAGGAACGACCATCCCATGATTAGTATAAATGCATAAAGTTTCATTGTACTCCTATTTAAATTTCTGATGCTTTTCTTCTTCACCGGTTTAAATGTTGAGATCCTCAACCGGATTAATTATCACTGTTAAACTCTAAAAAACGTTTCTCAAAGGCGTCAATCTGCTCAGGTGGAGCTTGTAGCGAAAAGAACCCTACGGCGTATTCCAGCTGAAGTTGTGATTGTATGTATTCGTATACCGATATGGCATATTCCAGCTTAGCCTGCAAAGCCGATTGCTGAGCATCGATGAGCTGGGTGACGGATACGCTACCTTCTTTGTAGCTGTTTTGAATCAGTTCAAAGTTTTTAAGGGCATTTTCAGAAGAGACCCGACTAAATTCAATTCGACTGGTGGCAGTGAGCATGCTCATTACATTGGATCTCACGGCCAATTCTAAGTTCTGATCCAGGCTTTCCCGAGAGTAGTTGAGCTGTTCCAGCTGTACTTGGCTTTGCTGACGAGCTACCCGTCGCCGATTTCCGGTGTATAGCGGATACTTGAGCGATAAGGCTACCTGCCAAGAGTTGTCATTAAAAGTTTGACCTGGCATGGGTTCAGAACCTGCTCCTCCCCTGTAAAGTCGCTGAGCCGTTTGAGCCTGCAGAGCAACGGTGGGGGTATAGAGCAACCTCTTATTCATTTCGTATTGACGTTGTGAGGCCTGGATGTTCTCCAATATCTGGAGCTTGTTGGGGTTGTAATTCACTGCTTCGGAAACCAGAAAATCCATGGTGAAAAGTAAATCCTGTGGAGAACCAATATTCTGTGAAATTGGACCATCACGAAACTGTTGGAAGAGTTGATCATCGATACCGATATCTACAATATCAAAGTTATCCTCCAGGGAATTGGCCAAAAATGTGTTCAATTTATACTTAGCTACAATAACTCTTGACTCGGCTTCCACTACCCGTTGTTTGGCTGAGGCTACCTCACTTTCCCAACGGTAGATGTCAGCTTTGCTCACCGAACCCAAATCGGCCCGAATCCGTGCCAGCTCCAGGTTAGTAGAAAAATTGGAAAGATTTTCCCGTTCAACCACAAGGCGAGTTTTAGCGGTTAGTACGTTGAAGTATTCTAAGTAGGTATCCAACAAAATTTGAAGAACATCAGCTTCGGTATCATAGAGCTGGGCCTTTTGGATGTATTTCGAAATTTTGATGTTGGCTATTACTTCCTCAGAGTAGATGACTTGATTCAAAGAAAGGTTGGCTTCCACAGATTGCTCCGGAGAATCGGCAAAAGCTATACCTCTTTCCGGATTGACTTGAACCGCGTTGCCTCCTAATTCCAGATTTGGGAGAATATTGGAGCGAGCGGTCTTGATATCAAGATCGGCCAGGGTAATGTCTTGTTGCGTGATTTTGATATCGAAGTTGGCTTGAATAGCTTTCTCCATAATTTGATTCAAGGAATACGTGGGTGCATCACTTGCATCCTGCTGAACCAGATTGGCCACAAAAATGATTTCGAAGGGAGGTGAGAACTCCAACCTTCTGGCCGTTTCCATGTTGAGAAAGAGTTCATTGGTAAAGTTGAGATTCACCTGCATGTCTTCTAAAGGTTCACCACTTAGCCATTCATCCACTCGAATTCCCATTCTACGGATTACTTGGGTAAAGTCGTTTTTATCTGATTTACAGGATAAAATGCCATTGTCCACATGCCATTTGCTGGCCGAAAAGGACGGTATGCCTTTTGCCACGAGATCATCTGCAATTTGTTGGATTTCGGAAGGTAGTTTTCCTTCCAACATGGACAAGTATACCGCATCGGTGTTAGGCGGAATTTGAGTCATGGATTTTTCGATGTCGTCGTTTACGGGAACAATGTGAATTTTGGCATTCAGTTGTTGCTCCAGAGAATCCAATAATTTTTCGCCCTTTTCATGGTCAAAGGTTACTTCTGAGGTTCCGTTAACGAGAACGCTAAGCGTTTTGAATGGGGTGATTTTTTGAAATTCGCCCAAATCACTTTTCACGTTGTTAGCCGCCCAGATATAAGTGAAGTTTTTAACCCCCGAAGCGCCATTTTTGTAAGGAATATTTTGTAGATGTGGATCAATGATTCCGACTCCAATGGTAGGTACTTTAAATTCCGACTCTTGCAGGGCCGCCTGCATACTTAGTCCACCAAAAAGCAAAACCACGTCAGAGTTGCTGGCCAATTTGCGGTAGGCCATTTGAAGGCTGCCCTTGGTACTTATTCCTAAGATGCGAAGATCTGAACTTGAACTCACCTTGTGGCCATATCCAGTGATTTCATCCACTTCTGAAATCACTTGGTCCAATATAGAATCCATGGCAGGGGAGGACTCATACTCGGAAAGTATTCCCATTCGAATTTCCTGAGCGCTGCCTTCAAAGCACAGAATCGATAAGCCAATACTGAATAAGATTAGTTTGGCGGTTGAGCGAAAACGCCGATAGTACATTTCTGAATTTTTTTGATGAGAAATTCACCCAAAGCGAAGTGAATTTGCGTAACCTGTTACTAACAAACTTAACTTTTTTATAGATCAAAATCCAGTCCTTTTTTCCGGAATTGGACCAAAATCTACCCTGAAACGAGTAAAGTGTCAGGCCATTATATGTTTGTGTTTTTTCTTGTTTTTTGCCCCATTCGAGAGTTGTAATAATGGCTATTATCTACTCATTCTAATGGGCGGTTTCTAAAAAAGTTTGCAAGAGTAATTCAAAAAAATGAGTTGCTGATTTGGAGGTAAGGAGGGTATAATAAATTAGGTTAAAAGCATTGATTCCAAATGCTTCCAAAACAAAAGCCCCTCACCGCGGTAGGTTGATGCGATGAGGGGCTGGTTGGTTGTAGGTTGGCGTGGATCAGGCTAATATGTGAGAGCGCCAAAGGATGGGGCCACGGTCGATCCGATAACCCCGCCGGACGAAACCACATAGCCGTATACGCTTGGGGAAATGGAATTCAATAGAATCTGGCAGCCTTCCTTATAGCCAATGGGTTCGGTGGGACCTCCACTCGGAAAGGGATCATCTCTTTTCACGGTTTGGCTGTATTTGGCATTGTAAAGGTATTCGTGTGTTTTGGTAGCATTGGCCGCTGTGCTCATGACTATTCTTTGGTTGTTTCGATCCACGGAAACAATGTAGGCCCCATCTTCGATACCCTCTCCATAGAGTCGCCGGCCGTTGTAGTTGGTCCCGGTGAGCAATAGGCTTAAGGATCCCATGTCTACGTTGGTGATGGTATCGTTTCCAGCCTCCAGGTCGCCCCACATCGGGAGGTAAAAAACGGGGTACTCTACATGATAAATAAACATGGGGCCAGGCTGTAAACCATAGGGTGTACCAGAAATAAAGATGGTGTCCTCCGAAATTTCACTGACAAACCCTAAGGCATGAGTATAAGCGTGACTGGGCATACCCAGAGTAGTCATGTCTGCCGCACTTCCATCAATGGTTCCACTGGTGCCGGATACGCCCGCCAGCAAATTATCTTCCAATCTATATAGACCCGGATCGGAGGCAATGAAGTAGGCTCGGGTTTCATTCGAGTCAATCCAAATATGGCGTTTGTTGCTATCCAGCCGACGGGGGTAAATGTTGTAGAGTTTATCGTCGTTTTTAAAGGTTTGGTCAGCCCAATATTGGTTGTGAATTTCGTCGCCGCCTAACAAGTATTTTTCGCTCAAATGAAAATAACTACCTCCATTGTGTCGACCTCCAATTACCTGACCCTGACCGGTGAGGGCAACGTTGTCGTAGTTGATTTTTAAAGCGCTTTCGGTTCCCCAAGGACCATTCACGATGAGCCCGCCCTGGATGTTTCCACCCACTATGCTCAGGCCTGCTGTATTGAAGCGAAAGGGCATTTGTCGGCTGCCATCCGTATAAAATTCCAAAGCACAATTGGTAAATGTGGCCGTATTCGAACTGTAGAGATGATAAGGAGGAGTGAATATTCCATCGCCATCTTCCGGGTTCATAAACTTAAAGTGGCACTGATTAAAGGAAACATGATTGGCATTGATGTATCCCAGGGAAAAAAGAGATTCGATATACACGTTAGTTGCTCTAACCGGACTTCTGCCGGTTTGAGTCATGTGGATGAACTCCTTGGTAAACCCGGCAATGTTGCAGTTGCTAATGCCTGGAGGAGTGCCTACACCCGTGCCGATAAGTTCACAGTCTACAAATCGATTGATCAAGGTGGAGTAGATGTTATCAATGCTATTGCCCCGAGATTGTGTTTGACCTGCTGCCCAGAAGGTGTGGCAAAATTTAACATGGCAATGTTCGGCTCGAATGTTATCTCCATTCTGAACGCCTGGAGAAGGGTTATTGGCAATGGCTACAAAATGATCTCGGAAAACACAGTTTTTAATGAGCAACATACTGGTTCCTCCTTGTTGGGTATTGTGGTAGCGATTCTCATGACCAGGATATCGATTGGTGCCCGTAATGGCTTGGTGAAAGGGATCGATGGCAATGGCGCAACTGGGTGAATAGCGATTGGTTCGTGCTCCGGCTACCGCACCCCAATCGTTCAAGGTGTTTTCCACCCATTTTTTTAAGCTCATCGATTCGTAGGCCATGGCATCTCCGTAAAACACAATGTTTTCGATCACCGCATTTCGGGCTTCCTGAACTGCTAAGCAAAAACTGGAATCCCTCAACCAGAATACGGTGGAACTGGCTAACTCCTGACTCGCATCATAGGGTGATTGAATACCGGAAATAGTAAATCCTACAAAACTGTATTCGTCTGGATCGCCGTTCGAATCCTTAAGCTCACGTGCCAATACCACGCCTTTGTCCAGGTAAAAGATTCCTGCCCCGGCGTTTACCCGGCTCGAAGCCTGGAGTTGGATGGCCGCATCAATGCATTTTTGGATGGCCTTGCTGTCGTCCAGGTTGTCTCCCGGAATCGCTCCAAAGTCTTCGATGTAGTAACCCTGATCCCGAATTTGAAGGATGGCGTATTTCCCATTGGCGGTTGGGACCACGGCGCAGCTGTCTACCGCAAATCCGTTCAGGCTATCGTTACTCACAACGTAGCTGCCTCCCAGATGGGTGTATAAAATGCTGTTTTCAGCCAGGTTCATGGAGAGGATTTCAGAGGCATCGGTTATGCGATAGGTAGTCACGGTTTTTGGATCGAGCAATTGAATAATTCCATTGGGAGCCACCCCAACAGGGCGTAGGTAGTTTAGGTTGGTATCAGCCAGGTAATCGGTGAGTAAGGTGTCTAAAATGTCAGCTCGGTTGTAGATTCCATGTTGAGCGTGAAGTTGGCTGGCACAGATGCAGAGCAGGGCCAGGATGGTTCGGGTGATTTTTTTCATGGTAAGTCAATGGTTTTGTTATTTGATCGTATGAATTGTTCTTGTCGCATTCCTTTGGGAATACCTGAAGGCGTTTCCAATCAAGAGGCTAACGACAGGGTGAAATTAGGGGAAGGAAAAACCCTAAAATGCCCAACTTTCATACTCTAACCATTTCATTCCATAAGGTTGGCGGAATAATCCATAACAGAAATTGACGAAGGTTTGGTTTCCCTTGAATAAAGGGGGATAAAAACAAAAAGGAGGGTAAGCCGAGGCCCCCTCCTTTTTTAGTTTTTATGGAGTTGTTGTATTTACTTCTCAGGTACTGGGAATCCACGGTCGCGCATCAAAGCCTCAATATTGGCGTCACGCCCTCTAAACAAGCGATACGCTTCAGCTGGATCGATGGAGTTGCGTGGAGCGAATAAGTGGGTAACCATTTTGGCCGCCAAATCTTCATCATAGTATCCGCCAGGAGCTTCCATGAATGCTTCTACAGCATCAGCTGTTAGCACATCGGCCCACATGTAGCCGTAGTAGGCTGTGGCATAACCTTCACCTGAAAATACATGACCAAAATGCGGTGTTCTATGGCGCATCGGCAATTCCTTAGGCATGTTAAGAGCAGTCAACGTTTCACGCTCAAAGGCATCAATATCGATGGTAGCAGGATCGGCCAGGTGAAGTTTCATATCCATCAAGGCAGAGGCCAGGTACTCAGTAGTGGCAAATCCTTGGTTGAAAGTTGATGCATTTTTAATCTTGGCAACCAACTCTGCTGGGATAGGCTCACCCGTTTTGTTGTGAACCAGGTAATTGTTGATCACCTCGTCAGTAGACAACCAGCGTTCCAGTAGTTGGGATTGAAATTCTGTGTAGTCTCTTACTCCGCCATTAAGTGTTGGATACTTCACGTTTGAAGAAAAGAAGTGCAAAGCATGACCAAATTCATGGAAGAAGGTAATGGCATCGTCCCAGGAAACCAAAAGGGCTTCACCCGGAGCAGGTTTTACAAAGTTGGAGTTGTTGGTGGCCAAAACATTTTTCTCACCATCCAGGTTAGAATGACCTCTAAAGGTATTGGCCCATGCACCAGAGCGCTTTCCTTGTCGTGCATAAGGATCGAGGTACCAAAGGCCTACATTTTTACCTGAAGTTTTGTCCGTTACTTCCCAAACTTTTACATCCTCGTGATAAACCGAAACTTGACCATCTGGAACCGGGGTAAACTCGTAGTTAAACAGCCTTCCAGCTACGTAGTGCATGGCTTCGGTAAGTTTATCCAATTGCAGGTACTGTTTTACTTCATCAGAGTTGAGATCGTATTTCGCTTTACGCACTTTTTCAGCATAAAAACGGTAATCCCAGGGTTCAATGGTAATGTTGTCTCCGTTGGCGTCAGCAATGGCTTGCATTTCTTCTACCTCTTCAGCCACACGAGCAATAGCCGCAGGCCAAACAGCTTCCATCAAATTCATGGCATTTTCAGGAGTTTTAGCCATGCGATCTTGTAAGCGCCATTCTGCATAATTTTTATAGCCCAAAAGTTCTACACGTTCGCGACGCAATCTCAAGATTTCAGCAATCAATTCATTGTTGTCGTATTCGTCACCGTTGTCTCCCCGAGAGTAGTAGTTGCTCCACACTTTTTCACGTAGATCTCTTTCGGTAGAGTAAGTAAGGAACGGGTCCATAGAAGAGCGGGTGTTCGTTACCGCATACTTTCCTTCTTGTCCTTTATCTGCGGCAATTTTTGCGGCTGACTTGATATACCCTTCAGGTAGACCACCCAATTGATCCTCGTTTAAAAAGGTCACATAGTTTTCCTCGTCGTGCAATACGTTGTTCGAAAACTTGGTGTACAGTCCAGACAATTCTTTGCTGATTGCTGCATAGCGTGCTTTTTTCTCTTGGTCCAATTCAGCTCCGCTCATCATGAATCCGGTGTAGGTTAAGTCAACCACACGCTGCTGGTCTGCAGGAAGGGGATTTTGCTGAGAGGCATCATAAACGGCCTTAACGCGCTGAAACAGTTTTTCGTTTTGATTGATTTTCGAACGAAACTCCGAAAAGAGGGGAGCCAATTCAGAAGCCACTTCTCTAAATTCAGGCGAAGACATATTGCTTTGGAGAATTCCGTAGTAGGCAAAAGCTCTGTTCAAGGGTTGGCCCGCCCGTTCCATCGCTTCGATGGTGTTTTCAAAAGTTGGAGCTTCCGTGTTGTTGGCGATGGCTTCAATCTCCTTCAGGTTCATGTCCATTCCTTGAACCATGGCTGCTTTTACTTCGCCGACCTTCATTAGATCAAAATTGGGTACTCCGCCATAGGGTCCTGTCCATTCTTTTAATAGTGGGTTTTCGATCATAGGTGCTTCTGTGTTTTCTGCTTTATCCTCTTCCTGTTTGCAGCCAACCATCACAGTTAAGCCTAACATAAACAGAAGAATGGGTTTGATGCTAAGATGTGCCATCTGAATGAATTTAAAAATGAGCGATTAACGCCATTATGTTATTTGCGACGTGCGAATTAAC
This sequence comes from bacterium SCSIO 12741, assembly GCA_024398055.1. Taxonomy (NCBI): domain Bacteria; species bacterium SCSIO 12741. The sequence continues at coordinate 655,018 of CP073749.1, read as the reverse complement.
CAAATAACCACCACACATCACTCATTTTCATCACATTTCTAATCCACTCATACATATCACATAGGGATCTTGCCTCTCTTCCGATGGCAATTGGAACTCTTTCAATGATGATCGGAACTCAATTCTACTAACTACTTTTGCCACACTCATTACAAAGTGTCCATGACCCGAATGAAATACACCATTAAACTTCTGATTGCCTTAACTGGATTTGTTCTGGCTTTTGGAACTGGATTTGCGCAAAATTTTTCCCCTCTGTATCCCATCGGCGATGATCCGGATATCAAGTATGTTTCCAGTTACACCTCACAGGAGAAAATTTTGTTCGAAGCCAATCCTACTGTTCGCTACAGTTTTTATAGCACCTTCAGCCGTTATCTCGCTTGTGAGGATAGGATTCATTCCCAAGCCTTATACCTGGCTGCCAGGCCACAACTCAGAATGTATCAGGAAGTTTCCAAACCTGTTAAAACGCCCTCTTATCGGGTGTTTTTGGGAACCCAGCAGTTGTTTCGGCTTAATCAGGGAATGAATAATAAAGTTGTTCAGTTTGTTGGTTTTTCTTTTGAGTCGGGGCATTATTCCAATGGTCAATCCGGATGTGCTTTTTGCGAAGATTACCAGGATCAAACCGAAGAATGCGATAGCATCTACGCAACCTTTGATGATAACACCGATTTATCTGCGTTGCTCAATCGCAAAAATGGGAACTTCTCTACCAATATGTCTGAATTGCTGCTCAATTACCAGTGGCATAAATTGGACTCCACTTTCAGTCCCGTTTATTCGCATTCTGTTGAGTTGGGTTATACGCTCTACCACGATCGGTTTTTGGGTGTGTTTGATTTTGGAGGCTACTCCGATAACGATATTGGAATTTATGGGAGACACCGGTTGATGTTGAATTATGAATTGACCTACAAAAGGCAGCGTAAGTATGCTCCGACCTTTGCTTTCCGTCAAAACATAGAATACATCTTGGATCATCATGTTCAGGTAAATCCCATTCGACTGGTAAGTACGGTTACTTTTTACCCTATTCCAGCATGGAGAACCTTTGGCGTTTTTACCTCCTACATCTATGGTCACGACAACTATAATTTTCGTTTGGTTGATTCAGGACACCAGTTTGCTGTAGGGCTCAGTTGGGATCAATTTGCTCCAGCGAAATTGGGCGGGAAACGGTGTAAGAAATAACGATTACAATCTAACTTATGGTTTGTAAGTGTTTCTTTATGAGGTGATTTGGTGTTGCGGGGAATTCGGCAAATGGAGGGAGGATTCTTGTTAAAATCCATTTGATCTGCTCATGGATTGGTTATATTTGATGGAGAAAGTTTGCTTTCAAACCAAAACCCTAATTAATCAAATAAACCAAAACCACAACTCCATGAATTTTTCCTTGAAGCTATTGGTGCTCGCCTGTTGGTGCGTGCTAATTTCCAGTTCCGTTCATGCTCAATGTGCCTCAAATCTGTTGAGTTATGTGACGAGTGATCAGAAAGATGACTATTTCTCTGGTACAAATTTAACCCTAACCCTAAATGTAGATCTACCTGCCGGTGCTACCGGAGTTACTTATTCCTGTACTTGGACCGCTGTGTCTGGTAGTGGAGGAACTTTCGCCACACCTCCATCCAGTTCTTCTCCAACGGCCTCAATATCCAGTGCTGGTGTGTATCGCGTGTCTGGAACGGTGAATTATAATTCTTGTTCCAGCGTCACATTCAACGATGCGGAGATAACTATTCGCGACGCTTTTGGCAGTTCTGGCCTGACCTATAGTCCCAAGCACTATTGGACCTTCGAGCCGGCTGGGGATATTACCGTAAATAATGCTACCGTTACTATTCCAGCATACAGCAATAATTCCAATGATTTTTGCGAACCAGGAGCCTTTATTCAGGATTATCAAATGGACATTGCTACCATGAACTCCTGTGCAGATCCGGCTAAGAAAAACACCAAGCACAAACTCAAATTGTACAATTCTTACAATGGTAACTATACTACCACGAGCGGTCTGGTGGGCGATGCGGCCGATTTGGATCATTTGGTGAGTGCAGACCTGTTGATTCCCAATACCCAACAAATCAGCCAGGAGTTTTTGGTCAAGTTTGATGCCAGTTATGGTTCAGCCCTGTACTACAGCAACTACTCAAATACCGACTTTAAATATGGTTTTCCTTTGTTGAGAATTACTTCCAGTAGCATCATGTTTGGGGTTTCCTTTTTACGCGGATCTTCCACCACACCTGAATCCAGAACCAAGACCATAGCCTTAACCGGTACCGATCGAAGCGATTGGAACTACTACCTGGATAACGATTGGCACCATATTGCCGTGACCTGCGACTTGGAGAGAGGGCAGGTCAGACTTTTTGTCGATGGTAGTTCACCGGATGGATTTACCCTAAACTACTTTCCAGATCCAGCCAACGATAAAGTGGATTTACACGCCACCAACAATTATTGGCATTCCATTGGAACCTTAGGCAGCGATTTTGGCGAATTGGATGAATATGCTTTTTACGACCAGGCCCTAAGTCCAACGATTGTAGCGAAACACTACCGCCGGGCCATGAATCACAATGAGCACTATTCCTATACCGACGATGTCAAATACAGCCAGGTTCCGGGAACTTATTTATTGAGCTACCTCGAGAGTGACCAGAAGGACGACTACCTGTGCAACTCAGGAAGTGTGACCGTAACCCTTAATGTAGAACTACCGGATGGAGCTACTTCACCCGTATACAGCTGCAAGTGGAATGGAAGTTCCACCATGACCTCATCCACCACACATACCGTCACTTCCGCACAAAATGTTACCGTGGAGGGTACCGTGACCTATACCTTAGGAGGTGCCACCGAAACTCGTTTTTTCAATGAAGCCTTTATCCAGATTCAGAATGGTAATAGCGCATCGGGCGGAACCTTTGCACCCAGTCATTATTGGACCTTTGAACCGGCGGGGAACATCACTGTTAATGGCGCATCCGTTACCATTCCAGCTTCTAATTCCAACACTCCCAATTGTGGTTCGAGCAATCCTATTATAGATTTCCAAACGGACATTGCGACCATGAATAGTTGTGCCACTTCCGGTCAAACCAATACACAACATAACATGGAGCTGTACAATTCGAATAATGAAGGGTATGACCGGGTGAGTGGAGTAGTGGGAAATGCTGCGGATTTGGATCACTTAATTGAGACCCGACTATTCATCCCTCATACTCAACAAATCTCTCAAGAGTTTTTGATCCGTTTCGATCCTCGTTATTATTCCAGTCAATTTTTTAGCGACTTTGGTAATACTCATTTTGATTTCGGTTTCCCAATACTCAAAATGAGTATGGGTAAAATTGAATATGGAGTGTCCTTCATACGGGGAGTTCAACTAACCTGGAAACCCGAACAGAGACTATAGACCTTAATGGAATTGATCGCAGCGATTGGAATTATTACCTGGATGACGAATGGCACCATGTGGTTGTTACTTGCGATCTTTCAAGGGGACGTGTGCGCTTATTCATTGATGGAGTGAGTCCGGAGGAGTTTAGTTTTAGCTACTATCCAGATCCCTGGCAAGATAGAATCGACTTGCATGCATCGAATAATTATTGGCACTCTATTGGTGCAACCCGGGCTTATGGAAGAAATGAATTCGGTCTTTTTGATGAATATGCCTTTTATGACTTTGTGTTGAACCCCACTTTGGTTGCCAAACACCACGATCGGGCCCTGAACCATGGGGAGCACTATTCTTATACCGATGATTTGATATACTGTGGTTCTGGTGCTGATTCAGATCCGGATCAAGGTGACGGGTCCATTTTCGCCAAGTACTTTCCTCCTGGATATGCAGGTTCGGGAATTTCGGGTGCCGGGATTGATTTTCCCATGAAACAGTATGAAGAGAGTCCCTTTCCACGATACCTTCCTGAAAATGAATTGATTCGAAACATTCCTTGGGTTGGAATGCAATACCTGGGAGGAAGTAATGCCAACAACTACCTGAATGGCAATCAAAACCTCCCATTGATGTATGCCGAAGCTGGAAAACTTAATGCCGAGTTAGCCCTTCATTGGAACTATTTTGCTCAAATAGAGCGAGACAATACAGACTGGGCTCCGTTGAAAGATTTCGCTAATGCTCATCCTGATTTACCCATCTGTGACATCATTAACTGGGGGCAGATTCCAGCACCGCAAGTAAATAGAGAAGACTTAGGGAGCGCTTACTACCTAAAGGATCCAACGGGCCAGAATTTCAATTATTTAGACAATAATGGGAATCCTCATGTGCTGTGGGATCCGGCCTCGCCGGCAGGTCAGGTTGAAATGGATGGCATTAATAAAGCCAGTTTGGTCGATCAGCACATGGAGGGACTTCAGCGTCCATTGAACCTATTGAATGAAAATGGAGAAGTTCACCCTTTGGCTACCCGTTGGAGTTGGGATGAACACTACAACGGATTTAATGCCGACCTAAAGAACGAATTCGATGCCTATGGAGGGACCTGGAAACATTTTCAAGGGAAAAAGAAAACCGATTTGAGGGTGGCCTATAGAAATGCCATCTATGCTAATTACCCCGCTTTAAATGATCATAAAACCAAATTTTCCTACTACTCTGTAGATGCCGCTGGCGGTCATTATGTCTATGATTCCTGGGCTTGGAATGAGGTCAAGCAGGTTCAAAGGAATTTTGATGGAAGTAATTTCTATTCCACGCCAGACATATACCCAGCCCGTCCCGAGAAATGGTTTGAGACCTTTGGTGGTATGAACCATGGCATGGATTATTTGGGAATTACGCGTCAAGCCGAAGTGGATCAGGGAGATGTCTTGAGCTCCCCGTACGTATGTGCCGGATGGGGTACCGATCCAACAAACAACCTGGCTCCTGGACCCTGGTTAGGATTATTGAAAGCCATGGGCGTTGCTGGAGCCGAATTCTACTACACCGGTTTTTTCTCGAATGTCCCAGATTATCATACCTCGGTGAACGGAACTCATACAAACCAGGATGCCCGAACCTGGGCCTGGCAGTTGTTGATGCCTTCCTATGCCCAAGCTGTAACCAGTAGATATGAGGATCTGCTGAGGAATGGAACCTTAATGAATGATCCTGATCTTATCGATGGATCAACGGGCATTCCCTTTATCAATATTTTGGGAGGTGGTACCAATGTTTATACAACAGCAAGAAAGGGTTCCAATTCTACAAACGGGTTGACCGAGTATGCTATTTCTACTTCCATTCAACCGCTTTCCAACAGCCAACCGCCTACCAGCAAAACCATGCTTCTGGAAGACTTTGATGGAGGTGTGATGGGAGATATTACTTTGGAGAGCAGAACCCAGGGAAGTACTTACCTTCTTCGCAAGCATGATAATGCCAACCAAGGTTCAACCTATAATCAATGGGTATTAATTCAGCTGGATAAATGGCATGAACCTTATCACCCCCAATGGTGGAGTAGTGACTACGCTTTTGAAGCAGAAGTGGCCGATGAAGTTTGGATGGGAAATAGAGGTCATGTAGATCCCAAGGCCATGACTGTATTGACCCGAATCGTGGACCCGAATACAGGTCAAGAAACCATACCTTCTCAAACGGATATGGATTTCTCCCATTTTGTGTCTTACTATTCCTTCGGCAATACCACCATTCCAGGTGGTGGCGGTTCAGGAGGATCAGGGCAATCGGGTTGCAGTTTTACCAGCGAATTTGGCCCTGCGGAGCAGCATCCACGTCTCAGTTACAAGTTTCGCGTGCAAGCTGATGGAGATTCCTACCGTTTATTTATCAGAGCTCGCTTGAAGCCCGGAACAACGGGTGAAACTGCTGCCAATATTCAATTGGTAGACGAAGGAAGAGAAGAGCAAATTCTTTCCGATTATATCCGTTGTATAACGAGCAACGATTGGGAGTGGTACACCATTGGATTATGCGGTAATGTGGATCTCGATAACCTGGATAAAGGTTATTACTTTCTGGATGTATATCCCAATGATGCAGGGTTTGAAATTGACCAGTTGGTTTTGGATAAAGACAAGGACAGCACCGTGCTGTTAGGGCAGTCTATGGCCTGCTCCAACAATTCGTACCCACATTTAGGAACCACTTCGCTTCCTGAAAATGAGGCCTGCACGACTTCTACGTTTACCCACGCTGTAGCTTGTTCCGGAAAGGCCATTCAGTTCTCCACGTTCATTACGCCAAAACTTCCTTCCTCTTGTGGCCCCGTTGCGAAATATGGCTGGCAGGTTCTTGACGCTTCCAGTACGCTGATTGAATCTGTGGCCTTGGCAGTTGGAAATACAGTACTTCCTCCTTCCGGAGTGCCCAACTCCCTATTTGGGGGTACTCATGAAAGACCATTGATTACTTACCCATCGGCTGGAACTTACACGGTGATCATGGAAGTGGAAATCGGTGGATTGGTCCAATCCATCAGCAAAACCGTTACGGTATATGACAATCCTTCGGTAAGCGTATTGCTTAATGGGGGGACAGGGCCTATAACCGTTTGCGAGGGGCAAAGCGTTCAGTTGAGTTCAACGGTTACGGGTGGAACAGCTGGGTACACTTATTCCTGGTTTCCTTCTCTTACCACTGAATTTCCCAATAAAGCTAACACCACAGCGTATCCGAATGAATACAATGGTGTGGCGAATGGAAGTTCACCATTTAAGCAAAATCAGTACAAGTTGACCGTGACGGATACAAACGGTTGTGTGGGCGAAGACGAAGCTCCGGTTATTACAGTAAACAAACCTTTGCAAGTGACAATTACTTCTCCCACACATGCCAATCTGGAGGTTTGCCATGGTCTAACAGGAGGAAGCACCGCTCCGAACAAAGTGGAGATAACTGCCGACGTTTGCACAACTTCTTGTACCACCAATTATTCGACACCTGTTGGTGCCCTGAGTTATCAATGGGATGTGGGGAATAACCAGATTGCTTCTGGATTCAACTCCCAAACCGCTCAATTGGCCAATCCAAACGGATTGGAAACCAAGGTGTATCAGGTAACCGTAACCGATGTGAATGGATGTAAGGGAGATACACATGCCGTGGTCACTGTTAATCCTTCTACGATATCGGTAGATGTGGGCAATGCGACCAGTTCAGCCCGAATCTCGAGATGTTTGGGTACCACAGGAGTCATTAATTCGGCCACAGAAATCGGTTCGGCAATAAGTTCGAGTGGTGGTTCTGGAACCCTGACGTTATCCTGGTCAGCCGAATCTTTGGGTGCCAATGGAACCACGCCATTTTCGACCAATGCCGGAAACGATGAAGCTGATTTTGGCAACGTGTCAACGGCATTAGAACCCACCTTGTACACCATAACAGCAACCGATGCCAATGGCTGTACTGGAGAAGGACATATTTGGTTAGATGTGATTGAAATAGATCCTCAAATTGAATCTTTTGAAAGGGTTTGTGAGACTAATACGGCTGTTTCGGTTGACCTTGTGGCCACCCCTGATCATGCAGGTTATCTCTACACCTGGTCGAGCCCAAATACGAGCCCGACTCCAACTTTCACCTGTACCACCAATTGCGTGCAAACGGCTGTTAGTTTAGCGGTTCCAACCACTTTTGGTGATTCTACCACCTATGACATCGATCTGCAGGTGACGGAACCCATTCTTTCCTGTAGCGAGACTGTCACCAAGACCATTAAAGTGGTTCATGACAATTGTGCGTCAAGGGGTTCAGAAGAAGTCGAGCCCAATTCAGATCCGGAAGGAGATGAGGTGATTGAAAAGGAATTGGAAAATGGATCATCCATTTTACTCTATCCAAACCCCAACAATGGTGTTTTCCAAATCCAATTTACCGGTGAATTGGAAAACGAGATTTTACAGGTGGTCGTTATGGATCTACAAGGTAAAGTCATTACTCACCGCATAAAAGAAGATCAATCACGTCTTCAATTCGAACTGGATGAACTTCCAAAAGGAGTTTACCTGATTCGGGTATTTAATGAAAATCACAACCTACGGGTAGGTACCGTGATCGATTAGCAATACATGCATATCATAGGGAAAGGCTTGGCATGTTTGTCAGGCCTTTCTTTTTTTGGATTTGACAAATGAAAATGGAAGTTTGGGAGCGTTGCATGCTTGTTTTTTTGCGCTTGGAATCCAAAAACTAACCGTTGTCATTTGTATTAAGCTAATGTTAACTGAACTTTGTTTCAGTGTAAACTAAGCATCTATTACTATGTCTAAAATTATTGCTCTTTTGTTGGTGTTGAGCGCTCATGTAGCATGGGCGCAGCAGGTTGAAAATCGTGAGTTTAATGAGCTTTTGAAAAATGAACTCAGGCACGACGTCCCGGAAATTGATGTGGCTGCCTTAAGCTCTATGCAAGACTATGTACTTATCGATGCTCGATCTATGGAAGAATACCAGGTATCTCATCTGGAAGGCGCTCGTCAAATTGACTTTATCCATTTCGATTTAAACAAGCTCAAGGATGTTCCCAAAGACAGAACCATTGTGGTCTATTGCTCAGTTGGAAGTAGAAGTGAAAAGGTGGCAAAAGTTCTGATCGACAACGGTTATACCAAAACCTTAAATCTCTACGGCGGAATTTTCGAGTGGAGTAATCAAGGTAAACCGATGGTGAATGAAAGCGGTGAGCCTACTCAAGCGATTCACGGTGTGTCTAAAGAATGGGCCAAGTGGATAAGCCAGGGAAAGGTTATTCTATAACAAGAACCTATACAGATATAAACTACAGTCTCTAGGCTGGAACAGGCTGTCTCCTAAGAGATGGCCTTTTTTCTGGTTCTGTGTGAACCTCCAAGATCACTCAAAACGTACGGAGAGTATCAAGTTAGGCCGAATGCCCATTCTGATAATGCTCAAGGGATGAAATGGGAAATAGGTGTCAAACTCCTCCCTTTCTGAAAGGTTCATCCGGTTTCCTTCCTTAAAGTCCTTTTGATAGGGATCTTGCTGGTACAGGTCAAGTATGTCCATCATGCCGGTTTGAGTAATCTGACAAAACGTTTGAACCGATAGGTTATCTCGCATTCCGGTTGGATTCATTTCATGAACCTTTATCTGCAATTGGTAGAGTCTCTCTTCTCCATAATGGGGCATGTTCAAGAAATAGATGTAATCCATTCCCCTACCTTCTTGCCGCGGAACCTTGATTATGCTTTCATAGCCCTCAACTCCATTCGGATTTTTAAACTCTTCACATAGAATGAGTCCTCCGCCTTGCTTGACGGCCAATTCTCGAAGCCAATTTCTGTAAACGCCAATTTGGGATTCCTCCTTTTTCATTTCACCATTTGGTCGCACCATACCGGCCAGTAGAAGGTCACCTTGATGGCTGTGATATTCCATTCGTTCTTCGGTAACCACCTTCTGGTCCCATTTCATATCATTGAACCGAAGACTTCCGAATTTAACCTCATTTAGAGGGAATTCTCGGGAATAGTTTAAGAGTTCCTCCTTTCCTTCATCGTTGAACATACTGGAGAAAAGAGCATTAATGGAATCGTCAAATTTACTTTTCTTTTCCTCGGTCAAAGGAAACAGTTCATCAAAGAGATCTCTCTTAGGTGTTGAAGAAGAGGGCGTTGAAGGTTGGCCTTTCTTTTTGAAAAATTTTCCGAACATAGAGAATTGGATGAGTCAGTATAGGGTTTCAAATATAACCTAGAGGGTTTGTTACCTGAGCAAGTATTTAAGCTTCCTTTTTTCCTGTTTGAAATCATTTTTAAGTCTACCTAAATATCATGAAATGAGTACCTACTAATGGGTAGCAAATACTTAAGTTTGTTAGAGCCATGAATTTTAAGGAATCGCTTCTACCGAACAAAAAATCAAGATGGCGCCCGGTCGCTGTTTTTATCCTATCTGCCGCTATAGGCTTGGGATTGTTTATGGCTCATGAAGCTAAAGTGACCTCCTATTTATCCGATGATCCCCAGGCTTGTGTTAACTGCCATGTGATGACGCCGGCCTTTAATGGTTGGATGCACAGTTCACACCGGGAGTGGGTGAGCTGTAATGGATGCCACGTTCCACAAGACAATTTTTTCAATGCCTATTACTTTAAGGCGAAAGACGGCTTGTACCACGCTTCCATTTTTACCCTGCGAGCAGAGCCAGACGTTATGTTTATGCGAGAGGCTTCTGAAAATGTGGTTCAGGACAATTGCATTCGCTGCCACGTTCAGCAGGTAACCGAGACCAAATACGCTGATTACCTAAAAGATCACACGTCCAATAGAACGGAAAGAAAATGCTGGAGTTGCCACCGTGAAATTCCACATGGTAAAATACAAGGAATGTCAACCGTAAAGTATGACTTAGCTCCCCGCCCAACAGATAAGGTGGAAGCCGTTATTCCGGAATGGTTGCAAAACGAATTGAATAAATAATTAGAATCGATGAGAAACTGGGTATTGTTTATCGTGACAGGTATTGGGGTATTCCTTTTGGGAATCCTTGCATCAAGTATCATCAACCGCAAGGCTGAAGCTCGCTTTGAGTATGTGCCAAAGGTGGAAATTTCGCAAAACGAACCACGCAATGCGGTTTGGGGTGAAAACTACCCCAAGGAATACCAGTCTTACAAGCAGACTCGGGATACTTCGTTTAGCACCTACCAGGGGGGATCTGCCACCCGTGATATGTTGGAAGAAGATCCACGATTGGTCATTCTTTGGGCCGGATACGGTTTTTCCAAAGACTACAACCAGGGTAGGGGACACTCTTATGCCATCGATGATTTGCGTAATTCCCTTCGAACCGGAGGTCCTAAAGGAAAGGGAGATGGACCTATGCCTTCTACTTGCTGGGCGTGTAAAAGTCCGGATGTACCTCGCTTGATGAATGAACATGGTATCGATGAATTCTACCAAGGCAAGTGGGCCGATAAGGGTTCGGAAGTGGTGAATGCCATTGGTTGCGCGGATTGCCACGATCCGGATAACATGAAATTGAGAATTACCCGGCCCGCTCTTATCGAAGCCTTTGAAGCCATGGGTGAAGACATCAATCAGGCGACGCATCAGGAAATGCGGTCTTTGGTATGTGCCCAGTGCCATGTGGAGTACTACTTCAACAAAAAGATTCCTGGAAAAGAGGGGACACCTTACCTCGTGTTCCCCTGGAAAAATGGAATGAGTGTGGAAGATATGGAGGCCTATTACGACGAAATCGAGTTTGCTGACTGGACCCACAAAATCAGTAGAGCACCTATGCTCAAGGCCCAGCACCCAGGTTATGAAACCTACAAAACAGGTATTCATGCAGACCGGGGAGTTTCCTGTGCCGACTGCCACATGCCTTATAAAAGTGAGGGAGGACAAAAATTTACCGATCACCACATTCAGTCTCCTTTGGCCAATGTGGCCAATGCGTGCCAGGTGTGTCACCGAGTGGATCAGGATAATTTATTGGAGAACGTTTATGAGCGTCAACGCAAAGCCAATGAAAATCGCTTAAAGTTGGAAGATCTGTTGGTTAAAGCCCACATCGAAGCCGGTAAGGCTTGGGAATTGGGAGCTACCGAGGAACAAATGGCAGCCATCCTATTAGATATTCGCCACGCTCAATGGCGTTGGGACTATGCCGCAGCTTCTCACGGTGCGTCTTTCCACTCTCCTGTAGAAACCGGTAGGGTTATCGCTGGCGGAATGATTATTGCTCAGGAAGCCCGGGTGAAATTGGCTCGTTTGTTGGCCGAATTAGGACACAATCAAGAAGTGGTAATGCCCGATATTTCCACCAAAGAAAAAGCCCAGGAGTACATTGGACTGGATATGGAAAAACTCCGCGAGGAGAAAAAAGAGTTCAAGCAAAACCTCTTGCCTCAGTGGCTTAAAGAAGCTTCAGAAAGAGAGGCTAAAATGGATACCAAGGCAGCCTCTTTGTAGCCTGATCCGCTCTTGATTTCAATTGGTGAATAGACTCATACGTTTACTCAGTTCTCCCTCATTAGCGCTCTTGCTATTGTTGGTGTTTGCCCTTGCCATGGCGACGGCCACCTTTGTGGAAAATGACTTTGGCACAGCCACAGCCTGGAAATTGATCTACGACAGTTGGTGGTTTGAATGGGTTATGCTTGGGCTGGGTGTTTCCTTCATCTTCAACATTCAGAGGTATCGCCTGTGGCGCAAAGAGAAATGGGCCATTTTACTCTTTCACTTATCCTTCATTTTAATCTTGGTTGGAGCAGCCGTTACCCGGTATTATTCCACAGGCGGAGTCATGCGCATCCGGGAAGGGCAATCCTCACATGTGATCATTTCCAACGACAATTACCTTACCGTACTTATATCGGATGGAACTCAGAGCAAGACCGTTAAAAAGCCCTTGGAATTTTCACCCCTGGGCAATAATCATTTCACCCTTTCTACAGATTGGGATGGGAAGGATATTCAGGTTTCATTCGCCGAGTTTGTAGCCGACGCCGTTCCCCGAGTGAAAGAAGATGCCGAAAATGGAACTTCCCTGATAGAACTTGTGGTTGCTCGTGGTAATGGTAGAGAAACCGTTTACCTCGAAAAAGGAAAGACAGAAAAGTTAGGCTTCAAGCAAGGAGACTTATCCATCGGATTCGAATCCGATGAAAAGGGGAATATCAATCTCACCGAAAGAGGAGATTCCTTGTACATTCAAACGCCTAAATCGCTCGATTTCTTCGTTATGGCCGATCAGTCGGCAGGAAAAATTGCTCAGGACTCCCTACAGCCGCTGAGGTTACGAACCCTTTACCGCAACGGTGACCTCACATTTGTTCCCCTTGCCTACCATACCCAGGCCACCCTGGAATTGGTTAGTGCGTCTATGAAACCCAAAGACAATGACGAGACCAAGGACGATGCCTTAGCCCTTAATGTAAGCTCCGGAGGTAGTACCGAGACGATAACCCTCATGTATCGCAAAGGATTTTTACCGAGTCAACATGAGCTTAAGATTAATGGATTGACCCTTCGTCTTTCTTATGGTTCTGAGGCCATCTTGTTACCTTTTGCCCTCGAGTTGAGAGACTTTCAGCTGGAGCGCTATCCAGGATCAACGAGCCCTTCGTCCTATGCCAGTGAGGTAAGTATTTTGGACGGCGAAAAACGGGAGCCCTACCGCATTTTTATGAATAATGTGCTCGACTACCGAGGCTATCGTTTTTACCAGGCCAGTTACGATTCAGATGAGTTAGGGACTGTACTTTCTGTCAACCAGGATAGACCCGGAACCTATTTGACCTATGCTGGCTATTTTCTTATGGGACTCGGAATGTTCTTCACCCTGTTTGGACGAAACTCTCGTTTTCAATGGCTCAACGCCAAGTTGAAACAAACCACCGAACAACGGCTTGGATTGGTGCTACTCTTTCTATTCCTGGGAGCAGGCTCCTTGCCAGCCACCGAAGTAGACCTCGAGCAAGAACAGAATCTGATTCTACAGCAACAAATCGATCAGCAACATGCCGATCTGTTTGGCCGCCTGATGGTGCAGGATTTAGATGGGCGGATAAAACCCGTAAATACCCTGGCCTCCGAATTTTTGAGGAAGATTTCCCGTAAAACACAATTCAAATTTGAGCACCAAGGCGAAAAGGTTAAGCTCAACGCCAATCAAGTGTTTCTGGCCATGCACGTATATCCTGATTTATGGCGAGACATTTCCATCATTAAGGTGGATCGTGAAAAAGGAGCTGCTTTTCTGGAAGGTATACCCATCAATGAATCGGGCCATGTTGCCTTAACCGGCTTTATAGACGAAGAGGGTGAATATCTTCTGACTGACTTAGTTGAACGTGCGAATCAGAAAAAACCGGCAGAACGAAGTGAATTGGACAAGGAAGTGATCAAAGTAGATGAGCGCTTCAATATTCTATACAATGTATTTGTAGGCAATTACTTGAAAATCTTCCCCAATCAAAACGACGAGAACAATACCTGGTTTAGCTACAGTCAAGAGCTTACCGAATTTCCAGAAGAGGATGCCAAATTTGTAAGAACCATTTTACCGCTTTATTTCCGCGATATCCATGAACGAAAATGGATAGATGCCACCGAAAAGCTTACCTACATCAAAACCTACCAGGAAGTATTGGGAAAGGACATACTACCCAGCAAAAGGCAGGTAGCTGCTGAACTGTGGTACAATGAACTCAATGTCAATTTTTGGCTTTTCCAGGTCTACTTTACCTTGGGTTTCATCTTATTGGTTTTAGCCATTGCCCGCATCTTTACTCAGTCACGTATGGTCAATGCCACATGGGTCGGTTTGATTGGAATCACCTTGATCAGCTTTATCGTGTTTACCGGCAATTTGATATTACGCTGGTACATTGCTGAACATGCTCCCTGGAGCAACGGTTACGAAATGCTCATTTTTGTAACCTGGGTGTTGATGCTTTGTGGCTTGCTCACCTTTCGTAAATCCGATTTTTCATTGCCCTTGGCCACCTTGTTTTCAGGAGCTTTGTTATTCGTTAGCTACCTCGATTGGCTGAATCCAGAGATTACCAATTTGATGCCTGTACTAAAATCGTACTGGTTGAAAATTCACGTAGCCACCATTGTCAGTAGTTACGCTCCTTTAGCGCTTTCGGCCGTGATGGGAATGATGGTTCTGGTGCTGATGATCATACGAACCGAAAAAACAAAAAAGGCCATCAACCTGAGGATTCGGGAACTGAGCTACATCAATGAGATTTCGATGACCATTGGCTTGTTTGTATTGGCCGTAGGAACGTTTTTAGGTGGAGTTTGGGCCAATGAATCCTGGGGGCGCTACTGGGCTTGGGATCCCAAAGAAACCTGGGCCTTGATTAGTATTATCGTTTATGCCATTGTTCTTCACCTCCGATTCGTACCCCGGTTGAATAGCAAGTATGTGCTCAATACTGCCAGTATGTTTGCCTTTTGGTCCATTATTATGACCTCGTTTGGAGTAAACTACTACCTATCTGGACTACACAGCTACGCCGCCGGGGATCCTATGCCCATTCCCAAATTCGTTTATGTACTGGTGGTGATTATGGTGCTTTTGGCGGCTTGGGCTTATTTTAAGGAATACCGAAAATCCAGTTCATAGAATTTTGGACGTGTTTTGCATTTAGCATCCTAAAACTCCCCACCCATTTTTCGAAAAAAAACGGGTAGAATTAACCCATTCTCTAGTCAGTGATAATTACTCTTTTGAGCCATCGCTCGATTCTGGAAATTTGAATAAATCATTCAACTTTTTATTATGAGTAATACCTGTAACGTCAGTTTTAACTACACAAATGGCAATCGGGAAATCGCGGGCATCGTGGTAGCCCATGCAAGCAATCTTACGGCACCGAGCCTCCTTGATCCGGCAGATTTTGAACAAGTTATCGCTGCCAAGAATCTTAATTCAGGACAATCGGCTCAAGGGTTTTCGTCCATCGCGACCGGACTCGATTCCGATTATTGGGCCATTGCCCTGGCTTTTGCCGATGACCCTTCTACTACCTATGTGCTTACTACGATGGATGGCCCCAATCCTATGGTCCCCTTCATTTGTGCCAATGTAAAAGAGGATAGTTCGGGGCCAGCAACATTTAACCTGGATACCACCAAAACAAGTCCTACTGTAGATGGTTTTTTTCATGTGAGTACCAATGAGGTTTCCAATGCTCCTGCCTTGCTTCAGAATTCAACCTTGGTTGATACTATCGACATTATCAATGCAGTAGTAGACATGCTTCAAAATATAGTGTCTAAGGGGTAGAGAAGGTATAGTAAGATTCAATTCCCTAAGTACAAGTTCTACTTGATTGAATAGGCCCTCTTCCCAATGGTGGAGGGCTTTTACTTTTTGGGCTGAACCCCAATCACAATACGCTCAACAATTTCGAGTGCGGTGGTAAGCGTGGAGAGGTCAGGGTTGATTTCACCCGATTGGCCGGATTGATGACCATGGCCAATAAGCTGCATCATTTGATAGGATTTAATCTCCGGATTGACCTGGGCTTCAAAAACCAAAGAAGGTTGCCCCAATTGTCCGGTGCCGCTGTGGTATACTTCGTCATCCGGAAAATCATATTCGGAATAATATTCGTTGTCATCAAAGGCCACATTGATCTCTAAACGAACCACGAACGGACTCGTGTTCTGGGAGGAGGTATGGAGGTTGAAGTTTCCTTGTAAAGTGGCTCCTGTGATCCCGTCGGGTAGGGGTTGATTAGAAGGAGGAACATACATTCCATCGGCGTATTGAACCCCACGCTTGTGCGACCAAACAGGTAAGGCATCCACCCTTCGGTAATCTCCTTCACTATCCAATTCTTCATCAAAGGTTTTAAAGTTGTCCTTGTTGCGACCACCGAAGAAAAGTCCTTTGGCCGTGGCCTTGCTTACGAATAAGGTCTCCAGGAATTGGCCGTTCGTATCTTCCGTCCAAATAACCATTTGAGGATGCCAGTAATGCTCTCCGCGAAGTAGATCAAGGTGAAGCTGTGTTTCGTGGGAAGTATTCATTCGTAGGATATCTCTTTGTTCCGGATCCACTTCCTGTTTACCCTGAGCACGAATTTGGGTGCCCCATTCCATAACTGTTTCGAAAGGTGGGAGAGTCCAGTAAATGGCCGCAACGACCAACGCCAGAATCATTCCTATTCCGTACACCGATTTCTTCTTGAGGTAAGATTTGATGGGACGCAGATTATTGGTCAGGTGAAAAACGGCTGCCAGCAGAAACACGAAGCCAAACCAAGTGTGTAGGCTTTGAATAAAATGGGTATGAGGCCTAAAATACTCGAGGATTCCCGTTATGGCCAATACGGTAAAACTGAGCAGAATAAGTAAGCTTACAATGCTTCTTTTCATCATCACATTAAGAATCTAAGGGTAATTCGATCTTTTGGGAAGACCCACACAGAAATACTCCTGAGCGGAAATGGGGAATTCATCGCTCGGCATTTCCTTCAGGTATTTAGGCTAAAAGGAGATTCTCAGGGGAGAGTAGGAGCGCTCAAAGCGTCAATTTACTCCCCTAAGAAAACTTATGATGTACTGAATCTCTTACGAGAAGTTCTTTTTTAATACTTCGATTCGGCCTTTGAGGTATTGCACCTGTTGGGCTTTTTCTTCAGGCATTTCAAAGGC